>CAZHQG010000034.1:0-26559 GCA_964534275.1 uncultured Binatia bacterium (SeqCode) | reverse complement strand
AGCCTACGAACGCGCGCGCGACGCGCTGGCCGAAGCAGAAACTGCCCTCAGCGAAACCGTGCTCCGCGCACCGTTCGATGGCGTCGTCGCTAGCCGACTCGCGGATCCCGGCGACCTCGGGGTTCCAGGGCAACCGATCGTGGTCGTCCACGATCCAGCCGCATTGCGCTTCGAAGCCGCCGTCGGAGAAAGCTGTGCTTCGGCGCTCGTAGTCGGGGAATCCCTACCGATCCGACTCGACCTGGTCCCCGGCGAAGTTCTCGGGCGCGTGGACGAACTTTCGCCTCAGGCTGATGTGCACACACGCACGGTGCGGGTCAAACTGGTTCTTCCCGAACACGCTGATGTTCGCCCCGGAACTTACGGCGTCTTGCGAACGGTTTGCGGCCAGCACACCGCCCTGTTGGTTCCGAGCCAAGCGGTGATCCGGCGCGGCCAGCTCGAGTTTGTGTACGTTCGCACCCCCGAGGGGAGCGTCCTGCGGCATGTCCGATCGGGGAAACTGTACGGCGATCAAGTGGAGATCGTTTCCGGACTCGAAGCAAACGAGCGGGTGGTCGTGCCCGCGCAAAAACAAGGGTGAGAGCCATGGCCACCGGAAGCGCTGAGACCCACCGGCGACTCACCTCGCGCATTGTCGCCAAATTTCTCACCTCGCAGCTTTCACTCCTGTTTTTGATTGCCTCGCTGATCGCCGGCGTCGCGGCTCTCTACCTCACCCCGCGCGAGGAAGAGCCGCAAATTGTGGTTCCATTCGCCGATGTGTTCGTGCGATTTCCGGGCGCGACCGCGGAGGAAACGGAAAAGCTCGTGGCCACGCCCCTCGAAGCAAAGCTCTGGGAAATCGACGGCGTGGAGTACGTCTACTCCATGTCGCGGCCGGGCGAGGCAGTCGCCACGGTTCGCTTTTACGTGGGCGAAGATCGCGAGCGCAGCTTGGTGAAGGTCTGGAACAAGCTCATGTCGAACCAAGATGCCATGCCGCCCGGAGTCACGAGCTGGATCGTGAAACCAGTGGAAATCGACGACGTACCGATCGTGTTGTTTACGTTGTGGTCCCCAGGCAACCAGGTCGATAGCGCAGGGCTGCGCCGGATCGCCGACGAGCTCCTGAACAAACTCAACCGCATCCCCAACACGGGGCGTAGTTGGGTCGTAGGCGGAGAGCCGCGCCAACTCTCTGTGTATGTCGACCCTGCAAAGCTCGCCGCACGCGGGCTTTCGTTGCTCGAAGTGGTGCGCGGACTGCAAGCCAGCAACGTGAACGTGCACGCCGGTTCGTTCGAACGCGGGGGCCGGGAAGTGCTCTTCGAAGTTGGGCCGTTTTTCCGCTCCGCTGCGGAAGTGGAACGGACGGTGTTAGCAGCCCCCGATGGGCAGGCGGTGTACTTGCGCGACGTGGCACGCGTGGTCGACGGTCCGCGAGAAGTCGAGAGTTACACGCGGATTGGATTTGGGCCGCACGCCGCCAAAGCGCGTACGTTGTGGCTCCCCCCAGGGATCTCGGCAAGCGATGTGGACGGCGAACGTCTCTGCCCACCTGCACAAGGTCGAGAGTGCAACGCCGTCACCATCGCGGTAGCCAAGCGCAAAGGCACCAACGCGGTGTGGGTGGCCGAGGCGCTGATTCGTGCCGTCGAGGAGCAACGGGGGCTCGTGATTCCCGACAACGTCGCAGTCACGATCACGCGCGACTACGGCGAAACCGCGAACCACAAAGTGAACGAACTCGTAAAACACTTGCTCATTGCCGTCGCCACGATCCTCGTGTTGCTGGCTATTGCCCTCGGCCCCAAGGAGTCGTTCATCGTGGCGCTGGCGGTGCCGATGACCTTGGCCATCACGCTGCTGCTGGACTTAATCTTCGGGTACACGATCAATCGGGTCACCCTGTTCGCGTTGATTTTGTCGCTGGGTCTCCTGGTCGACGACCCCATTGTCGACGTCGAGAATATTTTCCGCCACTTTCAATTGCGGCGCGAGCCACCGCTCGAGGCCACGCTCACTGCCGTGGACGAAGTGCGGCCGCCGGTGATTTTGGCCACGTTCACGGTCATCGTGTCGTTTCTCCCCATGTTTTTCATCACCGGCATGATGGGCCCGTACATGGCACCCATGGCATTCAACGTGCCCGTGGCCATGCTCGTTTCGCTCTTGGTGGCTTTCACCGTGACACCGTGGGCAAGCTACCACTTGCTCAAAAGCGAATACGGGAAAGAACACGAGCCTTTCGAAATCACCCGTACGCGCGTGTACCAGTGGTACCGGCGGGTCGTTTTCCCGCTCCTCACCGTGCGCCGCTACGGGACTTGGTTCCTTTGGGGAGTCGCTTTGGCGTTCGTGGTGTCCGCCCTCCTTGCGGTCACCCGCGCGGTGCCCCTGAAAATGCTTCCGTTCGACAACAAAAACGAGCTGGCCTTGATCCTCGATCTGCCTCGGGGGAGTACGCTCGAAGAAACCGACGCAACCGCGCGTGCCCTTGGCGCTTATCTAGCAACGGTGGCGGAAATCACGGACTACACCACGTACGTGGGAGTTCCCGCACCGATGGATTTCAATGGGATGGTCCGCCATTACTACCTCCGATCCGGCCCCCATCTCGGGGAAATCCGTATTTCTCTCCTGCCCAAGGAAGAGCGGCAACAACAATCGCATGCCATTGCCTTGCGCATCCGCCCGGAAGTGGAGCGGATCGCGCGTGCACACGGTGCCAACGTGAAAATCGTGGAGGTGCCGCCCGGCCCGCCCGTGATTTCCACCCTGGTCGCCGAAGTGTATGGCCCGCTCGAAGCCAGCAACGAAGACTTGGTTCGCGTAGCCAAGCAAGTGCGCAGCCAAATGGAGCAAACGAAGGGCGTAGTCGACGTCGACGACTTCGCCGAAGCCGACCATGAAAAAGTCGTCCTTCGAGTCGACCGGGAAAAGGCAGCTTTGAGCGGCCTCGACGTGGCGGCCGTTGCCCACACGTTGGAAACTGCAGTCCGTGGGGCGCCGGTCGGTCGCGTGGAGGTGCCTTCCGAGCGGCTACCGCTCGTGCTCGAAGTGCGGTTACCCCGCCCGCTTCGAACCTCGCTTGCCGATTTGCTCGCGGTGCAAGTCCGCAGCCACAGTGGGCAACTCGTGCCTCTTGGCGAGGTGGTGCGTGTGGAAGAGCGCACCGGCGAGCGGACCATCTTCCACAAGAACTTGCGGCCGGTGCAGTACGTGATCGGGGAAATGGCTGGACGCAGCCCGGTGGAAGCAGTCCTCGACCTTCACCGCTGGCTTGCCACAAACCCCCTGCCTCCGGGCTTTCACGTCGACCTAGCCGGAGAGGGCGAGTGGAAGATCACCGTCGATGTGTTCCGCGACCTCGGGATCGCCTTCGCCGCTGCTCTGGTGATGATTTACGTGCTCCTCGTGGCACAAACGCAATCGCTTTTTCTCCCGCTCGTGATCATGATTGCCATCCCCCTGACCATTATTGGCATCATGCCCGGTTTTTGGTTGCTGAACATGCTGTTCACCGAACCGGTGGGCACGTATCCGAACCCGATTTTCTTCACCGCGACCGGTATGATCGGAATGATCGCCCTGGCCGGGATCGTCGTGCGTAACTCCATCATCCTCATCGACTTCATCGAATTGATTCGCGAGCGCGACCCTGCACGCCCACTGGCGGAAATTGTCGTCGAAGCGGGCGCAACGCGCTTTCGCCCCATCTTGCTTACAGCCGGTGCGGCCATGTTCGGTTCGGTGGTGATTACGTTGGACCCGATTTTTTCCGGCCTCGCATGGAGCTTCATTTTCGGCATCTTTGCCTCGACGACCTTCACGCTCGTCGTGGTCCCTCTGGTGTACTACCGATTGTACGGAAAGGAGCGGAGCGGATCCTAAGCATCGGCGCTACGGGCTTCGCCGTATCTTCTGAGCCCAAGAGCCGCGAGTGCCTTTCCTACGGTGCCGACGGGCTTTGCCGGAAGTCCGTGTCAGACCCGTTCGCCCGGACGCTCGTAGGTCCCACACAAGGGATCGTCAGGGACAACGCGCGCGGCAGGTCGCGTACATCGAGGGTCCGCAGCACATGGCCACGCACATCGGTCAACGTCGCCACCACCTGTGCCCGTTCAACGGCAATTTGCCCGCAAAGTTCACCGCGCGGCCGTTCGCAGGCCTGTGCGAGCGGCACACTCAGCACCAATTCGCCGCCAGCGTGCAGCACACGCTCGCCCTCCATCTCGACGCGGCAGGCGCGCAGTTCGGCAAGTACCACGGTTCGTTCACCGTCGCTGCGACACTGCGGCCGCACCACACCGCCTCGCGGGCAGCCGTTTTCGTGACTCCCTTGGCCTAGGGCCTGCAGCGTTTCCCGCGCCAACAGGTGCAAGCATGCTTCCTTCGTCAACGACGGAGCGGGGGCAGCCGTCTGGTCACCATTTTCCACCCAACGATAGAACGACCCGGAAGTCTCGCCCGGCACGCCAGGCTCGCCAGCTACGGGGATGGCACTGAACGTCAGGAGAGTACAGACCGCAAGGTACGCCCCTCGCCATCGTGCCCGCTGCAACGCGTTCTCCGCACGTGCATGCGACGAACCGACCTCGAAGGCCAGACGCTGCCGCCGCCCAGCGGTGCAATCTCGGAATGGTGCCATCACTTTGGAGCGACTTAGCGAAACCGATGCCAGTTCCCGACAAAACCAATGGTCGAAGGGCGAACCCCGCAAGGGCAAATTCTTGTTTGCCTGACCGATGTCGAGGGCACGGAAATGTTCCTTGCGGGCGTTGCGATCACGCGACTGTTGCTCACAAGATCCGGAATTCCAATCCTTCGCGTGCCACTTGGGTGTGAGGAAACAAACGGCGGGCTTGACGTTCGAGTGCGTGCATTTCTGCGTCGTCGTGGCTGGGGTCGTGGTGATACAAAAAAAGGTGGCGCACACTTGCCGCTCGCGCGGCTTCGCACGCCATGCCGATCGTACTGTGCCCCCAGCCAATGCGACTTCGGCGGGCATCGCGATACTCCTCGTCGGTGTACTGGGCGTCGTGCACCAACACGTCGGCTCCTTGGGCTAGGGCCACCACATCGTCAAACCCGCCACGCGCGGCTTCGATATCGGTGGCGTACACGATCGCGTGTCCACGAAACTCCAGCCGGTACAGCGCGACGCCAATTTTTGGATGCGCGTGACTGATGCGAACGCGCACGCGGAGAGGACTGGTGCGATCCCCCAGGCGCACGATCGTGTCGCTCGCGAGCGTGCGTAGCTGCACGCGACCGGGCAATTCGTCGAGCCCCACGGGAAAGAACGGCCGCGCCATACTTTGTGCCAAAACCCGCGGCAGGGTTACCGCAGGAAGTGCCGGACCGTACACCGTGGTGCGCCAACCCCGCTCGTATACCGGCCGAAAAAACCGCAACCCTTCGATGTGGTCGTGGTGGTAGTGACTCAGGAAAATGTGCACGCTCTTTCGCGCGACACCCTGCTGGAACAAATCGCTCCCCATGGCGATGAGGCCCGTTCCCGCATCGAAGGCAAGGCGCAAATTGCCGGCTCGGACTTCCATGCACACCGAATTGCCGCCCGTGCGAACGGTCGTCCGGCCTGGGGTCGGATAGCTGCCCCGCACACCCCAAAACCGCAGCCAAAGCTGCCCGCTTTCCGCTTCTGCCAACCCCATGCGCGTGCCTCGCGCCTACCAGCACGCCCGGCAGCATGCAAGCAAAAATGCCAGCGAGACATCCGTCGCGCCGAGGAACCCCAGGCAACTGCGACTAGAGCGCAGGATGCAGTGGCCTCAATTCTCCCTGCTTGCGACCGAGCAGCGTGCATTTTGTGGCGTGGCTCTCGACATCCCGCCGCACGCGCGGTGGCACACCGCCTCGTTTGGCACCCGAAGCCAAGGACGAGCCACAGCATCGCCGCGTCGATTCCGCCCCTGAACAAACCCGAGAAGCTCCGCTAGACCCGCCGAAGGATGAGGGGCTACGAGGATGGTTGCGCGGCACGCCTCGAAGTCATGAGTCATCGGGGAAAGGCCGCACCCGCTGCTTGCGCAGCAAAACCAACCGGACAGCCATTCACGGGAGCGGATGCGTCTTGGAGCAGGTTGACCCATCTCTGCCCCCGCGGTAGCGGCGGTGCAGTGTGTGTTCCCGTCGAGCGTTCGATGCGATCCGCGTGCACGCATCGCTGCCGGCTGGCATCGCGCCCATCCGTTTGCCGCGCTAGTTTGCTCGGGAAAAACTCTGGTCGCCAAGCAAACAGTTCCATCTCCAAGATGCAGGAGGAATTTCGGTGGAAGGTCTCAGTGTACTCGACATGATCCAGCAGGGCTGGATTGCCACGTACCCGCTGCTGGCATTTTCCGTGGTCACCGTCACGATTATCCTCGAGCGCGCATGGTCGCTCCGCGGGATCGTTCCGCAAACGCTCGCCTTGGCCGAGGCCATCCGGGCGCCGCTGGAACGCGGCAACTTCCAAGCGGCACTCGAGGCCAGCCAGGCTCAGGCAGGCACACCAGCGGGGCGTATTTTTGCCGACGTGATTGCCCGGCACGCTACGGATTCCCTGGAGTACTTGTCGGACCTGACCGAGGACAAACGCTTCGAGGAAATTGAAGCGCTCAAGGGGCCTCTTTGGGTCCTCGGAACGGTCAGTAGTTCCGCTCCCTTCATTGGGCTTTTTGGAACGGTAGTGGGAATCATCAAAGCGTTCCACAACATGGCCATCATGGGGAGCGGCGGTTTTTCCGTGGTTGCCGCGGGCATCTCGGAAGCGCTGATCGCCACGGCGCTAGGCCTGGGCGTCGCGATCGTGGCCTTGGTGTTTTACAACTTTTTCCAAACCCAGATCGAGCGCATCGAGGCAGCGCTCACCATTGCGTGCAATCGGGTGTTGGACGCCATCCACCTCGGGAGGAAATCTCATGGCGTTTAGTACGCGCCACCGCGGGCTCAAAGGGATCGTTTCGGAAATTAACATCACGCCGCTGACCGACATTTTCCTGGTGCTGTTGATCATCTTCATGGTCACGAGCGCGGCCATGGTGGAGTCGGGCGCCAAAATCAGCCTGCCGGAGGTGGACGCCACAGCCGCGCAGCCTCGAGAAATCACGATTACCGTCACTCCCCAAAACGACATTTACGTCAATGCGCAGCTCACCCCGTACGAGCAGCTCGAAGACACGCTGCGGCAACTGATCCAAGCACGTCCCGATGTTCCCGTGGTGTTGGAGGGCGACCGGGAAGTGCTGTTCGGCCAAGCGGTGAAAATTCTCTCGTTGGCGCAAAAGGCAGGGGCAAGCCAAATTGCCATTGCTGCCGAACGTCGCCGCGCTCAGTAACCGCAACGCCCCGTATGCCTGCTCCGCCTACTCCTCCGTCCCCGAAGCCCTTCGACCCATGGGCCCCTCAGCCTGGCCGTACCGCCCGGTGGCTTCTGGTCTCGAGCTTGGTGCACGCTGGCCTCCTGGTGCTGTTCGCCACCGCGACCATCACGGTCATCCAGAAGATCGAGGAAATCCGCGTGAAGGTGGAAGAGGAAGCAGTGCCCGGAGAGGAACTCTTCGAAGGGGCCGACTCGCTTCGCGATGTAGCTGGGGCCCTGAAGCCTGAAACCGCGCTGCCGCAAAAGGCTCAAGCGGGCAGCCCGGCCGTGCAAGGTGTGCGCGCACCGGAACTGCCCAGCGTGGGTGGGTTCGGTCCCAAAATTGGCGGTCCGATGGTCGACATGAACGTTCCGGTTGCATTCGGTGCCGGCGGTGGGGGCATTGGCGGTTTGGGCGGCCGGTTCGGAGAGTACGTGGGCGGCCTCCGCAAAGTGGGCTTGGATGTTGTGCTCGTGATCGACACCACCCACAGCATGCAGTTCGTCATCGACGAAGTGCGCAGTCGGCTCAAGGAGTTCGTTGCCACCCTGCAACGCCTCGTGCCCACCACACGCGTGGGCATCGTCGTGTATCGCGACAAGGGCGACGACTATGTGGTGAAATGGACCGACCTGAGCTTCAACACGCAAAAGCTCCTGGACTTTCTGGCCACCATTCAGGCGGGCGGTGGTGGCGACTGGGAAGAGGCAGTGAAAGATGCCCTCGACACCGCGGTGCACGAGCTCAAATGGCGCAAGCAATCGAAGAAGGTCATCATCCTCGTGGGGGACGCTCCGCCACACCCTTGGGAACTCGAAGACGTCAAGCGCATTGCCCGCGAGTTTCGTCAGCAAGGCGGACACTTGAGCGCCATCGACGTTACGCAGCCGTCGCACGAGATTTTCGATCGCTTTCTCTGGCGGTCGTTGCACGGCAGCGCGCCGTATCAGCCCGCGCCCATGCCCGAACATTACAAGGAAGTCGTGCGAGTGTACGGGGAAGTCACCAAAATTGGCGGCGGCGAAACCGTGCAACTAGGCAACAACAAGGCACTCATGCGCGCGATTCTCGAGCTCACCTTTGGCTCTCGATGGAAAACCGAAATGGCCAAGTACGTAAAGGAACTTCTGTGAGCTGGGCACGCCACCTACGTTGGTTCGGAGTCTTTGCACACCTCCTGTTCGTCAGCAGTAGTCACGCTGCGTTGGCGCAGTCGCTGGGCGAGATCCAAGCGGAAGTGCGGCGCGTCACGAGCTCGTGGCCGCAAGGACGCCCCCCTGCAGACCCTGCCCAGTTGCACTCCACCATCCAAGCCCTCGGAAAGGCAGCGCTTAGTTTCATTGCCTTGGCCGATCGCGCAGCCCAAGCCGGAAGCGAGAGCAAAGAACGGGCGACGCTCCTCGAAGCCTACCGGACTGTGAGCCAACCGCTGGAAGCAGTGTACGAGCAAACCGGCGGGCAGCTCGAGCGGCTCGTACAAAAGGTGATTGCCGAAGATGGAGACCTGGAGGCGCTGTACGAGTCGCCCGAATACCGCCAGGGGCAAGCCCTCGGGGCCGAGGCCCTGTACTACCTGAATTGGGTGCGCTTTTACGGCGCCCGGCTACACGAAGGTGCGCAACGGAAAGCGCTGCTCGAAAAGGCGGCAAGCGGTTTTGGGAGCTTTCTTGGCGGCGAGCAAAAAACCGACTTGCAACGCGAGAGCCTCCTTGGCCGGGGGCTTTGCGCTCTCGAGCTTGGCGACTTCGACGCCGCCATGGACGACCTGCAAGCAGTTGCCGACGATCCCCAAAATCCCGCCGAACGGCGCACCAAGGCCCGCCTGGCCTTGCTCGACGGCTTGGTGCGCAACGGCCGGTACGCAGACGCCGTGAAGGTGTCGGCCCCCCTTGCGGACAGCGGCGATCCGCGCGCCCTCTTCCTTCGGGCACGCGCCTTGTTGGAACTTGCCCGCAAGGCGTCTGCGAACGACGCCGAACGCCAACGGAAGGAAGCGCTCGCCTTGCTCGAGCGCGTGCGGCGCGCCGGCGGCGCGTGGGAAGACCGCGCACAGCAACTTCTGCTGGCCTTTGCGGACGATCCCGCCGCACTCGCACGCGACGCGACAAGCCCTCACGCACGCTTGGAGCTGGCGAAGCTCGCCTTGCAAAAGAAACAATTTTCCGAAGCAGTGCGCGTCCTCGAAGAACTCGGCAAGAGCGGCGGTGCTTTACCGGCAAGCATCGAGGCCGAGCGCAACTACCTGCTTGGGATCGCGTTGTTTCAGTTGGGCTCGTGGGAAGCGGCGGCGCGGACACTCGAACAAGCGGTGGAACTGCGGGCGTCCGAAGACGCGGCCGAAGCTGCCTACTTGCGCTTCAAAGCTCGCGAAAAACTTGCGTCGGAAAAGCCCGAACTGGCCGACGACCCCGCGTACGAAGCGGCCATCCGCAGCTACGTCGAGCGCTTCCCGCAACACCGCTTTGCCTACGAAGCCTTCTTTCGCCTCGGCGAACTCCTCCAGCGCCGGCAGCGGTGCGAGGAAGCGCTTCCCTTCTTTGCCAAAGTCACCGGCGACGCCGAGTTTTCCTTGCGTGCCCGCTTTGCCGCCTTGCAGTGCCGTGTGAGTTTGCTTGGCACCCGCGTTCGGCCGGATGACGCCACTCTCAGCACGCTCGGCCAGGAAATCCGCGAACTCGTCCAGGCGCTTAGCGAAGCCGAACAAAGGCGGCTGGTAGACCGCACCAGCCTCGCCAACATGCGCGGTAAATTGGCCGTGCTGCAAGCCGCTTGGCAAAGCTGGCAACCGACTCCGGACTGGGCGTCCGTCGCCCAGAGCCTGGAAGGATTCGAGCAACGTTATCCGCAACTTCCCGAACTCTTCGCTCCAGCCGCCCGCCTCCGATTGCTTGCGCTTGCCGAACTCGGCCAGTTCGCACGTGCGGAGCAGGAGGCCGCCGAGCGCGCAGCCGCGTTGGCGCAAGCTTACGATGCCAAGGAAGTCGAAGCGCTCGCAGTGCGATTTATCCGTGCAGGCACGGCCCGACGTAACCAGGGCGAAGCCGGGGCTGACGTGGCCGCGCAGCGTGTGGCCCTGCAACTCTACCAGGGTTTGGCGGCTGCGGGGAAACTCGGCGAAAGCAGCGAGCTTGCCCTCGCCCGCTTGTACGAAACCACCGGCAACCTCGAGCGTGCCGAGGAGCTGTACCGGAAGGCGTTGACCGAGAAGCCCAACTCGTTGCCGCTCTTGCGACAACTGGCCCGGTTGCTCGAGGCCCGGGGTCAGACGCGCGAGGCCCTGGAGTTGTGGACACGTTATGCCGAGGCGGCCCGCCCAGGCGACGGCCCGTGGTACGAGGGGCAATACCAACTCGCACGCCTCGACAAAGAACTCGGCTCGCCACGAGCGGCTTGCCAGCGCCTGCAAAACATGAAGTCAGCCATGCCCGGCCTGAGCGACCGTGAACTCCGCTCTCGTCTCGAGCAACTTTACAACGAAGTGTGCCGCTAGGCGCTACCGTTTCCCCTGGGATTCTGCAGCTTGAATCCAGGGGTTTCGCCTTCGCCGCAGGAACCAGAGCTGCCAGAAGTAAACAAATGCGCTCTTATCCTGGAGCTCGTGTGGCGCCAGACTGCGTGACCCGTTTGCCAACCGGCCCGCAGCGACGAACCGGGCGGACCCGAACGGCTCCGTCGCGCCCGCTTGCCGGTTGGCGAACCGCCACGCGGTGTGCGCATGCAGCCCACCACATCCATCATTGCCGCGGTCAATTGCTGCAATCGAACAAAACCATTGGCGGAAGAACGGTCGCGACCAGTATGGTCTGCTGCATCTCAATTCACCATTTCCAAGGAGGTTGGAACGATGTTGACTGTTGGCGATCGTTTTCCCCGTTTTCGTTTGAAAGCAGTGGTCAGCCGCGAGCCTGGCCGAGAGTTCGCGGAACTGACCGAACGAGACTTTCCCGGCAAGTGGCTGGTGGTGTTTTTCTGGCCCATGGATTTCACCTTCGTCTGTCCCACCGAAATTGCCGAATTCGGCCGCCGCGAAGCGGAGTTCCGCGCGCGGAATGCGCAAGTGCTGGGCGCTTCGACCGACACCCACCACGTGCACCTGGCGTGGCGGCAACAACACCCGGAGCTACGCGATCTGCCTTTTCCCATGCTCGCGGATACCAAACGGGAGCTGTGCCAAGCCCTGGGCATCTTGCACAAAGAGGAAGGCGTGGCTTTGCGGGCAACGTTTATCGTCGACCCGGAAGGCGTGATCCGTTTCGTTTCGGTGAACGACTTGGCCACCGGGCGCAGTGTCGACGAAGTCCTGCGCGTGCTTGCCGCCTTGCAAACCAACGAGCTTACCCCGTGCAACTGGCACCCGGGCGAGCCCACGCTTCGGGCAGCCTGAAGCGACGGCACTAGCGCAACGACACCGCCTCTGGCAAAGTTGCGGAACACGCGGTGCGCACAGAGCGCACCGCGGTTCCGGCAACGGAGGTGGGACCATGAGCTGGCAGCTATCACGGCGCGCTGCGCTGAAACTCGGAGCAGCTGCAGTTGCAAGTGTGTGGGTGCGCACGCCTGCAGCCGAAGCGGCACCGATTGCCCTTCCGCCTCTTCCCTGGGAGGAAGGTGCACTGGCGCCGGTCATTTCGGCACAAACGATTTCCTTCCACTACGGAAAGCACCACCGGACGTACGTGGACAACTTGAACAAACTCATTGCCGGCACGGAATTCGCCGACCTCCCTCTTGAAGCAATCGTGCAGCGAACCTACGGGAAGCCAAACCAAACAGCCATCTTCAACAACGCGGCGCAAGCGTGGAACCACACGTTTTATTGGAACAGCTTGCATCCGAAGGGCGGAGGAAAGCCGAGCGGCAAGTTGCTCGAGCAAATCGAGCGCGACTTTGGCAGCTTCGACCAGTTTCGCACCCAGCTTGCACAAGCAGCCGTGGGCCAATTCGGCAGTGGCTGGGCGTGGTTGGTGAAAAATGGAAACCGGCTCGAAGTCGTGGCCACCAGCAACGCCGACACGCCTTTAGCCACAGGGAAAAAACCGTTGCTCACCATCGATGTTTGGGAGCATGCCTACTACCTCGACTACCAGAATCGGCGCGCGGACTACGTCAATGCAGTGATCGAAAAGCTGCTCCACTGGGAGTTCGCCGCAGCGCAGTTTGCTTCAGCTTAAGCGGCGCACGGCCTCTGCACGGCCGGCACTTCCGGCAAACCCAGCGTCAACCGCGGAACCGCAACAACGCTCGTACACGCGGCCAGAGACCGCTTGCCGTGGGCGCGGCAGGCTCGGGCAGGTCGTAGGTCGTGTCCACACGCAGCACGCGGTCCCCTCGCCGCACCACCCAAGCCACGGTGTTCGGAGCAGGGAATTCGGGCCCCCACAACACCGCATCGAAGGAAAACACACTCTCTCCGTCCAGCACCGCCACCATGCGCTTGCGCCACGTTGCCTCCCAGGCGAGGTGCTTGCCGTCGGGCGAGAACCGGGGCCGCCACGCTTCGAGGTAGCGTAACGGAAAGGGTCGGCCATTGATGAAATACCGCCAGTGCGTTCGCTCCACGTCCTCCGCCGCTGCGTATGCAAGGCGTCGGCCGTCGGGAGAAAACGCGAGTCCCCAGACGGCGTAGTACGGTCCCCAACGCGCACCGTCGGCGACGACGTCGAGCAATGTGTCCCCACTGACCGGCAGCCCCCGCCAACAAGGGTAGGCAACATGTTGGCCGTCGTCCGAAAGCAACGGTGGGTTGTGTTCCCAAAAGTGCTCGCATGCAAACGGGCTTGGCTCTCCTTTGTGCACCACGCGCCAGCGCGTTTCCGTGCCGGGAACTTTTTCCCACCAGGCAATTTCCGGGGCTTCGTCCGCTGCGCTCAGCGAACCAGCTAAGATGGTCGGCGCGGTGCGAAACTGGTCGAAGCCAACGGCAAAGTCGCCTTCCACGTTCCACACGTGAGCGAACGAAGCCAAGCGCTGGTCATCGCGGTACACGGCCCAGCCGTCGGCATCGTACACGAGCGCGACCAAGCTGCCATTGGTGAGATACACAGTGCGGAACTGCCGAAGCCCCGGAGGGCGATTGGCTACGCGCATGGCCGGAGAGGCTTTCTCGGGTGGCGGCGGAACGAGCACACGGCGCTCCTCGCCGTCGACGACCAACACGTGCTTGCCATCTGCCCGCTCGGCAACAAAGGCGACGTGTACTCCATCGGCGCTCAGGGCCGGCAAGGAGACATCGCGATACGTTCCCACCAACTGGCCATTGGAAATCACCGCAGCATCTCCTGGCACCACTTCCCCAGCTTCGTTCTTGCGCGCCAACACACACACGGTCGCCCAGCGGCGGCCGCTTCGGCTCAGCAGAAACAGGTTCGGCTGCATGCACCCGCTTGGCTGTGCACGCCCGTTTTCCACGATGAGGAGGTTGTTGGGCCCCAGCTCGCGGTCGATCGCCCAATAAATGCGCGCGTTCGTTTCGCGCAGGAGCACTGGATTCCCGACTTCTTCGAATTCTGGGTCCACGCCGCCCGCAAACACCACGCGTTGGCCCTCGGTGGTCCGGTCGACGAAGGCATAGTGTGCACCGTCCGACCCTACAGCCAAGCTCGTACGGCGAGCTGTGGCAGGCAAGCGCACGAGTTCGCGCACGACCGTTTTCTTTGCACCTCCGCGCGCTTGCTCGGCTGCCCGACATCCCGCTTGAAGCACAAGCGAAGCCGCTAGAAACAGGAGCCCAACACCCATCCGCTGCGCTCGACGCAGGTGTACAAGCCTGGCAAGCAACACGCCTTTTCTCACGCCCGGCAACCTTACCCTCCTCTTTGCCTTGTGCACTGATGCCTCGGCTCCCCGCTCCGGGGCGCCCGTGCGGCGGTTCCAAGCTGCTCCACGTGCGAATTTCGATTCCACCGGGAGTTACTCGGGCGTATAGCGAATCAGCACCCGGCGGCCATCGCGAAATCCGTGACGAAAGCTTTCCTCGTGTTGCGCCCAACGGTCCGCATATTTGCGGGCGAACACTTCGAGGAGCTTTTCCACCGTGTCTGGCTCTTGCACGATGGCTCCGCGGGCGAAAAATGCCGGCCCATCCACGCTTCCCACGGCGATTCGGGCGCGCGGGCGACCCCAACGGATGCGCTTCGCTCGCCACGATTTGGGTGACGTACCGACGTACACGGCGCCCTTGTGGTAGAGAAACCAAATTTCCGCTGGACGGCTCCACGAGCCATCTTTCCGCTGGCTCGAGATGTACACGTACTTTGCGCTTTCGAGCTTTTGCACCAAGGAGGCGTCGAGCGCCCACGCGGAGCTTGCTGCCGACAGCAAGAGACAAAGTCCGATGATCCGAAGCTGCTTTCTCGTTCGACCCATAGCACCCTCCTGGTTGTTGGCACTTACTGGTCGCGCGGTGCTTGCGCCCTTTGCGGACCACCAAATTCCCGCCGCAATTGTTCGCGATAAGGCCGGCTGAGCGGAAGCACGTTTACGGCCCCCGTGAGGTCGTTGCGATCGACGTACACCTCGGTTTCGAACACTTGGGTAATGTTCCGGTAGGTAATGACCTCGCTCGGCGTCCCGTGGGCAAACACGGCCCCACGATGCAGCAAGAAGACCCGGTCGCAGTACAGCGCTGCCAGGTTCAGGTCGTGCAGCACCGTAACGACGCTGCGCCCCTCTGCTGCGAGGTCGCGCAGAAGGTCGTAAATCTCCACCACGTGGTGAACATCCAAGAATGCTCCTGGCTCGTCGAGCAGCAAGATGGGCGTTTCTTGTGCGAGCGCCCGTGCCACCACCACGCGTTGTCGCTCACCGCCACTGAGCTCCTGAATCGTGCGACCCGCTAGAGCAAGAACTCCGACGCGCTCCATGGCTGCCCGCGCCGCCGCAACATCGCGGGGCGATTCGAACGAAAATCCCCTCAGGTACGGTGCGCGCCCCATGAGCACGATTTCCATGACCGAAAAGGGAAAGTCGACGTGTGTTTCCTGCGGCACGACGGCAATTGCCGTGGCAATTTCGCGCGGGGCGTACTTGCGGAGCGGACGACCAAAGAGCCACACGTCTCCTTGTTGGGGGCGGAGCCAACCGCTCAGCAGGCGCAGGAGCGTGGATTTGCCCGAGCCGTTTGGACCGAGAATTCCCAGCACCTCGCCGCGCCGCAGGTCGAGGGTGACGTTCCGTACTGCCCAGTCTTGCCGCGGGTAGCGAAAAGACACCGCCTCAGCGGCCAGGAGAGGCCCCGTTCCATTCCGATCTGGTTCGTTCACGACGTTCCTTTGTCGTCTCGCGAGCGCCGGACTGCAAGAGGCGAAGAACCTAGTTGAACATCGTGCGGCTTTTGGCCATCGTGCGCGGCCATGACACGCCAGTACGCTGTGCTTCGCCCCGTGGCGTTGTGTTTCGCCCTGGTGCTTTCCCTTGCAGCGATGCGCGCGGTGGCCGAGCCGTACATCGCGGTGCGCGAGGGGATGCGCTGCAGCGCCTGCCATACCAACGTGACCGGGGGCGGGAAGCGCACCGACCTGGTGGCTACGCATGCCAAGGACCTCCTGCACTATCCGGACTTCTTCGGCCCGTTTTCGCGCCCGCTCGAGTACTTCACCGGAGAGCTGAACCCATACGTGGCACTCGGTGGCGACCTCCGCACGAGCGCGACGCTGATTTTCCAGTCCCTAGGAGAAAACGGGCGAGTTCGAAACGACCGCGTGTTCCGCGGCCGGCTGGAACAAACGCGGCTCGAGACGACCCAGGCAACCCTGTACGGAGAATTTCGCCTGATCCCGGAACGGGTGAGCTTGTACGTCGACCAGCGCTTTCAGCCCACCACGGACAACCGTGAAGCTTTCGCCTTGCTGAAGGGTTTTTTGCCGTGGGCGGGCTTCGTGAAAGTTGGCCGGATGTACTTGCCGTACGGTTTGCAACTGCAAGACGACGAAGCCTTCATCCGCGGCGGGCGCAGCCGTGGCTCCAGCTCTGCCAGTACGGGCTTCAGTTTCAACTTGCAGGAACACGGCGCCCTGGTGGGATTCGAACCCGGCAAGTGGTCGCTCCTGTTTGCCGTGACCGACGGCAGTGCGGGCGACCGCGATGTCCGCACGGTGGGCACCGTGTACGCAGTGTACGACGAAGTTCCCCTCGTACGCACCCTGATGATTGGCGGATCGGCCTCGCGTGTGGCTCCGCCCAGCGGCGAAACCCTGGTATTTGGCTTCTTTGCAGGCACGAACCTCGGTCCGCTCACGATCCTTGGCGAGGCGGATTTCCGCAGCGACAAGGGCCGCAGCACCCTCGGTCGCCGCGTGGGGCAATTTCTCGCGTACGGCGAAGCGGACTACTTGCTGTTTGGTTGGCTCAACCTCAAAGCCGCCATCGATTATGCCGACAGCGACGGACAGCTCGTGCGCCAAGTTGGCAGCACCACCGTGCTCGACACAGCGAACGACGCGGAACATCGCGTCAGCCTCGGGCTCGAACCCTTTCTGAACCGCTTCGTGCAGCCGCGTTTGTTTTACCGCATCAACAACGGGATTCGCTCCAACCCCACGCACAACCAAAACGTGCTGTTGCTGGAAGCGCACGTATTCTTCTGACGACGGCAGCAGCGCGTTCTACTGCCCTTCCGGCGTCGCAAGCCGCGCAACGTACCCCAGGTTGGTCACCGCTTCGACCAACTGCTGCGGAAGAACTTGCGCTGGGTCGTACGCTACCACCACGCGCTGTTCGGCCACATCGACCTTGACGCTTTGTACTCCGTTTCGTCGGCCAAGCGCGGTACGAATGGCGACCGCACAGGAGGCGCACGTCATCCCCTCCACGTGCAGGACTACGTGCTCCACCTTTGCGCCAGGCTCCTCCGCCCGAGAACATGCCGCAACCAACGTCACCCCCATCCAAGCAACTGCCAAGATCGCTGCCACGGTAGTACGCGTGGCCTTCAGGCGGGGCGTCTGCATCTTTGCTCTGCTCATGACGGATTCCTCCTCCGAGCGGCGTTCGTCACGCCGCACAACAAGAGAGCTTGGCCACGTCCTTCTCCAAGCTCTGGCAGGCTAGTTTCATCGCTTCGGAATAGGTGAGGTACGGATGCAAGGCTGCAGCCAGTTCGTCGACGCCGATCCCGAACCGCATTGCCATGCTTGCTTCCTGGATCATCTCCCCGGCCTCGGCGGCAACAATGTGCACCCCGAGAAGCTGCCGGGAGTCTCTACTCACGACGACTTTTACGAGCCCGCGGGGATCGTGGCTCACCAGTGCGCGCGGGACATGCTCGAGAGGCAAAGTGGCCACCGCTACCGGTTCACCAAGCTCACGCGCACGTGTCTCTGTCATGCCGACGCTGGCCACAGCCGGGTCCGTGAACGTGACTCGCGGCACTGTCCCGAGCACGACCGGACGCAGGTTGCCCAGAAGCGCGTTTTCGGCTGCCACCGTGCCCGTGTACGCAGCTACGTAAACGAACATCGGATCTCCCAGAACATCCCCAGCGGCGTACACCCCTTCCCGAGAGGTTTGCAGGAACGCGTCGACCTGCACTTCACCGCGGGGTCCGGTGACGATTCCGGCCAAATCGAGTCCTAGCCCCGTGGTATTCGGTCGCCGCCCTGTAGCCACAAGCACCTGATCGGCTTCGATTTGCCAAGCGGTACCTTCCCGGACCACGCTCAAGCCCACACCGTTTCGGACGCGCTCTACGCGTTGTACTTGGGCGCTGGTGTGGATGGTGAGCCCTTCGGCCTCCAAATACTGCCGCAAGGCCGTGCTCACTGCTTCGTCCTCCTGTGGCAAGATGCGTGGCAACACTTCCAGCACGGTGACCTCCACGCCGAAGCGGGAAAACATTTGTCCGAGCTCGAGCCCCACGGCGCTCCCGCCAAGAACGGCAAGACGGTGCGGTAACTCCGTGAGTGCAAGCGCCTCGGTGCTGGTCAGGTAGGAAACCCCATCCAGTCCGGGAATTGGCGGCACCCAAGGCTGTGCGCCCGTGGCAATCACCATGCGCTCGAACGTGGTTCGCTCGCCGTCGATGTACAACGCGCCCCCGTTCCCGAACTTCGCTTCCGCGTTTCGCAGCTCCACGGTCGGGTACGCCGCCAAAACGTCCAAGTACTTTGCTTTCCGGAGCGATGCGACGAGTTCGTTCTTCTGCCGGACGAGCTTGTCGTAAGCCAACCCTTCCAACCGCGCCGCATCCTCCAGCCCACGCAAGGCCCAGAAGTCATCCCAGTACGAGTGCACGGGGTGTGCTGCGTAGCCTTCGTGACTGATCGACTCGGGCAACAAGCCATAAAACAGGCGCTTGTCGCCCGTGCGGTACAAATCGGTCATGCGCTGCGCACGGGCACGGTCGATCCAGTCCACCGCGGCCTGGATTTGAGGCCATAACTCCGCGACGAGCCCCACGTCGCGCGTAAACCGGTAGTACTCGGCTACGAGGAACAGAAACTCCCCATTGCTGTCGTGCTCGGGCACCGGATCGGCTCCCCGCCAGTCCACGCAACAGGGAATTCTCCCGTCGGGGAGTTGGTACTGCGCGAACCAACGCACGAACGCCCTTGGTTCCGGTGCCGCTCCGAGCTGAAGAAGAGCCGCGGCCATGGTCACCCCGTCGCGGATCCACGCCCGCGCGTAAGTCCGCGGACCCGGTTGCAGTGCTGCACCTCTTTGGTTCATCAGGATGTGCGCCATTGCGCTGCGCAGCGTGGCCTCGATGTCGCTGGCGCCAGCCGGGAGTTCGAACTCCACGCGGCCGAGCTGCCGCTGCCAACTTTCCCGTGCACGTTCGAGCTGCTGCCGATATGCAACTTCCGCCCCATCGGTGGCGAGCTGCAGTTCTCCCACACCGGCTGCGTCCCAGGGAAAGGCCAAGTAAACCGCGCTCTTTTGGCCTGGGCTTAAAGTCATTTTGTACTCCAGCGCTCCCGAAGCGTACCCTAACGGGTCGGCGATCTGGACACGCGGGGGCAGCGATCCGCGAGCGAGGCTTTCCGTCACCATGCCTTCCTCGAAATAGGCCGCGCCAAACCTTGCACCGGGGCTTTGTACGACAATGGCAGGTTTGCGGTCGATCCAGATTGTGCGGGAATCGAAGGCAAGCTCCCGGATCGAACTCACGCCCCCGACCAAATTGAGGTTTTGCCAGGGCGGCAGTACCTGGAAAGGTCGCACCGCGAGAAATAACGAGAACTGGGCTTGCTCCGGCAGACGGTTTTGCAGCTCGTAGCGAGCAAAAAAGGCATGTGCCGTGTCGGTGCCGCTGGCAAAGGTTTCCACCTCGAGCCGAAACCACTCGTGTTCCCAAGCAACGCGGGGGATGGGCGCCATCGCCTCGTTGCTCAGCGGCACACTTTGCACTTGCTTCCAACTGAACAAACTGCCGTTCCGGTACACGAACGGCTCGACGGAATAACCACCGGCAACGGGTTCGATTGCGCCATCGCTGCCCAACAAAGCTTGCCGGCCGCCGCTCGGCGGGGCCACTGCCGTCCAGTACACCTGCTCCGGAACGAAGTAACGAGGATACAACCCAGGCGATGCTTCACTGGCTAACGTGCCAAAGAAGACGTTGGGAGAAGCCGCTAGTTCGTACGGTTTGACCGTCAACGAACGAATCGCGTAGCCTTGCCCGCGGCTGCTTTGCTCCATTTCGATGCGGATCCAACGAGACTCCGCCTCGCCAGTGGGGATGTAGTCGCGGCCCCCGTTTCCATGCTCGCTGGCAAACAAAGACCACCAATGCTCCCCGTCCGCGGACGCCAGCACCCGATACACCACGGCGTAGTCCATCGGGTCCCAATCGATCACGATGGCGCCGTACTCTTGCGGCGCTTGAAAATCGATTTGCAGCCATTGCTTTGCGGCCAAAACCCCACTGCGCCAGGCAGTACCGGGATCGCTGTCGAGCACGGCCTCCGCCTCGGAACCGGGAACCGAGGTCGACGCTTCCACTCGCGGCCGTGGCATCCGGCCTTTCATCGCCTTCCGAGGCTCCCAAGTGAGCTCGTCGAGCCACAAAGAGCCACGGCCGCCTGTACCCGCAGCAATGGCAAACTCGATAAATCCAATCTCCGCGGGTTGTGCAGCCGGGGCGTCACCCCAGGCGAATTCCACTCGAGCGTCGCGAATGGCCAGTTGGCGCCAGTCCGCCGGAAAATGGCAAGGCCGTTGTCGATACCACCACACGTTGCGGCCCGACGGATCGACAAGTTTGAACTGCAAATCGTTCGGTGCTCCCTGCCCGCGGATCCACAGCTTGAACACGTAGTTCTTCGGGAGCTTGAGCCGCACGGGCTTGCGCACGATCACGAAGCTGCCTCCAGGCTGGATGTCGAAGTCGACCCGGAGCGATTTGCCCACGACACCTTCGTCGAGCGCGAGTTCCACATGCGCGTTTTGCGAAACGTGCGTGGTCCAACCCTCGAGCGACTCGAAGCTCTCCACATTTGCTTGGGCCCATGCGAGCCCCGCGAAGACGAGGCAGACGAACGGCGCTAGACTTTGTACCCACGTCCACCCAGACAAGATCCGTCTCGTGCAACACCACACGCCGCCCGTACTTATGCGATTCCACGCGTCGACTCCACTGCCAACCTTCCGGAAAAACAGGGCCACAACGACACCCCGGAGGATCGCGGACGTCCTCGTCCGCACCCGCTCGAACACGTGCGTCGTGCTCACGCACCCAGGCTTTGCTGCGGGCCTCCGACCCTACGCATCAGCATGGCTGCCACACTCCAAGAGGCGGGCGTCCCACAACGGGCACCGTGATACGAAGCGAGCCACACGTGTACACCTGCTGGCAAACCCTTGGGCACGTTCCTGCCGGTGGTGCTAGGGGCGCACTGCCATGCGCCCCTGGCACCCCCACGCGGCCTTTCGGCGTAACCTGTCAGGGAAGGCAAGGCTAGACGGAGGATTGATTTCTACCCCTTTTTCCGAAAGCGCTCAGGTCACGATCCAGCGCAGTGGTTGGTCGTCCAAATCGTCGTACCGACAAGTGTAACCGATTCGAACTCTGCGATGTAAATGGGAGGCGAGCTCAGGGAACTCGCGCGCGATGGCAGCCAGGGCCCGCTGCACTGCCTTCGCCACTGCCACGCGCGCTCGTTCTACACCTGCCGTCACGTTTTTCTCCTTGCCCAACAGACACTCGGCGAATAACCGCCTCCGCTCCCGGAGCACACGTGCCCGCTCGAAATCGTTGTTGCGTTCGGCTTCCGCAAGCTCGCTTTCTACGCTGGCGAGGACCGCCCGTGCTTCCATGGAAGAGTGCAGTAAACGCCGCTCGCTGCAACCTTTCTCGCTGCCGTGTACACCCGGCCACTCGATTGCACCGCCTACAAGGTCAAGCACCGGGATCTCCCGACCCGGACTCGAGAGCAATGTGCGGATGTAGCCAAACCCCACGCGGTGCTTGAGTTGAACAGTCTTCCCGCGATACGCAATTCTCCAAAATTCTCCCTCACGGCAAAACACCGCGCTTTGCGCATCCCCTGCGCTCACATCGCAAAGCCCTCCTCCTAGCCGCGGGATCGCTTCTCCTCGCTCGAGCTTATCGGCCCACTCGATCAGCAGCTTCGCCTGTTGGCGGAGCAGCGTCGCCAGCCTGAGAACCTCGCTCCCGGACGCGCTTGGCAGCCGTGACTGCTTGCCCGCACGATGTGGCAAGCGCACACAGGGGTCGTTCCATCCAAAACGCTCGTGTTTTGCCTTGCTTGCCTTCACTTTTTAACGCCCGCGCCGTTCCGTTACCCGGAGCATCCACCCAACAGATTGCCGACCGACTTCACCACTTCATCGACACTGATCCGCCGGTCGCCACTCGAGTCCGCAGCTAGGCAGCGCTCTGGGGGGAGAATGTCGAGAACGATGTTGACCGCACGGACCACTTCCTCGACTGTTATCGTGCCATTCGCATCGCAATCTCCGACGCAAGGTTCTGCAAGCGGGCAACCACCGCGCACGATCGCCGCCGGGCTAACAGCTGCGGTCGCTTCCGTTCGCCCTAGCTCCGAGGCCAAGTTAGAACTCCACACCACCAACGACGTGCCCACCAAGGCCACGACCCACTCGCCCTGAGGGCTCACCCTCAACCACCCGACACACCGCTCCGTGGGCGTGGTCGCCAATGTTTCCAAGTCAGGCAACGACACCAACGAGATTCCACACCCGTTCTCCCCTTCGTTGCGCACGTACACGGCGAGCCCACCCGCACGATCTAACAGCGCCAGCGGCTGTCCGCCGAGTTCCAGCGATGCAGTATGCTGCCCACGCGCACCGTCCACAACCTCGAGTCGTGCCTGCCTGGCCCGGGCAAGGTAGACCTGATCGAGCCCATCGACGCCAACGATCTGATAGGGATAGTCCAACTCGGGACGCTCCGCCCGGGGCAATTCCACCGTGGCTACGGTTTGCGCCGACTCCAGGTCAATCGCCGCGAGCCATCGCGAGGAACCATCCGCATCCGCATTCTCGGAATTCGCATACGTTGCGTATATCCAATCCCGACGAGGCGAACTCGCTAAAGACGCTCCATAGCCCGGGATGGGAATCGTGTGGCGTACCGTCCCCGCAGCAACGTCGTAAACCACTACAAGTGGCTCGGCACCCGTAGCTACCAGGACCTGACCACCACCCGCCAACACCAATTCGAACGCACGAAAGGGTAACCGGCCGCTCTGCCGTGCGGCGGCCGTGTCGACTGCCACCACCGAACGCGGATCGTCCGCCTGCTGGTTCCAGGGCGACACATCCAACTGACCAAGAGGCCGGAAAATTTGAGAGACCGGGCACCAAAGCCGTCGCCCATCTTCAGACCCAACGCAGCTCAGAGCGGCCAAATCCCACGCGGGAACCACCGGGATCCGGTAGCGAAACCGTGCTTCTGGCAAGTCCACTGCCGTGAGGGTGCCGCCAGGACCGTCCGACACATACCCACAAAAGTCGGCGCCGCTGGCTACCGATCCGTGCAGAACGACAAAAAGAAGCGCTGCGCGGCCAAGCACCTGCCGCGCCCCCGCCGAGACCTGCCTCCGAAACTTTGCGATCAACGCCAACGTCATCGAGGCCAGTGTGCCCTTACGTTCATTTGTCGGCAAGGAATCAGGAAAGTCAACCACCGTTTTCCTGGCCCTGGTCACAGAATGGGAACGAGTCGAGCACCAGCTCAAACGACTCCGCTAGCACCTACAGCGCAGCCGGTGAGAGCGATGTTCGTACCGGTCACGAGTTCGTCGATCGTTACCTCCCCATCCCCGGTAGCATCGAACGAGGGGCAGGCTGTAATGGGGAGCGTACCCAAGGCAATGGCTACCCCTTTTTCCAGCTCCTCCGTGAGCACCCGTGAGTCGTCATTGCAATCGCCCACCGAGTTTGGCCTGGTCAGAGTGGCAGCATCCAGGTTCAACCGTGGGAAGCGCAGGCCGTTGCGGTGGTCGGTGACGACGTCACCGGTCTTCACGATTCTCGCAATCGTACAGTCGGCGGAATCGAACCGGAATCTGCCTTGGGTTCTGAGTGCCGCAACCGCACCGGAAACGTGCGGAGCCGCTTGGGAGGTGCCCGCGAACGAGAGTCCAGCAAAGTTGACGAATGCCCCGGGGGCGAGCGCGGTGAGAAAGAAGGCGCTGTTAGAAAAACATGCCACCTGGTCTCGAGCGGGGTTTACATCTTCACAGACACTCCACGGAAAGGAACGCGAGAAATCGCGGTCGTACACCGCACCGACACGGACCACGCGTGCAACGCACGCCGGGTCTGCAATCCGATCCGTCCAGCCATCGTTGCCCGATGCCGCAACGACGATACGCCCTATCCGCCGCAACTCCCGAATTGCCGGCGCGAGGTTCGAAGCGTAGCAGATGTCACGAGCTTCCCCCCCCCCAAGGCTCAGGTTCACTGCGACGATATTGTGCTGCCGCCAGTTGGATCGGACCCAGTTTAAACCTCTGATGATGTCATCGTCGTACGCGCCCACCGCTTTAAACACATCCACGCCAACTATGCCCGAAGCTGGCGCCACGCTCCAGGAAATTCCGGCCACGTTCGTCCCGTGCTCTGGGGTCTCCTCTTCGCCTTGCCGATCTGCGGCAGCATCGTAGGTAGCGACAATGGCGCAACCTGGTGCACCCACGCCATTGGCGCAACCGTCCCCGAAGGCAAGCGGTCCACCCGGATACGCTGGGCGAAGGTGATCAATGCGGGTATCAACCACCGCTACGCTTACGCCCGTGCCGTCGAAACCACGGCTCATAGCGGCAGGCTGTCCGATGAGAGGGAGACTTTCGGATAGCGTGGGCGAGTATATTTGTGGATCGTGAACCGCGCTGACCTCGGGCAAAGACAGCACGTCGCTCAGCGACGTCCAGCCGCGAAGGTACAGGCGCAGTTGTGGGACGCCACGAGGTTTGGAGAGAAGAATGGCACCGGACACCGCCAGTTTTTGTGCCACGGCATCCTGCAAACGGGCCATGGCCGCGTCGTAAGCAGCTTCTGCCTCTTCGCTATCCCATTCGTAGCGAACGAGCTCCCGCACCCGCCGGCGTGCCTCCCGCACAGCGGGGTAGTCGTCGATCGTCACCAGCACCACGGCTGGTTGGCCCCGAGCGAGTCGTTGGGCTGCAAGCGGCGGTGTTGTTTTCTCTCGCCTCGCTCGAATCGACTGAAGCTGCCAAGCAATGGAGCCTCCCTCTACCAAGCTCACTTCGCCTCTCACGCCCGCCGTCCCGAACGTGGCGCGTAATCGACCTAGCCGAACGATGGTCCCAGTTCGAAACAGCGAGCCCTGCTGAATCGCCCCCCGCGACCAGGTAGCCAGAAGGTTGGCCTCGGGCAAAACGTCCAGAGCCTCGAATTTCACCCGTCCACTAATGGCTCCGTTGGTGTCGATGCCCAAGATCGCATGCCACTTCCCTTGCCGTTGGTTCACGGACCACGATCCTTCCGCGACGAACTCGATCGGCTGTGCGATCGCCTCGACGCTGAAGCAGGAAAGCCCCGTGGCGATCAGCAACGCAGCCGCACGCAAGCCAAAACCACGGCCACCCCATTGCGCGGGCCTTCTTGCGAGCAAGGACAAGGCAAGAAGAGCCCCTACTACAGGAGCAAGCCACCAGTTCTCACCGCGGCCAGTCGCGGCCACTGCACATCCGCCACCACCTCCGGGAGGTGGCAAAACCTGCACAGCGCCATCGGCACCCGAGGCCACGAGGGAAACCCCGCCGCGGGCCGCAGCGTCGGGATCGCGAAGCTCCACCGGGTACGTGCCCGCGGGAGCGCTAGCTGCAATGACAGCTTTGCACCGAAATAGCTCGCCTGCGGGCAAGTTCGGCTGGGCGCCGGACAAATCGACCAAGAGAACGCGCACGGAGTCGCATTCGTCCTCGTCGTGCACACAACCGACTGGCCAGAAAAGGAATGAAGCCGGCGTTCCGATGTTGGCCGTCACGCGACAATCCGGCTTGCCATCCGACCGCGCCGCAACCTTCACGTTGCGAGGATCGGGGAAAAACAGGACCGCCCCCAAGGAGGAAGGGGCAGAACCCGCGATGCCCAGGGAAACCGGCACCTCCACGGTCCATCCTGGGTAACCGCTCGCCTCACCCGCATCGATCGACACCTGTGCAAGGCACGGCCCGATAAAAACGATCACCACGATTCCCACTCGCAGTGCGAAACGCAAGCCGCGGAGCCGTTGAATCATCGTGCACCTCCCGTGACTTCATCCATAATAATGTGACTCTCGTCGGAACATGTCGGACACTGCGTGTCCCGGTCGCACACATCGATGGTCTTTCGACAGCCCAGCCGCGCGAAGAACACGCATCGAGCGCGCGAGGAGCCGGCGCACCCATGCACATCTCCAGGCGTGCGCCTTCTTCGTCCCGCGCAGGGCCAGCCGAACTGGCCCCTGCAGCGCACGCATATTCCGCCCCCAACCCGGGTAGCGGCGGACACGGATTCTCCGCTCCCCGTCATCGACCCTCGTAGCCGCCGAGCGCTGTGGATTCTGGTTGGCAGCGTTGCTCTAGCCCCACACGAGGGGCTAGCTTGAGGAGCATGCTCATTCGCGACGCGGTCCATGGCGATGTCGAGCTCGACCATGTGCAAACGGCCGTTCTCGACTTACCTGTGGTACAACGCCTTCGCGGAATCAAGCAACTCGGTACGGCCTACCTCGTTTACCCGGGCGCGGTGCACACGCGCTTCGACCACTCGCTTG
>CAZHQG010000033.1:0-31763 GCA_964534275.1 uncultured Binatia bacterium (SeqCode) | reverse complement strand
TGGCGCGTCAGCCGGTCGCGGTAGATGCGGGTGGCGGGGAACACCCACTGCCAGCCCCATTCCCGGCCCGCGCCCGGGTACTTACTCAGCAGGGCGGTCGGTAGCTCGACCCAGCCGGCCCCGCGGCGAGATCCCGCTGATGCTGGGCTCGGACGTCGTCGGGGTGCCGGGAGAGGTGGGCCTTGACGATGCCCGGGAGCACGGTGACCCGGTCCTTGTCGCCCTTGCCGCCGCGGACGACGATCTGGTTGCTGGCGAAATCGAGATCCTGGACGCGGAGCCCACAGCAGTCGAGCACTAGGAGCCCGCTGCCGTAGAGCAGGCAGGCCATCTGGTCTCTCCGCGAGGAGGTCAGGTCAATCGGTCGGTAAACGAGATCAGGCGGCGCGACCCATCCGGCGGGATTCCGGTTGTTTCATGCTTGGCCAGCGAACGTTGGCGTTCAGCCTCCGGCTACCGTCACGCCGCCCGCAACGTCGACGGCTACTCCTTCTGCCACTGCTTCCGTGACGCCTCCCTTCTCCCCATCGCTTACGCCAACGCACACGCCGCTGCCGTCGGCTACGCCCGTTTCGCCGAGCCCTACTCCGTTGTCGTGCGCAGGCGACTGCGATGGCTCGGGTGAGGTCACCGTGGACGAAGTCGTGCGCCTGGTGGCGATTGCGCTGGAGGTCCTGCCCCTCGAGCGCTGCCCCGTCGGTGACCGCGATGGAAACGGAAGGATCACGATCGATGAAATCGTCGCCGCCGTGACCCGCCTGCTCGCTGGCTGCGACGAGACCGGGGGCAGCCCCCAGGTTAACTTGGAATCTGCCGCGCTCTTTGCGAATGGGTGGGCCGATGCCGAGGGTTCGATATCTAGAGAAACGCACCTTGCAACAGGCCATCGACCTGTTCGTTCGGAACACGCCGGTAGAAGTCGAGGTCGAGGAAATCGCGGTGGAGGACAGCCTCGGTCGCGTGCTTGCTGCCCCCGTGTTCGCGGGGATCTCCGTGCCTCACTACCACGGTGCAGCGATGGACGGCATCGCGGTGCGGGCCGAAGACACGTACGCCGCCAGCGAAGCCACGCCGGTTCGGCTACGCCTCGAATCGCCAAACCACCGCTTTGCCTTTATCGATACGGGTCAACCGCTGCCTAGCTGGGCCAATGCGGTCATCATGATCGAACACGTCGTACCAGTTGGGCAAGGCGAAGTGGAAATTCGGCAACCCGCAACGCCTTGGCAGCACGTGCGCTTGGTCGGCGAGGATGTTGTCGCCAGCGAACCCCTGCTGCCGCGTGGCCACCGGATTCGGCCCTACGATGTTGGAGCCTTGCTGGCTGCAGGGCATCTCCGGGTTCCCGTCGCGCGCAAACCACGCGTTGCCGTTGTGCCAACCGGCAGCGAGCTGGTCGAACCTGGAACCCTGCTGCAGCCCGGCAATATCGTCGAGTTCAACTCCCGCATGACTGCGGCATTTCTCCAAGAGTGGGGAGCGGTCCCTTCTCGTTTTGCTGCTGTACCCGACGAACCCCAGGCTCTGCGGGCGGCGTTGGACAGCGCCTTGTCCGGTCACGACGCCGTCGTCCTGATCGCGGGCTCTTCGGCAGGCGAGCACGATTTCACAGTGCAGATTCTGCGAGAAGCGGGAGAGGTGCTCGTCCATGGCATCGACATCATGCCCGGAAAGCCGGCAATCTGTGCCCGCATCGCCAACAAGCCGGTTTTAGGGTTGCCCGGTTATCCGGTCTCTGCAGCCATTGTCGCGCAACAGCTGCTGAGACCGCTGGTGTTCCGTTTCCTTGGCTTGGCCCCCGAACCACTGCCGCGCATCACGGCAGTTGCCGCACGGAAAATTCCCTCCAAACTGGGGCTCGAAGAGTTCGTGCGTGTGACCCTTGGCGTGGTTGGCAAACGCGTTCTCGCCGCACCACTTCCCCGCGGCGCCGGAGCGATCAGTACGCTTGTGCGGGCCGACGGCTTTCTTCGCATTCCCGCCGACAGCGAAGGCGTCGAAGCTGGCGCAAAGGTTTCCGTAGAGCTGTTGCGCTCGTGGGCCGATGTCGAGGGTACGATTTTGGTCACTGGCAGCCACGATCTCACGCTCGGGTGGCTCGAGGACGTACTTCGGCAGGAACACCCCGAACTCCGATTGGCGTGCGCCAATGTGGGAAGCTTGGCGGGGCTTGTGGCGCTCGCCCGTGGAGAAACTCATGTTGCCGGTTGTCATCTGCTCGATCCGGCCACAGGCAGGTACAACCTCCCTGATATCGAGCGGCTTGTGGGTAAGCGGCACGTTGTGGTGGTTCATCTGGCCGTGCGCGAGCAAGGGCTCATTGTGGCGCCTGGAAACCCCAAAAGCATCCAGACGATCCAGGATTTGGTCCGGCCGGATGTACGTTTCGTCAACCGACAACCGGGGGCGGGCACGCGTGTGCTGCTGGACCATCTCTTGCAGAAGTCTGGCATCGAACCACGGCAAATCCGCGGCTACGAACGGGAAGAATATTCGCACATGGCCGTGGCCGCATGCGTTGCCAGTGGACTAGCCGACTGCGCAATCGGTTTGCGGTCGGCAGCGAGCGCTTTGGGCCTCGGTTTCGTGCCGCTCGAACGGGAGGAGTACGACCTCGTGTTCCGACGAGACTTTTTCCGCAGCGCGCGCGGCCAGTATCTTCTCGAAGCAGTTCGTTCCGAGCGCTTTCGTGAATTGGTGTCCAAACTCGAGGGCTACGACGTGAGCGCCGCCGGCACGATCAAAACCTGACGGCACAGGGCCATGCGCCGTTCGGCACACCTGCTCCGTTCCCTCGTCGAACCCAAGCACATTCAGCTGTGCGCCCCACTTGTTCCCTTCCCGACGCATCAGCCACATGCATGCGCACCGTCGGTCCGTTTTCCTCCGTTCGCCCAAACGAGCAAAGCGCGGCCTTCTGCGGTCTTCACGGGTCAGAACGCGACCGGAATTCGGTTGCCATGTTTACGCTGGGTGAAGAAAAGGTCGCTTCCCAACAAGCCCGATCGTTTGCCAACTGCACGATGACTGGCAGTGAGAGAGGTAGTGGCGGTGGCACGAGATTGTTCGTTCCGGCTCTGAGGCTCACGGAGGACTTCCCGTCCGGACCGCCAACCAAGTCCAGTTCTTGGATCCCACCGGGTGCGCCATTCCGGTTCGTGTAACGAAACCCCCGCCGGGTCTGAAGCCAACAGCCGCGGCCACGATCGCACAAACCACCGGCGGCAACGTTCTTTTGCCACGAAAGCATCGGCTGCCCTCCTTGGGTTTCGTAAACACAGACATCGTAGTCCGAAGAACCCCGAGGATCGCCAAAGTCGGTCAAATCGGTGGCCTGCCCTTGGCGCCAACGCCATACGAGTGTCGGCGGCCGGCTCGACGGCCGTGCAAGGCGCAAGGCGCCGGCGCGGGCAACCCCCACTTGCTTGCACGTGGTTCGCGGAGCGCTGCCACCCACGCAGACGCCCGACACACACTGGTCCGGATTCGTACAGCGGTTGCCGTCGGAGCAAGGAGTTCCGTCAGGCTGGCTCGTGCCGACACAAGTGCCCGACTGACAGGTATCGTTTGCCGTGCAGTCGTTGCCATCGTCACACGGGGCGCCGTCTGGCGAAGAGCTGCAGTCTGTTCCCACCATCGTTACCGTGAACTGATACGTACCCGCGCCTCCGTACGCGTGAACCAGTGCAGACCAGGGACCGCTACTGGGCGAAGAGAACGTGCAGGCGGACATGGAACGAACCGCGTCGTCCTTGCAGTCGAAGACCGAGGTCGTCACCCCAGGGGCCTGGCGCACGTACAAGTCGAAGTCCCGGGTGGCGTTTGCAGTCACACGCACGTGCCTCGTGCCCGGGGGAACCGTGAACTCGTACGCAACCGATTGGCCCCCACTCAGTGCGCCGCTGTAAGCGAGCACGGCCGCTCCAGCGTCGCCCACCTGTGGGCCGCTTCCACACGCCGTGTTGGTCAAGTCGCCACCGGCCTGCAGAGCAATCCAATTCCGGTACGTAAACACATTCGCATCGAAACTGTTGTCGGGTGGGGAGCAGTTCTCGCTGTTCCCACCGGAGGTAATCCCAGCCAGCACAGGGCCACTTCCAAAATCGATGAACAGCGGCCCACCGGAATCACCAAAGCATGTGTTCGAGTTGCTTCCTGGCAAACCGAGGGGGGACCGGAAAGCCCAGCAAACGGAGTTCGTCGGCGAGATGTTGCCTGTGCAATCGGTCGTGACCACGTTGCCTGAGCGCTTCACGCCATAGTCTCTCTTGCTACCGGACGTAAGCCCATAACCGACGATCGTCGCCGGCGTGTCCGTCGGCGGGCTCTGAACCTCGTTCAGCCGCGAAGGGCGAACGTTCTCGACTGGCACAGAGAGATGCAGAACAGCGACGTCACCATCGGGAAAGTCGAAGTCCGGTCGGACCGCGATACTTTGCACTCCCACGATCCCCACGTGCGGGAGAAACACAAAATACATCGCCGGGTTCGGGGCACCCCCAGCTCCCGGTTGGCAATCGGGCCCGAGCGTTCGGCAAACGCAGTGCGCAGCAGTTACGAACGTCTGACAGCCAACCAGGGTCCCGGTGCAGATCCCTTGCGCGTCCCACGAAAGACCACTGGCACTGAACAGCAGTGCGCCCACAGAAGGGAACTCGCTGCTCACCACCCCGTTGACAATCGGGCTTTCTGCCCCCGCAACACTCTGTGCCCAGCCGGTGCGCCAGCAGGAAAGGGACATCATGCCGACCAGCAACAAGGAACCCCAGCCTTTGCGAGCGACCATCAAATTTGTCTCCTCTCCGGTGACGCCCACCTTACAGCAGCGGCGAGTACCTGCACAATGAGTTTTTTGCGTCTCTCTCAAGTCGCGTTTCACGCGCTGCCGACCGCCAGCAGCTTGCGCTCGGTGGCGAACCGGACGGCGTTTGGTTCATGCTGAAACGCGAGGGAGAACTGCGAAACAGGTCAGCACACTGCGCAAGGCTCGCGTGAGCGAGTCGCCGTGTTTCGCACTTTGGAGGATGGCGAGCCCAGAAAGGGGTTCGCCAAGCCCCTGCGCGCTCAAGGTCGGACCCACGCTTCGGCCGTAAGCAGCCGGCCAAGACGCTCTAGGTCGTGCTCGAACGGACCCTCAAGTTTCCGGAACTTCGCGCCTCCAGTTCGGCTCCCGGATGGTTGTAGCGCAGTTTCAAGGGTGGAGGAGCCCCTTTCCGTTTCCGTTCTCGAATTCCCCATGGGGCCCCTGGCACCCAGAGAACCTCACGCTGCCTGCGTTCCGGTAGGTCTCGAGAAAGTCGACGCTTCGACCTCTTCTCTCAACGCTCTCGGCAGGCGCACGATGCTTTCGACGATGCGAACATCAGGAATCCACTCTGCCAGCCCTTGTTCGCCAAGTTCGAACCCTTTTTTTCCTCGCAAGCTCTCGAACGCGCGCAGGACAGCCGGCGCCATCGGAGCGACCTTTGTGCCACGGATCGCTAAGATCCGATGGCTTGGTGCAGCCAGCGCAGCGTAGGCGGCGCCGTAGGTTCCGCCTCCCAAGACGCTGAAAATTGCGTGTCCCGCTAGTCGGACCGCAACGTAGGCCCGCAAACACTGGGCCAAAACTTTCGGCAGTCCCAGCCTTTCCTGATCGAGGTCGACGACGTGCCCCTGGCAAAACACGAAGTTCAGCACAAATGCTTGCTCGGCGGGCGTGAGTTCGAGTGCGCGTACGAGCTTCCGCACGATCGCGGTCGCCTCGACGATTCCGATCCCTTGTCCCTCTTCCGCTGCGGGTCCCAGGATGATCCCGAGCGCAGGGCGGCCCGCAAGCCTGCCCCAGGCCGCTTGCACCAATCCCTCCCGAGCAACGGGCTCGGTCGGTTGCCATTGGTGACGGAAAGAGTACAACAGCAAGTCACGGCGGCGACGCTTTGGAGTTCCGGGCTGCCCGCCGGCGCGGCGCCACAATTCCTGCCGTTGTTCGAGCCAGGTCAAAGATTCGCGGATTTTCTGGGCGGCCGGGCCACGTTGGCATCCTTGAAGCTGTACGATCGAGCGGCACACCGCTTCTCGCACGACCTCCGGACGGTCCTCGACTAGCTCATCCACGTCCCCACACTGCAGCCGTTCGGCCGCAGAAGTTGCAGCGAATCCGGCGGCCTCGCTTGCCCCAGGCCTCACTGCGGCGAAAAGCTTGGGACCCGTGAGTCCCCAATGACTCCCGATCGTCATCAACAAACGGTCCGGCAGCGCCGCCATCACCGATAACGCGCCAAAGCAGCCTCGCGGTCCGGACACGATCCCCAGAATCGGCGGGCCGGTCAGGGATCGTTCTGCGAGCAACACGCCTACGGCTGAAGTTGCTGCCAACGCCCTTGGCCCTTCCTCCACACGCACGCCGCCGGTGTCGAGCGCGAGCACGAGGAGTTCCTGCCGCTCCCCCGTAAGATTGCCAGCACGCGGGGGAGTGCGCAGAAATTGCGCAAGCGCAGCGGCTTCTTCGGTTCCAATCGTGCCGCCCCGGACGTGTCCATCGGTCACAACCAATGCCACGGGCGCTCCGCTCACGCGTCCCCGCGCCAACAGAAGGGGGCTGGCTGGCCGCTGCCAGGCCACCTCGAGGCTCTCCGGATCGCACAAGGACGCTGCCCTTTGCAGCCCAGAAAGTGTGGAAAACGTGCGCGTAGAGGTCGACATTTGCAAACTCTTCCAACGTGAGTGCATTTCCCCGCAGGCAGCCTGGCACGATCCGCGCTCGCTGGCTGCCGCGGGGGCACGCGCACACTATGACACGCTCACGCACCGAGAGAAAGCAGAATCACGCCGCCTGTGTCGTCCTTCTCGGCCTACTGCGGCCGCGGCGTCGTTCCGCTGCGGAAGCACGCCAACAGTCGCCACTCCCCGATGGCACCGCCTTTCGGCGGCGCCATCGCCCGCCACTGGTGCGTGTACCGAGCATGATTCTCAGGTGCCTTCGGCCCAGGAAGATAGATACTCTCGCTGCTCCTGCGTGAGGCGATCGATTTTGATTCCCATGCTGTCGAGCTTGAGGGACGCAACGACTTCCTCGATGTGTTTCGGCACCTCGTGCACCCGAACTTCGAGGCCGCCGTTGCGGCTTGTGCGGGCCGCCCACTCCGCGCACAGGGCTTGCGTGGCGAAACTCATATCCATCACCGCAGCGGGATGCCCTTCAGCCGCAGCGAGATTCACCAAGCGCCCCTCGCCAATCACATAGACCCACCGGCCGTTTCGCAGCAGATAGCCGTCGACATTCGGGCGCACGTCCTTCTGCACGCGTTGGGCGAGTTTGCGCAAAGACTTCAAGTCGATCTCGATGTCGAAATGTCCTGAATTTGCCAGGATGGCTCCATCCTTGAGCGAAAGGAAGTGCTCCTCTCGTAGGACGTGCTTGTCTCCCGTGAGGGTGATGAAGATGTCGCCGATCTTCGTGGCTTCCTTCATCGGCATTACGCGGAAGCCGTCCATTGCCGCCTCCAACGCACGAATGGCATCCACTTCGGTAATGATCACGTGGGCACCCATTCCCCGAGCTCGCGCCGCCACACCTTTGCCGCACCAGCCGTACCCGGCAATCACGACCGTGCGACCCGCCAGCAGAATATTGGTCGCTCGCAAAATGCCGTCGATCGTCGACTGCCCAGTTCCGTACCGGTTGTCGAACAGGTGTTTCGTGTCGGCGTCGTTCACGGCAATGACGGGGATTTTTAGGGCGCCGTCGCGCTCCATTGCTCGCAAGCGGATGACTCCTGTGGTCGTCTCCTCCATGCTCGCCCGAACCTGCGCTGCTTGCCCGGCAAATTCGGTGTGGAGCAGCGTGACCAAATCCGCGCCGTCGTCCATCGTGATATTCGGCTTTCGCTCCAGAACCGCACGCAGGTGGTTGTAATACGTCTTATTGTCCTCGCCGCGGATGGCAAACACAGGAATTTCCTCGTACTTCACCAGTGCCGCAGCCACATCGTCCTGCGTCGAGAGCGGATTGGATGCACACAACGCCACGGAAGCGCCGCCCGCCTTGAGTGTGCGCATGAGGTTCGCGGTTTCTGTGGTCACGTGCAAACATGCCGATAGTGTGATCCCGCGGAGGGGCTTTTCCTTGGCAAAGCGATCGCGAATCCGGCGCAAAACCGGCATTTGCTGATCGGCCCAGTCGATGCGCCGCTTACCCAGTGCGGCCAACTTGAGGTCCTTCACGTCGTACGATTTGCTTCTCATTTCGAACTCCTATCCGTGGTATCGGCCCCGGAGCACGCTTCCGGAGCGCAAGGGAAAAATGGCGAGAGCGCCAAAACGGCGCTCTCGAGATCCTACGACTTGCGGGCGCGCAACGCGCGAATCACGCCGCGGGCTGCGCAGCCAGGCGCTCGGCAGGTGTTCGTGCGGGAGCGCCGACTGCACGGCGCAAAGCATCCGCGCGATCGTCTCGTTCCCAGGTGAAAAAGCCACCTTCCGGTTGCCGGCCAAAGTGGCCGTACGCGGCAGTGCGTTTGTAGATTGGGCGACGCAAGTCCAGCGCTTCGATAATTGCCCGCGGCTTGAGCTCGAAGTGCTCTCGCACAAGCTGGGCGAGCTTCTCGTCGGACACCTCACCGGTACCGAAGGTATCCACCAGCACCGAAATCGGGTCGGCAATGCCGATGGCGTACGCGAGCTGCACTTCGCACTTCCGCGCAAGGCCAGCGGCAACGATATTTTTGGCAATGTAACGAGCCATGTAGGCCGCACTGCGATCGACCTTCGTTGGATCTTTCCCCGAAAAAGCACCACCGCCGTGACGGCCGTATCCGCCGTACGTATCGACAATGATCTTCCGACCGGTGAGTCCGCAGTCCCCCATCGGGCCGCCGATGACAAACCGTCCGGTTGGGTTCACGTGGTACTTGGTCTTAGAGTCGACGAGGTGTTTTGGCAGCACTTTCTTGATCACTTCCTCGACGACGAACTCCCGCAACGTCTCGTACGCAACGTCGGCACTGTGCTGGGTAGAAACGACGACGGCATCCACGCGCGCCGGGCGGCCATCCCGGTATTCCACCGTGACTTGCGATTTGGCATCGGGATACAGGAACGGGTACTGACCGGTTTTGCGCAAGGCAGCGAGGTGCTGAACGAGCTGGTGCGCAAGCATGATCGGCCGTGGCATCAGTTCGGGCGTTTCGTCGCAGGCGAAACCGAACATCAAACCTTGATCGCCAGCGCCCTGCTCTTTCCCCTCGCGCTCGCTCACGCCCATATCGATATCCGGCGATTGGCGATCGATCGCGGTCAAAATGGCGCACGTATTCGCGTCGAATCCCATCTCGGAGGACGTGTAACCAATTTCCCGGATGGTATCGCGGATGATTTCCGCGTAGGGGACCTGCGCGTTCGTGGTGATCTCGCCAGCAACCACGACCATTCCGGTTTTTGCCAGGCTCTCGCAAGCAACCCGGCTGTACGGATCCTTGGCCAACAAAGCATCGAGGATCGCGTCGGAAATTTGGTCGCACATTTTATCCGGGTGACCTTCCGACACCGATTCCGAAGTGAACAAAAAGTTTTTCGAAGCCATCTTGCCTTCCTCTCCCTGGTTTCTGCTCCGTGCCGCCAACGACCGAATCTCTTGATTCGACTCTTCAAAAGCCCTTAGTACAGACGATCACGATCGGTCAAGCGCTCACTCCTCTTCGTCGAACCCGCGCGCTACCAGGTCTTCGATCGCGGCCAAAGCCGCTGCAGCATCTGGGCCTGCCGCACGCACTTCGATGATGCTCCCTTGCGCCGCAGCCAGCATGAGCAAGCCGAGTATGCTCCGGCCGTCCACCTCCTGGCCATCCTTGCTCACGGTGATCTCAGCGCGAAACTGCGAGACGGTCCTCACGAGCTGGGCTGCTGCCCGTGCGTGCAGCCCGAGGCGGTTTTTGATCGCCATGGTTTTCGTGAGCGTCGTTTCGTCCATTTGTGCTGGGGCAAGTTGCTACAACGGGCGACCTCAGGTGACCATGCAGCGTCGCTTGGCCCATCATAGTTTCTCGTCTTCTTGCCGGATGATTTCGTACATCTCCTTTGCATCCGCAGCAGCCAAGAGCCGCTCGCGCACGCGCGCTTCTTTTAACAAGCGCGACACGCGGGCCAATGCTTTCAGATGGAGCCCAACCGATTCCTCCGGCAAAGCAAGCGCGACGATTAGGTGTGTCGGTTTGCCATCGATCGATTGAAAGTCCACGCCTTTGCGGTGGCGACCGAAAGCGGCCACGATTTGCTGTAGCCCCCGAAGGCGGCCATGGGGAATGGCAATGCCATCGCCGATGGCCGTCGTTCCCCCGCGCTCCCGATCCCAAAGCACGGCAACTAACTCGTCTGCCTGAATTTCGGGGTGAACTGCAGCGATGGCAGAAGCCAGTTCGCGCAGCACGTCGTCTTTCGTTTGCCCCTGCAATTCAGACACAACAAGGTCTGGGCTTAAAATGTCCGTAAGTCGCATCGCTCGCCCGCTGGTCCTGCAGCTCACGCGGGCTCGGGCTGCAGCAAATTGAAGTCACCATCCCGGCGCCGGTAGAGGATCGCAACCGAATCGGTTTCCTCGTTGTGGAACAAGAAGAAGTCCTGCTTGCCCTGCTGGATCTGCAGCAAGGCCTCTTCGACCGACATGGGTTTCACGGGCACTCGTTGGATGGTGATCCTAGGCCCCGAAGGTGGCGAATCTTCGTCCGATGCCGCAGGGAGGGTTGCGATGGGACGCGAATTTTTATGCTCTTTGCGCTTCTCGTCCCACTTCTTCAATTGCCGTTCCACCTTGTCGAGCGCCAGATCCAGGGCCGAGTACAGGTCCGTCGTCTCCTCGGCAGCCGTCACTTGCAAGTCGCGGCCTGCAACCAGGATCTCAGCACGATGGCGCTGCTTTTCCACGGCGAGAATGACATGCGCCTCGAGCACGTGCCGCGCGAACTTTTTGAGCCGCTCGACCTTTTGCGTTGCGTAGTTGCGCAACCCATCGGATGGGTTGAGATGGCGAAACGTGACCGTGATGTTCATTGCCAGTCCTCCCTAGCCCCCCACCTTCTTCACGAGGCCTGTCGCCGCTTGGAAGAAGGCAAAATTCCCATCATTTCTCGATACTTTGCCACCGTTCTCCGAGCGATGTCGACATTTTCCGCGGCCAGCATCTTGGCGATTTGTTGGTCGCTTAACGGGTTGCGCGGGTCTTCTCCAGCGATGATTGCACGAATCCGCTCCTTTACGCTTTCCGCAGACACCTCGTCTCCATCGGTCGTTTGCAAACTCGAAGTAAAAAAGAACTTGAGCTCGAACGTGCCTTGAGGCGTGTGCACGTATTTGTTGGCCGTAGCCCGGCTTACGGTGGACTCGTGCATTCCCACGTCCATGGCCACATCCTTCAAGACCAATGGCTTGAGGTGCGAGATTCCGTGCTCGAAAAACTCGCGCTGAAACTTCACGATGCTTTGCGTCACTAAGTACACGGTGCGCTGGCGCTGCTGAATGCTTTTGATCAGCCATGCAGCCGAGCGTAATTTTTCCTGAACGTACCGTTTGGCGTCGCCATTGCCGGAAGCCGAAAGGACATGCCGGTAATAATTACTGACCCGAAGCCGCGGCAAACCGTCGTCGTTCACGGTGACGACAAATTCGTCTCCGATCTTGTGCACAAACACGTCCGGGGTGACGTAGCGGACTTCCCCTTCGTCGAAGTCGCGCCCTGGCTTTGGCTCGAGCCGAGCAATGCATCGTGCGGCTTCGGCAACCTCTTCTGTCGTTGCGCCCAACTCCTTCGCAATACGGTCGTATCGCCGGCCTTCCAGTAATGGCAGGTGGTCTCGCACAATGCGGTAGGCCAGAGAGTCCTCCTGACCTTCGGCTCGGAGTTGGATCATGAGGCACTCGCGCAAGTCGCGCGCCCCTACGCCTGGCGGGTCGAGTTCTTGAATCCGCTTGAGGGTCCGTTCGACCAGATCGTAATCCTGGCGAAGTTGGAAGGCGATGTCTTCCAGTTCCACGGTCAGATAGCCGTCTTTGTCGAGGTTCCCGAGCAATGCCGCCGCAATTGGTTCCTCTTCGGGTGGAAGCCCGTTCATCCGGAGTTGCCAAACCAGATGTTCGGTCAGCGACATCCGTTTCAGGGGCAAGTTTTCAAGAGGCCGACGTTCCTCGTCTTCTTCGTCTCGGTCCACCGGCTCTTCGGCAGCCGCGAAGTGCCAGTCGTTGCTGTAATTTTGCAAATACTCTTTCCAGTCGATGTCGCTCAGACGGTCGGTTGTGCCCACTTCCTCGGTGACTTCCCGAGCGGGCAATGGTTCCTGCAGTTCGCCATTCGGCGCGGTCGCGCCTTCGCCCTCCTCGCTCAGCTTTTGCCGTTCCAAGGCGAGCGAGGTCTCTTCGATGTCCTCCTCCAACGTGGGGTTTTCTTCCAACTCCTGGGCGACAATTTCTTCGAGTTCCTGGCGCGACACCTGCAAAATCTTGATCGCCTGGCGCAGTTGGGGGGTCATCACCAACTGCTGGTTCAGTTTCTGGTAGAGTTTGGTCTCGAGTGCCATGGTCGTCAGAGTTGAAAGTTTTCGCCCAAGTACGAACTACGGGCACGTTCGCTGCGCATGATGGCCTCGGGCGAGCCTTCCTCGATGACCACGCCATCGGCCAAGATGTAAGCTCGGTCGCAAATCCCCAGGGTTTCGCGCACGTTATGGTCCGTGATCAACACCCCAATTCCTCGCTCCTTCAGTTGGCCGACGATTTGCTGCACGTCCAAGATAGCAAGAGGGTCTATGCCTGCAAAAGGTTCGTCGAGCAACATAAATTTTGGCTCGATGACGAGAGCACGGGCAATTTCCACGCGCCGACGCTCTCCGCCCGAGAGTTCGAAGCCTTTGCTCTTGGCTACGTGGCGCACACCCAGCTCTTCCATCAGTTGCGCTGCTCGTGCCTGACATTGCGCGCGCGTGAGAGGCAGAGTCTCCAGGATTGCCAACAAATTCTCTTCGACCGTGAGCTTGCGGAAGATCGATGGCTCTTGCGGCAGGTACCCGATGCCCATTCGCGCCCGCAAGTAGAGAGGCAAGCCACCAATGTCTTCGCCATTGAGCAAAACGCGACCGGCATCGGGGCGCACCAACCCCACAAGCATATGAAACGTGGTCGTCTTCCCAGCGCCATTCGGGCCCAGCAGGCCGACGACCTCTCCGCTCCGTACGTGGAGGGACACCTTGTTCACCACCAGGCGCCGCCTGTAGCTTTTGCATAGCTCCACTGCGTCCAGTTGCTCGCGCCTTGGTTCCCGGCGACCGGTTTCGTCCATGTTACCGTCCCTCGCTCACAGAAACCGTGGGCGTTGCCAATTTCCCCGGATAAAACACCGCTTGTACGCGCCCTTTCCCGCCTTCCACAATGCTCCGTTGCTCGTCGAGATATAGGATGACCCGCTCCCCTTGCACCTCGTTGCGACCATCATGGAGCACTGCATCGCCATTCAGCGTGGCCACACGCTTGAACTGATCGAACACGGCTTCCCGCGCCTGCGCCCAGCGTTCGCCCTGTTCCAAGCGCACGTTTCCCCGCGCGCGGATTTCGCGAATTTCAAATTGTTCGCCGCCGCTCAGTGCTACTTGCACTTCCTCCGCAAACAGCCGGGCATCCGCTTGTCGTACCTCTACGTTGCCGCGGTAAACGAGCACGCGGTTTTTGTAATCGAACTCCAACCGGTTGGCCTTGAGGAACACAGGCTCCGCGGACTGGCTCAACGTAAAGCTGCTGAGCCAATTTGCGTTTGCATCTGCCCGCGGCGGCCCCGGCGACCGCTCTGCCGCCAAAGGGCGAGCAAGCACTGCAACCGTCACGAGAGCCCACCAGAGGGAGGCGATCAAAAAACGAGCGTTAAAAGGCGTGGGAAGTCTCCTTTCCAGCGTGCGCAGGTGACAAGACCATGGCGACATCGTGGTGCATGGTCAGGCGGTTTGTTGCCAGGTCCAATTCCATTGCCGTACCCGTAAGCTCGATTCCGTCGCCTTTGAGCTGCACCCTTCCGGGTACGAAGATTTTCTGGGCCGCACGCTCGTACCGTGCCTCGTCGATTTGCACCTCGTAAGTTCCGAGCGAGAGCACCACGTTGCCGGTGACGCTCACCGAGTCCACCTGGCTTCCCCCCAGTTTGACCGTTCCGACATCGCTGTGGATCCCGATGACGCGCCCATCATCAAGGTACCATCGCAAGGTGACGTCGCGGATGCTCGCTTCGCCACGTTGCTGGCTGTACTCGACTTCCGCAGCAGCAACTTCCCACACGGTTTTTCCGTTTTTTACCTGCGTGCGGCGAAAATCTCGCGCCCGCTGCGTGACCCCCGGGGCCAGTTGCGCCACGACCGGCAGCAAGCTCCGCCGCGAGTACACCGTACGCCACAGTGCCACAAACAATACGGCGAGCAGCAACGTGGCGACCAAAATCATTGCATGGGAGAACCGTACCGACATCGATTTCGTCGCTTCCGCGCAGTTGTTACCACCACAGGCTGGTACCGTAAAGGCAACACGCAGCAGGAGTGGCGCTGTCGCCGCGCCCCTCAGAGCAGCTTTCCAACTTCCCCCGAGAGTCCGGCGGGCATGTTCGGGTGTGGTGCGCTTCCTCGTGGCGCGGCCCATTTCGAGATGGCGAGAGCTCCCCATCTTCCACATCGTCCTGCTCCGGTGATGGGTCCCGTCCGCAGCAGCCTTAGCTGCCCGGTGCGGGAGACACCTCGTCTAGCGAGTCGATCCCCGCCGGGCCCCTTGAACCTGCGTGTCCCCCTGTGCCTTTACCCTCACGATAGTTGCCTTCGTTGACGGAATCGTGCTACAGGCCGGTGCTGTTCGCGGTGAAGGCAACCTGCACTCCGGAGCGCCCGCGAGTTGCGATTGGAGCACGGCCGTGTGTGGCGGCTTTCCCCCGAGCGGAGAGAACACTTTCAAGGCGTCAAGGGGATTTTGGTATGGTTCAAGGTACGGTAAAGTGGTTCAACGGACAAAAGGGCTATGGGTTTATTACGAAGGATGACGGCCAGGACGTGTTCGTCCACTACACCGCCATCAACGGCCAGGGCTTCCGCTCGCTGCAAGAAGGGCAACGGGTGGAGTTCGAAATCACCCAAGGCCCGAAGGGTCTGCAAGCAGCGAACGTTACCAAGATTTCCTGAATCTGGCCGCACACGGTCAGATTCTGTCGGTTGTGCCACGCGGCGTTCCGACCTGAGTTCGCCCGAAGGCGGCCGGGTGCGGGCGGTTGCAGCGTGCCTTCCAGGGCGCCCGCATCGGGGGATCGGTGCGAGCTGTTTTCCTGGGGTGGTTCGATGAGCATCAACACCGAACGGCTCGCAGCTTGGTCGGTTCATTTATACACCGCTCTCGGTGCGGTACTCGGGTTTCTCGGCCTCGAGGCGATCGCGCGCGACCAGTACGCCCTCGCCTTTTTTTGGATGGCGGTGGCGACGTTCATTGACAGCACCGATGGGAGCCTGGCGCGCAAGTTTCGCGTAAAGCAGGTGCTGCCATCGTTCGATGGCGCACGGCTCGACGATATCGTCGACTATCTCAATTACGTCGTCGTTCCCGTCGTCCTTGCCTACGACGCAGGGTTGGTCCCGCCAACCACCTGGGGGCGCCTCGTTTGCGCGGCACCACTGCTCGCCAGCGGCTACGGCTTTTGTCAGGTCGACGCCAAGACGGAAGATCACTTCTTCAAAGGGTTCCCGTCTTACTGGAACGTCGTGGTCTTTTACCTTTACGTGCTTGCCACACCGGTGTGGTGGAATGTGGCGGTTTTGCTGGTGCTTTCCGTACTCGTGTTCGTACCGATCCGCTACCTGTACCCAAGTCGGAATCCAACAGCCCGGCGAACCACAATTGCGTTGGGGGCCATTTGGGGAGTGTGCCTGTTCATCCTGCTGGCTCAGTTTCCCCATCCGTCGCGTACCCTTGGCTGGATTTCCCTGTATTTCCCGGCGTACTACATGGCGCTTTCCATCCACCTCGACCGCAAAGTGCGAGCAAACCAGCCATTCCCTCGTAGCTGACCGCCTCCTGAGGTTTCTCCTCCGGGTCTTGCGACTGACACGCGTCGCGGCGGCGCTTGTCGTAGGCCACGAATGATCCGGCGTCAGCCCCCGCCACACGACCTTGCTCCACGCAGAGGATCGATCCGGTGAAAAACGTCCTGCACTCTCCGCGTGCGTTGGATTGCTCATTGTTTCTGTCCTGAGCGTGGCGTAGGCTCGGTGCATCGCTTTCGGGAGGGATCGAGGAAATGAATCGAGGCAAACGAGGCGTCGGGCGACAGCTCCGCAGGCTGGCTGGCTACCTAGCCATGGTGTTGATACCGGTGGCGCCTGGGCTCGCGAGTTCTAGTTTTGTCGCCTTCGAGAGCGGGCCGGTGCGCCCGCTGGCGATGGCTCCCGACGGCACCCGGCTGTTTGCAGCCAACACGTCGGGGAATCAGTTGGAGGTTTATTCGATCCTCGCCGACGGCTCTCTCCAGCACCTGACCTCCGTGCCGGTTGGGTTGGAACCGGTTGCTGTAGCTGCTCGGTCGGCGGACGAGGTGTGGGTCGTGAATCACCTGTCCGACAGCGTGAGCATCGTGCGCCTCGACCCGCTGCCGGGTCGGGTCGTACGCACCCTGCTCGTCGGCGACGAACCACGCGACATCGTGTTTGCCGGACCGGGACGGTCGCGCGCGTTTATCACGACCGCACATCGCGGACAAAACGTTCCCTACGATCCCCAGTTCACGACCCCGGGGGTTGGCCGCGCGGACGTGTGGGTGTTCGACGCGAACGACCTCGGCACCGGGCTCGGTGGCACACCGAAAACCATCGTGCAGCTGTTTGGCGACACTCCGCGGGCGCTGGCCGCGAGCCCCGACGGCACCAAGGTGTATGCAGCCGTGTTCCACTCTGGGAATCAAACCACCGTGCTCGGCGAGCGCCTGGTGTGCGATGGTGGAGCGGGTGCGGGGCCTTGTGTCGTCTCGGGTGTGACCATGCCGGGCGGCCTGCCTCCGCCAAACGAAAATTTCGAACATAAGCCAGGGCCCGAAGTCGGGCTTATCGTCAAGTTCGACCGCACCAGTGGCCGTTGGCTCGACAACATCGGCCGCGACTGGAGTGCCGCCGTACGCTTTCATCTGCCCGATTACGACGTTTTCACGATCGACGCGGCATCGGATCCCCCAGTGGAAATCCCTACTGGGCGCTACTCTGGCGTCGGCACCATCCTGTTCAACATGGCCGTGAACCCGGCGAACGGGCGCGTGTACGTGAGCAATACCGAGGCGCGCAACGAGGTTCGGTTCGAGGGGCCTGGAATTTTCGGCGGGTCCACCGTGCGGGGGCGGTTGCACCAAGCACGCATTACCGTTCTGGACGGAAGCAACGTGCTGCCTCGGCACTTGAACAAACACATCGATTACGACGTTTCCCCCGCACCGCCGAGTGTCAACCGCGCAAGTTTGGCCATACCGCTCGACATGGCGGTAAGCTCCGATGGGGGCACGCTGTATGTCGCTGCGTTCGGCTCGAGCAAAGTCGGCGTGTTCGCCACGAGCCAGCTCGAAGCCGATACGTTCGTGCCCTCGGCCAAAAACCACATCGAGATTGCGGGGGGCGGCCCTGCCGGACTGGTTTTGAACGAATCCGCCAACCGCCTCTACGTACTCACCCGCTTCGATCATGCAGTTGCCATCATCGACCTCGCGAAACGGAAAGAAGTCGACCGCGTGTGGCTCCACAACCCAGAGCCGTTCTCGATCATGGCGGGGCGTCGCTTTCTGTACGATGCCCGACACACATCGAGCAACGGGGAGGCGTCGTGCGCGAGTTGCCATGTGTTTGCCGACCTGGACTCCTTGGCGTGGGATCTCGGCAACCCGGACGATGTCGTACAGCCTAACCCCAATCCGTTCCGCCTCGGCCCGGTCGGCGACGCAAGCTTTCACCCGCTCAAGGGCCCGATGACCACGCAAACCTTGCGTGGCCTTGCGACGCACGGGCCGATGCACTGGCGCGGCGACCGCACTGGCGGGGCCATTGCCGGTGGTAGCGCCCTCGACGAGGATGCTGCGTTCAAGGCGTTCAACGTTGCATTCGAGGGCTTGCTCGGCCGCAAACAGCGCTTGCGCGACGAAGAAATGCAGCGCTTCACGGATTTCATCCTGCAGATCATTCCGCAACCGAACCCGGTGCGCAACTTGGACAATTCACTGACCCCGGACCAGCAGGCAGGGCGCGATTTTTACTTCAACCACGCCGTCGATGCAGGCGTGCTTACGTGCAGTTCGTGCCACGTTTTAAACCCGAGCCAGGGGTTCTTCGGTACCGATGGTCGTTCGAGCTTCGAGGGAGAAACCCAACACTTCAAGATCGCCCATCTGCGCAATGCTTACGCCAAGGTCGGTATGTTCGGGATGCTCCCACATCCGCAGCTTCCTGGCGGGCCGTCTGCGCATCAGGGCGATCAAATCCGCGGCTTCGGCTTCTTGCACGATGGCAGCGTGGATACGCTGTTCCGCTTTTTCACCGCCACCGTGTTCACATTTCCGAGCGACATCGAGAGACGCCAAGTGGAACAGTTTGTCCTCGCCTTCGACTCCAACCTGGCACCGATCGTAGGCCAACAAGTCACGTTGACCGCCACGAATTCTGCCATAGCTGGCCCACGCGTGGACCTCTTGCTTGCCCGCGCCGCGGTGGGCGAGTGCGATGTGGTAGCCAAGGCGACCGTGAGTGGGGAAACCCGCGGTTGGTACCGCAACGCGTCGGGAAGTTTTCAACCCGACCGTCAAGCTGAAGCGCCGTGGGCGGATGCAGCACTGCGAGCATTGGCGAGCACCCCCGGGCAAGAAGTGACGTATACGTGTGTCCCGCCAGGCTCGGGCCCACGCATTGCCGTGGATCGGGACGCCGACGGTGTGTTCGACGGCGACGAGCGCGACGCCGGAACCGATCCCGACCGCGAAACGAGCGTACCCAATGCGGCCATCGTGTGTGCCAACTCCACTCCACTTCCCCAGGCAAGACTCACCATCACCAAGAACCAAGCGCCCGTCGGCGATGAAAACTTCCGCTTGCGTGCGGACGTGCTGGTGGATCCGATGGTCGCTGGTGCGCTCGACCCGATGGCCTCGGGCGTACAAATCCGGATCGATACGCAGGCGGGCAACCCGATTTACAATCGCGTCGTTCCACGGGGCGAGGGCAGTGCGAAAGGGTATCCGGGTTGGACTGTGAACTCCAAGCGCACACGTTGGACGTATCGCGACCCGAAAGGTGTTCGTTCTCCTGGAGTTCGCAAGGTGGTGGTGGAAAACCGTTCCAACCAAACGCCCGGACTGCTGCGTGTGTCCGTGACTGCCAGCAAAAGCGCCTTTGCAGTGGGGATGGCCGACCTTCCCCTCCGCCTCACCGTGGTACTCGGCGCGCGCGACCAAGGCGCCCTGGGTTTATGTGGGGAGCTAGCTTTCCATCCCGACTCGGGCACGCCGCCACGCTGCCGGATGAGCACCAACGGCAGCACCGTGTCGTGCGGCTCCTGAGCAGTGCTGCCCGGCGTGTCCGTGCTACAGCTCGAACGAAACGGGCGCCCGAGAAAATCCCCGGGCGCCCGCCGTTCGTTGCCACGAAGCAAAGTTGGATTACTTCGGTGGCATGCGCAAAGCACCGTCGAGGCGAATGGTCTCACCGTTGATATACGGGTTCTCGACGATGTGTGTCGCTAACGCCGCGTACTCTGCAGGCTTGCCCAGCCGGGATGGAAAGGGAATGTTCGCCGCTAGCGCTTGCCGCTGAGGTTCGGGTAGCAAGGCAAGCATCGGGGTGTCGAACGTCCCGGGAGCGATGGTGACGCAGCGGATTCCGTCGCGAGCTAAATCGCGCGCGATCGGCAGCGTCATGCCCACGACGCCCCCTTTCGAGGCCGAGTACGCCGCCTGCCCGATCTGCCCATCGAACGCCGCGACCGAGGCCGTGTTGATGATCACGCCACGCTCGCCCTCAGCATTCGGCGAATTTTTCAGCATTTCCGTGGCGGCAAGACGCAACACGTTGAACGTGCCAATCAAATTCACGCGCACGCACAACTCGAACATTTCGAGCGGCATGGGCCCGGACTTGCCGGTGGTTTTCATCGCAGTGCCCACGCCCGCGCAATTCACGTTGATATGGATCGCGCCAAACTTCGCCATGGTCTTTTGGATTGCGTCCACAACTTCCTTCTCGCTGGTGACATCGGCGGCCACGAACAGCGCACGGTCTTCCCCCAGCTCCCGGGCAAGTTCCGCCCCCTTGGAGTTCGGACGATCGAGAATTGCCGCGCGCGCGCCTCGCGCCACGAACGCACGCACCGTGGCCTCGCCGAGACCCGACGCACCTCCCGTTACCAACGCCACCGATCCTTCTAACTGCATGATCGTTCCTCCTTCTTGAGTAGCGCGCACGCATTCCATCGCCGCACGCCAAAAGTGGCCTTTGTGTACCACGCATGGAGAAACCGTCAACGCTTTGCAGTCCGCTCCGCGCTCAAGAGACCGCCTTGCACGAGTAGCGGCTCTCCAAAAACTGCGTCGGCTGCTTTAAAAAGACAGAGTTTCAGCCGTCCCCCGAGGATTGCACGTTCAGCTTGGCGGCAAGGCCGCGTGTCACTCGGGTCGACACCCGCCAAACTTCTTCGCACGGGTCGTCCCCACGGTTACCAGCCATAAGCAATTCGCGATCGCACAGTCATTGCTGATGCCGCACCGCGAGTTCCCGTTCGAGCCTCTGCCACGTCGTGGTGCGCGCAAAGTCCGTTTTACTTCACCTCCAATCACGTTGGCCGGGCAGTTGCGCGGGCGTCCTGTCCTATCTGCAATCGCTCTCACGACCTGTTCCGAGAAGGAGCGCCGCGCCCACGGCGGCTGCGAGGCGACAGCTCCGGACAGGACCTAGCGTGCTTGCCCTCGACGCCGGCGGGAAAACGTGCAACCAAGCTAGTCATGAGACGCAAGCGACACGCGCATTGGGTTGTTCTGGTTGTTCTGGTTGTTTTGCTCGTGGCCGCATGTGGCACGGCACCGTACACGAAGCGGTCGCAACTTCTGCTCATCCCGGAATCGACGGAAATTGCCTTGGGAGCCAACGCGTACCGGCAAGTGCTGGCCAAGGCTCCGTTGCTGCACGACCCGGAGTTCACCGATCCCGTGCGCGAAGTCGGAGAGCGAATCGCGCGCGTAGCGGACAAGCCGAACTACCAGTGGGAATTTGCTGTCATCGACAAGGACGAGGCCAACGCCTTTGCACTTCCGGGCGGAAAGGTAGCGGTGTACACAGGGTTGTTTCCTCTTGCGAGCGACACTGCCGGGCTCGCCGCGGTGTTGGGGCACGAAGTCGGCCATGCCTTGGCACGCCATGCGGGCGAGCGCATGAGCCAAGGAGTATTGCTCGACCTGGTGCTGACGGTCGGTGCGGCAGCGCTCGGTGGCGGCTCGCCGCAAAACCAACGGCTCATTTACCAGGCGCTGGGACTGGGAGCCCAAATTGGGTACGTACTTCCCTTTAGTCGTTCCCAAGAAGCCGAGGCCGACTACATCGGGCTCATGCTCATGGCCAAAGCTGGATACGATCCCGAAGCGGCGCTGGGTCTTTGGCAGCGCTTCGCGGAGCATGACAAAGAGCGCCCGCCGGAGCTTCTTTCCACACACCCAGACCCGGCGACGCGCGCTCGCAACATGCGTAAGTGGCTACCAGAAGCGCGTCGCCTCTTTGCTGCAGCTGCACCTGCCCCCGTACGGCCGCTTCTAGTGCGCAAAAAGGACGCGCCGACGAACCGTCGGGAGGGCCAATAGGAGGTCTCGCCGTTCCCTGCCCTGGATCGAAGCGCAGCCTCGGACAATCCGAGGGCGACCTGCCGGCTCGCCCCCAAATTTCCGACGGCAACGTGCGTTGAGGTTCAGACCGCAACGAAGACGCATTGCGTGCCCGTGCATCGCCATTGTCCAGGCGTTGCCCCGGCGGCCGACGCATGCAACATGCCGCCGGAACAGAATCGACCCTCACCCGGCGCTCCGCGCCGGTGTATCCCCGGCCAGTGCGAGAAACCGGGTGATTCAAACTCCCGATCCGTCGGGCGGTTCCATCTTTCCTCCGATGCAAAAATCCTTGCTTCAGGGGCTACGCTCAGTAGCATTTAAGCGATGACGCAATCTGTGATGCAGGCGTTCGAAGCGCGGCGTGGGCGTCGCAGGCGTGCAACCACGTTCCTGGCGATTGCGCTGTGCGTCGGCATCGGGGCGTTACTTGCGCCAGCGCGTGTTGTGCGTGGAAACGGAGGCGCCGACGAATGGCATCAGCACGCGCATGATGCGCAGCGCACGAGTTACGCACCGTACCTCCCTCCCACGCCATGGCGGTGGAAGTGGTCGTTCCAGGGACCGACGAGCACAGGCGCCGTTTCGCGGGGGAAGCGCGTGGTGCCCAGAAATACGCAACCGATCACTGGCGGTGGAAAAGTGTTTATCGCGCTCGGACGAAGAGGGGTGTGGGCACTCGACGAGGCAACTGGCCGCCGCATTTGGCGACGCCGTCCGCCCGGCGGGGTACATTCCACTCCAGCGTTCGATGCCGCAACCAATTCCCTCTATGTCCTGTCCGGGTCCGGGCGCTTCTACCGCCTCGACGCTTCGACCGGACGGCCCTCCGCGGTGCTTCGCCTCGGCTTCGCGCGTAGCACTCTGCCTTTGCCGCCTGCGCTGCTTGCAGACCGCGTGATTGCCGTTTGGGAATCCACAGTATGGGCGCTGGATAAAACAAGTCTGGCTACTTTGTGGTCCTACGACGCGGGAAGCCCACTCGACACACCGCCCGCCTACTCGCCCTCCCGAAACACCGTCGTGGTGGTGTCGAGCGACCTCTACGTTCACGCGATCGACAACGCTAATGGTAGCTTGCGGTGGCGATCCAAGCCTACGCCGCGAACAGGGGGCGATCCGGGCGGTAACGATTCGAGCCGAGCGGAAGCGAAGTTCGGTTGGCCCGTGATTTCGGAGGTCCATGGACTTGTATTGGTAAAGTATCGACTGGATTGGCAAGCGATGTGGGTGTGGAGCCCGTGGCCGTCCGATAACACTGCGATGCGCAACAACTTGAGCGCGCGGCCCGAGTACCAGGCGCTGTTTGTAGTCGACCTCGACGATGGTTCGGTCCCGTTCATCGCCAACGTGGGACATGGAGGGTTTGGCGACGGAGACTACATGCCTATGGGCCCGCAGCCGGTCATCCGCGCGCTGCCGGGGGGCCAGGCCGTTGCCTGCGTCGTTATGCGAGGTTCGCCCTGCAGCGCTGGTGTCTACTGCGATGGCCGTGGGGATTCCCACTTGGGTGAACTGGTGTTGGATGACACGACCGTTCCAGGTTACCAGGCAGGCGACGTTCGATTCATTCGCAGCACGTTCTTGCCGACGGACGAACAACCGAACCTCTCCGCTGCTGGCGACGCGATCTTCGGCGCGCATTGGGCAGTGGGCATCGCGCATCAGATTACCGACCGCTCTCCCGGTAAAGGTACGGGTACCGATCCCATCGCTACTGTCGACCTGCCCCACGTCGCTGTGGCCGATAACCATGGACCGTTCGACGCGAGTCATGAATTTACCGACTCTCTTTGTGCCGAGGGATGCGCACGGCAGTTTCCGCCGGGGTTCTATATTTACTACGCGGCAGCACCGGTGTGGGACCGTTACTGGTCCGAATGGGCCACTTGGGTCGTTAGCGGGCAGTCTATTTACTTCCTCAGCACCGACGGAGCGCTTGTCGCACTCGAGCCGGCAAGCATGCCCAGTCCGCTGCGTTGGGACGGAAACGCGCCGCTCGCTGTAAATGATTTGCCACCTGAAGACATGGCCCCAACAAGCGTCGAGCGAGCGTCCTGCCCGCCAACGGGAGAACTCATCGATCCTGCTCGCGCGAAGGTGTTCGCTGGTTGTACGGTCACCGTCGCAGGCACAGTGGAGACCCTGGTGAACAACCGGAAGGCGGTTCACTTCTCGTTTGCAAGCCCACACCGCGGGAATTTCCAGGTCATCGTTCGAGCGCCTCACTGGAAAAACTTCCCCGCCAACCCCGACGTGTTGTTCCCCCGTGGCACTCGCATTCGCGTTCGGGGCGAGGTGGCTTGGTATCAAGGCGACCCGGTGATTTTCGTCTCGTCTGCCGAGCAAATCACAATGGAAGCTCAGGAATCCCAGAGCTACCTCGGCCTAGGGCCTGAAGCGCGCCGCGAAGACGTCTTCCCCTTACGTCGGCACCGACGCTTCACTGTGTCGTGAAGATTTACAGTCAGTGCTGATGGGCGGAGCCCTGCGGCTCCTAACTCGATGGTTCGCGCCCTGGCGCGGCTCGATCCCTCGAAACGCTGCGCGCTGCTCCATCGGCTCATCTGCACTGGTGCATTCCCATATCGTCCCCCGCTCTTGCGGGAACGATGACGTTCGAGTTCCAGTAGGGAGTTCCTGAAGGAGGATGTCGTTACATGGACCCAGATCGTGTCAAAGCATTTCTGTTTCTCGTGTTCGGGCACCTTACCGGTGCGGTCACCAGCGCGATGATTCACTTGGGCGACCGTCTTGGCTTGTACCGGGCCATGTACGCCGCAGGTGAGCCTTTGACAGCCGCTGAGTTGGCCGCACGCACTGGCTTGCACGAGCGTTGGGTTCGCGAATGGCTGTATGGCCAAGCCTGCGCCGGAGTCGTGGAATACCGAGGCGAGGGCCGATTTGCGCTGTCGCCGGAAGCCGCCCTGGTGCTGGCCGAGGAAAATTCGCCCGTGTTCTCGGCAGGAGCGTTTCACTCGCTCCCCGAGCAGTTCGCTCTCGTCCGAGAGTTGCCGAACTGTTTCCGCACCGGGCTGGGCCTTCCCTACGATGCCCTGGGAAGCGAGGGTGCCGTGGGGATCGAGCGGTTTCTCGCGCCGTGGTTCCGTACCTTTCTGGTTCCGCTGGTGCTGCCGGCGCTCGATGGCGTCGTAGACAAGCTCGAGCGCGGCGCAAAGGTCGCGGACATTGGCTGCGGCGCTGGCGTCGCCCTGGTTCAAATGGCGCAAGCGTTTCCGCGTTCGGAATTCCACGGCTACGACATCTCCCAGCACGCCCTCGCGCGCGCCCGCGAAAACGTCGTCGCAGCGGGCCTGACCAACGTGTCGCTGCACTGTGAAGGCGCGGAGCGCCTGCCTTCCGACGGGAGCTTCGACTTGATCACCAGCTTCGATTGCATCCACGACATGACTCGTCCCCGCGAGGTGATGCGCGCGGTGCGGAAGGCGTTAAAGGAGGACGGCACGTGGTTGATCGCAGACATCAACGCTCGGCCCACTTTCGAGGAGAATCTCCAACACAATCCCATGGCGGCCATGATGTACGGAATTTCCGTGCTCGCTTGCCTGTCGTCCAGCTTGTCGGAACCGGGCGGGGAAGGACTGGGCACTCTGGGCTTTAGTGAGCCGGTTGCGCGAGCGATGGCAGCGGAGGCAGGGTTTACCCGCTTCAAGCGCCACGATTTTGGCAATCCAGTCAACGCGTACTACGAACTTCGGCCGTAGTGCAGCACTTCAGCCATGCTGCCAAAAACGCAGGAACAATGTGTAGCGACCGGGTTTGGCGAGGCCATCCAATTGTGCAACTTCGTCAGCGGTTAGCCGCCATCCCAGTGCCCCGGCATTTTGTTCGGCTTGGGCGCCATTTTTCGCCCCGGGGATCGGAATGGTGCCTTTGCACATGAGCCAGTTAAGGGCCACTTGTGCGGGCGTTTTGCCGCCATGGCGTGCTCCGATCTCTCGCAAAGCAGCCACTAGGGGTTCGATTTCTTCCATCGGGTAAGCGGAAAAATTGCGCTTTCCCGGAGGAGGGTTTTGGGCGCTGTACTTCCCCGTCAGCCTCCCCTGTCCCAACGGAGAATACGCAAGCACGATCACCCCAAGCTCCGCGCACGCTCGCAGCAAGCCCTTGCGCTCGGGATCCGTGCGCAACAGCGAGTACTCGATTTGGTTGCTCGCGAGCGGGATACCCCGACGCGCCAAGGCCGCGTGGATCGCCCTCATCTCGCGTTCCGAGTAGTTGGAAACGCCCACCGCCTTCGTGAGGCCCGCGTTCCAGGCCTCTGCAAGTGCATCCGCCATCCTTTCGTGGGAGCACAAGCTGATCGGACCGTGAATTTGGTACAAGTGGACGAAGGGCAGTCGCAGTCGATCCAGCGAAGAGCGCAGAGCGTCCAAGAGCCGGGTACGCAACGGCACTCGCCATGGGAATGGAATGAATTTTGTGGCGACAAGCACACGATCGCGATGTTCCTTGTCCTCCTCGAGCAAGCGGCCGATGATGCGCTCGCTCTCGCCTTTTCCGTACATCTCCGCTGTATCGAGCAGTGTGATGCCGGCAGCGACCGACTTCGCGTACGCTTCGCGAATCGTGTCGAAATTGTACGACCGGTCGTAGCTCCCCATCCCCCACGTCGGCGCATCCCCCCAAGCCCACGTGCCCAGCCCCATGGGCGGGAGAACGTACGTCGTACCCGGGAGAGGAAATCCCGGAAAGCCGTAATTTGGTTCTATCGTCGGTGCCATGGGGATTCACTCCGTAAAGCCACTACGCACTCGCTCCCTCGGTTCGCATCCCGAGCTAGCGTTTGCCCGCGAGTTCTTGGAAGGTTTCGATTTCTGGAGCGCCGCTCAACAACCCACGAACCTTGCCGAAAAACTTGACCATCGCTTCGCTCGCTCCGTGGCGCGCCAAGGCATTCTCGTCGGCGTACACCTCGTAAAACAGGAACTTGCGTGGCTCGCTGGTAGAACGATGCAGCACGTACATGAGCGTGTCCGGCTCGTGCTCCGTAACGTACGCCACCAACTCTTCAGCGGCGCGCACAAACGCTTCTTCTTTTCCCTCGTGCACGCGCACTTGGGCCACGACGGTTAACGGCATGTTTCCTCCCTTGCGAGCACGCTTGCGCTTACCCGCTTCCAGGTGCAAGCGCAACTAGATGGCCACGGTTTGTGCCGTTGTTAGTTCAGCGGCAGTTCGACGCGAAACGTTGCGCCTCGGCCCACCTGCCCCCGGTACGAAAGGGTGCCCCCATGCAACCCTTCCACGATCAAACGCGCGGAGCTCAACCCGAGGCCTGTACCCTCCGGCTTCGTGCTGAACCGCGGCTCGAAAATCATCGGCAGCAAAGCCGCCGGCACGCCGGGACCGTTGTCCTTGACTTCGATCACCGCTTTGCCTGGCACCTGCGACAATTCGATCTCCACGAGCCCATCGTCGCCGACTGCTTGCGCGGCATTGATCACCAAGTTCCCGATCACCCGTCGCAAGTCGGAAGGATTGCAAGGACACGGTTCCAACGCCCCGCGCCGGTGTACGACCACCTGGACTCTACGGACGTCGGGATGCAAGGCCAAGTCGGTGCGCAGCGTTTCTCGTACAAGTTCGACCAAATCGGTGGGCTCACGGGGATAACCTACGGGCTGACCTCGTACTCGACGGAGCACGGACCTCATCATTTGTTCCAGGCGATCGCGCGTTTGCGAAATCATCTCCAGGTAGCGGTGGTGAGGGTCCGTTTCCGCCAACGCCTCTGCAACGAGGCTTGCTCCGTTCAGAACGTTGAGCAAGTTGAGCATGTCGTGCACCTGCATGTGGAGCTGCTCGTAGGCACGTTGCATGTCGTCCAGCATGGTCCGCAGTCGCCGGGTGACCGTACGCATCATCGCTGCAAGCGATTCGGGCTCGCGCCGCAAGTACTGGTCGAACACCTGCTCCGGCACCTCGAGGAGTCGCGTGGAACTCACTGCCCGCACCGAAGCGCTGCGAACTCCAGGATCGATCAACGCCAACTCTCCCACGTATTCGTTTCGGCCAACGACGGCAATCGCTCGCTCTCCCCGGGCCACTTCCAACTGGCCGTCTAACACGATGTACAGCGAGCCCCCGGGGCTGCCGTACTCGAACAGCACTTCCCCTGGTGCCAACTCGACAATCTCGCAGTCGCGCGCCACGAGCCGGAGCGTGAACGGAGTGAAGGTTTCGAACAAATCGATGCGACTCAGCAAATAGGCCAATTGCTCCACGCTCGGGTGCTCACCCGCTCCACACCTCTCCCCACTGACCTTCATTCTCCGCATCTCGTACTCCCACATTCGCGCAGCCGGCATAGTGTCCGAACGCCTAAGCGAAAACGATTCCAACCGGGTTCGTGCTTCCGAACCGTTTCTGTCTCCCGCGCTGCGGTACTTTTGTCACACTGCGACATGTCCGCTCCCCGCACTTCCCTGTCCACCGTGTTTTCACCCGCAAAGCAGACCGCAAGTCATCGTTCGACCGGCGCCCGGCCCTCGCCCTTCCGTGACAGCTCGGTAGGCCGCCGGGCACTCCCGACCGTTGGTACCAACCGTATAGCCAAGTAGGGACGACGGTTCGTTGCGGTCCCCTCGTGCCATACCGTTTGCGCGGTGCTAGCAACGGCGCCTTATGGAGCAACACACGAATCAGGAATTCAACCTTGCCAACATTAGTGAAGCGCTCGCTGCGGCCTATCCCGAGCGAGAATGTCTCGTGTTTCGTGACCGGCGCTTTCGGTGGAAGGATCTCACCGACCGTACCCGTCGGCTCGCAAATTTCCTCCGCAGCCATGGCTTGGGCTGCCACCGCGAGCGGCACGAACTCAAGAATTACGAGTCGGGCCAGGACCACTTAGGCCTCTACCTTTACAACGGGAACGAATACCTCGAGGGGATGCTGGGAGCGTACAAGGCGCGCGTAGCCCCGTTTAACGTCAACTACCGCTACGTGGAGGACGAACTCATTTACTTGCTCAACGATGCTGACTGCCACGCCTTGATCTACCACGCTCGCTTCGCCCCACGAGTACAAAAGATCCGTTCGGAGGTGCGACACTTGCGCCTGCTTCTGCAGGTGGCCGACGAGTCGGGAAACCCGTTGCTTCCCGGAGCGCTCGACTACGAGGAGGTGCTCCGGCAGTCCTCTCCGGAAAAGCCCGACCTGCACTGGTGTGGAGACGACCTGTACATTCTCTACACCGGAGGCACCACCGGAATGCCCAAGGGGGTGCTGTGGAGGCAAGAGGACATTTTCTTCGCTGCGTTGGGAGGCCACCCTCCGGGCGGGCAAAAGATCCCTTCGATTCAAGCCCTGGTGGACAATGCCCGCGATAGTCAGGCCCGCGCCCTACCGGCTCCGCCGTTCATGCACGGCGCAGCTCACTGGATGGCTTTTACCTGTTGGCATCAAGGCGGGGCTGTTATTGTCCAAGACCATCCAGAACGGCTCGACCCGCACGACATCTGGTCCACCGTGGAACGCGAACGGGTCACGTTCCTGACGATCGTTGGCGACGCGTTTGCCCGCCCGCTCGTCGACCAGTTGCAAAAGCACCGGTACGACCTGTCGAGCTTGAACATTATCCTTTCGGGCGGCGCAATTCTGACGCCGGCATTGAAGGAGGCTTTGCTGGAACACATTCCTCACCTGATGATCATCGACGGCTTTGGGGCGTCGGAGACCGGAGGGCAAGGGTCGCAAATTGTCATGAAGGGAATGACCATCTCGAGCGGCGCCTTCCGGATGAACGAAGAGACACTGGTGCTCAAGTACGACCTGAGCGGCCCGGTCACGCCTGGCAGCGAGGAAGTGGGGTGGCTTGCACGCACCGGGCACGTTCCCCTCGGTTACTTCAAAGATGCCGAAAAAACGGCACGGACGTTCCCGGTCATCGACGGCAAGCGTTACGCCATCCCCGGTGACCATGCGAAAGTGGCTGCTGACGGAACAATTATCGTGCTTGGCCGCGGCTCGGTGAGCATCAACTCTGGCGGAGAGAAAATCTACCCGGAGGAAGTCGAGAAAGCGCTGAAACACCATCCTGCGGTGTACGATGCCGTGGTCGTGGGCACCCCTCACGAGCGGTTCGGCGAGCAAGTGACCGCCATCGTCCAGGTGCGCAAGGGTGAGGAACCGAGCAAGGAGGAACTGATCGAGTTCTGTGCGCGGCACCTTGCCCGGTACAAACTTCCCCGGGAAATCCTGTTCGTCGAGGAAATGGTGCGCAGCCCGTCCGGCAAGGCAGACTACCGCTGGGCGAAACAATTCGCCCTCGAGCAACTTGGCTTGCGGCCAACTGCTTCCTGAAGTCTGCATCCTCGACGCGGTTTGCAGCGACGTTCGCTTGCCTGTGGCAAAGCCCGCTCCTAGTGTTCCTGCGTCTCCGCCCGCCGGACGTCGCTCGTTCTTGGTGCCAAGAACGCTGTCGCTGCAAATCGACTTCGGCACGATGTGCCCGCCGTGGTACTCTTTTTGCCCTGCTACAGCACGAGGAGCACACCAATGGAACGCCACCACGCCAACGCGAACTCCGTGCGGCAGCGCTCACGCCCCGTAGCTCGTTTAAGCCCCGATGCCACGGTGACGAAGGCTGCGAGAACCATGTACGAATGGGGAACCGAGGCTGTGGTCATCGTGAACGGGAACGGGGAAGTGGTGGGAGTCTTCACTCCCCACGACCTGGTGGCAGTCGTGAGCCTCGGCCTGGATCCCGCGAGGACACGCCTAGTGGACTGGATCGCTTCACCACGATGCAGCATCGCACAGCATCCCGCGGGAGAGGCCTGGCTTGGATGACCCGCGAGCGCGCCAACCGGTTCAGACGCGGGAGGGACACCGAACACCGAACCGGCTTGCACGGTACGCAAGCATCGGGTCCCAACGTTCCCGACCTTCGAAACCGACGTCTCGATCATCGGCGCTTAGGGAAGACGCATACTCCTCGACTAAGGAGCGGAGGCTTGGAGCTTCGAGAAGGATCCGCGGCGAGCGCGGGAAGAGGAGAAAGCGTCCCGCGTTGTGGTGGACATCAACCCCTCAAGGACTGCACTCGCTTCCCGGGGAGAACATGCAGCCTTGGCCGATAGCCAGCGGGCGGCCAACAGCTTCTGGCACTCCGGATTCCTCCACGATCGGGCCCTGCGCAACCACTCTATCTTCTCCGCCCTCGCCCCAGCGCTCTTCCAATCATCGTGGCGCGATGGACTCTCCGAGGCGGTGGAGGCTGAGCAGGCCGACGAGCAGCAGCAGGGCGACGATTCCGAGCTGGGCCGATTTGGAGAGGGCGGGGGCCGGGCGGCCAACCACCACGCTGCCAAAGACGTAGGCGGAGCCCTGGTCGGTGTTCGCGCCTATGGTATCGCCCGACGCCCCCACCACCGCCGTGTCGCCGCTGACGGCCACGGAGAAGCCGAACCCGTCCCCCGCCGCCCCATCGGAGGCGGTGAGCTTGGCGGTCTGGGTCATGTTCATCCAGCCGCCGACCGGCTTCACGAACACGTAGGCGGAGCCCTGGTCGGCGTTCGCGCCGATGTCATCCAGAACCGCCCCCACCACCACCGTGTCGCCGCTGATGGCCACGGACCAGCCGAAGAAGTCAAGCGCCGCCCCATCGGAGGCGGTGAGCTTGGCCTGCTCGACGAAGGGGTCCACCACCAGCGGATACCGGGCACCCGCATCCTCCACATGCAAGCGCAGCTCCCCGCCCTGCACCTGGAGCCGCGCGGGAAGCGCGCGCCCGCTGGCGTCCCAAGCCGTGAGCCCCCGGTAGGCAAGCACGGTCGTTCCGTCGGCTGAACTCAGGGTGAGGCTAGTCTCCTCCGGCTCGACCCGGGCGTGCAGGGTGCCCGAGAGCGCAAGCACCAGGGTGAGCGGCGCG
>CAZHQG010000032.1:0-33394 GCA_964534275.1 uncultured Binatia bacterium (SeqCode) | reverse complement strand
CCGTGGTGCACGACGGGACCAGGGCGACGCACCGCGTCGCCCCTACATGCCGTGCGTACAGCCGCGTGCGTTGGGCCAGCGAACACCGCAAGCACCTGGCCGCACCAGTTGTAGGGGCGGTTCGGGAACCGCCCGTACTACGCCCGGCGGGTCCGTGGTGCGAACGTGGCGATAGGCGCCCGTGTGCAGGCGACCGTTTTCAGGGCACGGCGGCACCGTGCCTCTACAGAGAATGGCTACACAATGGCTACAAAACGGCAGCCGGGCCGTTGGTTGTCTCAGGGAACCCCCTGAAAAATCAGGGGCGTGTGTAAAGCTGGCGGGGAGAGTCGAACTCCCGACCTACTGATTACGAATCAGTTGCTCTGCCGACTGAGCTACGCCAGCGTGCGAGAGAGCCACAGGTAGTCAATCTCTGCCTGTATGTCTAGGGAGCGCGCAGCGAGCGCTGAACGCCAGGTTCCGGTCCGAGCGGCTTACGACCGCTCTCCAGCACCGGTTTCACGAGCGATCTGTTGCCGGTCGGCGTAGGCGAAACATGGGGAGGTGGAGACCCTCCGCCACGGTCACGAAGGTCACTTCCACGAGCGCTCCGATCCTGACCTGATGCGGAGGAACGTCGAGCAATCGGCTGATGATCCGCGGCCCTTCTTCGAGTCGAACCAGAACCACGGCATAGGGCACCTCGCTGGCAAAGGCGGGGTGATAGACTTGATGCATCACCACGTAACTCCATACTTCCCCAAGCCCGCTGACGGCTTGCCACTCGAACGTCTGGCCGAGACACGTGGGGCACACAGGGCGCGGCGGAAAGCGAAACTCGCCACACTGCGTGCATCGCGGCAGCGCGAGGGTCCCGCCGGCCGCCGCTCGATAAAACGGTTCCCATTCGGGCGTTTGTGGAGGTAACGGCCTCGCGATCGTTTCCGGCACGACTACACCTCCCGACCGAGAATGGTGGTGGAATGGGTGGAAAGGACTCCGCCGTTACCACTGGCCAGCGCCGTCCGCGCCCCCGGAACTTGGCGGGCCCCGCCTTGCCCGCGAAGCTGGATGACCGCTTCCGACAGTGGCGTCATTCCCCACATGTAAAACGCGGAAAGCTGACCCCCGCCTGTATTCACCGGCAAAGACCCTCCGGGCGCCGTGCTCCCGGCGGCGATGAACGGTCCGCCCTCGCCCTTCTCGACAAAGCCATAGTCCTCCAAGGAGATGACCACGGTGAACGTGTAGCAGTCGTACAGTTCCACCACGTCGATGTCGTCGAGGGTAAGACCCGCCATCGTCAGAGCCTGCTGCTTGGCAATGGGCGCGCCCGTAGCGAGGGTTTCCACGGGGTCGCCCCCCGGATGCCCTTGGCCAACACCGAGGATGTACACCGGTGGCTGGCGCAAATCGCGAGCACGCTCAGCGCTGGTGACGACCAAGGCGAGACCCCCGTTCGACACGAGGCAGCAATCGTACAAGTGGAAGGGCTCTACGATCCAGCGAGAGGCGTGGTACTCTTCGAGCGTCAACGGGCGATCGTAGTACTGCGCGATCGGGTTCCGGTTTGCCCACTGCCGCTGAGCAACGGCCACCGCGCCAAGGTACTCTTGTTGGAGGCCGTACACGTGCATGTATCGCCGAGCGATCATGGCATACTGCGCAGCGATGCCAAAGTACCCGTACGCGGCTTCGAATCCGCGTGCAAACGCGTACGTGGCGCCCGAACCTGTGGAAGCTCCCCGCGAGGAGTCCTTTGTTTCTGGCCGCGGCGGTTTCAACGGAGCGTCGGAGAACACACACACCACGACGGAGCACCGGCCGCTCGCGATGGCCTCCGCTGCGTGGGCCACCATCGCGCCAGCCGTCGCTCCGCCCAGATTCATGGTGGCTGCGAGGGTCAGATTCCGTAGCCCAAGTGCTTGTTGGAGTTGAAAGGCACCCATGCTGGCCTCACCCCAACTCAGTCCCGGATTGAGCAGCAACCCGTCGACGTCGCGCCGTTCGAGTCCGGCGTCTGCCAGCGCGCGCTGCACCGCTTCCACGGCAAATCCGACGTGGTTGGTGTGAAACACCTTGCCTTGATCTGTGATGCCGAGTCCGACAATCGCTGCTTTCCCGCGCAATGGGTGCATACGGGCGAACATTGCCACTGGGGCGGAGCTGACAAAAGAGGGTTGCAATTCCGGCCTTGTCGGATCGGCAGGTTTGTGGTTGCTTGCGCTCGAGATTTGGGAGACCGCGCGCATGCCGCACGTTGCTGTGGGTGACGGAATCGAGCTGTATTACGAACTGTATGACTTCACGCCGCCGTGGAAGGCCGGACCACCCCCGGTGGTGTTCGTCCACGGACTCGGTGGCGATCGGCGCATGTGGCTGTTCCAGATTCCGGTGTTTTCTGCTCGCTATCCGACCGTTGTGGTCGACTTGCGCGGGCACGGCTTGTCCACCCGCCCGACGCGCGACTTTACCGTTGCCGATATGGCGCGCGACCTGCTCCGCTTGTCGCGGGTGCTCGGCATCGAGCGGGCTCACTGGATCGGCTTGTCGATGGGCGGCGTGGTGGCCCAGCAACTGGCGTTGGATTTTCCGCTAGTGGTGGCCTCCCTGGTGTTGGCCGACACGTTTGCCTCGTTGCCCCCTCCGGCTCGGGAGATGGCCCAGGTGGCGCTGGAGCGAATGGAGCAGCAGAGCATGGCGGAGATTGCCCGCGAGCGCATCACTGCGGCATTTTCGGACAATGTGGATCCGGCCATGCGGGAGTATTTCATCGAGCAGGTGGCGAAGAACGATTACGCTTCGTACCTTCGTGCAGCGCGTGCAACCTTCCACTTCGATGCTGGGGCTGCGCTCAGCCAGGTGCAAAAGCCCACCTTGGTTGTTGTGGGCGAGCACGATCGCGTCACCCCGCTGCCGTTAGCGGAGGACGTGGTGCGCCGCATAGCCGGGGCGCGTTTGGAGGTGATTCCTCACGCGGGTCACATTGCCAACGCGGAGAATCCAGAGGCGTTCAACCGCGTCGTGCTCGAGTTCCTCGCGTCGGTCGCCTGAGGAACTTCGCAGTTCGTGCGCTGGCGTCATGGCGCATTCGCTGCGCCTCCTTACAACGAATGACACCCGCGTTGGGGCTGGCCTTTCCCGCGGCGCCGCGGTTTTTGTTGGCCATGCAGCGTGCGGCGTTTGTAGGGGCAGGGCGATGCCGTTGCCCCCTGCGTGCCCCCGTGTACAGCCGCCTGCGCTGCACCGGCACAGAACCACGGGCGGTTCGCGAACCGCCCCTACAACGGCACGCGATGTTGCGGCGCAACTTGTGGCGAAATCGCCCGCAAGACGCTGCCCCACCCCGCGGGCGACCCACCGGGTCGCCCCTACATCGCTTGCCAACAGGGTCCGTGTTGGCTCGCAGGTTTGTGTCCACCACGCACGTTTCCTTGTGCGGTGTAGGGGTACGGCGGTGCCGTTCCGCTTCCGTCTTGCCAGGATGACGAACCGTAGAGGTAGGCCGTGTACCTGCCCGAAATCGCTCGTCCGTGGGGATGATGACGATGTCCGAGTCGACGGGGGCTAGCGGCGGGTAATGACCTTACGTTTGCGGCCGAGGTAGTCCACCAACAGGTAACGCCCGAGGTGCTCCGGGTGGGTATAAAAGGCGCGACCTTTGTTCACGCGGGTCATTTTCTCCACGAAGGCCCGCAAGGCGGGGCTGTCGTCGAGCATGAACGTGTTGATCACGATCCCCTTGCGTGTAACTCGCTCGACTTCGCGCAGGGTTTCCTGAGCGGCACGCACGCTGATGCCGCCAAAGGAGAGCGGCCATTCGCAGTACAAGCGGCCGCGGGAAAAATAGGCGGTGGGCTGGCCATCGGTAATGACGATGATGTGGCGGTTGCGCGCGGGATGCCGCTCGAGCAACTGGGTTGCAAGCTGCAAGCCTTCCTGCAGGTTCGTGAACGGGTCGCCCATGTTCCATGTGACTTCCGGCAGGTCGCGGGTTTTGAGTTCGCGCGCCCGGGTGTAGAAGCCCACGATGCCCAAGTAGTCGCGCGGAAACTGTGTCCGCACCAGGGTTTCCAGGGCCAACGCCACGCGCTTGGCAGCTGCGAACCGCCCCTCCCAACTCATCGACCAGCTCATGTCCAGCAGCAACACCGTTGCCGTGGTTACCGAATGATCCATGCCGTAGACCACGAAATCCTCTGGTGCGAGCGCAATGGGCGTGCCGGTTCCGCGGCTGAGCGCGTTTTTCAGCGTTTGTACGAGGTCCAACTCCAACGGATCGCCAAATTGGTACGGCTTGCTCGTATCGATGCGGAGTTGCGCCTGACCGCGATGGTCGGAACCGTGACCACCTCGGCGGTCGCGCAACAAGCCCTGGTAGATATCGCGCAGGGCAAGCTGGCCCAGGCGGCGCACCCCTTTGGGCGACAACTGCAAGCGATCGCCCGACCGGACCAGGTAACCGGCGCGTTCCAGCATTGCCTGCACGGCGCGCAACTGCTCCAGGGCCACGACCGCATCGACCCCTAACAGCTCCTCCAGCTCGTCACTGTCGATCTGTTCCAACGCTCCTTGCGCCAAAGCATCTTCCAGCGCTTTCAGTCGCCGCAAGAGCTGCATGAGCTCAAGAGCTTCGTCGTAGTCCAGCGCCTCGGGTCCGCGAAACAACGCACCGAACTGCTGAATCCACTGCTCCAGCTCCTCGGCGTCTTCGAACTCTTCGAGCAAGTGGGCAAACTCGCGCTCCGCGTCGCGGTCGGCAAACGCGTACTCCTTCAGGGCGCGCATCGCCTTGCCGGGCGACGGCGGCAACCGATCCAGGAATTCCAATTTTGCGCGCGCCTCCGGATCGCTGCCTTCGCGGCTTCGCAACGTATCGCGCTCCAGTTCGAGAATTTCCTCGAGGCGTTCGCGCAAGCGATCGAACGCATGGTCCAAGTTGTACCGCTCGAACTGCTCCTGAATCTTGCGCCGCACGTTTTCAAGCAGCTCGTCGAGCCCGACCAAACGCGTGTCTTCGAACTCGGCGCCGTGGCGGAGCAACCACTCCAACGCTTCCACGAGGTTGTCGGTATGTTCGAGGTAGCGTCGCAGTTCCTGGAACAGGCGATCGGCATCCACGCGGCGCCGCTGGCGGCCGTCCCAGATCGTGTAGCGTGTCACCAACATCGCGGCCGCCTATTTCACTGGTGGTACGTGAGCCGCCCACCCTGGCGCTCTTTGTTGAGCTTCTGGTGGAGGTGCAGGCCCTCGAACAAGAACTCGGTGACCGAGGCAATGAACGCCGGGCTTTCGATGCTGCCAAAAGCGCGTACGGCGGGCTCGAGACCCGGAATGGCACGCACGCCCTCCAAGTACTCCTCGGCAGGCATGACGTCGGAGACCTCCACCCCACCGCCACTCTCGAAGTACGTCAGGATCGGGCGCAAATCTTCCAGCTTGCACCACCGATCGAACACCTTCAGCACGGCGCGATCGAGCAGGCGGTCGAACAAATCGACTGGACTCTTGTCGTCTCCCAGGTACTCGATTTCGAGTTTCCCCGCAGTCGACGCGAGCATGGCGTGCAAGTCGCTGATCCGTGGCACGATCTCGGGCTCTCCGTTGCGGATCGCGCGCTTTTCCGCGTTGCTGATCAAGCTCTCGTAGTTGTTGATCGTTGTCCGCACGCTCACGCCGGAGGTTTGGTTGATTTCGTTGCTCGCTCGCGCTTCGAAGGTCAGTTGCGCAACGATTTCCTTCATGAACTGCGGCACCAACAGTGGCCGGCTCGCGCTGCGAGGCCGAAGAGCCTCTTGCTCCATGATCGCGATTTCGTCCTCCAAGCGGCGCGGGTAATGGGTGCGAATTTGCACGTCGAACCGGTCCTTGAGCGGCGTGATCATCCGGCCCCGGTTCGTGTAGTCCTCGGGATTGGCACTGGCCACGATCACGATGTCCAAGGGCAAGCGAATCTTGTACCCCTTAATTTGGATGTCCTTTTCTTCCATCAAGTTGAACAGCCCGACCTGCACCTTTTCCGCCAGGTCCGGTAGCTCGTTGATGGCAAAGATGCCGCGATTGGTTCGCGGCACGATGCCGAAGTGGATCGTGTCCTCGTCGGCGAGGTAGCGCCCTTCGGCCACTTTCACCGGGTCGATGTCTCCGATCAGGTCGGCAATGGAAACGTCCGGCGTGGCGAGCTTTTCTCCATACCGTTGCTCGCGGGGAATCCACGCAATTGGAAGCGCGTCGCCCATCTGCACTGCTTGCAGCCGGCAGCTCTTGCAAATGGGCGCGAACGGATTGTCATGAATGGGGCAGCCAGCAACCGCAGGCACGAGGGGATCGAGCAAGCGCACCAAGGAGCGGATGATGCGCGACTTGGCTTGGCCGCGCTCCCCCAGAAACACCATGTGATGCCCCGCCAAAATGGCATTTTCGATTTCCGGGATCACCGTGTCATCGAATCCGATGATGCCCGGCAGAAGTGGCTCGCCGCGTTCCAACATCGCAATCAAGTTGCGGCGCATTTCTTCGCGCACGGGCACGACTTCGTAGCCGCTGGCCTTGAGTTCGCCGAGGGTCCGGATGTCTTGCATATTGTTCGGCCTTTCTGCTGTCGCAGTGGTGACGACCGACGATTATACGGGCGCAAGGGATGCGGGGCAATGCAAGAGTTTTGGAGTCCCGGCGCCCGCCGAGAATGGGCCCTTGCTTGGGTTGGTTGTGCGGTTGCAACGCTGCGGCGCCTGTCGGCTCGCTCGCGCGGTAGTTGACGTAGGCTTGCACCCCGTTCACAAACAACCGCGACGGCCATGAAACCAGCAGCACAGCGCGTAGAGTTCCGTGGCGCTCGCGGAGTGCAATTGCGCGGCGATGCTTGGGGAGATCCAGCAGCGCCTCCGGTGTTGTTTTTGGCCGGTGGAGGCCAAACGCGTCACGCTTGGGGCAACACCGCCATCGAGGTGAGCACCCGCGGCTGGTTTGCCATCGCGCTCGACCTCCGCGGGCATGGGGAAAGCGACTGGGCGCCCGACGCCGACTATTCTCTCGAAGCGTTCGTGGAAGATTTGCGTGGTGTGGTGGACGCGCTCGGTCGCCCGCCCGTGTTGGTGGGGGCTTCGCTCGGCGGCATCACGGGGCTGTTGCTGGCAGGAGAGCACGACCCGCACGCGTTTTCTGCTCTCGTTTTGGTGGACATTGCCCCGCGCATGGAGCCGGAAGGCGTTCAGCGCATCGTGCAGTTCATGCGGAATCATTTAGACGGCTTTGCCACCATCGAAGACGCGGCTGCAGCCGTTGCCTCGTACTTGCCGCATCGGCCCCGCCCCAGAGACCTTTCCGGCTTGGCCAAGAACCTCCGGCGCGGGCCCGACGGTCGTTACCGCTGGCATTGGGATCCCCAATTCGTGGTCGGCCCCAAGCGTCCCGACGCCTCGCAACAGCCAGCACGATTGCTTGCGGCCGCGCGGCGTTTGGTGGTGCCCACGCTGCTCGTGCGCGGTCGGATGAGCGACGTGATCAGCCCGGAAAGCGTCGCCGAATTTCTCGAGGCCGTGCCCCATGCCCGCTTTGCCGATGTGTCGGGAGCTGGTCACATGATCGCCGGCGACCGTAACGACGCGTTTTCTGCCGCCGTGCTGGAATTTCTCACGCAAGAAGCGAAATCCGCCGCAAGCCTCGCGCGGTAAAAGCGGCTGCAGGGTTGTGCCCGCACCCGTCGAGCAGCGTTTGTGCTGATTCCACGACGCATCGCCGATGGTGGTGGAGCGCGATGCGGTCGGAAGAGTAAGGGCCGCCCGGGAGGTCGTTCCTGCCGTGATCCGACGATGGCGACGCAGCCGGTAGGCCCACGCGCCACCGGCGGGGAGCAAGCGGCGGTTAAAACTCCTCGAACGGCAGCGGTTGCTCTTCTTCGTACATGATGGCGATCACTCGACGGCTCGGGTCGCGGGCATCTTCTGCGATCGTGACGTTCGCGATCAGGTTGCCCTTTTTGTAGGTCATGAACGCGTGATTCGGTCGAGCGAACTGCTGGGTCACGTTCCACCCCGCCGCCGATAGCTTCTCATGATAAAAGCGGTTGATGTCTTCCACGCTTCCCTCGGCGCGGAAAATCACGTTGTGGGCGTTGTTCGGGAGGTCGTGCACTTGCTCCAAGCGGGCCCCAGCGTAAATCGGCACGTCGGCAGGGAAGTCTTCCGGTAACGCCACAGCAGGCGGACTGGGCGTCTCCTCGGCCCGTTGCGTTTCCGGCGTCGGGGTTGCCTTTGCCACTTGGGGCGACGGACTTGCCATCGTGAGCCCGGCACCACGCTCCGGCAAGGCTGCCGGCGGCTCTGGTGCCGGCGGTAGGGCACGTTCGCACGTGCACGACGACATCGTGAGCCCCAAACACAAACCCGCCACAATCCAACGCTCGAGATGCTTCATCCCGTCCTCCTCTCGACAACGCGGGCGCAGTATAGCGGAGCCTTGCCCTCCTGGTAGCCCGCGGCCAGACGCCGGTGATCTGCGGCACCAAGCCGCATTGCAGCGCCAGAGCAGCGACGTTAGCGTGCCCACGCATGGAACAGCGGTTTTGCGGCTTCTGCGGAACCCAACGGTTGCCCGAGGCGCAGTTTTGCACGCGGTGCGGGCATGCGTTTGGGTCCGCCCGGCGGCGCTTCCGGCTGCCCCCGCAGTGGGCCCCCGCGTTCGTGCTGGGGACGGTGCTCTTGGTCGGTGCAGGGGCCGTCGTTCATGGCACGCTGTTTCCCGCGCCGAAGCGCACGGTGCCGCGCGTGGCCTCGCCCGCGGAGCAAAATCTGCCCGAAAGCCATCCACCCGTGGAACTCCCACAGCAAGTGAAGGACGCCATCCGCGAAGTCGTGGAGCAAGCACAAGCATCGCCAAACGACATTGAGCGCTGGCGCCAAGCAGCACAGGTGCAGTATCGCGCGAGTTTCGTCGACCCTTCGTACCTGGCCGGAGCCGCGTCCGCGTACCAGCACGTACTGGAACAGGTTCCCGGCGACCTCGAAGCGCTCCGCGCTCTTGGCAACATCGCCTATGAACGGCGGCAGCCAGATGTCGCCATCGCGTACTACGAACAGTACCTGGCCAAAAAGCCCGAGGATCTCGAGGTGCGGACCGATCTTGGCACCATGTTGTTAGCTGCAGGCCAAACCGACAAAGCCCTGGCAACCTACCAAGCGGTGCTGCAAGACGACCCCAAGTTTTTCCAAGCCCACTTCAATCTTGGTGTGGCATACCACGGCTTGGGCAAGACCGAGGAAGCTTTGGCGGCGTTTGCCCGCGCCCGCGAACTGGCGCCGAACGAGCAAATTCGTGCGCAGGTGGACTTGCTGCTCGCGCGCCTCAAAGGGGAACCCTCGCCGGAGACGAGTGCACCGGCAGTCGCGGAAGCCGAGTCCGACTCGTTCCGCAGTGCTGCGGAAAGGATCTTCCGCAAGAACCCGGTGATGGGGCCCAAGGTCGACCGCATCGAGTGGCCGAGCGACGACTACGCGAAAGTCTACGTGCGGGACTTTCCCATGGACCAAATGGGCCCGGAGATGCAGGCGATGTTTCGCGAGCGGATGACCACGCGCATCCGGGAACAAAAAGCCCGGTTCCAGGTCGCAAGCCAGGTGCGTTTCGAGGTGGTGGATGCTGCCACCGGAAAGTCCATGACGACCCTGACCGAGTAAGAGGGTACGAACGCTGCCTGGAGCGGATCGGTGGTGACCGACAGCGACCCCCCACAGGAAGCCGAATCCTCGCGCCTCCACGGCCTGACCGTGGTGGCGTTCGAGAGCCGCCGCGCGCAGGAGCTTGCAGAAGCAATTCGCCGGCACGGCGGAGTCCCCGTTTCGGCGCCCGCGATGACCGAGCGCGCTCGCGACGACCGGCAAGACCTGCTCGCCTATCTTCAAGAGTTGGAGAGCGGCCAAATCGACATCGTGGTGTTGCTGACCGGTGTCGGGCTGCGGATGCTGGTGCACCAGCTCCGCAGCGATGCCCAGCCAGAACGGATCGCTGCCGCACTCCGCAATGCAGTGTTGATTGCGCGGGGACCCAAACCCGTGGCGGCACTGCGCGATTTGGGCCTCGTTCCTCAATGGCGTGTTCCCGAGCCTCACACGTGGAAGGAACTGCTGGCGTTGCTCGACCGCCACGTTCCCGTCGCGGGGAAAACCGTGGCCCTGCAGGAGTACGGCGTTCCGAATACGAGCTTGCTCGACGCACTGGCCGAACGTGGCGCCCGTGTTCGGCGCGTAGTCCCGTACCAGTGGGACTACCCGGAACAACTGGAACCGCTACGGGAAGGGATCCGCACGGTGCTCGACGGGAAGGCCGCAGTCGTGGTGTTCACCAGCGCAAATCAGGTGCACAACGTGTTTGCCTTTGTCGAGCACGAATTCGAGGCGGAGCTCGAGCGTTGGCGCACGCGGTTGCGCGAAGTGGTTCTGGCTTCGATCGGTCCAGTTTGCTCCGAGGCGCTTCGTGCCCATGGCTTGGAACCGGATCTCGAAGCCTCCCCGCCGAAAATGGGCGTGCTGGTTCGCGAGCTTGCTCGCTCTGCTGCCGCGTGTTTGCAGCACAAGCGACCGACTCGCTGATCGCGCGCACGTGCACAGGCAGCTCGCCGGAGAGACTTTCGCACCTCGCTCCTGGTAAAGGAAAACCCACGCGTGCGGTCGGTGCGGCCTGCAGGGTCCGGCGCGCAGTCTTGCCCGGCAGTTGGGGCATTCCCGCGTACCTCGTTTCGCCCCCGGGCTGCTTGAGGCTCCGCTGTTCGCGGCCGTGGCGCCGCCGTGCCAGCGCAACGCTTTACCGGCCGATGGTTTCTCACTACAGAGGCAAGCGTGACCGAACCGACGTTTCTTGCCGCTTGCCGGCGCGCGCACGTGCCCTACACGCCCGTTTGGCTCATGCGGCAGGCTGGGCGGTACATGCAGGAATACCGCGAGGTACGGGCGCGCTACAGTTTCCTCGAACTGTGCCGCACACCGGCGGCGGCTGCGGAGGTCACCGTCACGGCCGCAGAGCGACTGGGTGTCGATGCGGCCATTATTTTCGCGGACATTCTCTTGATCCTCGAACCGCTTGGTGTTGGGCTCGAGTTCACCCGCAATGACGGTCCGGTCATCCAGCGCCCCGTGCGGACCGCCGAAGACGTGGCTCGGCTCCCTCGCGTCGACGCAGCAGCGGAGCTGACGTTCGTGTACGAAGCGGTGCGTTTGGCACGGGCGGCCCTGAAGGTGCCGTTGATTGGCTTTGCGGGTGCGCCGTTTACGCTTGCGTCGTACCTCATCGAGGGTGGTGGATCGCGCCATTATGCGCGCACCAAGGGGTTGATGTACCAGGCGCCGCACGCGTGGCACGCGTTGCTCGACCTGCTTGCGGAACACACCGCTGCCTACTTGCGGCGGCAAGTCGAAGCTGGTGCACAAGCGGTGCAGGTGTTCGATAGTTGGGTGGGCTGCCTGTCGCCGCAAGATTATCGGGTGTTTGTCTTACCACACATGCAGAAACTGTTTGCTGCGCTGCCGCCGGAAGTCCCGGCCATCCACTTTGGCACCGGTACCGCCGGCCTTTTGGAACTGCTGCGCGAGGCCGGCGGCACGGTGATCGGGCTCGACTGGCGCGTGGATTTGGCCGCGGGTTGGCAACGGGTGGGTTTCGACCGAGCGATCCAGGGCAATCTCGATCCGGTGGTGTTGCTCGCTCCGCGCGAAACGTTGCTGGCGCAGGCGCGAGAGATCTTGGACGCAGCCGGGCATCGTCCTGGGCACATTTTCAATCTCGGACACGGCATTCTCCCGCAAACCGACGTCGACCAGGTGCGGGCACTGGTCGATTTCGTTCACGATTACAGCCAGCGCCAACGCTCTGGTTTGGCCTCGTAGTGCGAGTAAGCTCGAGCCATGCACGATGCCGTTTTGCTCATTGCGTTTGGTGGTCCGCGGTCGCCCGAGGAAATCCGTCCCTTTCTCGAGCGCGTAGTGCGCGGGCGAAACGTTCCGCCGCATCGCCTCGACGAAGTGCACCAAAACTATCTTGCCATTGGCGGTCGATCGCCACTGCTCGAGGTCACTTTGCGCCAAGCCAAGCGGCTCGAGGCCGAACTGTACTTCCGGGGACGTCGGCTGCCGGTGTTCGTGGGCATGCGCAACTGGCATCCATTTCTGGCCGAAACGCTTGCCGACATGGGGCGGAAAGGAATCCGGCGTGCCGTCGGGGTGATCCTGTCGCCCCAGCGTTCCGAGGCCGGGTGGGATCGCTACGTCCACGACGTTGCGGAAGCACGCGCTGAGGTCGGTCGCGAGGCGCCGGCCGTCGACCTGGTTCCGCCGTGGTACGATCGCGAAGGGTTTTTGCAAGCAATGAGCTGTCGGGTTGCGCAGGCGCTTGCACAACTTCCGGAGGACGAGCGTGCCCGCACGCCGGTGGTGTTTACCGCCCACAGCTTGCCGCGAGCAATGGCCGAGCGCGGCCCGTACGTTCCTCAACTCGAATACGCCGCCCAGAGCATTGCTCGTACGCTGCAACACCCCAGATGGCAGTTGGCCTTCCAAAGCCGGAGCGGACCACCCACCGAACCTTGGCTCGAACCCGATATTTCCGCGTGCTTGCGGAAGCTCGCGGAAGAAGGAGCCAAAGCAGCAGTTGTGGCGCCGCTCGGCTTTGTGTGCGACCACGTAGAAGTGCTGTACGACCTCGACGTGGTAGCGCGTGCGACCGCAGAGGAAGTAGGCCTCCGATTCGTGCGCGCACAAACGGTTGGCGAGCACGCAGCGTTCATCCGCATGCTTGCGGATTTGGTGTGCGAGCAAGCTCGAGCGCCGGAGACCAAGTGAGTGGTGGCAGCGATGAAGATGCGCATCGTGGTCGTTGGCGGGGGGATTTCCGGACTTGCTGCGGCGCAACGCTGCCTGGAACTCGCCGAGCGACAGCGCCTGCCCATCGAGTTGACCGTACTCGAAGCCGCAAGCCGGTTCGGCGGGGCGATTGCCACGGAGATCACCGACGGGTTCGTGATCGAAGGCGGGCCCGATTCCTTTTTGTCGGAAAAACCGTGGGCGTTGGAACTTGCTCGGAAACTGGGGCTCGAAGGCCGCCTCGTGGGAACGAACGAGCAGTTTCGCCGTACCTACATTGCGCATCGCGGGCGTCTGCATCCGTTGCCCGAGGGCTTTCTCCTGTTGGCGCCCACGCGACTCTGGCCGTTCGCTTTGTCGCCGCTGTTTAGTTGGAAAGGAAAGCTGCGCATGGCTGCCGAGGTGTTGTTGCCACGGGGACCAGCGCTCGCCGACGAAACCCTCGCAAGCTTCGTCGCTCGCCGCTTTGGCCGCGAAGCGGTGGAGCGAGTGGCGCAACCGATGATTGGTGGCATTTACCTCGCCAACGCAGAGAAGCTCAGTTTGCGGGCAACGATGCCGCGGTTTCTGGACATGGAGCGCGAGCGGAGAAGCGTGCTCCTTGCCATGCGCGCGCAAGCCCGGGCCGCACGCAGCTCCGGTAGCGGAGCGCGGTGGAGCTTGTTCTTGTCGTTCGACGCAGGGCTCCAAGTGCTTGTCGACGCACTCGTACAAGCACTGGGGCCGGCTCGCCTGTGCCCCTCCACTGCGGTCGCGGAAGTCAACCGGACCCCAACAGGCTGGCAGGTGGTAACGCTCGCCGGTGAAACCATGCACGCGGACGCGGTGATTTTGGCCGTGCCTGCTGCTCGCGTAGCTCGCATGGTGCGCAATTCGGTTCCCGCGCTGGCCTCCGAGTTGGCGTCCATTGCCACGATTCCGTCGGTGACGGTAAGCCTCGCATATCCAGCGTCCGCTTCTCCACAACCGCTGAGCGGGTTTGGCTTCGTCGTTCCTCGTACGGAAGGTTTGCTCACCTGGGCTTGCACCTTGTGCCACCAAAAGTATCCCGGTCGCGCTCCGGAGGGTACGATGCTGGTACGTGCGTTTCTCGGTGGCGAGGAACAAGCGGCGGTCCTGGGCTGGGACGACGCTCGGCTCGTGAGCGCCGTGCGCGAGGAAATCGAGCCGCTGTTGCGCATTCGCAGCGGGCCTCTCTTCGCCCGGGTGTTCCGTTATCCGGAGACGATGCCCCTGTACGCGCTCGGCCACACGGAGCGAGTCGACCGTATCGAGCGCATCCTCGATGCGCACGCCGGGCTCGCACTTGCGGGCAACTCCTACCGCGGCGTCGGCATTCCAGACTGTATCCACGCGGGCCAACGCGCTGCCGAACGCATTTGCTCGGAGCTCCTCGAACGGCAGGTCGCTGCGGAGCCGCGCGTAGTGGAGCTGTTCTAGTCGACAGCTTCGGCTTGCGTTGATATACGCCAGGGGCGCTTCGGGGCGCGAAGAATTCTCTCAGCGAGGAGTACGATCGATGGCAAGTTGGTTGGTAGTGCCAGCAGGGGAACGCATCCGTTGCACTCACGGCAAGCTCGAAGTGCCCGACCAGCCCATCATTCCCTTTATCGAAGGCGATGGTACGGGTCCGGACATTTGGCGCGCCGCCCAACGTGTCTTCGACGCCGCAGTGGAAAAGGCGTACCGCGGGAAGCGTAAGGTCGCCTGGATGGAAGTGTTGGCTGGGGAAAAATCGTTCAACAAACTCGGCACCTGGCTGCCCGACGAAACCGTACAAGCCTTTCAGGACTACGTGGTCGGCATCAAGGGGCCACTCACCACTCCCATTGGCGGTGGCATCCGCTCCCTCAACGTTGCCTTGCGGCAACTCCTTGACCTGTACGTTTGCTTGCGCCCGGTGCGGTATTTCCCTGGGGTTCCTAGTCCGGTGAAGCAACCCGAGCTCGTGGACATGGTGATTTTCCGGGAGAACACCGAGGACATTTACGCAGGCATCGAGTGGCCGGCCGGTTCGCCTGAGGTCCGCAAAGTGATCGACTTCCTCCAAAAAGAAATGGGTGTAACCAAAATCCGCTTCCCGGAGACCAGCGCCATTGGGATCAAACCTGTTTCCATCGAGGGGAGCGAGCGGCTCGTGCGGGCGGCCATCGAGTACGCGCTGCGCTACAACCGCCGCAGCGTCACGCTGGTGCACAAAGGCAACATCATGAAGTTTACCGAAGGGGGCTTCCGCGATTGGGGATACGCCTTGGCGAAACGTGAGTACCGGCAGCGCATCGTTACCGAGCGCGAGAGCTGGATTCTCGCGAACAAGGAGCAAAATCCCAATCTCTCCGTGGAAGCAAATGCGCGCCTGATCGAACCCGGATACGACATGATGACGCCCGAACAGCAAGCCAAGGTACGCGCCGAGGTGGAGGCTGGCTTGGCGTTGTGGGACACGCACGGAAACGGCCGGTGGAAGCAAAAGCTGCTCATCCGCGACACCATTGCCGACATCACCTTGCAGCAGGTGCTCACGCGGCCGCGCGACTTCGATGTCATCGCCACGCTCAACCTCAACGGCGACTACTTGTCCGATGCCCTCGCAGCACAAGTGGGGGGAATCGGCATCGCCCCTGGCGGCAATATCAACTACGTGACTGGCCACGCCATCTTTGAAGCCACGCACGGCACCGCACCAAAGTACGCCAACCTGGACAAGGTCAATCCGGGCTCCGTGATTCTTTCGGGGGAGATGATGTTCCGCCACCTCGGCTGGAACGAGGCGGCCGATCTGATCATCCGTGGGATGGAAGGAGCGATTGCGGCAAAAACCGTCACGTACGATTTCCACCGCCTGATGGAGGGTGCGAAGCTGGTGAAATGCTCCGAGTTCGGGCAGGCCGTCATCGACCACATGTGATCCCTGCCGCGGCTCGGGATCGCGTTTGCCGCGAAAGGGCGCGCACAGGCGGGTCAGCCATCGTCGGGGCGGACGGCAGCGCCGCAACATTGTTTGCTTCGCCAGAACCGCGGCGTTCCGGGTCGTAGGGGCGACCCTTGTGGCTGCCCGAATGAGGCTTGCGCCTACCTTGGGGCCAGCGCCGACTCCAGTAGGTCGGCAAACCCCTCCGTGGGTGCTCCACAGGGGAGCCTCTTACGGTGGTACGGTTGACACGCGGCCGGGTTTGACGAAGAAAGCGCTTTCATGGGTCAGCCAATCTCGAGCGCCCTCGTTGGAATGACGTTTCCGCCGGTGACGTTCCGGTGGGACGCGAAGGACGTGATGCTGTACGCCGTGGGTGTGGGCGCGCAGCCGGAAGGCGAGCTGGACTTCGTTTACGAAGGCCGTGGGCCAAAGGTACTGCCTACGTACGCGGTCATTCCCGGCATGTTCTCCATGGGCGGGTTGGTGTCCAACGTGGAGATCAACTTGGCCATGCTGTTGCACGGAGAGCAATCCATCACCCTCCATCGCGAGCTGCCGCCCGAGGCTGAAGTGACCATCACCGGCCGTGTGGCGGAGGTGTGGGACAAAGGGAAGGCTGCCGTGATCGGGTGCGAAGGCATCGTGGAGGACCGCAACGGCCTGCTTTGCACGACCAAGGCTACTTTGTTCATCCGTGGGGCTGGCGGCTTTGGGGGCGACCGTGGCCCGTCCACTCAAGACCGCAACCGTCCGCCCGACCGGCCCCCCGATGCGGTGGTGGAATTCGTCACTCGCCCGGAACAGGGGGCGATTTACCGGCTTTCGGGAGATCGTAACCCGATTCATATCGATCCCGATTTTGCTCGGATGGCAGGGTTCGAGAAACCCTTCATGCATGGCTTGTGCACCTACGGGTTTGCCGGACGAGCGATTTTGCGCGCCCTGTGCGGAGGCGATCCAGGCCGATTTCTTCACTTCGAGGCACGGTTTGCTGACCAGGTGTACTTTGGCGACACCATCGTCACGAAAATGTGGCGCACGGCGCCCGGGGAAGCCATCGTCCAGTGCGAGACGCAGCGAGGCAATGTGGTGCTTTCGCAGGGTCTAGCCAAGTTTCGCGAAGCTTGAATCGAGGCAGCGTCGACCTCGGCACGCATGAACCCGGTCGATTTGACGCTGCTGCGGTGGGTGACCGCGTACGCAAATGTTTGGCCCTCGTTCGACGGGTTGCTCGCCTTCTTGGTGCAATGGGAGGTGGCGAAGGGTGGCGTAGTGGTTGCGCTGTATTGGTTCGTGTGGTTTCGCCCCAGCAAAGTGCAGCAGCAACAACGGGCGGAAATTTTGGCGGCGCTCTTTGCTGCACTCGTAGGTTTGGCGATGGCCAGTGGCGCTGCATTGGTTCTGCCATATCGGCCTCGCCCGCGAATCTGGGCAGGGATGGATCCTACCCTGTCGCCCGGGTGGGCAGAATGGAGTGCATTCCCGAGCGACCATGCCACGCTGTTTTTCGCCTTGGCCACGGGTTTGCGGCGCGTTGCTCCGAAGCTAGGCGCCTTCGCGTTTGCGCACGCCCTGCTCGTTGTCTCGTTTCCCAGAGTGTACTTGGGGTTGCACTACCCAACGGATATCGCTGGTGGCGCGTTGCTTGGGGTCACTGCCGCCCTGGTCGTGCCGCGCGTCGGTTGGGTGCGGACTGGCGCGGCTCGACTGCTGAATTTCGCTGCGCGACACCCCGCAGGGTTTTACGCGCTCGCGTTCGTGGCCATGTACTCGGTGGCCACGTTGTTCGCTGACTGGCGTCGGGCAGCGAACACGTTCATCGCCTGGCTGCGCGGCGCATAACGACCATCGCTGCGGTCGCGGCCCCGGTTTCCACCTCCGCCGAGCCAGGCTACCACCAGCCCAGAAGCCGTACCGCGAGCACGAGCACGGTGGCAGCCAGGAAGACACGCACGAAGGGCTCGCCGCCCAGCACCGCGATCCGCACCCCCACAAATGCACCACCTGCGTAACCCAGGGCCAAATAGATTCCGGGGATCCACCAGACCTTCGCTTGCAGAACGAACACGATTGCCGCGGCCGCAGTTTGCACCGCGTTGAGAAACACCTTGATGCTGTTCGCTCGCAACAAGTTGTGCCCAGCGTGGGCGAGGGCGGCGATCAGCAGTAGACCCACGCCTGCTTGGAACGCCCCGCCGAAGGCGCCAACAAGGAAGAACACGCTGGCTGTGACCCACGCTGGCCAGGCACGCGCGGTCGAACGAGGCGCTGGCCGGGCGACAATGGGCACCACCAAAACCAACATGATCACGGCAAACAACCGCTGAAAAGAAGCCGCCGGCAACAACGAGATCGCGTACGAACCTGCGAGCGAGCCGAGGACCATCGGTACCACCAAGGGAACAGCATGGCGCAACCCTCGCACTCCCTCCGCATGAAAACGCCAACTGGCAACCAAGTTGTGGACCAGTACACCGATGCGGTTTGTGCCGTTTGCAATGTCCGCAGGCACGCCAAGAAGGATCAGCGCCGGAACCGTCAGCAACGAACCGGCGCCTGCGAGCGTGTTCACGATTCCAGCGGCGAGTCCGGCAACAACCAACAAGCCAACACCGGTAAGGTCCAGAGTCATGAGGAGACCAACAGCCCGAAAGTCCGCGACGTGCAAAGCAGCCCTTGTAAAATGGCAACGACCGACAACGCAACCTCGCGGGGTGGGCCAGAGCGTTTTCTGTGCTGCTCGCGGAAGCGGGGCACGGGAACGCTCGCGGCGCCAAGCCTTCGTGTGCGGGCGCGGCGCGCGCCGCACGTGGCCGAGCCCTGCTTGCCTCTTCGCCGGTACGGACGTACGAGAAAAAGCCCAAACCAAAATTGCGAGGTGGCCAATGAGCGTCCGTGGAGCTGTGTTGTACAACTTTTTCGAGCCATTGAAGGTGGAAAGCGTGAAGCTACGCGCACCGCGGCCCGATGAGGTCGTAGTGAAAATGGCGGCCAGTGGCGTGTGTCACTCCGATTTGTCGGTGCAGCAGGCAAAGCTGCCGTTTCCCCCGCCGGTGATTCTCGGACACGAGGGCGCCGGGATCGTGGAAGAAGTGGGCAAGGAAGTGACCGGGCTTAAGCCGGGCGACCACGTGGTTCTTGCTTGGGTGCAAAGTTGTGGCCGCTGCGCTTATTGCATCGAGGGAGAGGAGCATCTGTGCGATGCGGCAATCAAGGCCATGATGGCGGGCGAGGAAACCGCATTCGAAAAAGATGGCATGGCCATCTCGCGGATGGCTGGAGTGGGCTCGTTTGCCGAGCGCACCTTGGTGCGGGCCTCTGCCTGCATCAAGATTCCCGAGGAGGTCCCGCTCGACAAAGCGTGCCTGGTGGGATGTGGCGTGATGACCGGGGTAGGCGCGGTCACCAACACTGCCAAGGTTCGACCAGGCCAAACGGTCGCCGTGTTTGGCTGCGGTGGAGTTGGTCTCAACGTCATCCAAGGGGCGGTGCTCTGCGGTGCCGGCCGCATCATCGCGGTGGACTTGGTGGAGAAAAAGCTTCAGTGGGCTCGCGAGTTTGGGGCCACCGATACGATCAACGCGAAGCAAACGACCGATGTGCCCGACGCCATTCGCTCCCTCACTGACGGCCGTGGCGTGGACTTTGCCTTCGAAGTGATTGGCATGCCGGAGGTGATCGGGCAGGCGTTCTTGTCGTTGCGTAGGGGCGGCAAGGTGGTGGTCGTGGGCGTTCCCGGCTTCGACCAAACCGTGCAACTGCCGGCATCGGCAATCCCACTGGAAGAGAAGTCGGTGCTGGGATCGCTGTACGGTTCTGCCCGTATGCGGCGCGACATGCCGAAGTTGCTGGAGCTGTACATGCAAAAGCGGCTGAAGCTCGACGAGTTGATCTCGCGCCGAATTTCCCTCGATCAAGTCAACGAGGCCTTTGCGGCAATGGAGTCGGGCGAAGTTGCGCGGAGTGTGATCGTGTACTCGTAACCCCGCTACCGAACCGGCGCGAACCGCCGTCGCGAAAGGCCGAGGTTTCTCCATGCCGAAATTGTCCGAAGACCGAATTCCCATTTTGATCGGGGGCGGGCAGGTGACGCAGCGCGATGCGGAGCCAACCGCGGCTGCGGAACCCTTGGAACTCATGGCGATGGCTGCGCAACGCGCGGCCGAAAACGCGGCGCTGTTGCCAAGCCAGTTAGCCGAGGTCGACCTCGTTGCGGTGGTCAACATCTTGGGCTGGTCGTACGCAAATCCGCCAGGAGCGCTTGCAGCTCGCGTTGGCGCAAAACCGAGCCGTTTGTGGTACTCCACGCTAGGCGGGAACACGCCGCAGTGGCTGGTGAACGAACTAGCTGCTCGCGTTGCGAACGGGGAAGTGCAGTTTGCGTTGCTGGCGGGAGCGGAGGCGATCGCCACCTTGCAACGAGCTCGGCGCGCCAAGGTGTCGTTGCAGTGGTCGACCGGCGAGGCCCCTGGGATGCCAGCGCCGGAGATCCTCGGTAGCAACCGCCCGGGAACGAGCGACGTCGAAGCGGCCCACGGGCTCACGTTGCCGGTCGTGGTGTATCCCTTGTTCGAAAACGCGTTGCGCCGGCACTATGGGTATTCCCTCGAAGAGCACCGGCAACGGCTCGGAGCGCTGTGTGCGCGGATGACCGAGGTTGCGGCCAAGAACCCGTACGCGTGGTTCCCTACTCGGCGTTCGCCCGAGGAAATCGCGACGCCCGGTCCGGAAAACCGCATGGTGGCCTTTCCGTACACCAAGTACATGAATGCCATCATCGAAGTCGATCAAGGAGCTGCGCTGCTGCTGACCTCGGTTGCGCGGGCGAAGGAACTTGGCGTGCCGCGCGACCGCTGGGTGTACCTGTGGGGTGTGGCCGATACTCAGGATCACTGGTTTGTCACCGAGCGGGTGAACTACTGGTCGTCACCGGCCATCCGGGTTGCCGGCCGGGAAGCCCTCGCCATGGCAGGCTGGTCGATCGGTGAGGTGGACTTCTTCGACTTGTACAGTTGCTTTCCTTGCGCGGTGCAAATTGGCCGCGATGCATTAGGCATCTCGCCAGACGACCCTCGCCCGCTCACCGTGACCGGCGGGCTGCCGTACTTTGGGGGTCCGGGAAACAATTACGTCACCCACTCGATCGCCACGATGCTTGACCTCCTGCGCCAGCATCCCGGCAAGCGGGGGATGGTGACCGGTCTGGGCTGGTACATCACGAAGCATAGTGTCGGGCTGTACAGCACGGAGCCTCCGCCGCGCCCCTTCGAGCGGCGCGCACCTGCAGAGTACCAGCAGGAAATCGACTGCATGGCGCGACCGGAACTTGCCCTCCACCCGTGTGGTCGTGGCGCGGTGGAAACGTACACCATCGTGCACGAACGTGACGGGCGACCGGTGCGTGGCATCGTGATCGGCCGGCTGGCCGATGGGCGTCGGTTCCTCGCCAACCTGCCGCCGGAACCGGACGCATTGGCGGCGTGGGAAGAAGAGGAAATGATCGGTCGCGAAGGGCATGTGGAATCCCACGAAGGGACCAATGTCTTTCGCTGTGATTGAATCGGGAGTAAGCATTCCGAACGTGCAACACAGCGTTCGTACCGACGGAGCGAGGGTGCGTGTGGCCGTGGGAGGAGCGGGCTTGCCTGGTGCGCACGGAAAGGAGGCGCAATGGAATTTTACTTCTTCCACTTGATGCCGTGGCCGCATTTGCCGGCGGAGTATCAGGGCCCCGCATGGATTCGCTGCCCGAACGAGTTGTACGACCCCGAGCGCGGAGTCGCGGTGTACAACCGTTACCTCGACGAGCTGGTGTACGCGGAGCAGCTCGGATTCGACGGAGTGTGCGTCAACGAGCACCACGCGAACGCGTACGGGAACATGCCTTCCCCGAACCTGATCGGTTCGATTTTGGCCCGCCAAACGCAACGCTGCAAAATTGCCATCGTCGGCAACGCCTTGCCCTTGTACAACCCACCGCTGCGGGTTGCCGAGGAGTTCGCCATGATCGATGTCATTTCGGGCGGCCGCTTGGTTGCCGGCATGGTGGTGGGTGGGGGCCCGGAGTACTACTCGAACGGGCTGAACCCCGCGCAAGCACGCGAGCGATTTTACGAAGCGCACGATTTGATCGTGCAAGCATGGACCCGCCCGGGCCCGTTCGTGTTCAACGGAAAGTATTACAAGCTGCGCTACGTGAACCCTTGGCCCCGGCCGCTGCAGAAACCGCATCCGCCCATTTGGATTCCGGGGGCAGGCAGTCTGGAAACGATGGAGTTTGTGGCTCGGCGCCGGTACGCGTACATGGGCATTCCGTACTTTCACCGGCGCGTGTTCGAGCGCAACTTTTCGTTCTTTCGCGAGGCCTGTGAGAAGGAAGGGTACCGCGCGCGCCCGGAGCAAATGGGTTGGCTTTGCCCGATTTACGTGGCGGAAAGCGACGAGGCAGCGCGACGCGAATACGAGCCGCACTTTTGGTACTTTGCCAAGCGCTTGCTGCCAGGAATCGAAACGAGCCCGCCCGGCTATACGTCGGTGCGTTCCGCGGTGAAGCTCATCACGTCGCGGAGCGATTTTTTGCTGTTCGTCGACACGTGGGAGCAAGTAGTGGATGGCCGCTACGCGATCGTGGGCAGCCCGGATACGGTCGTGGAGCAAATGATCGACATGATCAGCACCTTGGGAGTGGGCAACATCTTGGCTCTCTTGCAGGTCGGAACGCTCCCGGCGGAACTCACCCGGCGCAACATGGAACTGTTTGCACGCGAGGTGATGCCGCGGCTGCGGGCCTGGGAGCAGCAGCGCCGGGCGGCGGCAGCGTGAGGCCATGGGGAGAGGCGAGCCGTGAGCGAGAAACTGCAAGTCGGAACGGAAACCGTCGAGCTCCGGCGGCAGGGTGAGGGGCGGCCACTCTTGTACCTCCACGGCGGCATTGGCGACACCGATTGGTTGCCGGTGTTCGACGAATGGTCGCGGGAGTTTACCGTATTCCAGCCCCTGCACCCGGGATTCGGCGAGTCGACCGGCGGCGACAAACTCGACGGTATGGAAGACCTCGTGTTCCACTATATCGACTTGCTCGGCGCTCTCGGGATCGAGGGAAGCGATTTGACCCTGGTGGGAGCTTCCTTCGGAGGCTGGATTGCCGCGGAGATCGCATCGCGATACCCGCATTTGGTCCGACGCCTGGTATTGGTCGGTGCCGCTGGGTTGTGGCTCGACGAGGCGCCGCCGGGCGAGCTGTTCGGGAACTCGCCGCCCGAGCTGGCAGCGTTGTTGTTTCACGACCTCCAGCATCCCGTGGCTGCGATGATGGCAGCGGTCACCGACGTCGCACAGCTTCCGGAAGAGCTGATCGTGCAACAAGTCCGAGCCATGGAAGCACTGGCTCGGGTTGCCTGGAACCCGTACTTCCATAACCCAAAGCTCGAGCGGCAGTTGCGCCGTGTGCGCGCTTCGACGGTGGTGGTTTGGGGGAAGGAAGACCGGTTCTTCCCGGTTGCGTACGCGGAACGTTACGCTGCCGCGATTCCCGGGGCGCGCCTAGAAATCGTACCCGATACGGGCCATTTGGTCATGCTCGAGCGCCCAGAGGCCGTGACCCGTCAGCTCTGTTCCTTGCCTCGTTGAGCGGCGCGATACGCGCGGAGTGCGGCTGCGGCGCCCGCGCTAAAGGCCAGCGCGCCGACGCTGGAGTACATGGCGCGGTAACCAAGGTGTTCCGCCATGGCGCCGAGCAACGGGTTGCTGAGGGTATGACCGAGGTCGAACATGGCCGTGAACCAGCTCACTGCGCGTCCCCGCCGCCCGTGACCCAGATCGACGACCAGCGCGGCGAGAATGGGGAACGCATAGCCGTGGCCGGCCCCCGCGAGCGCGCCCACCAAGTGGAGCACGGTGCGGTCGGGCGCGCGGGGCAATAGGTACAAGGCGCTGCCATAAAGCAAAAAGGCAAACGCGAGCATGGGGTAGCGGCCAAGCCGATCAGGCAAGTGCCCGCTGACAATGCGCACGAAGACAGCGGAACCCGCGTAGACAAAGAACACCGTACCCGCGGGCGCTTGTTGGATCGTGGTGAGATACGGCGCCAGGAAGGTGAACACGCTGGCTTCGGCCATGCCGAAAAGAAACGTGAGGAGCATCAACTGCCAAAAGGCGCGAGGAATTGGCTCTGCCGAGGTCGTCTGTGCGCTCGCGGAACTTTTCGGCGCGGAACGCTCGGCAACTTGGGTGATCACGAGCAAGCAGAGGAAGGCAAGCCCCGCTGCCGTGAGGAAGTAGGCGGAGAACCCGTATGTTCGGAGCACCCACTCGCCCAGCAACGGACTCAGCCCATTGCTGGCCATGCCCCACAAGCCGAACCACGCCAGCCCCTGGGCTCGGCGAGTGACCGGAATCACGTCGCTCGCATAGGTCACAAAGCTCGTGAACATGGCGCCGCTGGAAATTGCAGTGGCGATGACCAACAGGCCGCACCACACACCGAGGTGGGCGACGCTGAGGTATCCGAGCGACGCGGCAATGTGCACGAGCGCGGAAGCGATCATGATGCGCTTTCTGCCAAGACGGTCCAACAACGTGCCCATGGGCCAACGCACCAGCACCGCTGCGGCCGTGCCGATTCCGGCGTACAGCCCGATGGTGAACTCCGTCCCGCCCAGTGAGCGCACGAACAACGGGAAGAGAATGTACAGGGCGCCCGCCAGCGAGCCCGTGAGCTGCATGGCACAGGCGAAGACGAAGTCGCGCGTGAGCAGCCGATCGGAGACCCCCGGCGCGCGGGGCGAAGAGAGCGGTGCCGTGGCCACCGCCATCTCACCAGGAGACCGGAAGAGAAACGTTCGGACCGTCCGAACTCACGCGGCGTTCCCTTCGACCTTGGCCGGTGCGGGCATGGGAGTGGCGGACGCGTGTGCTTCTTCGGTCCAGTGGATGCGGCGGTAGTCGAAATGCCCCACTGCCGCATGGTGGAACTTCACAATATCGAAGTAGGGGGAGAGATCGAAATCGCGGGGGGTGACCAACGCGGGATCCTCCTTTTCGTACAGCGCCTGGTACAACGGTCGTCGCCACCAACGCAGCCAGCGGCGCGGCGCCTCGGGGTTCAGGGTGACGCGAGGAACGATCGGAAAACCCACCGAGGCGAACGCCCGAGCGAGCATCGTGGTGCAAATCACTCGAGTCGCCTCGCCACCGTAGCGCAGCGCGGCGCGGCGGTAGCGGCGCGGAATGAGGCTGACCGGAAAAAAGTAGCGCGCGAGTTCGAGTACGTGGCGCACGTTGTAAGGAATGCCGATTTGCGCAGTGACGTGCGCAAGGATCCGCTCCAAATCGTCGCGGCGCAAGCCACGCGGGCGGCAGACGCGGATGTTGTGCCGCAGGTATTTCGTGACCGGGTTGCACACGACACCGTCCTCGAGAGCCTCGATCAGCAAGTAAGCGGCGTCGGGACCGAACCGCTCGCGCATTTCCTGAGCCAGGTCGGGACGAAAGCGGCGGAGTTCATCGCCAATGTACAAGGCAGCGTGGGACCACGAGCTTTGCGTGAGGTAGCGGATCACTTGGCTGATGCGTTGGTCGCCTTCCACCAAGATCACGTCGCCAGGCCGCAGCTGGCTGCGCAGCGCGTCGGCATCGTTGGGGATGCGCTGCTCGTACGTTTTGCGAGGCTTGGTCAGCACGCGCATCATCCACCCGACAACGCGACGGCGAACCGGCTCGGTGACTCGCTGCCACCACGACATACTGGTTAGCTAGCCCCAAGGGGGACGATGTGGCAAGGGAAATTTCTGTTACCGACGGGGACGCCGTGCGTGGCTGGCGGCCACGGAAGCTCCCCGAACAGTGACGGAGGAGGAACGAATGGAACTTAGCAAGATTGGAATCTGGACGTTTGCCTTGGACCTTCAGCCGGGAGCTCGGGCCCGCGAAATTGCTGCGCAAATCGAAGAGCTGGGCTACGGGGCCATTTGGATTCCCGAAGCCATGGGCCGGGAAGCCTTTACCAACGCAGCCTTGTTGCTTTCGGGAACCAAGCGGGCCGTGATCGCGACGGGTATTGCCTCCATTTGGGCCCGCGATGCCATGGCCTGCGCCGCCGCGCAAAAGACCTTGTGCGAAGCGTACAACGACCGGTTCTTGCTCGGCTTGGGGGTCAGTCACGCCCCGATGGTGGCGGTGCGCGGCCAACAGTACGATCGGCCGCTGACTGCAATGCGGCAGTACCTCGACGCAATGGACTCGGCGCCATTCATGGCTGTGCCGCCGGCAAATCCGCCAAAACGAGTGCTGGCGGCGTTGCACCCGCGCATGCTCGAACTGGCTCGCGAGCGCGCTCACGGCTCGCACACGTACTTCGTCCCGCCCGAACATACCGCGTGGGCTCGAGCACAGTTGGGGAAAGACGCGATCTTGGCCGTGGAACAAACGGTCGTGTTGGAAACCCAGCCGAGCCAAGCACGCGAGATTGCCCGGCGGTTTATGGCGGTCTACCTCGGGCTTCCGAATTACGCGCGAAACTTGCGCCGCTTGGGGTATACGGAAGAGGACATTGCCAACGGTGGCAGCGATCGCTTGGTCGACGCCATCGTCGCCTGGGGCGACGAAGAAGCCGTCTGCCGCCGCATCCAAGCACAGCTCGACGCTGGTGCGAGCCACGTGTGCATTCAAGTGATCGATCCCGACCCGCGAGCCCTGCCCATGCGCCAGTGGCAGCGGCTCGCTCAAGCGCTGCGGTTGTGATCGATCGAGGCGGCGGAAAAACCTGCTCTACGTTCCATTCCCGACAAGGGTTTGGCGGTCGGCAGCCGTGAAGCGCCCGGGTCGGGGCGGTGGGTGCGGAGCCGGATTTGCCGCGCGTTTGCGTCGGCTGACAGACCGTGGCCGGCGAACGCATGGGCATCGTGCTCTCTCAGGTTCTTACTTGACAAAGTCGCTCCAAGCGGGCGATGCTTGGGTCCTTGTGGTGTGCGTACACACCCCAGTCTGGAGGAAAGGAATCCGATGAGACGAGCCACGGCAGGATCTTTGGCCATTGTTTGCGTTGCGGTTTTCAGTGTTGCGGCTCGCGCGGCCACGCTTCAGGTATCCAACCTCGGTACTGACAGCGGAACGTGCGGGAGTTCCACGAGCCCGTGCCGCACCATCTCGCAAGCGATCACGAACGCCGCCCCGGGCGACACCATCTTGGTTGCTCCGGGTTTGTACGGCGACGTGAACAACGATGGAGACCTTGCCGACCCTGGGGAAGAGAGTTCAGGGATGGCGGGGAAAACGATCGTGGTCTCCAAGCCCCTCGTGATCCTTTCGCGCGACGGGGCAGGGTCGACGGTCATTCGGAACGTTGGGAGCGCGGATGCGGTGTACATCGCCGCGAGCAACGTGACGTTCGGGAAGAAGGCGAAGGGATTCACCGTCCGGGGGGGACTTCCTGGCAGTGTCGGCGTACGCATCGATCCGGCGGCGAACAACGTCACGATGATGGGGAACGTGTTCGACAACCATGCTGGAGGGGCTGGGATTCTCGGTGGGAACTCGCACAGCGTGCGCAACAACTGGTGGCTCAATGGTACGCTCACGATCGATGGCAGCTCTGTGCTCGTGCGCGACAACCTGTTCGTCGCTGCCACGTTGGCAACAGGCGTCGGTTCCAACGCCGTGGTGATCGATCGCAACCAGGTACAGCGCAGCACCGGGGTGGGTGTAGATTTGCAAGGCACCGGCCACACCGTGCGCCGAAACGTTGTCGTGGCTGGACTTTCCGGAGCGGGATTCCGTTGTTCAGGAACCTGCTCGGGTGTGGCATTTCTCGACAACATCGCGCGGCGAAACAATGGGCACGGGTTCGAGGTGTTGGCGGGGAGTGGTCACGTCGTCACCGGGAACCTGGCGAACGCGAACGGAAGTTCGGGGTTTTATTTCAACTTCAGTACGCCGACAGCCATCACCTTGCTGCGCAACACGGCCGCGAACAACGGGGCCGCGGGTTTTACTTTCCCAGGCATGACGGACTCGAGTAACTATCCGACCCTGACCAACTGCGTGGCCATCGGAAATCAGGGCGACGGCATTCAAGTTTCCGGCTATCTGAAGGTGGAGAAGTCCACGATTTACGGGAACATCGGGTCCGGCTTTAACTGTGGGATCAACAAGCTGTCCGGGTTCGGATCGATCCTGGCGACGCAGAACTTTTGGGGCAGCCCGTCCGGGCCGGGGCCGGACCCCGCAGATCAGCTTTGCGGTGCGACGAGCGTGATCGATGCAAGTTCCCCGCTTGCGACCGAGGTCAAAGTGGCCCAACAACGGCAGCCCTGATTGCCGCACCATCTGGAGGCACAACCGCGCTGTTTCGTTGGGCGACGATGCTGAACTTCGTTCACATCATCATCAGGGCCCAGGCCTGGTGTATGCCTGGAAGCCGAACGGGCCGCGCTTGCGTCGGGCCAGCAAACCCGCGTGTTTCTGGACGCACTGCTAGAGCAACAGCAAACTTTCTCTGCCGGTGCGCGTGAACTCGGCGAGCAGCCCTTGGAGATCCTCGCGTGTGAACAGGCGGAACTCGAACGTGCGGCTCGGCCGCCAATAAATCGGATCGCGACAGTGCTCAGGGAGAAACTTTTGCCGGCGGAGTTCGCTCTTGAGGATTTTGGCGCTGGCAGTTTGCGGTAGCTCGGTTGCGAGGCGCACGAACTTCGGAACCCACTTGGGCGAAAGGTCGGCTTGGGCCTGAAGGAATGTTGTAAACTCGTGCGGGTCGAACTGGCAGCCCGCACGCAACACGAGCGCGGCCATGACTTGGTCGCCGCCGTTCGGGTCGGGCACGCCATACACGGCTGCTAGGGCAATGTCGGGATGGCGAAGGAGAATTTCTTCCACTGGGCGTGCAAGAAAATTTTCGCCATCCACTCGCAGCCACTCCGTGGTGCGGCCGACGAAGTACAGGTAGCCGCGTTCGTCTTTGTACCCCAGGTCGCCGCTCCAGTACCAGCCAAAGCGGGTGCGCTCGCGGGTAGCCTCGTCGTTCTTGTAGTAGCCCTCGAACCAGGCAACGCCCTGCGTATTGACGATCTCGCCAATGCATTCCTCGGGGTTCACGAGCTTGCCGTGCGAGTCGAATTTTGCTGGCGGGCGCTCCGTTCCATGCTCGTCCACCACCGCAATGCCTGGCGCAGGGAAGCCAATGCTTCCTGGCGGGTCTCCGGGCTGGCGCGTCACTCCGAGTCCGCCCTCGCTCGAGCCGAACACGTCGACCACCTGGCACCCGAAGCGCTCTTCGAACTCGCGGGCCACACGGGCAGAGCCCTCGTTGCCAAAACAAATCCGTAGCGGGTTGTCGGCATCGTCCGGACGGCGTGGTGTGGAGAGGATGTACGCGAGCGGCTTGCCCGTGTAGTTGAAGTACGTCGCGCCATACCGGCGGACGTCTTCCAGCCAGTGGTGTTTGGAAAACTTGCGTGCAAGGCCCACCGGCACCGCGGCGGCAAGCGCCGGTAAAAAGCCGCACATGATCGCATTCGCGTGGAACAGCGGCATCGCGATGTAGCCGGCGTCGCCGGGACCCAAGTTGTACACGTTGCGCGCGATGTTCGTGCCGGTCTCGACCAGGCGCCGGTGGCTGCACTGCACGGCTTTTGGTGCCGTGACCGTTCCGCTCGTGAACAGCAAGAGTGCCAGGTCTCCGGGCTCCACTGGGGCATGCGGGTCGACATTCCCGCGCAAGCGTTGCAACCGTGGTTCGACCTCGGCGACGGCCGCCAACGCCTCGGCTCGGGCCTCAGGATGCTCGCTCGGAGCGCGGCCGACGTGTTGCCACCGCCGGGAAAGGAAAATGCATTCTACCTTGGACTCGAGTTCCGGGATGATCGGCGCGAGCACGTCGAGGTAGTGCGGTTCGGTGACGACCCACCGGCAGTCGGTGTGCAAGATATCGTGAGCCAGGTGGGCACCTCGTTTGGTGTTGTTGATTCCGACGGCCACAGCCCCTGCGAGCCACGCTCCGCCAAGAGCGAACAGATAATCGGGCGTGTTGTCGAGAAGAATCCCGACGTGGAAGGGAGCGTTGGTTCGTTTGCCTCGTTGCGCGAGGAACAGGTGCGCCCAGGCGACCGACTCTTGGTAATACTCCTCGAACGTGCACTCCCACCCGAAAAAGCGAAGGAATGGCAGCGCGCGTGTGCCATCCGCGGTGCCTCGTTCTCGGATGAGCGCGCCTAGGGTCATGGCCGGCCACCGCCTTCAGCGCGCAGAAAGAGCGCTACGACGCAGTCGCTTGTTCCCTCGGAGCCAACCGCAGCGGCTCAGCCTTGAGCGCGCGTCGACGGCGCGCTGTGCGTTTCAACTGCGCTTGGGCAGCAGCTTGCAGCTCGCGGAACGCATGCTCGATGTCGAGGATGAAGTCGTGCAGGTCCGGAAAGTGTTCCCAATCCGCATTGACGCCCCAGAACAATCCACCGTTGTAACTGAACAAGCCCACGACCACGCCGAGATTTTCGAACAGTGGCACCACCGGGTACGCCGTGCGCATCTGCGCGCCCAGAAGGTACAGGGGCACTTGTGGACCGGGCACGTTCGTGACGATGAGATTGTAGGGGCGGGTGCGAGCAGCCAATCGCACGGCTTGAACAAGAAGATTCGGAACCGTCCACTCGCTAATCGCGGTCAGCACCTCTCCGCCAAGCGCCTGCTTCGATTCTTTCAAATCCTTGGTGGTTTCCGTAACCGCGTGCAGCCGGGCAACCGGGTCGGCAATGTGCACGGGCAACGGCGCAGCAATTTGGGTGACGCGATTGCCCAGGTGGCCTCGCTCGTTGTGGGCGCGCACGCTCACGGGCACCATGGCACGAATTTCCAGCTCGTCGGGATTCAAGCCACGGCGTTCGAAAAACCGCCGCAACGCGCCGCTCACGGTGGCGAGCACTACATCGTTGACCGTGCCGCCCAGCACGCGTTTGACCTCTTTGACCTCGGCGAGCGACATGTCGGTCCAGTCGAACCGCCGGTGCGGGCCGACTTCGACCTGCAATGGAGTGGGAGAAACCGGGCTGAATGCGGGCGCCAACGTTTCAATAATGCCTTCGATTGCGTCGGCAATTTGATGAACCCGTTGCTCGGGGTGGCGCAAGGTGTCGATGATGGCCTTGGCTGCGGCTAGCGGCTGTTCCGCTCGCCGCACCAACTCGTCGACGATCAACTGTGCCCGTGTGGGCTCTGGCCGGGGAGTCCATGGTTCGGGTACGCCGGGGTCGTCTTCGGGAAAGGGGCTCAAAATGACCGACATCAAGTCCGCGCCCGAGATGCCGTCGACCATGCAGTGGTGGGTTTTGCTGACCAAAGCAAAACGGTCGTTTTCCAGCCCCTCCACGACCCACATTTCCCACAGGGGGCGTTTGCGGTCGAGCGGCTGTGACATGATGCGCCCGACGAGGCGCTTGAGAGTACGGTCGTCACCCGGGTGGGGCAGAGCAGTGTGGCGGACGTGGTACGCGAGCCGAAAGCGCTTGTCGTCCACCCAAATCGGATGATTTTCGTACGGAATGTAGGCGATCCGCTGGCGAAAACGGGGCACCAAGTGCAAGCGGGCATGAATCGCACTGCGAATTTTTTCGATGTCGATCCCCCCGTCGGGTGTGCGCACCGGACCAGCATCGAAGATGCTCACCGCTCCCACATGCATGTGGCAATTGGAATCTTCCAGCCCCAAAAACGAGGCATCCAAAGCACTGAGTCGCTCGTAGTAATAACCCGCTGCCATAGCTCTGTCCCTCCGCGCGTCGTTCGCTTGCGTAGCATGGCAGGAGCGGAGAGGGAAAGCCACAGGGAAAGTCCCGTTCCGGGGCCGGCAGCGGGGACGGTTCCTTGGCTGCAATCCTCCCTTGGATCGGCTTCCGCACCGTTGGCGTTTCCGCGGATCGGTCGACCTTCCGAGCGAAAGGCATCGCGGCTTCTCCGGATTACGGGGTAGGTGTGGACCCGTGCAGGTCTAGCCATGTGGCCGACGAGTGACGGCAATGGGGTAGAGGACGCGGGGGCAGGACGATGCGGGTGGTGCGACGCGGGAACGGCGCTGTGAAAAGCGTTGCGTCGTTGCAAAGCCGACCTTAGATAGGTGGGCGCCTCGCTGGTGGGTTCTCAGTGGCGAGGAGAATGCTTACAAGAAGCGGCGTTGCGCGGTAGCGAACCGCGGCAGCGAACCAAACGGAAGTCGAGGAGGAACCAATGGCATCGAGCAAAGGTCTGATCCGGGCCATGAACAAGAAAGGCACTCGCAAAACCAAAAAGCCGCCCGTAGCGGTGAAGCTTCCGCCGCCGCCGGATCCGTCATGCTGCGAGCGTTGCGGGGCATTGTACACCAAACAAGCGTGGCGGCGGGCTGGCGAGCGCTCGCACACGTTGCTGCAAAAAGTCCACTGGACCGTGTGCCCGGCGTGCAAGCAAGCCGAGCAAGGAGAGTACTTCGGCCGGGTCGTCATTCGGGGAAAGTTCGCTGCCGAGCACGAAGAGGAAATTCGCCGCCGCATCCGCAACATCGAGGAGCGCGCGCAGTTCACGCAACCGTTGCGGCGGCTGGTTTCCGCAGAGCGCGATGGCAACGTGATCGAAGTGCTCACGACTTCGCAGAAACTCGCGCATCGCATCGTGCACGAATTGAAAAAATTGTACCGAGGAAAGGCGTCGTATCACTGGTCGCCTGACGATGGTTGCTTGTATGCGGTGTGGGAGCGCGATGAGTGAAGGCGGGCCCGGCAGCATAGCCCTTTGACTTTTTTCGCGCTCCGAAAAATAAAAAGAGACGCTATGGGTGAGGTAATCGACTTCCGCGCGTTCCGACAAAAGAAGCAAGGTGGCGCCAAATTTGTGCACTGCGGGTACTGCGGTGAGCGCCATCCGGTAGTGCGGCTGGCCAACGGCGAAGAGACTTGCCCCACGGCCTTTTTCGACGCGGGCCTGTGGTTTTGCCGCAATCGTGGTTGCCGCTCCGCGTACTTCGCTCGTGGCAACCCACGCCGGTAACGCTGTTGCGCCTGCACGCCGGACGTTCACTGACCCGACGCATGTCCATGAGCTGCCCGCAGCACGCACGTTGCCCGACTGCGCACGGAACAGCGGAATCGTCGGGCGGGGTAGATGCGCAACACCTGCGCGGGCTGGAGCAGCGCTCGCGTGAGCCCTGAGAACCACGAGCTGGCGGTGTACTCCATGCCCGACAGCCGCCGCTGGGGCCGGGCAACGGCGGCCGCGCGTGGCGTGCCGTTTTCTCCCGTGCGGGTGCACGTTTTCCCCGACCGGGAAACGTTGGTACGCGTGTCCCCGCCGGCGGCGCCACACGCTGTGCTTGTGCAGCAATTGCACGATCCGAACAGCAAGCTGTTTCCTACATTGCTGGCCGCAGATGCGTTGCGGCGGTCAGGGGCGCAAAGGGTCACGCTAGTGGCACCGTATCTCCCGTACATGCGGCAGGATGCGGTGTTTCGTCCCGGCGAGTGTCTCTCGCAGAAAGTGTTCGGCCGGCTTTTACGGCTCGGGTTCGACCGTGTGCTCACTCTCGAGGCGCACTTACATCGCGTGCCGAGTTTGCGCGCGGTGGTGCCTGGGGAGTCGCTCTCGGCGGCCCCTGCCATTTCACAGTGGCTCGGGCGCCATGCTCCGCGCGCGT
>CAZHQG010000031.1:0-34456 GCA_964534275.1 uncultured Binatia bacterium (SeqCode) | reverse complement strand
GAGGGTGCTGGCGCGCTGGGCCACGAGGTCCGCCGTAGGCTGCGCCACAAAGCCGCGACGCTGGGGATCGCAACGAATAAGTCAGGTCGTTGGAACCGGGGCAGGGTGGAGTTTGCATGCTTGTTCGCGACTGCCTTCGCGACACCTTAGGCCCATTCGCCCTAATACATCTGCGAAGAACTCCTCACGGGTTGCCCGAGCCTATGAAAACTGACTAGAACGTTTGTCATTTCTTAGCCTGAGCGAGGGAGGCTCGATGCGCAATCCGCGGGAGTTTTTTCGACCTTTGGCCATTGGGGCACCGGAACCTCTGCGAGAAGTGCCCGTTAAACCCTCACGGGTGATTCACTTTTTCGATCCGAGCAACCCCAAGATGGCAGCGAAGCTGCCGGAACTTGCTCGCCAAGCGGATATTTTGCTCGGGAATTTGGAAGACGCCATCCCGATCGACAAGAAAGAAGCAGCGCGGGAAGGGCTCATCCGCGTGGCTCGCGAGGTCGACTTGGGAGACACCCCGTTGTGGACTCGGGTGAACAGTTTGGAGAGCCCGTGGTTTCTTGACGATGTGATGCGCATTGTCACGGAGGTCGGGGATCGCATCGAGGTCATCATGGTGCCGAAGGTCGAGGGACCGTGGGACATTCATTACGTCGACCGCTTGCTTGCCCAGCTAGAAGCGCGCGCCAAGCTCTCGCGGCCCATTTTGGTTCACGCCATTTTGGAAACGTCCCTCGGGATGATCAACGTCGAGGAAATTTGTGCGGCGAGTCCGCGAATGCAGGGAGTGAGCTTCGGGCCCGCCGATTTGGCGGCTTCTCGGCGAATGAAAACCACCCGCGTTGGCGGTGGACATCCGGCGTATTTGGTCCGCGCCGACCCGGATCCAACGAACCCCCAGGCGCCGCGACCGGTTGCCCAGCAAGATCCTTGGCACTACTCGATCGCGCGGATGGTCGACGCTTGCACTGCGACGGGCGCGCTGCCGTTTTACGGCCCCTTCGGGGACATTTCCGACCCGCTCGGCTGCGAGGATCAGTTTCGAGCTGCTTTCCTGCTCGGGTGCGTCGGCGCCTGGTCGTTGCACCCGAGCCAAATTGCGATTGCGAAAAAGGTGTTCAGCCCGCCTCCGGAAGAAGTCGCGTTTGCACGAAAAGTCATGGCCGCCATGCCCGATGGTCGAGGCGTGCAAATGATCGATGGGAAAATGCAAGACGATGCCACCTGGAAACAGTGCCGGGTGATGGTGAGCTTGGCAAAAATGCTTGCGCGCAAGGACCCCGAACTGGCACAGGTTTATGGCTTTTCCGAAGAGGATCTCCGCGAACCATGAGTGTGCGACTCGTCAACCGCGCCGGGCGCGCTTGTTTGTGGCTGGCGGATGGCTTTGCTGATTTAGAGCACGCTTCTCAAGGTCGCCTCCCGTCGGATCCAATGGCGGCCTTGGCAAGGTGGGCGGACGTACTCGACTGGGCTGCCGGTGCCGGCCCTGGGATGGTCGAGGGCCCGCTAGTGGAAGAGCAGCTCGGACCACCTGTGCCGCGACCGACCAAGGTGTTCGGCATCGGATTGAACTACCGTGATCATGCCGCCGAGGCCGGGTTACCGATTCCTGATGCGCCCCTTGTGTTCACGAAATTTCCCAACTGCCTTGTCGGACCGCGAAGTTCCGTGGAACTGTCATCGGACTACGTCGACTGGGAAGTGGAACTGGTCGTCGTTATCGGCCGCAAAGGGCGAGGGATTTCTGCAGCCAAGGCATTCGAGTACGTCGCTGGTTACATGGTGGGCCAAGATATTTCCGACCGGAAAGCGCAGTTTGCTGGCAACCCACCCCAGTTCTCGATGGGGAAGTCATACGATACGTTCGGGCCCATCGGGCCCGCGCTGGTGAGCCTCGATGCGTTTCCCGACCCGAACGATTTGGCGCTTAGCTGTGAAGTCAGCGGAGAACGCATGCAAGATAGCCGCACCCGCGAGATGATCTTCGCAGTTCCCGAGTTGATCGAGTTCTTGTCGCGGCGGTGCACCCTGGAACCAGGAGATTTGATTTTCACGGGAACCCCGGCCGGTGTGGGCTCCACGCGCAAACCGCGCCGGTACTTGCGTGAAGGGGACGTGATTCGCTCGTGGATCGAAGGAATTGGGACGCTGATCAATCGATGCTGTGTCGGTTCGGAGTCGGTCTCGTCCCCTCCACCGACCCAAGTCGGATAGTCTTGCGCAAGGGCACAGTTCGCCGGAAGGAGGCACACAGATGGCTACTCCCTTGGAAGAATGGGTCGATCGCGTCGCATCGCAAACCGAGCCTAAGAACATTGTGTGGTGCGATGGGTCCGACGCCGAGTACGAGCGCTTGATCCGCGAGATGGTGGACAACGGCACGCTCATCGAACTGAACCAACAAGCGTACCCAGGTTGCTACCTCCACCGGAGCCACCCGACCGACGTTGCCCGCACCGAGCACCTGACCTTCGTGTGTACGCAGAAAAAGGAAGATGCAGGCCCGAACAATAACTGGATGGAGCCAAAGGAGGCCAAGGAAAAGGTCGGTGCACTCTTTCGCGGCGCCATGCGTGGGCGGACCATGTATGTCCTCCCGTACCTCATGGGCCCACCGACGTCGCCGTATGCGCGGGTAGGGGTCGAGGTGACCGACAGCCCGTACGTGGCCGTGAGTATGCGGATCATGACCCGCATGGGCAAAATTGCCTTGGAACGGCTGGGTTCGTCGGACGACTTTGTCAAAGGGCAACATTCGCTAGGCGACCTAAGCCCGGAGCGCCGCTTCATCCTCCATTTCCCCGAGGAGCGCGATATTTGGTCCATTGGTTCCGGCTACGGCGGCAACGCGCTCCTGGGCAAGAAATGCTTTGCCCTTCGGATTGCGAGCTACATGGCTCGGTTCGAAGGATGGCTCGCGGAGCACATGCTCATCGTGGGCATCGAGGAGCCAAATGGTCGGATCACGTACCTGACCGGAGCGTTCCCCTCGGCCTGCGGAAAAACCAACCTTGCCATGCTGGTCCCCCCGCCGAGCCAAAAGGGTTACCGAGTTTGGACGGTAGGCGAGGACATCGCCTGGATGCACGTGGATGAGGCTCGCCAGCTTCGGGCGATCAACCCCGAGGCAGGTTTCTTCGGAGTAGCCCCAGGCACGAACTGGAAGACCAATCCGAACGTGATGAGAACGATCCAGCGAAACACTCTGTTCACGAACGTCGCGCTTCGTCCGGATGGAACACCGTATTGGGAGGGGTTGGATGAAACCCCGCCAGCCGAATGTCTGGATTGGCAAGGCCGCCCATGGACGCCGCAAAGCGAGACCAAGGCAGCGCACCCAAACTCTCGGTTCACTGCGCCCGCGCGGCAGTGCCCGTCGATGTCCCCGTACTGGGAAGCGCCGGAGGGCGTGCCCATCTCGGCCATCCTGTTCGGTGGGCGGCGTGCAAGCCTCATCCCGCTCGTGTTCGAGGCGTTCAATTGGCAGCACGGAGTGTTCCTGGGATCCGTGCTGTCGTCGGAAACGACGGCAGCTCAAAGCGGTGCGGTGGGGGTCGTGCGGCGGGATCCCATGGCCATGCTGCCATTTTGCGGGTACAACATGGGCGATTACTTCGCCCACTGGCTGCGCATGGGCACCCAGTTGCCCACACCACCGCGGATTTTCCGGGTGAACTGGTTTCGACGCGACGAGCACGGAAACTTCATGTGGCCCGGCTTTGGCGAGAACTTGCGCGTGCTGCGTTGGATTTTGGCGCGCGTGCACGGCGAGGTGGATGCCGAGGAGACCCCAATTGGGTTGGTGCCGCGAGTGAAAGATATCGACCTCGAGGGGATCGACGTCACCCGCGATACGTTACGCAAATTGCTGGCGGTGGATCGCCTGGCATGGTTGGAGAACGCAGGGGCTCAAGCAGAGTTTCTCAAACAGTTTGGCGATCGCTTGCCCCGAGAACTCTGGGAGGAGAACGAGGCGCTCATCCGCCGCCTTCAGGGAGCCACGGCGACATCGGGCGCGTCCTCCGTTGGGCGAGTGTAGGAAGGTCGCTACGGCTGGCCAAGGAGCGCTTGCTTGAGGTCGTCGCTGATCGGTTGCGGCCCGAGCCAAATCGAAAAGTAGGCCCGCGCAAAGTCGGCGCCCGGGATGCATGCTTTCGATAGCGGGAAGGTCACCCCAGCGACCTCCACCTTTTGTACCGCTGTGGCAGGAAGAACGGCGGGAAGTAGCAGCGCGCCAGCGGCTACGCTGCGACGGGCCAGGGTAGCGACGGACCAACGACTTACGGCCGCGAGGAACGCGATCGTGCCCGCCCATACGATGGCGAGCACTGCGTACTGAAACTGGCGGGTTCGTGAATCACCGCGGCGCCGAGGCGAGCCGCCGCGCCGTAGCTGAGCGGTCCGGTAACGCTGCCAAGCAAGGCTGCGAAGACCGGCCGCGCCAAAAGCCACTGCAAACTTGCGCGCAGCGTCGTGGCGAAGTTCGCCCACAGCAACGTGATGCACGGCGGGCAGAAAACCCGCCATAATCGGCCGGCGTGTATACCTGACAGTGAATGAGCGCGGTATCGATCAAGGAGCCCAACGCTGCGATCGCGACGACGTACACGCCGCTGCGCCACCATCACGCTTGCAACAACAAATTGGTTCCAATGGCGTCGCGACGGTACAAAACGCAGCCCCTTAGTGCCCGGGGCCTTCCCGTTTCGGGAACCAGGGGAAGAACGCTGGAGTACGGCGGATGTACCCTGCATAGGCGGAGCGCAGCTCCACGAGAGCGGGCTCGATCAGGGGGATGCCCGATACCTTCAGCAACAGGAACGTCATCAGCAAGGGGCTGAGGATTGCCCACCCCCCAGAACTTACGGCAAAGCCGTAGAATCCCCACCAGAGGACCGCCTCGCCAAAATAGTTCGGATGCCGGGAGTACCGCCAAAGTCCCGTTTGCAACACCTGACCTGCGTTGCGCTGGTCGCTCTTGAACCGCGCAAGTTGCGCATCGGCAGTCGTCTTGATGGTAAAACCCGCCGCCCAAAGAACGAACGCAAGCGCGTCCAAAAGCGGCTGCGACTCGGCGGAGTGCGTGATTGCCCACCAGAGGGGAAGGGAAATGATCCAGGCCAAAAAGGCTTGCAGCCAGAAGACCGTGAATAAGCTTACCCACCAGAAACGCGAGCCCCATGCCTCGCGCATTTTTGCGTAGCGGTGGTCCTCGGGAGCTCCAGCGGTTCGCCATGCCAAGTACCCTGCCAACCGAACGGCCCAGATAGCCACCAAGGCGACGATGAGGACCGACCGCAGCGTCCGCTCAGGAGTTTGCCACAGGAACCACAACGCGAGCACCAAGAATGCCAGGCTCCAAAAGACATCGACGATACTCGCTTTCCGATAAATGGTGCTCGCAACCCAAAGGGCGGTGAACAACGCGGATACAACGAGGAGGCCAGAAACGGCGAGACCAAACTGCTCCATCGACGCCATTTGAGCACGAACGGAAAGCCAGTCCAGCCTAGGCAGAGTTTCGGACGTCTCCTGGTGCACCCATCCACCGGATCAGGCTCGACGGCTGATGAGCTGCCCCCCGATGCCTCGCCTCTGGCTGTTAAAAATACGCGCTGGTGGCTCGACGCGAGCCCGCGTGGTTGCCAGAGCTACCGAGATTCCGCCAGCGTACTGGCACGGGCGGTGGCAAGATTCGGGTGAAGGGCGCGCCTCAAGGTCTTGCCATTTCGCGTGCGAGGGAAGTCGGTGGTGACGTAAACGACTTTAGGCGCTTTGTAACTAGCGAGGTGCCGGTGTGCGTACTCCAGGATGTCTCGGGCTGTCGTCGAACAGCCGTGGCGCAAGATGACGTAAGAGACGACCAAGCGCTTGTTCCGGTCGCGTTCTTCGGCGACGGTGGCCGCATCAAGAACGTCCGGATGTTCGCGTAACACCCGATCCACCTCGAAGGGCGATACTCGGTACCCGAAGCTCTTGATCAAATCGTCCCGACGACCGAGAAACCAAATGTACCCGTCCTCGTCCTTGCGGGCGTAGTCTCCGGTGAGAAACCAACCATCGCGAAAACACTGCTCCGTTTCTTCCGGGCGGTTCCAGTACCCGAGCATCAACGCAGGGTCCGATCGCGGGATGCACAGCATTCCTTCCTCGTTGGGGCCGCATTCCCGCAACGTTTCCGGATCGAGTATGCGCACGTCGTGTCCGGGCTGAATGAACCCAGCAGATCCAGGGCGAATCGGGCGGCTGACCGTTTGGCAGATGTAGTACGAGCACTCTGTCATCCCGAGCCCTTCGTAAATGTACAAGCCGAACCGCTCGTGCCAGCGTTGCAAAAGTTCGGATGAAAGCTGCTCGCCTGCCGACATGCAGTGGCGCAAGGAGGGCACGTCTTCACGCCTAGCCGAGGTCCGTTCGAGAATATGGCGGTACAGTGTCGGCACTCCGATAAACGTGGTTGCCCGGTGCTTCGCGATCAAAGCGGGCCACACCGGGCCATCCTGGCTGCCTTCGTGAACGATGGTCGTATGCCCGCGGAACAGTGGGTCCATCAGGCCGGTGCCAAGAACATACGTCCAATTGTACTTGCCCGAATGGAGAACGCGTTCCCCTTCGGGAAGGAAGTGAAACCAGTACTCAGAGGAAGGCTGCTTCCCGATCAACACACGGTGGGCGTGCAGGACGCCCTTCGGATACCCTGTGGTCCCGGACGTGTACACGAGATAGGCGGGGTCCTCGCTTCGGGTTTGCTCAGCAGGCTCCGTGTGGACGATGCTTGCGAGGGCTGGGCTGAGCGCCTCGAACGTGACGGGACTCGCACTTCGCGCAGGCGTGCGCGCGCCTCGGAACAGAACATGACGGACGTCCACTCCCGGTTGGATTGCTTCTTGTAGAAGTGGCCACGATTCGAGGTCGCTCACCACGACTGCCGCACCTGAGTCTCGCAGGAGGAACGCAACCTCGTCGGCAGTGAGAAGAATGGAGGTGGGCACGGGGATGGCGCCACGCTTGAGGCTGCCCAGGAATACCACCGAGTATTCGATGCAGTTCGGCAAACGGATGAGCACACGCTCTCCTCGGCTCACACCAAGTTCCCTCAAGAGCTGGGCAAACTTGCTTGTCTGCTCCGCCAACTCGGCGAACGTGAGCGAGGCCACGCCCGTGCGGTCGTCGTCGACAATCACAGCCGGAACATCCGCTCGCGGTCCAGACGCGTGCGAGTCGGTGCAGGCCACTCCGATGTTGAAAAACTCCGGGATCTCCCACCGCCATGCAGGAAACGACTGCACGGCCGGCCGAGTTAGCGAAAACGAAACACTTGGGCTAGCGCGGATGGGGAGCTTGTGCGGAGTGGAGAAAGTCGGCATCTTGGTGTCCGTGCGCTTGGCGGTGTGGAAACGCGTTTGGGTACCCTTTGCCGGCGGGGTCCTCGCCGGTGCGACTCTGCTTGGTTTGTTCGCCATAAGAGGTCCGATACCACAACCGGTTGTGTCAGAAGTGAGCCAGGCTGCACAGTCAACCGCGAACGGACCGTCACCGGATCCTTCTGCTACGCGCCGCTGGCTCATCCAGCTCGAGGGCTGGCAGATCAGCGTCGATGGCACCGAAGTGGAGCTGCCTTCGTTAGCGGAGCTTTGGAGTCGCGAGCGCTCGGCCCGGGCTCAAGACCTCGGCTTGTCGCCTTACGATTTGTGGATCGTTTCGTATGCGCGCGATGCCGGGCTCGACTGGGAACTCGTTGCAGCCGTGATTGCCGAAGAGTCGCAGTTCGATCCCGAAGCCGTGAGCGAGCGAGGCGCTGTGGGGCTCATGCAGGTCCGACCCATTGCCGCTGCGCAGGTCGGGGAGGCAGAGTTTGCGGATCCAGAGAGCAACATCCGCACTGGGGTTCGGTACTTGCGCTATTTGAACGAACTGTTTCGCGATGTGTTGCCGGGGGAGCGGCTACCCTTCGTTCTGGCTGCGTATAACATGGGTCCAGCGCACGTGCGCGACGCGCAGGCATTGGCGCGCAAGTTGGGCTTCGATGGTCGCCGCTGGTACGGCCATGTGGAGCGCGTGTTGCCCTTACTCGAGCTGGAAGCATTTTACCGCGACATCCCCGCTGGCTACGCGCGAGGAGCGCACGTCCTCCAGTACGTGCAGCGGGTCCTCGCTCGTTACGAGGAACTGGTGCGCGATGCGCGCTCGGGATAGCCACGATTGTGGCCCGACGGTGCTAACGCGAATGGCGCTTTACGCCGAGCGCGCCCTGTGCGTCGGGACGGTCCGACTCGCTGTCCTGTCCCTGACGTGGGATGCTTAGACCAGCGCGGGCCATCTCCGTGCGAAAGAAATTCCCGAGTGCCGCGATCGACTCCGGTCGCGGATAGCTCTTGCGCCAAACGAGTCCGATCCGTCGTCGGGCTTCCGCTCCTACCAGGGGCCGAACGACGGTTTTCCCGTCGCCGAGCGATGACACCGCCAGCTCGGGAATCAACGTGCAGCCGTAGCCGGCGGCAACGAGATGGCGCAGGGTTTCCAAGCTGGTTGCGCGGAAATCGCCCGCCACTTGAGCATTGTGCTTCATACACAAAGAGAGTGCTTGCTCGCGCAAGCAGTGCCCCTCGGTGAGAAGCAGCACGTTTTGCCCCTCCAGGTCGGCCTCCCGAATGCGCGCCTTTTTGGTCAGCGGATGATTCCGCGGGACGAGCACCCAGAAGGGCTCGTCGAAAAGCGGCAGCGCTTCCACGCCGCTAGCATCCACCGGCAAGGCGAGCAGGGCAGCATCTAACTGGTGGTTCAACAAATGCTCCAACAGCACTGCCGTGATTTGCTCTTCGACGAACAAGCGCAGGCGAGGAAACGCGTGCTGCAAAGGTACGAGCACCTTCGGTAGAAAATACGGGCCAAGCGTGGGGATCACTCCCAGGTGCAGCTCGCCGGCCAGCGGGTCGCTGTGCCCCAGCGCCGCGTCGCCGATCGCCTGCACGTGCTCCAGGATGACCCGTGCATGGGCAACCACTTGCTGACCTACGGGCGTGAGTTGAGCACCGCGCGGCGTCCGCTCGACCAACTGCACCCCGAGGTTTTCTTCTAGCTTCTTCAGTTGCGCGCTCAGCGTCGGCTGGGTGACAAAGCACTTTGCGGCTGCTTTGCCGAAGTGGCCGGTGTCCGCCAGCGCTACAAGGTAGCGTAGTTCGGTAAAGGTGATGGCCGTGAGGTCCATAGGGAAAGGCAATGAGCGCAATCTAAAGAAACAAATTGCCTTCGCAAAGCGTGCGGTTACATTCGCGTGCACCGAAGGAGGTGTGAACTATGCAAGTGAACATTGGATTGACCGAAGCACAACGCGAAGGAGTGTGTCGGGTCTTGCAAGCGTTGTTGGCGGATGAGTTTGTCTTGTACACAAAGGCCCGGAACTACCACTGGAACGTGATCGGTCCGCAGTTTCACGACCTGCACAAGCTCTTCGAGGAACAGTACGAGGCATTGAGCGACATGGTCGACGAGGTCGCGGAACGCATCCGCACGCTTGGCGGCGTGGCCCCTGGTACCCTCGAAGAGTTCCGGAAAGCCGCCAGGCTGCGCGAGGAGCCCGGTGTCGTTCCTCCGGCGTTACAGATGGTTCGCAATCTTGCGTCCGACCACGAGGCCATCGTTCGCCAGTTGCGCCAAGACATCCCGGTCGTACAAGACCAGCACAACGATGTCGGCACCGCCGACTTTCTCACCGGCTTGATGGAAAAGCACGAAAAGTACGCTTGGATGCTTCGAGCCACCGCGACAGAGTCCGTTTGACCGAGTACCCGGTCTGGCGTTCCCTCCAGGTGAGCCCCCGCTTCGCCGAATGAAGCGGGGGCTTTTTTTCAGGGGCCCTGTTTTCTGGGTCGATTGTTCACGCCTCGCACGCCGTACCGTCGGAGGGCTCACTTTGCCGGGGCGGATCGATCCGCGGGACAGAAACAACTGCGCCTTGTGCTGCCAGACAACCTCATCGGTCGTGGGAAGACGACGTTCGCGGACTCTGCTTCTTGGCGCCGCAGTGTATTGACAAACAAACGTTCGTTGGAGAACAAACGGGGCGATGGATTTTTCCTTCTCACCGAAAGAACTTGCCTTCGCTGCGGAAGCTCGCGAGTGGCTGCGCACCCACTTGCCGGCCGAGTGGCGGAAGGACCACATGTGGACCCGTGCCGACGATCCTCTTTGGGTAAAAATCGCCCGCGATTGGCAACGGCTTCTGTACGAGGGTGGTTGGGCTGCCATCAGTTGGCCGCGTGAACTTGGGGGCCGTGGTGCCACCGTGGTCGAGCGTTGGTTGTTCGAAGAAGAGCTCGACCGCATCGGTGCTCCGCGACCCATTGCGAGCAGCGGCGCTGTAGATCTGATCGGAACGGCGATCCTCCGTCATGGCACCGAGGAGCAGCAGCGACGCTTCATTGTGCCGCTGCTTTCTGGTGAGGAGTTGTGGTGCCAGGGGTTTTCCGAACCGGGAGCAGGTTCCGATCTCGCCTCACTGCGTACCCGCGCGGAGCGGCACGGCGACGAGTTTGTCGTAACGGGGCAAAAGGTGTGGACGAGCCACGCCGACATTGCCGACTGGTGTTTTCTGCTTTGCCGGACGGAACCCGACAGGCCACGGCACCGCGGGTTGAGTCTTTTGTTGGTGGACATGCACTCCCCTGGCGTGCGGGTGCGACCGCTGGTGCAAATGACCGGCGAAGCGGAGTTTTGCGAGGTGTTTTTCGAAGAGGTTCATGTGCCGGCCAGCGCGTTAGTCGGACGGCCCGGCCAGGGATGGGAAATCGCCATGGGTATCTTGGTGCACGAACGTGGCCCCGTGTGGACATTTACCTTTCAGCGAAAAATCCGCCGGAGCTTCGATCACGCGCTGCGGGTGGCTCGATCGAGGGGGCTCGTGAACGAGCCCCTGGTTCGTCAGCGGCTAGCGCAGGCCTACATCGAGGTCGAGCTGCTCCGGCTCACGGGTTACCGCAGCATCACGAGGCTAAAAAAAACGGGTCAGCCCGGGCCCGAGAGTTCCATCGAGAAAGTGTTGGGCAGCGAAACCGACCAGCGCTTGCAGGAAACCGCGCTCACACTGCTGGGACCGCTTGCGCTGGGATCCTCGCCGGGGTGGGAGGATGTTTGGCAGCGGATGACCCACGAATACCTCTACGCCCGGAGCGAGACGATCATGGGCGGAACCTCGGAGATTCAACGCAATTTGATCGCTCAGCGAATTCTAGGGTTACCTCGAGCATAACCCGGCACGAAAAGTTGGTCGGAAGGAAGTTGGACTTCAGGGAGGAAAGCGGAGATGTCCGAGTACGGCTTTTGGAGTTTCGCGCAACGAGATCCGGAACGCCTCGCCTTAGTGGATCCGAGCGGGCGGCAATGGAGCCGGGGAGAATTGCTCGCTCGGGCCAATCGCTTGGTCCACGGGCTGCGGAGCGAAGGCATGCAAACGGGAGACTGCCTTGCCGTGGTGTTGCCAAACAGTGCGGAGATGATCGCGCTGTATCTGGCTGCAGGGCAAGCGGGTTGGTATTTGGTGCCGATCAACACCCACCTCACGGCGGGGGAGATTGCCTACATTCTCCAAGACTCCGAGGCAAAAATCTTCGTCGGTGCCGAGCGCTTTGCTCCGGCGTGCAGCGGCGCGGCTCGCGAGGCGGGACTCCGACCGGAACAGTGCTTCGCTTTAGGATCCATTCCAGGCTTTCGTCCTCTGGACGACCTAGAGCGTGGGCAGCCTGCGACCATGCCCCCGGATCGTACTGCCGGGCAGGTCATGAATTACACCAGCGGCACGACCGGTCGACCGAAGGGAGTTCGGCGCCCCTTGTCCCCGTACGATCCCGACACCGTGTTTTCGATGTACGCGTGGTTCCTCGCCATGTTTGGCATCCAGCCAGAAAACGACAATGTGCATCTGACCGGGTCGCCGCTGTATCACACCGCCGTGTTGCTGTTTGCGGGTGCATCGCTGCACTTCGGGCATGCCGTGGTGTTGATGGACAAGTGGACTCCCGAGGCGTGTCTCGACATCGCGCAGCGTTACCGCACGACGACCACCCACATGGTGCCCACGCAGTTTCATCGCTTGTTGGCTTTGCCTGAAGACGTAAAGCGTCGGTACGACGTGTCGTCGTGGCGGCACGTCATTCACGCCGCAGCTCCCTGTCCGGTGGAAGTCAAGCGGCGCATGCTCGAGTGGTGGGGGCCTGTGATTTACGAGTACTACGCTGCGAGCGAAGGCGGAGGAACGATCGTAACGCCGGAAGAGTGGCTTAAGTATCCAGGCACCGTGGGGCGAGCTTGGCCCGGAGCGGAAATTCGCATCTTGGATGATGAAGGACGCGACTGCCCACCGGGTGTACCGGGCACCGTGTACATGAAACTCGGACAAGCGGATTTCGAGTACCACAAGGACAAGGCCAAGACCGAAGCCAATCGTCGCGAGGGATTCTTCACTGTTGGCGACGTCGGCTACTTGAACGAAGAGGGTTACCTGTTCCTCTGCGACCGCAAAATCGACATGATCATATCCGGCGGAGCAAATATTTACCCTGCCGAGATCGAGTCGGTTCTGCTGACGCACCCGAAAGTAGCCGACGCGGCGGTGTTCGGGATTCCCCATGAAGACTGGGGTGAAGAGGTCAAGGCAGTCATCGAGCCTGCGCCGGACGTGCAGCCTGGCCCCGAACTAGCCGAAGAACTGCTGGCGTTTTGCCGCGAGCGTTTGGCCTCGTACAAGTGCCCGCGTTCGATCGATTTCATCGACCAGATGCCGCGCGATCCAAACGGGAAGCTGTACAAGCGCAAATTGCGCGACCCATACTGGGCCGGCCGCGACAGGAAGATCTGACCGCGTGCGGGCTGCACGCTCGGGTTGTACCGGCCCCTCATCGGATTGGTAGGGGCACACCGCACGCGTTGTACGGGCCCCTCGTTGTGTTGGCAGGAGCACGCCGCCGCCGTGCCCCGGACCCGTCGTGGACCCTGCTCCGGTCGCGCGACACCGCAGACGCGGGAACCGGAAACGAGGGTTCGTTGTAGCGGCGCTTCGCGAACCGCCCCTACTTACCCGTGCAACCGGGCGCCCACGACGTGCCTTGCTACAACACACGGGGCTCTACGCACGGCGTGTAGGGGCGACACGGTGCATCGCAGTGCGATGGTTGCGCCCCCCACCTCACCCGCTCCGCCCCCGAAGGGGCGGAGAGCGGTTTGCTCGGTTGAGTGAGCGGACAGAAACTGCGGCCTGTTCGCAACGGAGCAACAAAGAGACGCCTCTCCCTGGCAGGGAGAGGCCGGCGCGCAGCGCCGGGTGAGGGTCGATCCTGTCGTCGTGCGACCTCCGAGGGTCCACGTCGTCTGTCATCCCGCCCCGTGCCTGGCAGCGGCGATTCCATCGCGGTAGATCGCCCTGCCACCGTCGTGCACACCAGCCGCATGTGCCGCAACGCGGCGACCGTACATGCGCCGCACCCCACGGGCGACCCACCGGGTCGCCCCTACATTGCCTGCCGGTAGGGTGCAGGATCGTCTGAAGCACGCGCGTTTCCGCTGATCCGCGGGCACGCCGGTGCCGTGCCCCACTGCTCGAGGCTCAACGGAGCCGATCTCGGACATTCTCTTCCCGCTTCCGGGTCACTTCCGGGACGAAGATCCGCTTGGCTTTGCCCAGAAGGTCCCTGATCTGCTCCTCCGTGATCAGCGGCAGGAAGTCGGAAAGCAGCCGGTCGTACGCCTCGAGGTCATGGTAGCCGCCGATATAACCCAAGAGTCGCTCCAGGTTCTCCTCGGTAACGGGCAGGTTCTCGATAAGGCCAGTCACCACCTCGAAGGCCTTGTTCAGCGCCTCATTCGCGACCCCTTCAAGCTCGTCGTCTTCTTCGTAAAGCATGATGTGGTCGAAGATCCTTTCCCGGATGGCCTCCAGATCCAATCCCGCGTCCAGCCACTGCCGGATCTGAGGCTCCAGTTGCTCCCACCCCGGGACGCCTTCCCGGAACACGTCGCGGACTAACTCGTCACCATTCATCGGGCAGCACCTCCAGAAGATCTGCCGGGTCGAGCCCCTCGGACCACCGGGGATCGCCCACGAAGACCCGGCCCTGGCGCACCGTCCGGACTACGCCCAAAAAGATCCGACGGCTCAGGTTATTGAGGTCGAGCCACTCGTCGTCGTCTGCGCGCACCTGGACGAACCCGGCGGGCGAGCGCCGATGAGGGTGGAGTTCCCCAGCCTGGATTTGCCGGCGGGTTTCTTCCAGTCGGGGGCGATTCTCCTCAAAGAGGCTCCGGTCGAAGACGGGCAGGACGGCCCTCTCCCGGTACAGGACTTTCGTCCCCGGTCGGATCCGGTTGAGGGGGACCGGGGTGGGGTTCTCCCGCTGCGCCTGCTCCCGGCGCAGCCTCCGGACGAGGGGCCGCGTGGCCTCGTAATGCCACAGGTAGAGGGCGACGAGGGCTCGCCATTGCTCCTCCTCTGGCCAGTCCTCCGTCTCTTCCGGTACAACGCCCTCCTCCTCGAAATACCGGCGCCACTTTTCGGCCAGGAGATCGAGTAGCTCCCGGTCGGCCGCCTCCAGGCCTCCCAGCTTGAGGATGGCCCTGACGAGGGCCACCTGGACCTGAAAGTCCTCCTCGGCTCGGAGGCGCTCTTTCAGGCTAGCGAGTACACCTGGGTCGTTTCGCAGAGTGCGAAAGCGGCTGAGTCGCTCGGCGGCGATGGTCCGGATCCGGCCATCGGAGGCTTCCTTCAACGCCTTCCAGAGCAAAGCCAGCCTAACGAGCTGTTTGATCATGGCATCCCTCAACTGCCCGTTTCGATAGAGGAATTAGCTAGCAGCGTGTCAGAGTAACGGCGCAAGAGGGTAGAGTAAGGAGCCAAGTTGGGCAAAGGAGACGAGCGCTGCCTGACGGAGGGCTCCGTGCGCGGCAGCAGTCGCTGGCAGTAACTCAGGTCAGGAGTGCGATGAGACGCGAAGGGCTCGGATGTATCGCATTGGCCCGTGAACAGGTGGAGCTTAGCCCGCCACAGCTTGAGCACGTTGTGGTTCAAGCAAATCAGCGCCCACTCCGCACTGACCTTCGCCAACCCGCGAAACGCAAAGCGGCGAAACCCGCCCTCTTCGATCTGTCCAGACACCGGCTCCACAGTCGCCTTGCGCCACTGGTACACGGCCTGCCCGGCCGCCGTCTTCAACTTCTCCAGCATCTGCCCGACCATCCCGCCACCCGCCTGAGGAGTGGTCGCTACAGCGCTTCTCTTCAGCCCGCTGCCGTGCTTCTGCTGGTCCAGCGACACATAGAGATCCACGCCGCTTCGCCTCACCTCGGTCAGCTGCTTGGTGTTGCAGTAGCCCGCATCCGCCGAGACCTTCTCCGGAAGCCGTTCGCCGCTGGCCTGCACCTTCTCCACCATCGGCTTCACTTGCTGCTAGTCGTTGGCTTCTTGCATGACCAAAGCCGCCACGATCACCTGCGCCGTGGCGTCTACAAAGAAGTCTCGATGTCACGTTTTGGGCTCGCGTGGGCAGAAACGTTCCGCTTGACGCTATGAAATGGTCGTGCATAGTGACGTGCCGGTTCGGCGCGAGGCGCACGGCCAGGCAGGAAGCGACGATGCCATCGACGGAAGACTCTCGAACTTGACGGCGGCGGCAGAAACGGGTGTGCCTACGTCATCCGGCGAAACACTACCGCGGGTTTCAGCTTCGGGTGCGATGGGGACGAAGGGGGGCAGCCCCCCTACGGGTATAGCGTCAGAGAACGCAGCCCTTTCGACCTGCCACCACGGATGGAATGGGAGTCCTTCTAGCATGGGAGGGCGCACGGTGAGACAGTTCCAAATGGTGACTGGAAGGATGCGTTGTAGTTGGAGTTCCTTCTTCTGGGGCGCGCTGCGCTCACCGAGGATCGTGCTGCGATGCGTCATGGCGGCGTTGGCGTTCGCTTGCGCTGTGTTCCCACCGGGGACGGCCAAGGCGGCAACGTTCGTGGTCAATAGCCTTGCAGACCGGATCGATGCGGCACCAGGAGATGGGGTATGCGGGGACTTACTAGGATTGTGCACGTTACGCGCTGCAATTACCGAGGCGAACGCGTCGCGGGCGAACGATACGATCCTGTTCGCGGTGAGTGGAACGATTGTATTGCTTGCCACGCTGCCGGAGGTACCCGACGCAACCACGGCCGGAACCTTAGAAATCAACGGAAGCGGGCAGGTGACGGTGAGTGGGAACGATAGGGTACGGATTCTGTCGGTCGGCTACAGCGGCAACTTGACGCTGCGCAATATTCGCTTGGAGCGCGGGCGCGCGGACGTCGGCGGGGCCATTTACTCCGATGGGGCCACCCTGACCATTGCGAACACCACCTTCAGTGGGAACTCGGCGATGGGCGGCGGGGCCATCTACTCCCTCGGCGGCATGTTGACCACCCAGAACTCCACCTTCATCGGCAACTCGGCGTCCTCCGGCGGGGCCATCCGCTTCGACTGGGGCACCATGCAAGCCCTAGGTGTTCGGCTATGGGACAACCAGGCCGGACTAGAAGGTGGAGGTCTCTACCTCGCAGGCACCGCGGACATTCGCGCCTTAACCATCGCCCGCAATACGAGCCGCCGTGGCGCGGGAGTCTTCAGTACGGGAGAGCTGCGGCTTGTGAACGCCACGTTTTCCGAAAACGCTGCCACCGAAGACGGCGGAGGGTTTTTCGGCCAATCGCTGACCGATATCGCCAACATCGTGTTCAGCACATTTTACGCGAACACCGCGGGTGCTCGCGGGAGTGCCATCTTCGACGAAACAGGCTCCACCAGGGTCAAGAATTCGGTTGTTGTCGGCTCGGGTGCCGCGAGCAACTGCTTCGGCGTCTTTTTGCCCCGCGGCCGCAACTACTCGACCGACGAGAGTTGCCCTGGGTTTACCGTGGCTGCGCCGCATGCCCTTCGGCTGGGACCGCTTGCCGATAACGGAGGGCCAACGGAGACCCACGCGCTGCTTTCGGGCAGCGTGGCCATCGATAGCGCTCCGGACTGCAACGACCTGGAAGGCGGGGCAGTCACATCCGACCAGCGCGGCGCATCGCGACGGTGGGGAGCTAGTTGCGACGTCGGCGCTTACGAAGCCGGCGCGCCCGTGACCCCTTTTGGACCAACACGGACGCCAACGCCGACTTTTCTAAGTCCCTCCCGCACTCCCACGGAGACCGTTGCAGCTACGCCTAGGCCCACGTGCCCCGGCGACTGCGGCGGCGACGGGCAAGTGACCATCGACGAACTCGTCACCATGGTGAACATCGCCCTTGGTGGTAAGCCTGTCTCGGAATGCTCGGTTGGCGATACAAGTGGAGATGGCGAAATCACCATCGACGAGATCATCCAGGCGGTGAACCGGGCGTTGAACGGGTGCTGAGCGGCTGAGGGCCGCGCCGCTGCATGGAGCGCGAGGCGCCCCTGCAACGAGACACCTACCGGGGGACGTGAGGTCCGGCCCCGTTCCAGGAGTGGCGACGTGACGGTGTACCGGTATCTACACCACCACGTTGAACGCAGCCGTGTTCACGCGGTCGTCGTGATTCCGGACGCAGCGGGGGATTCGCAAACCGCCCCTACAACGTGTACGCCGGGCTCGCTGCGATGTTCGTTGGAGAGGGGTTCGCCCGGTTGAGTGAGCGGACTGAAAGCTGCCGGCTGTTTCCAACGGGGCAACAAAGAAACGCCTCTCCCTGGCAGGGAGAGGCCGGCGCGTAGCGCCGGGTGAGGGTCGATTCTGTCGTCGTGCGACCTCCGAGGGTTCACGTCGTCTGTCATCCCGCCCCGTGCCTGGCAGCGGCGATTCCATCGCGGTAGATCGCCCTGCCACCGTCGTGCACACCAGCCGCATGTGCCCCAACGCGGCGACCGTACGTGCGCCGCACTCGACGGGCAACCCACCGGGTCGCCCCTACATTGCCCGCCGGTAGGGTGCAGGATCGTCTGCACCACGCGCGTTTCCGCTGATCCGCGGGCACGGGCTCCGCCGTGCCCGTGCCAAAACCGAAGAATCCCGCAGACCGTTTTCCGGATCCATGCCTACCGCGATCCGATTCTTCAAATGCATCAGCACCAAACGCATCGATGCGGGTACGCCGCGCGTACCGGTCCGGCAACCCAACGATTACGAACACATGCCGTAGGGGCGGTTCGCGAACCGCCCCTGGTGCTGTTGGTAGAGTGCGTGTCGCGGCGCAGGGTGTCGGCGGGATGCAGATTCGTGCGCGCCACGCCCGTCTGCGTGCCTTGTACGGGCGCGGCGCTGCCGTGCTCCTACCAACTCTTCGGAATGAGCAATCGGTAGCGGCAGGGCTTGTGCCCGCCGCGGGAAAGCGTGCCTCCGTGGTTAGGAGCGGGCCTTGTACCGAAGCAGGCTGCGGGTGCGACGCACGTGGCTTCAAACGCGGGCATGTACGGGCGCGACACTGCCGCGCCCGTACCGTCTCTTCGGAACGACTAACCGGTACGGGCAGGTTCCGACCCCGCTCTTGTGCGCTCGTCGCCTCACCAGTCCCGCCACCGACTTGCCACACCGCGGGCGGCGACTTGGCGGCACGGTAGCTTTTCGGTAGCACGAACCGAGAAAGCGTCGCTAAATCACGCGACTGTCCTTTGGTGGGCCTCGGTTTTTCCGTGGGTTAGAAGCGCGCCCTGGCCGATTCGAACGGCCGACCCCAAGATTCGTAGTCTTGTGCTCTATCCAGCTGAGCTAAGGGCGCGTGAACTCTGCGAAGCGCGCGCGTGAGTAACATCCTCGCCGTTGCCTCGCAAGGCGGCGTGGCCTCGACGGGGCTCGGTGGCGGCGGTCAGGCCGCGGGTTTGGGCGGTGCGCCACTCCACCAAACCATCGGTAGCACGTGGCGAAAGTACTCGAGCCCGGACCAGACACCGACCGCCAACGCGAGCCAAAAGAAGTACATGCCCACCGCAAAGAAGTCGATGCCGAAGAACGGGTAGTGGAGCAGCAGCCCGTGGAGAGCGAACATCTGCAAGACCATTTTGTACTTGCCGAGCGTCTCCGCCTCCACGACGATCCCGTGAGCGAGCGCGAGCGCGCGGAGCCCGGTCACGGCAATCTCCCGGGAAATCATCACCGCAGCGGCCCAGGCGGGTAGGTGCGGCTGGCGATCCATGGCAACCAGCATGACCAGCACCGCAGCGACGATGAGCTTGTCAGCAAGCGGGTCGAGCACCTTCCCGAGGGTGGTCGTGAGGCCGTACCGACGCGCCAGATAACCGTCGAGGAAATCGGAAAGCGAGGCGAGGAAAAAGGTCGCCGCGGCTGCCACGGCCGATCGCGGCCCTGGGTCGGTAAGAAACACGATGACCACAGGGATCAACAGAATGCGCAGCAGGGTGAAGAAGTTGGGCCAGTTCGCAAGATCCTTCCACAAGGTCCCGAGCCTGGGGTCAGTTGCGCTGTGCGTATTGGTCCCGAAGGTAGCGGTCGCGGAACATCAACACCCGCGCGACGTAATCGATCGTTTCGGGGTAGGGCGGGATCCCGCCGTGACGGTCGACCGCAGCCTCGCCAGCGTTGTACGCCGCCAGAGCTAAGCGCAAGTTGCCGTTGAAGCGATCCAGCAAATACCGAAGATGACGCACGCCACCTTCAATGTTTTGATGGGGATCGAAGACACGGAACACACCGTGCCGTCGCGCAGTCGATGGCATGAGCTGCATGAGCCCCAGTGCACCTTTGGGGGAAACCGCGTCAGGCACAAAGTCCGACTCTGCCCGGATGACCGCTTTCACGAGCGCAACGTCGACTTGATGGCGCTCCGCGACGTCACGCACGATCGGCTCGTATGCTTTGTAGCGGCTGGGATCGGCATATCGTCGCCCCCAACTGGTCCAGCGCACCGCCCGCCAGGTTTCCTTTTCCGAGCGGTAAAAGCGGTAGCGCGGCTCTGCCGGGGCGTTGGAAAAATGCAAGACCCCGCGCGCGTCGCGATACACGTAAATATCCGCCCGGCTCCACCCCGGAAGCACCAACCCGAACACCAGCAGGAACCAAAACCTCCCAATACCCAATCCCTGCATGCCCGCCACACTACTTGGGAGCACATGCATGGTCAACCGAATTTTGCCGGGCTCCGCTGCTCGACCGCGCGGCGGTGACGCCACACGCTCGTTCGCTATTCGAGCCGCCTTCAGCTCGCTGTCCGATGTGCGCCTGGCCGTCGGCTTTCTACTACCGAGGTTAGGCCGAGCCGCGACCCTTCGCTGCTCGCGTGTGGAATTGGTCCCCGGAGCAAACGGAAGGCAGTTGCGGCGATCCTGTCTACGGAAGCAGCTTTTCGAGCTCGCCGACAAGGATGCGCGCAACTCGTTCGTGACCCTGCTCCGACGGGTGTTGGTCTGGGAGCAGCTCGGCACACGGGCCTGCGGCACACTCCGGCGGAAACTGTGCTGCCACGTCGATCAGGGTTGTGCCCGTCTCGCTGGCAACTTTGCGGAGAACGACATTCGCGTAGCCATACAGGTGCTGGCTCGAGGGGTAGGTGAGAAGGACGAGAGCAACTCCAGCTTCGCGCGCCTTTCTGGTGACCTCTCTCAGGTTTCGCTCCAATCGCTCTGCCCAATCCGGTACCGGCGGCCCGCCGGTGGCTTGATGGCCGAGGGCAAACGTGAAGCCGCCAAAGCGCGCAGACCCTTTGCCGGAGAAAACCTGCCATTGAGGATCCATTTGTACCTCGAGGCTTGCGTTCTCGTAGGCGCGAAGAAGCATGTAGAACAACCGGAACACACGGGAGTTTCGCCAAAGAAATTCGCGGAGGTCGAACGCCGAAGCCTGCTCCTGGTCACCGACCGGCATCGTCCAGGCATCGTTTGCACCGATCATGAGCGTGACCACATCCGGGCAAAAGGCGAACAGCATCCGGTCGAACTCGCGGAGAACTTGCGACGAGTTCGTACCGGGAAAGCCTAGGTTCAGCACCTCCACCGATTGCTTCCGCGGTTGTCGCTCGTTCCATAGGGCTTCGAACTTGCGAGGATACGCCGCGGCCGAGCCCACGAAGAAGCCGTAGGTATTGGAGTCGCCCAAGGCGAGAACGCGCAGTCGCTGCGTGCGAAACGCAACCGGAGCCTTGCCGGTGGTGGTCCCGACGTACGTCGCACCAAGTTGGAGCAGCACTTCGGTGGCGAGAAGACCGGCGACAACCCCTACCAGTAGAAGCGCGAGGCGCGAGCCAACAAGCTTCCAGCGAGAGCGCTTTTTGGGGGTTGTTCGCCCAGTGTCCATCGTGCTTGCTGGGCCCCATAGTGACCGGGGGCGGCGGCAAGCAAGGGTGCGCCGGAACGACCGGAGCCGCGGCCTTCCGAAGCAATTCTGGGCGCGACCTTGTCGTGTCCTCTGCTACAGTGCGGCGGCGGCGAAAGGATCTCCATGAGCAAGGGCGAGCGGTTTGTTTGCATCCACGGGCACTTTTATCAGCCGCCACGGGAACATCCGTGGCTTCAAGTGGTCGAAGCGCAGGATTCCGCGGCTCCCTACCACGATTGGAACGAGCGGGTGACTGCGGAATGCTACGAGCCGAATTCCGCTGCGCGCGTGCTGGATGCGCAAGGACGCATCGTGTCGCTGCGCAACAATTACAGCGCCATCAGCTTTAATTTTGGTCCGACCTTGCTCGCGTGGCTGGAGAGGGCTCACCCGGAATTGTACGCCGCGATCGTCGATTCGGACCGAGCGGGAGCGATGCGTTACGGTCGCGGGAACGCCATCGCCCAGGTGTACGGCCACGTAATCCTGCCGCTGGCGGACCCTCGGGATCGAGTCACCCAGGTGCGGTGGGGAATCGCCGACTTCGTTCACCGCTTTGGTCGCGCTCCCGAGGGCATGTGGCTTCCGGAAACCGCTGTGGATGAAACTTCTCTCCGCGTGCTGGCCGACCACGGCATTCGGTTTACGATTCTCGCTCCGCATCAGGCGCGCCGTGTGTCGTATGCAGGAGGGCCGTGGCAAGACGTCCACGGTGAGGGAATCGACCCCTCGCGGCCGTATTTGTGCGAACTGGGCGAAGGAAAATCGATCGTCGTGTTTTTTTACGATGGCGCAGTGTCGCGCGGCATTGCCTTCGAAGGTTGGCTGGCCGATGGACGCGCGTTGGCCGAGAAAATCACTGCCCGCGCCCTAGGGTTCCAAGAACACACGCTGTTGCACGTGGCCGCGGATGGCGAGACGTACGGCCACCACCATCGCTTTGGCGAGATGGCGTTGGCCGCTGCATTGGACACCATCGAGAAGGAAGGGCGGGTGCGCCTGACCAACTACGCTGCGTACCTCCAGCAGGTAACGGTGAAGGATCGCGTGCACATCCGCGATTACACGTCCTGGAGCTGTGCCCACGGAGTGGAACGGTGGCGGTCGGGTTGCCCGTGCAACGCCGGACACGCAGGTTGGCAGCACGACTGGCGCGCACCGTTGCGCGAAGCGCTCGACTGGCTCAAGGAGCGGCTGGATGCGCTGTTCGAGCACCACGCGGCACCGTGGCTCCGGGATCCATGGGAGGCACGGAACGCGTACGTGACGGTGTTGCTGAAGCGAACGCAAGAAGCGAGAGAGGAGTTCCTTCATCAGTACGCACGTGCTGCCCTCACTCCCGAGCAGCGCTCGAGTGTGTGGAAGCTTCTCGAGATGCAGCGCCACGCCATGCTGATGTTCACGAGCTGCGGGTGGTTTTTCGATGATCCCACTGGCTTGGAAACCACGCAAATTCTGACCTACGCGGCACGTGCGGCACAGTTGGCGGCGGAGTTCGGACCCTCGCCGCTCGGCGGATTTTTGGAACGCTTGCGGCCCATGCGCAGCAACCTGGCCGACTACCCCGATGGAGTGGCCGTGTTCGACCGGCTGGTGCGGCCACGCATCAGCGATCGCCGTCGGGTCGTTGCCCATTACGCGATGAATGCCCTGTTCGATCCGCCGCCGGCGGTGCTCCAGAGCTACGTGTACCAGTTGCGGTCGCGCGATCGGGTGTTCGACACGGGGGGAACGCCCTCCTTCGTAGCCGGCAACGTGGAAGTGCGGGAAGAGCCAACCGAGGAACGCGAGGCGTTCGATTATGCAGCGGTGCACCTCGGGGGCCACGATTTCCTGTGCGTCGTCGATCACGAGTCGCCGCTGCGCGGTCAGCGGTGGCGCGAACGCGTTCTGCAAACGTTCCGCACGCAAACACTGGCAGATGTGCTGCGGGAGCTGGAGGCCAGCTTTGCGAACGGACGCTTCACGTTGGCCGATGTGTTTGCGGCAGAACGGCGGCGGATCCTCGGGCAGGTCACCGGCGAGCTGCTCGTCCGCGCTAGCCGGCTGTACGAACGGATCGTTGCCGATCATCGCAGGCTCATCGAGTTCCTGGTGTACCACCGACTGGAAATTCCCGAGGAGTTGCGCATCGCGATGAGGTTCGTCGTGCAACGCCAGTGGGAGCAGCGGATTCGTGAGTTCGCGGCCGGAGAGGCCGAGTTCGACGAGGTCGCGGCGATTGCCGACGATGCCGCGCGCTGGGGCGTCGAGCTCGACCAGGAAACGGCGGCACAGGTGCTTGGCCGTGCTTTGGCCGAAGCGGTGGAATGCATCGCCGGAGGCCGCGGCGAGGAGTGCCTGCAACGGGCGCGAGCTGTGCTGCTTGCGGGGCGGCGTCTCGCCATCCCAGTGGAGATGCGGAAAGCGCAAAATGTTTTCTTTCGGTTGTGGCAGCGCGAAGCTGCTGCGGGAGGCGTTCGTCGCGAGGACTTGCGGGAGCTGGGTGCCCAGTTGGGCTTCGCTGTGGATGCGCTAGGCCCGCCGCACGTGGGCACGCCTTGACCTGTTGCTGCCGCTACGGCATCAACTGGGGTTCCTGCGGTGCCGCACCCTTGTGGAGCAGGCGGCCAAAGGAGGCGCAGAAGCCAAAGGGAGTATGCGATGGCAAACGAAGTGGATATCGAGTCGGTTTTGCGCGAGCAGCGGATTTTTCACCCACCCGCAGAATTCAGTGTGCAGGCGAACTTGAGCCGCGCGGAATACGAGGCGCGGCTTCGCCAGGCCCAGCAAGACTTGGAAGGGTTTTGGTCCGACGTCGCCAACGAGCTCGATTGGTTCGCCCGCTGGGAAAAAGTTCTGGAGTGGAAGCCGCCGTTTGCAAAGTGGTTCGTGGGCGCGAAGACAAACCTCGCGCACAACTGCATCGACCGCCACTTGAAGACTTGGCGGCGAAACAAAGCTGCGATCATTTGGGAAGGCGAACCCGGGGAAACGCGGGTGCTGACCTATCACGACTTGCACCGCGAAGTGTGCCGTTTTGCCAACATGCTCCGCTTGCTGGGTGTCGGCCGCGGCGACCGCGTTGGAATTTATTTGCCCATGGTGCCCGAAGCGGCCATTGCCATGTTGGCGTGCGCACGGATCGGCGCGGTGCACAGCGTGGTGTTTGGCGGATTCAGCGCCGACGCGTTGCGCAGCCGCTTGGCCGACGCTGAGGCCAAGGTGCTGGTGACTGCCGATGGTGGCTACCGTCGCGGAGCGATCGTGCCTCTAAAAGCAAACGCCGATGAAGCCTTGCGCGACGCGCCTTCTGTGGAACATGTCATCGTGTTGCGGCGCACCGGAGAAACGGTGGCCATGAAAGGCGGGCGCGACCGTTGGTGGCACGAGCTTGCAGAAAAGGTCAGCGACGAGTGCCCAGCGGAGCCGCTGGACGCCGAACACCCGCTGTTCATCTTGTACACGAGCGGCACCACGGGGAAACCCAAGGGCGTGGTGCACACCACCGGCGGATACATGGTCCATACCTACATCACCGCCAAGTGGGTGTTCGACTTGAAAGACGACGATACGTATTGGTGCACGGCAGATGTGGGTTGGGTCACCGGCCACAGCTACGTGGTGTACGGAATCCTGGCTAACGGGGCGACCACCCTCATGTACGAGGGCGCACCAAACTATCCGGAACCCGACCGGTTTTGGGAGATCGTCGACAAGTACGGCGTCACCATTCTGTACACCGCCCCTACTGCGATCCGAAGCTTCATGAAGTGGGGGCGCGAGTGGCCGCGACGCCATCGTTTGAGCAGCCTGCGGTTGCTCGGCACCGTAGGAGAACCGATCAATCCCGAAGCTTGGATTTGGTACCACGAAGAAATCGGCAAGCGGCGTTGCCCGATCGTGGACACGTGGTGGCAAACGGAAACGGGCGGTATTTTGATCACGCCTCTTCCGGGCGTGACGCCGACAAAACCTGGGTCTGCGACCCTGCCGTTTCCGGGAGTGTTCGCGGAAGTGGTGAGTCGCGACGGCACGCCGGTGGAGCCAAACCGCGGCGGCTACTTGGTCATCCGTAAGCCCTGGCCGGGAATGATGCGCACGATTTACGGCGACCCGGACCGCTACGTCCAGCAGTACTGGAGCCAAATCCCGGGCTCGTACTTTACCGGCGACGGGGCACGGCGAGACGAAGACGGATATTTTTGGATCATGGGCCGCATCGACGATGTCGTGAACGTTGCCGGTCATCGTCTCGGTACCATGGAGGTGGAAAGTGCTCTGGTGAGCCACCCCGCAGTCGCCGAGGCGGCCGTGGTGGGAAGGCCGGACGAAATTAAAGGTCAAGCCATCGTGGCGTTCGTCACCCTAGAAGCTGGGCACAAACCTACGGAAGAACTCAAGCTCGAATTGCGCGACCACGTCGCCAAGGAAATTGGCGCCTTTGCCCGACCTGAAGAAATCCGCTTTACCGACGCGCTCCCGAAAACCCGTTCAGGCAAGATCATGCGCCGATTGCTGCGAGACATTGCGGCGGGCAAGGAAACCGTCGGCGACACGACGACGCTCGAAGATTTGAGCGTGCTGGCGCGCTTGCGCGAGGAAGAAGAGTGAGGGCGCCGGGCCAGTTGCATCGCAGCAAAAGCCTCCTGACAGCGACTTAGGTGCGCTCGTGAGCCTTCGCGTCCACAACACCCTCACTGGGCAAATCGAGTCTTTCGTGCCCATCACGCCAGGCAAAGTCGGCATGTACGTGTGCGGCGTGACGGTGTACGACCGCTCCCACATCGGACACGCCCGCGCCTTGGTCACGTTCGACGTGATTTACCGATACCTGCAGTGGAGCGGGTACGCGGTGACGTTCGTGCGCAACTTCACCGACGTCGACGACAAAATCATCGCGCGCGCACAGGCCGCCGGAATTTCCACCAGCGAACTCGTGGCGCGCAACCTCGAAGAGTTCCAAGAAGACGTGCGGCAGTTGGGGTGCTTGCGTCCGACCGTGGAGCCGCGGGCCACGGAGCATATCCCCGAGATGATCGCCTTGATCCAAAAGTTGATCGAGCGCGGCTTGGCCTACGTGTCGGATGGCGACGTGTATTTTTGCGTGGAGAAGTTCCCCGGCTACGGCAAGCTTTCCAAGCGCCGATTGGAGGAGATGCAAGCCGGCGCGCGGGTCGAGGTGGGCGAGCGCAAGCGCCACCCGATGGATTTCGCCTTGTGGAAGGCAAGCAAGCCCGGAGAACCGAAGTGGGAGAGCCCGTGGGGGTGGGGTCGGCCAGGGTGGCACATCGAGTGTTCCGCGATGAGCACCAAATATCTGGGCCAGCCGTTCGACATTCATGGCGGCGGGGCGGACCTGATCTTCCCACACCACGAAAACGAAATTGCTCAGTCCGAAGGCGCCCACGGCTGCGAGTTTGCCCGCTACTGGTTGCACAACGGCTTGGTCACGATTGGAAGCGAAAAGATGTCCAAGTCCCTCGGGAATTTCATGACGATCGCGGAAGCGGTCGCACGTGCAGGCGGCGAAGCCGTACGGCTGTTCGTGCTGGGCACCCACTACCGGAGCCCGCTGGAATTCGCTCCCGAGCGACTCGACGAGGCAGGCCGAGCCGTGGGCCGTGTGTACGAAACCCTTGCTCGGGCCGACGAAACCTTGGGGCAGGTGTCCGCAGCGCCAGACCCGGCCCGCATGGAAGAGTTTCGCGCGGCGATGGACGATGACTTCAACACGGCGCGAGCGCTCGCAGTCGTGTTCGACGCCATTCGCGATTTGAATCGCTCGCTGGACGAGAAGCGCACCGCAGAAGCCGCACCGCTCCGGGCGACGGTGCGCGAGCTGGCAACGGTGCTGGGCATCGGGAGCGGCGACCCTGTCGCCGTGCTGGCGGCAGAGCGAGAACGCCACCTGCGACAACAGAACCTGAGCCCGGAGTTCGTTGCCGCAAAGATCGCAGAGCGAGCTGCGGCGCGAAAAGCGCGCGACTTTGCCACGGCAGATCGCATTCGCGAAGAACTGCGCCAAAAGGGAATTGTTCTCGAAGACACCCGAGCGGGCACTGTGTGGAAAGTGGCGCGCTAGCCGCTGCCACCATTGCGGCACCACGGTCGCACCGTCGTTTGCCCATTCAGGCTGGATTTCCCGTAAGATCCGTCCACGCCGGGTAGCGGCGCAGCTTCCACGCGCTTCTGCGGACTACGGTTCACTGGAGCATGGTCCGACCCTGCATGCGTGCACCACCGTGCGTCCGTAAAGGCAACCCTTGTGGTCGCCCCGGCATTCTCGGCAGGCACGAGACCTACCCCCAATCCGTGTCGGCGACGCGGGTGCGAGTTTGCTCGAACGGGATGAGGTTTCGGCGATGCGCGGGGCACAGAGGAGAATGCTGCCGTTTTGGCGCCGATCCTGGCCCCTCTGCCGGATCCGCCGCAATAGAATCGTGAGGCAGGCGAGACGCGCCTGCGCATGGCCGGCATTCGGAACCAGACACGTGGCGCCACCGCAGGGAAAACAAAAAGCGCGCCCGGAGAGATTCGAACTCCCGACCTACTGGTTCGAAGCCAGCCGCTCTAGTCCAACTGAGCTACGGGCGCGCAGTGCGGCCACCTTAGAAGCGGAAAACGGCCAGTCCTTCAAGCCAGCAGCGTGTTGGGTTGCACGAAATCGGGCGCCTTTCTATCGTGGCCGCTGCACCACGGTGCAAGTTTGCTGAGGAGGCGATCCTGAATGGCATTTCGGGTGGCAATCAATGGGTTCGGACGCATCGGGCGGCTCGTGTACCGCATCGCCGCGGAGCGAGGCTTCGACATTGTCGCAGTGAACGACCTTGTGCCTGCGGACAATTTGGCGTACTTGCTGCAGTACGATACGACGCACGGTCGCTTCCGCTTGAACGGCCAGCCCGCCGAGATCCGGGTGACCGAAGATGGGTTCACGGTCAACGGCAAGCTCACCCGAGCGCTGTCGGTCAAGGATCCGGCTCAGCTTCCGTGGAAAGACCTTGGTGTCGATTACGTGCTCGAGTCGACAGGGCTGTTTACCGATTACGAATCGGCCGCCAAGCACTTGGCGGCCGGCGCTTCGCGCGTGATCATTTCGGCACCTACGAAAAGCGCCCCAGAGCAAGTACCGACCTTTTGCCTGGGCGTGAATGCCGACCGGTACGACCCCGCCAAACACCGAGTGATCAGCAACGCAAGTTGCACCACGAACTGCTTGGCGCCTCTCGCCAAGGTGATCCACGAGCACTGCGGCATCGAAGAGGGACTCATGACCACGGTGCACGCCGTGACCGCCACGCAACCAACGCAAGATGGTCCCAGCAAGAAAGACTGGCGCGGCGGACGCAACGCCTACCAAAACATCATTCCAGCCAGCACCGGCGCGGCGAAGGCAGTCACGCTTTGCATCCCGGAACTGAAGGGCAAGCTCACCGGTATGGCGTTTCGCGTGCCCACGGCCGACGTGTCGGTGGTCGACCTCACGTTCCGCAGCAGCCGGCCAACGAGCCTGGCAGCCATCAACGCCGCTGTGAAAGCAGCCGCAGAAGGTCCGCTACGGGGAATCCTCGCGTACACGGAGGACGAGGTCGTGTCGAGCGACTTCATCGGCGATCGCCACAGCAGCATCTTCGACGCGAAAGCAGGCATCGAGCTCAACGACCGCTTCTTCAAAGTCGTCAGTTGGTACGACAACGAAGCGGGCTATGCGGCGCGATGCGTCGATTTCCTCGCGTTGCTCGCTGCGAAAGATGGCAAGTAACTAGGCCTTTTGCGTAAGCTGCCCCGCAACCGCAGCGGTTGCCTGGGCGATGGCCTCCGGATCCCCAAGGTAGTAGTGCCGCAGGGGCTGGAGATCGTCGTCGAGTTCGTAAACCAGCGGAATCCCTGTGGGGATGTTGAGCCCCACGATCTCGGTGTCGGAGATCCGGTCGAGGTACTTCACCAGCGCTCGTAAACTGTTGCCGTGCGCTGCGATGATCACCCGCTGGCCGGCATGCAACGCCGGGGCAATGCGCTCGTGCCAGTAAGGCAAAAAGCGCTGCACCGTATCCTTCAGAGATTCGGTTGCCGGTAACTCTTCCGGACGCAACGAGCGGTAGCGCGGGTCGTACCGCGGGTGTCGCGGGTCGTCGGGCGGCAACGGGGGCGGCGGCACGTCGTAGCTTCTTCGCCACAGTTGGGTTTGCTCGAGGCCGTGCTTGGCTGCTGTCTCGGCTTTGTTGAGCCCCTGCAACGCCCCGTAGTGGCGCTCGTTGAGCCGCCAACTGTTATGGATGGGGATCCACATGAGGTCCATTTCTTCCAACACGATCCACAGGGTTTTGATCGCCCGCTTGAGCACCGAGGTAAACGCCACGTCGAAGGCAAACCCTTGCTCTCGTAACGTGCGCCCTGCTGCCACGGCTTCTTCGATGCCGCGTTCGCTCAGCCCGACGTCGGTCCAACCCGTGAACCGATTTTCCTTGTTCCAGATGCTTTCCCCGTGGCGGAGCAATACAAGTTGTTTCATCGCCGATTCCCTCGGGGGCGTGCTAGCAAGAATGGCAACCTCGGGCCAGCGTTTCGTTGGCGACCAGAGGGCTTGGCGGGCGGAGCGCGAGTGCTTCGAGCAGCGCGGTACTTGCGGCTTAGCGCGTGCTGCGGCTTAGTGGAGGAAGAGGAGGACAAACGGTGAGCGAACCAAAGGCGGAACCGGGCAAGCTGGTTCCGAGCGAGTTGTTGGTGGACGTGAGTCGGCTCGTGACAGCGTACTACAGCGAGGAGCCGGATCCCTCCGTTCCCGGAGAGCGCGTGGCCTTCGGCACCTCGGGTCACCGTGGGAGTGCGCTGCGACGGAGCTTCAACGAGGCACACATCGCGGCCATCAGTCAAGCCATTTGCGACTACCGCAAGAGCAAAGGGATCACGGGTCCTTTGTTCCTCGGGCGCGATCCTCACGCACTGTCGTATCCCGCCTTTGTCACTGCCCTCGAAGTGCTCACGGCGAACGACGTGGCGGTCATGGTGGACCGCGACGATGGGTACACTCCAACGCCGGTGATTTCGCACGCCATCTTGCGCTTCAATCGTGGTCGCAAGGAACGGCTCGCCGATGGAATCGTGATCACGCCGTCGCACAACCCGCCGGAAGACGGCGGCTTCAAGTACAACGAGCCCCACGGCGGACCAGCGGATACCAGCGCCACGCGATGGATCGAACAGCGAGCCAACGAACTGCTCGGGTCGCGCTTGCGGGATGTACGGCGGCTCCCGTGGGAGCGCGCTCGCAATGCGAATTGCCTGCATCGCTTCGACTACGTCGGTGGATACGTGCGCACCCTCCACGAAGTTGTGGACTTGGCTGTCGTGTCACGGTCCGGCCTCAAAATTGGCGTCGATCCGCTCGGCGGCGCCGCGGTGGCTTACTGGCCGCGCATCGCCGAAGAGTATCGACTCGACCTCGAAGTCGTAAACCAAACGATCGATCCGACCTTTCGCTTCATGCCTGCGGATTGGGACGGTCGTATCCGCATGGATTGTTCCTCGCCGTTCGCGATGCGTGCCCTCGTCGACCTACGCCAACGTTTCGATGTGGCGTTTGGCAACGACACCGATGCGGATCGCCACGGTATTGTCACGCGGGCTTCCGGGTTGCTGAATCCCAACCACTACCTCACGGTGGCCGTGTGGTACTTGCTCGAGCGCCGCGAGCAGTGGCCACGGGAAGGGCAGGTGGGCAAGACGGTGGTGACCACTCAATTGCTCGACCGTGTGGTGGCGGCGCGCAGGCGCAAGTTGTTCGAGGTTCCCGTGGGCTTCAAGTGGTTCGTGAACGGTTTGGTCGCGGGCGAACTCGTGTTTGCCGGAGAAGAAAGCGCGGGAGCCTCGCTCCTGTGCCGCGACGGGTCGGTGTGGACGACCGACAAGGACGGCATCGCTCTCGGCCTGCTCGCTGCCGAAATTCATGCGGTGCTTGGCGCCGACCCCGGCCAAGTGTACGCGAAGATCACGAGCCAGTTTGGCGATCCGGCCTATGAACGCATCGATGCGCCGGCTTCGAGGGAGCAAAAAGCCGCCCTGGCGCGCTTATCCGCAGCGGACGTGCGCATCAGCGATCTTGCCGGTGTGCCCGTTACCGCGGTGCTCGACAAGGCTCCTGGCAACGGCGCTCCGATTGGCGGCATCAAGGTGGTCGCCACGGAGGCGTGGTTTGCCGCGCGGCCTTCGGGCACGGAGGACGTATACAAGCTGTACGCGGAGAGCTTTCGTGGGCGGGAACACTTGCGGCAGGTGCAAGCGGTGGCCCGCGAATTTCTGAGCCGCGTTCTCGCGGCGTGACTCGGAGGTGTCGGGTGGCGATCGTTTTGGCGGTGGACGTCGGCGGCACGCGGACCCGAACGGCCCTCGTGGACACGGAACGAATCCGCCAACCGTTGCTGCTGCGCCAGCAGCCCACGGCGGACATTGCCTCGCTCACTGCATATCTGGGCGAAATGTGTAAGGCGGCCGCGGTGCGGCCTCGGGCTCTTGCCGTGGCCGTTGCTGGTCCTGTTTTTGGCGGGCGGAGCGTGCAGGTAAACGTAAACTGGAGCGTGGATGCCGAAGAGCTTCGAACCGCGCTGAAAATCGCTTCTGTGCGCGTGCTCAACGACCTCGAAGCTGCAGCCCATGCGTTGGCGGAGTTGGAGCCCAAGGACTACGTGGAACTGCAGCCGTCGGGATTGCCCATAGAGGGCAACCGCGCGATCATCGCCGCTGGCACAGGGCTGGGCGAAGCTGGGTTGTACTGGGACGGTTGTGCGCACCAACCGTTTGCCACCGAGGGCGGCCACGCGAGCTTTTCGCCAACCGACGAGTTGGAAGAACAACTGCTCCGTTGGCTGCGGAAGCGTTTCGACCACGTGAGCTGGGAGCGGGTGGTGTCGGGACCAGGCTTGGCGCGCATTTTCGAGTTCCTTGCCGAAGGCGAGGGCAAAACCAACGTGCTGCACGATCGCCTCGCCAGTGCGGAAGACCCGGGCGATCTGCCTGCGTGGATTGCTGAGCAGGCCGAGCGCGGCGATCCCCTGTGCCGAGCTGCGTTGCGGCTTTTCTGTCGCCTGTACGGATCCGAGGCTGGCAACCTTGCCCTCAAGCTGATGGCAACGGGAGGCGTGTACGTGGCCGGAAGTGTGGCGGTGAAGAACCTCGAGACGCTGCGAGAAGGGGCATTCCTGGAAGGATTTCGCAACAAAGGACGGATGCGTCCCTTGCTCGAGGCCATCCCCGTGCGGGTGGTGTTGTTCGAAGAACTGGTGCTCCTAGGCGCGGCGCGATGCGCCGCAAAGCTGCTCGTGCCCTAAACGGAAACCAAGCCGGCTTGGCGCAAGGCCAAGTACGTCGAGTAGCCCCCGGACAAATTGGCGACGCGGAATCCGTGCTGCTGGAGAAAGCGCGCGGCAAAATAGGCGCGTTGGCCCACGCCGCAGTACACGAAAATCGTGCGGTCGCGTGGCAACTGTTCTCGGCGTCCACGCAACTGCGAGAGCGGAATGCACGTGGCGCCGGGGATGTGTCCGGCTTGAAACTCTTCCGGATCGCGCACGTCGAGCAAGAAAATTCCCGGCTGCCCGAGATGATGCCAATCGGCAAGCTCCACGTCCCCACGTAAAACGTTGGACGCAATCATCCCGGCCACGTTGACCGGATCCTTTGCCGCTCCGAACTGCGGTGCGTAACACAGTTCCGCCTCGGCAAGGTCGTACACCGTGCCGCCAAACTGAATCGCGGTCGCGATGACGTCGATGCGCTTGTCCACCCCCTCGTGGCCCACCGCTTGGGCTCCCAAAATCTTCCCGTCGGGAACCGAGAAGAGGAGCTTCAAGTGAATCGGGCGGGCCCCCGGGTAGTAACCCGCGTGGTGGCCAGGGTGCAGGTATACCGCGCGGAAGCCTTGGATCCCGGAGCGGCGCAGCCCCTTCTCGCACGCGCCAGTGCAGGCCACCGTCAGGCCGAACACACCCACGATGGCCGTCGCTTGGACTCCGCGAAAACGCGTTGGCCGCCCGGCAATGGACTCTGCCGCTACCCGACCTTGGCGGTTTGCCGGACCGGCAAGAGGCAAAATCGTTTCTTGGCCCGTGACGACGTCGTACACTTCGATCGCATCGCCTACTGCCCAAATCTTTGGGTCCGAGGTGCGCATTTGCTCGTCCACCACGATGCCGCCGCGCGGGCCGATGGCCAGTCCGGCCCTTCTTGCCAGCTCGGTTTCCGGCCGCACCCCGAGGGCTAGGATCACCAATCCTGCTGCATACCGCTGGCCGCGTTCGGTCACGACTACCAAGCCGCTCGCTCCATCCGGTTCGATCCGGTCGAGGCCATCGTTCAAATGGATGCTGACCCCGTGTTCCTCCAAATGCGTTTGCACCCACGTGGCCATTTCCGGGTCGAGCGGTGGCAGAATTTGCCCGAGCTTTTCCACGACGCGGACCTTGAGCCCTCGCTGCACGAGATTTTCCACCATCTCGAGTCCGATCAACCCTCCGCCCACCACCACCGCGGTGCGTGGCGCCTTCTCCGCGATCCAAGAGCGAATGGCGCGCGAGTCGGGAATACTGCGCACCGAAAACACACCAGGCAAATCCACTCCCGGGCGAGGAGGCCGAATGGGCGCAGCGCCCGGGGCCAAGACCAACGCATCGTACCGTTCCTCGCGCTCTTGGCCGCTTTGCAGGTTGCGAACCCGGATCGTCTGGCGCTCGCGATCGATTTCCAGAACTTCGGTGTCGGTCTGGACGTCGATGTTGAAGCGTTGCTGGAACAGCTCGCGGGAGGCGACCAAAAGGTTGCGCTCGTCGCGGATCACGTTGCCTACGTAGTACGGCAGGCCGCAGTTCGCGAAGGAGACGTACGGACCGCGGTCGAACACCACAATTTCGCAGCGTTCATCGAGCCGTCGGAGCCGGGCAGCACAAGACGCCCCACCCGCCACACCGCCGACAATCAAGACCCGTCGCTCGGGCTTCTGCATGTGTTCGACTTAGCGCCAACCAATGGGCTCGTAGCCTTTGTCGCGCAAACAGCGCTCGACGAAATTGGCGAACACGGGGTCCGTGCCTCGGGACTCGAAGGGGTGGAGGATCGACGCCAGGAAACCGCCAGTCGCGCCGGTAGCGGCTCCAACCGCCGCGCCGCGCCCAGCATCGCCGCCG
>CAZHQG010000030.1:0-36154 GCA_964534275.1 uncultured Binatia bacterium (SeqCode) | reverse complement strand
GACCCACCGGGTCGCCCCTACATTGCCCCGGGGTAGGCTGCAGGATCGTTCGAACCGCGCGCGTTTCCGAACCCGCGCCTACCGGCCGTTTGCTTGCAGGGTGGCGGCGAGTCGGACCGTCAACGCAACGCCAAAGCACAGGGCGGGATAGACCCACATGGCCGGTGCGAGTCCGACGAACTCCGCAGCAATCGCCGCTACCCACGGGAATACAACTTGCCCCGCGCCGGCGCCTGCCAACAAGAGCCCTGTGCTTCGGGCCAGTGCGTCCGGGTACCAGTGTCCCGCCAGCGCGAGAATCCCGGGAAAAATCCCGGCAAGAGCGACCCCGAATCCCGCACCTGCGACCCAAAACCACGCGGGGCTCGGAGCCAGCAGGCAAACGCTTGCCATGCAACCAGCCGCCACCGAGAGGCCGCCGATGAACCGGGCGCTACTGCGGCCGGGCGCGAGCACACCGAGGGCGAGACGGCCAGTCGTCAAACCGGCCCAATACAATGCCAGCCCGCTGCCGGCTGCGGGCAGCGAGGTGCCAAGCGTCGTGGTCAGATACTTCGTGTACCAGCTCCCGAATCCAATTTCGGCTCCGACGTACATTCCCATCGCGACGGCAAGTATGACCACCGACAACCTGGGTCGCGCCGGAACCGTCGCTCGCGGGACTCCCGACTCGGCTTTGGAGGGGTGTGATGCTGCAAGCAGCCAGGCGGTGCCGGTCACCGCTGCACACAACGCAGCGGTGGCCCAAAGCCACGGCCAGGGAACCCCACGGTTCGTGGCCCATGTCGCCAGCAGGGGAGTGACGATGCTAGCGACACCGAAAAACAGGTGGGTCAAATTGAGCGTCCGGTTCGGTGTCGGCGACTCGCGGAGCAGCACGGTGTTGGTGCCGACCTCCAAAACGCCAATGCCGAGACCTGTGGCGGCCATGGTGGCCAGCGCGCCGGTCCACGAGCCGCTGATACCAAGTCCGACCAGTGCACATGCTAGGACCAAACACGCGCCGGCAATCTGCCGGTGAGCGGAAACAAGCGGAAACACGCGCGGGGCAGCGAGTACAGCGACAAGGTGGCCCAAGGGTTGGGCGGCAAGGAACATTCCCGCATCGCTGAGCGATAGGCCCAGGCGCGCAAAAAACACCGGCAGGAGCGCTCCGGGAAGCACCACGGCGATACCGACAACACTGAACGAGAACGCGCCGAGGATGAGCAGGTGCGCTCCGCCCATTGTCGTGCCGGGACCCCGTGCGGCCATCGCAAGCGCCATCCGGTGCAGGAGGAGGGATCGATCTCATCCCACGGCGCGCGGGTCGAAGCGGTCGCGCAAATAGTCGCCGAGGAAGTTGAACGCCATGACCGTAGCGAAAATGAACACTCCGGGGGTGAGCACCCAAGGGTAGCGGGCCAGCACTTGCACGTTGCGCGCTGTGGCAAGCAAGTTCCCCCAGCTTGCGCCGGGCTCTTGAATGCCAAGACCCAAAAGCGACAAGGCGCTTTCTCCGAGAATGAATCCCGGAATGCTGAGCGTTGCCGCGGTGATCGTGTAGCCAAACGTCCCCGGAATGATGTGGCGAACGAGGATGCGGCCGCGCGTCGCGCCTAAGGCGCGCGCTGCCAGCACGTATTCTCGTTCTCGGAGCGACGCGACCATGCCGCGAACGATGCGCGCAAATCCAGCCCAGCGCACAAAACTCATCAGCACGACGATGAGCACGAAGGTGGTTGCTGGATCGATGTTCGGGGGAATGACCGCCGCCAGTGCGAGCAGCAAGTAAAACGAAGGCAACGACATCACGACCTCGACGAGGCGCATGAGCACGTTGTCGACCCAGCCCCCGGTGTAACCGGCAACGCTGCCGACGAACAGTCCGATCGTGAAACTTACGGCGACACCGATCACGCCGATGAACAAGCTGACGCGACCTCCGTGCACGATCCTGGAAAACAAGTCGCGCCCGAGGCTGTCAGTGCCCAGAAGAAAAAACCGAGGCTGCCCTGGTGGAGTGGTAAAGAGCTTGCCGTAAGAAAACAGAACGATCGGTACGCGCTCACTCAGGTCTTCCTCGTATCTCCGATCGATCGGATCTGCGAGCCGTTGCGGATGCGTGTAAAAAATCGATTCGTTCCATCGCCACGGGGGGTTCACGTGCAGGCTCGACGGGGGGCAGTGCGGGAAGGTACGCAGTTGCTCGGTGTAATCGTACGGCGCCACCCAGGGGGCAAAAATCGCCATGGTGTAAAACACGAGCAGTACGGTGGCGCTCGTGTAGACGAGGATCCCCGGTCGCTTTTGGCCCCAGCGCGCGTTCCGCGATGCTGTCCGTGTCTTCGCCATGGATCGTCCCGAACACGCTCCGTGAGGTTCAGCCTTCTCGCTGCAAGCGCGTGAAGTCGATGCGCGGGTCGACCACGGTGAGCAGCAAATCCGCCAGCAGGTTGCCGATCAACAACAGCAGCGAACCAATGAGGATGGAACCCATGACGACGTAAGTGTCGAGTTTTTGCACGGCCTCGAGAATCAGCGTTCCCATGCCTTGCAGGTTCATGACCGCTTCCACCAAGGCCGCGCCGCCCAATAGTTCGCCAAGCTCGGCGCCCGCCAAGGTGACAAACGGGTTCAACGCGTTGCGAAGAATGTGGCGTCCAACCACGCGCGACTCCGGCAAGCCTTTGGCGCGCGCGGTGCGCACGAAATCCGCTTGTTTGATTTCCAAAATGTTGGCGCGCATCAGCCGCATGAGACTGGCAAGTCCTCCGGTTCCCAGGACGAGAGCCGGCAACACCAAGTGGCGGGCGCGGTCGACGATTTTGCCCCACCAGTCGAGTTGATCGTAGTCCACCGAGATGGTGCCGCCGACGGGAAACCATCCCGTTTGCAAGGCGAGGTACATGAGCAGAAAGGCAAAGAAAAAGCTCGGAAGCGACATCCAAAAGAACGCGGCGAACGACAGGCTACGATCGAGCCAGGAGTGTGGCCGCAGGGCCACCAAGATTCCCATCGGAATCGCGAGCCCCCAGGACACGAGCATGCTGGTCACCGCCAAGATAACGGTATTGCCGACCCGCATGCCGATTAGATCCGTCACGTTTACCCGGTACGCCACCGACATCCCGAGGTCGAAGTGCAGGACCCGCCACAGCCACTTGGCGTACTGGACGAGGAGCGGGTCGCCGTAGCCGAACTGCTCTTCGAGTTGGCGGATGAGTTCCGGCGAAATTGCCGGGTTCATGCGCAACTGGGTGAAGAAGTTTCCCGGGGCCAAGCTCATCACGAGGAACGAAAGAAACGTGATGCCAAGGAGCAGCGGAATCATTTGCAGTAAACGCCGCAGTACGTAGCCTGCCATGTTTCCTCCACCTCGGTGCTGCTTGCCTGTCGCGCGCGCAGAGTGCGGCGCGTGCGGTGCCGCAAATTACTCCGCGAACCGGATCAACTCTGGCCGGTAAAGGCCCCAAACGGTGGGCCGAAAGTTTTGCAAGGAGTTGCGGTAAGCGACAAAGCGCAAGTCACGCACCGTCATGATGATCGGCAGCTCTTCGTGCAAGATTTCTTGAATGCGCCAGTAATACTGCCGGCGCTTTTGCGGATCGAGTTCGCGCGACCCTTGATCCAGAAGCTGGTCGATTTCTGCCTCCCAGGGCGTCGCTGGCTCGGGTTGATTGGGGTGCCAGAAGTGCAGGTTCCCGCTCGAGCGCAGGAAATTGGCACTGTTGTTCGGCTCGATCGTTCCCGTGAAACCGATCAGAACAGCGTCCCAGTCGTAGTTCATGCTGAGCTTTTCCACGAGCGTTTGGAAATCCAGCGGACGGTAGTTCACCTTGATGCCGAGCTTTGTCCAATCCTCCTTGAGAATCGAGCACATCTTTTCGCGCACTTGGTTCCCGGCGTTGGTGGTGAGGGAGAACTCCAGCACGTTGCCGCGCGAGTCTTCGCGCCAACCGTCGCCATCGCGGTCTTTGTATCCCCCCTCTTCCAGCAACTGCCGAGCGCGGTCGAGGTCGTACTCGTAATCCTTCAAATTCGGGTTGTGGTAGAGTTTGTTCGCCGGCGAGATTTCTGCCACCGCCGGCTTGCCGTAGCCGTTGAGGCAATTGACGATCATCGACTGTTTGTCGATGGAGTGCGCGATCGCGCGCAGGAAGTTGCGGTCGGTAAACCAGTCGAGCCGGGGATCGCGCTTGCCGTTGCGTACGTAGTGTGCGGGGTTGCGGTTGAAGGCGACGAACGTAGACCCCGGATCGATGCCCACTTCGTCGACGGAGATGCGAAGCGAATCTGCCTTTTGCCGTAGCTCGGCAATTTCTTCCGGGCGGGGGTAGTGCACGTCCGTCTGGCCAGCCAAGAATTTGAGGTACGTGGTGTCTTGGTCCGGCACGATCATTTGCACCCGGCCAGGCAAGTACGGCAGCGGCTGCCCGTCGTCGTCGCGCATCCAGTAATCTGCGTTGCGTTCGAACTGGATGAACTGTGCGGGAACGAAACGTGTCATTTTGTACGGACCCGTGCCGACGAGCTTTTCCGGTGGAGTGTCGATCGCCCACTGCTGGGCAAAGGTTCCGTTTTGCAGCGCCGGCTCGAGAATGTGCTTGGGAATGATCGGGATGCCAATGGCATTGATGAGTGGCGCAAACGGCCGGGGGAGGATGACACGAACCGTGTAGTCGTCGATTGCGGTCAACTTGATCGGCTGGCCATCGACCAGCAGGACATGTTTGAAGCTGTTCGGGACGCGATCATCGAACACCACTTGGAACGTGAACACCACGTCGGCGGCGGTAAACGGTTGGCCGTCGAACCAGCGCACGTTGCGGCGGAGATGGAACGTCCACTGCGTACCTGTGCTGTCCACCTCCCAGCGCTCTGCCAGCAACGGCTCCTGCTCGGTGGTCAGGGGGTTCGTCCGCACCAGCCCTTCGAACACATCCCCAGTGGCCGCACTCGAGGCTGCATCGACCGAAAGGATGGGATTGAACGTTTTGGGGTCGCTGATCGTGGCTGTGGTCAACAGTCGAGGTTGGGCTTTCCTTGGTGATGGGTTGTCGGAGCTACTGCGCGTACAACCAGCAGCGAGCAATCCTGCTGCGAGAAGCACCAGTACGTGCCGCACTAGTCGACCTCCTGGGCATCGAGATCCACGACACGCGCGTCCGGCGGCGCAACCAGTTGGAACACCCCGTGCGGTAAGGCAGGGTTCACTTCCACATCGCTCAATTGCAAGGCGACGCTGCGGCGGTATCGGGGCACTTCGATGACGATCGACTTTGCAGCGGGCGGCACGGTTTCGTGTGTGTACTCCAAGTAACGAGCGCGCCAAAGCACTTCCCCGTCCACAACTCCCAGCTCTTCCACTTCCTGGGGAAGCCCGCGGGAATCGAGCGCCACGAGCAACGCGCCGCGACCAGCGGTGTCTTGGCGGAGGCAGGTGGCCGAAGTTGTTTCCGAAGGGCAGGGCGCGAGTTCGGCGCTTTGCGCAGCGGGTGTTCCCAGGAGAACGTCGATCAGAGTTTCCACCGGCATCCACACGCGCGTGTATCGCCAGAGGTTTTCTGCCGAGGCGAGCCCTTCGAACAGGGTACGCTCTTCCGGCCAGTAGGCGACGAGGTGGCCACCTTGTGCGGTGAGCACGAATGCCGTGCCAAGCATGGAAAGCACCTCGACGCGAATTTGGTCCGGACGCGCCACCACCACGGCCTGGCGCGAGGAGTGGCGTTCCTGCGGGTCGGTGTACCGCACCTTGGCGAGTGCCCGCAGGCTCCGAAGTGCTCGGCCGCGCTCGGCAAATGCGGCCGCGACTTCTTTCGGGTCCGCCAACGGAGCCGCGACCGTTCGTGGCGCTGGTCCCCGCGCAGCGCATCCCACAGCAAGGGCGCCCAGCAGGAAGGTTGCAGCACCCACGCGGGAGCGGTGCCAGGTCACGGTGTCGCTCCTTTCTCTCCGTGTTGTTCGGCGGTTTCCGGCTTTGCTCCAAGTGCTTCGATCTTGCTTTGCAGGCGGCGGATTTGGTCGCGGTCCTTGGCCCGCTTGTACGCTTGCTGGAAGAGGTTCAACGCTTCTTGGGTCCTGCCGACCTTCAGGTAGGCATCGGCCAGATGCTCGGTAATGGTAGGGTCGTCGCTGACCAACTCCAGCGCGCGCTCGAGGAGTTCGATTGCTTTCGTGTAGTCTCCGCGCTGGTAGTACACCCAGCCTAAGCTGTCGACGTAGTACCCGTCGTTCGGCTCGATGCGCAGTGCCCGTCGGATCAGGTCTTCCGCCTCGTCGAGGTTCACGCCTTGCTCGGCAAACGTGTAGCCCAAGTAGTTCAGTGCGGGGGCATTGTTGGGGTTGAGCTCGATTGCTTTGCGCATGTGCCGGATGCATGCCTCTTTATCCTTGGCCTCGTCGTACAGGGCCCCGAGGGTAAAGTGGTAGCGGTCGTTGTCGGGCTGCTTTTGCACCAGTTCCTCCAGGATCTGGATAGCTTGCTGGAGGTTGCCCTTCTCCCGGTACAGCGAGGCGAGGAAGGTACGGAGCTCGTCGCTGTCCTGCTTTGCTTCCAGGGCACGCTGCACGGCCGCGATCGCTTCGTCCAAGCGCCCTTGTCGCTGGCGAATCCCAGCAATTTGCGTTTGCGCGTCGGCGTAAAACTCCGAGTCCCGAGGGATCTGCTCGAACTCCACCACGGCGCGATCGAAATCGCGCAAGTCGGTGAACACGGTTCCGAGGTAGTAACGCACACGGTAGTTTTGCGGGTCGGCGGCAAGCACCAACGAAAACTCGGTAGCGGCTTTTTCTAGATCGCCTTTCTCGTAGTAAATGAGGCCAATCTTGGTGCGGGTGTCCTGCGGATCCGTCTCGATTTTTTCCAGTTCTTTGAACTCCGAGAGCGCCTCGTCGAGTCGATTTTGTCCGACGTAAAGGCCACCAAGGCGCCGCCGCACCACGGCGCTGTGCGGATCGGCCTGGAGCATGCGCTGATAGATTTCGATGGCTTGCTCCGGCTTGTTTTGCAGTTGGTACAGCTCGGCAAGGTCGAGCAAAAGGTTCTCGGTGTTGGGACTCAGCCGCAGCGCTTCCTTGAAGGCGCGTTCCGCAGCGGCGAAGTCTTGTTTCGCTGCGTACACGCGCCCGAGATACGCGAAGGCGAGAAAGGAGCTCGGATTGAGCTTCGTCAGCCGCTCGAGCACTTCGATGGCGGCGTCGTAATTTCCTTGCTTCGCGTGCAGGGCCCCAAGAAACAAGTGTGCCTCTTGGTTCGCGGGCTCGAGCTGCAACACGGCTTCGTATTCCCGTTGCGCGGATGCTTCGTCGCCGATTGCCGAGTCGATGCCTGCCAAGAGCAAGCGCGAATGCGTATCGGTGGGGTCGAGATCCACCGCTGCCTGGAGTTGCTCACGAGCCTCCGCAAGCTTGCCGAGCCGCAAGTACAAGAGGCCAAGGCGCCGGCGCAAGAAGGGAGAGTTCGGGTCGGCTGTGGCCGCGGCTGCGAGTTCGCGCGACGCCACTTCCAACTCGCCTTCCTGAAGGGCCAGTTGCGACTTGAGAAAGTGGCTGAGTGCCTTTGCCTCTGGTGGAATGGCGACTCCACGCTGCACATCCGAGTGGCCGAGTTCCACGGCCCAAGGAAACGACTGCCACGGGTCCACCGGCTTGCGCACCAGCGTGCACCCCGACAATAGCAACGAAACCGCGGTCCAGGTGGCAGCGACCCAACTCAGTGTGGAGGCGAAGCCAAGGCGCAATGGCATATGAACGAGCACGGCTAGCACATTCCCAGTGACCCTTCTATGCGTAGCTGACTAGACGAGCGTGAGGAGCGATGCGAGATGGCGGAAGCGACAACCACGGAACAAGTTTGGGGCCCGGAGCGTGCGGGGGGACAAGGACTCGATCCGGAACAACAGGAGTCCGGAGAGCGAGCATTGCTTGCACTGCTTGACGACCCGGAAGTGCGGGACCATGTCGATCTCGTGCTGACTTGCCGCGGCGATACCTACGAAGTGTGGTCGCGTCGCGGTCTCTTGCGGTTCCAGCGGTTGTGTCGTGGAGGGGCCCAGGCATTTCGCGTCGTCGAACAAGTCGGTGCCAACCCGGTGGCGCGCACGGAGGTGGACCTGGTCGCCTCCATCGAAGAGGAATGCGCCGCGGCGACCCGCTCGGGTTTTCCGACGGCCGACGCGAACGCTGCGTTTATCGAGCCGGAGGAACTGAGTTACCCATTCGCGCTCGAACGGATTGCCCAGTTATTCGATAGCCCCTTCACCGGCGACTTGGTGGTCAGCCCCAAATGCTACGCGTTTGGCGTTCAGCTTGGACAGCACGGAGCGTTGGACGTTTTGCAATCGCGCGCACCTCTGGTGTTTGCCGGGCCGGGAGTGGTGCCCGGGACGTATCGCGTGCCCGTGCGTCACGTGGACATTGCCCCGACCATTTGCCACCTGATGGGCTTTCCGCTGATCGACGGGCGCGATTGGAGCGGCCGCCGCGCCTCCGCGCGCGGGGCGGAGCCGGACGTGTACCTCGAACGGCAAGATGGGCGCGTGCTGCAAGAAATTCTCCAGGCAAACGGCAGCGCTCGTCCCGAACGTGTGTACCTGATCGTCTTCGACGGGCTCAGCCATTCGGAACTGATGCATCTCTGGGCCACGCGCGACCCAGCGGTACGGAATCTTCGGCGGTTGCTCGACCGTAGCGCGTGGTTTGCCTACGGCTCCGTGGTGAACTTTCCCAGCATCACATGGCCGAGCCATAGTACGATTCTCACGGGGGCTTGGTGCGGCCACCACGACATCGTCAACCCCACGTATTACGACCGAGCCCGTCGGCAGCCGTTGGCTCCGCAAGCACAAGGGATGCTGACCGAGGGATTTCTCGGCAACGCTGTGGAAACATTGTACGAGGCTTTTCGCCGCGTGTACGGGCCGCACGCGTTGACCGTGAGCATTCACGAGCCGCAAAGCCGTGGTGCCCAGCACGCCGCGCTGGAGCAACGGGTGCTCGGGCCGCGAGACCGCTTGCGCGCTTATACGCGCGAATTCCTGGACCACATCGACCCGCGGTATCAGGCGGAGGGAAAAGAGAGCGTGTACCGCGAAGCCGTGCTGGATGCCCGCGGGCTAGCGCAACTGCTGGCGTTGCTCGACGATCCTGCGTTGCCTCCGCCCGTATTCGTAGCGCACGAGTTCGCTTTGACCGACGGCGCTGGCCACGAATACGGTCCGCACGGGGCTGGGTTGCGCGCGGCGGTGGCGGAGACCGACCGGCGCTTGGGCATCGTGCTGGACGTGTTGGAGCGCAAAGGGCTGTCGAAGTCGACCTTGTTCGTGATTACGTCGGATCACGGCATGGCGGCTCAACGGGTCGAACTGCGAGCCAATCCGGCACGCCATCCGGAACGCATGGGCATGAGCACGATTACAGGGGAGCCGATGATTTGGTTGCGCGACCTGGCCATCCGTGTCGAGCGTGCTCCCGACGGGCGCACGGCGCGCGTGTTCGTGTTCGATAACGATGCGGACTCGAACGATGAGCGGCTTCCGGTCGAAGGTGCCGAGGTGCGCGTGACGGCGGGTGTGGACCGACTGGTGGCACATCTCAGAACCAACGCGGCCGGAGTGGCTGGGTTTGCAATTCCGGCGGATCGCAGTGCAGCCGAAATCGCTGTGTCCATCCGGCATCCCGATTACAATCCGCGACACGTGCTTCTCGACGGGCGCTCGTTAGCGCCGAGCGCGCGGGAGCGTTTGTTCGGGAGCTTGCGCTAATCCCGGGATGGCAAACGAATCTGGCTACGAGCCGTGCTGGCTGCCGGGCTCCTTCGGGACGGCATCGGATTGCTTTGCGAAGTGTGCTGCTGCGCATGGCAAATGCGCGTAGCAGGCGAGCAACCTGCCCTCACCAGCGGGAGTAAGGGCGGTTTTCGGGCGGTTGCTTCCTCGCTGCGAGGGCAGCATGTGACCAGTGAGCAAAGGGCGCGGTCGCACACCGGTAGGACGCTTCTCTTGGCGCAACGGCGAGTTCGTTCGACCCTTGCGGACACGATGGTCACGCCCAGTTCGGGCACTCGCCTGCGCACGACAAACGCAAACTCTCCTGGATCGTGGAGGGTCCGGCAAGAACGGACGAATTCCCGGTCGGCACCCTCGGCTCACAAATGGGGCTCGAGAGCATCGACAACCCAGACATCTCCCTGTTCCTTGTGCAAGAAAAAGCGCCATGCGCCTTGGTCGCTCCACGCGTAGAGTTCATGGGTCGACACGCCGTTGTGGGGGCTCGCCAAGCGCGTAAACTTTCGGGCAGCTCTCAGGGGCGTGCGAGTATCAACGTACGCGGCAAATTCGTCGAGGGCGGCATTGGCAAGCACACGGCGTTGCCGCGGAAGTTTGCGAACGGTGTCCCGGACACTTTCCTTCACCCGGATCCGGCTCGATAGCGGCGGCAACAGCTCGTCGCCAAGCACGCGATCGCGCACCTGGTTCCACACCATTTCGCCCCAGACGCTCCAGGTCGCCTCGTTGTCGACTACGAGGAACAGAGATTCGGGAGCGTCACGGATCTTTGAGATGGGTAGCGAGTACCCTGCCGCTAGCCGTCGGAATAGGTCCAAGTGGGCCCGAACTGTCTCCTCCAACGCGAGCGTCAGCGGCAACCGAGGGATTTCGATGAGTTCTGTGGACCCCTCGAACAGGAACACGCACCGATCCGCGAGTACCGACCCGAGGGCTTGCAAGTACGCGTTCAGCGCCTTGAAGCCGCCTGTGAGGTGAAACACCACGCGCCAGCCTTTCGTGCGATACGCGTCGAAGTCGTAATCGACGAGCCATTTCGTGAGATCGCTCACGGCTGCAGCGAAGTCCTCCCTGCTGTCGGTTCGCAAGCCGGTCGCACTTTGCAGGTGAACGGAGTGCTGGTCTCGCCGTTCGAGCCAATCGCGCAGAAGTTCGGCACAACGGGTTCCGATCACAGTTTCAGTGTGGATCAGAACGTGCTGAAGGGCATTTGCGTGCCAGCGTTCCCGCACTGCTTCGATGCCGTTGATCTCTGCACTAAGTTCGCGCAGCCGCTCGAGCGGCTCGCGGGCAAGCAGCTCGCGAGCAATGCGTGACAGTCGCTCCAGCCGCTCGTAGTGCTCCCCTTCGAGGCGTTGGCTGTTGGCGTGCAGCGTAAGCCAGCGCCGATCCGTTTCGTCGCCTGCGTGCTGCAAAATACTGCTGCCGCAGGTCGTGATCACCAGGAGATTCTGGAACGCACGTGCTTGCTTTCCCATGGTGGCCTCTGTGCCGGCATGTATCGCGGGGCAGAGTCACCGAGCAACCGCCGGGAAGGCACAGTGGAAAGAATTCTCCCTCGCTCGGCGGCTCCAGCCCACGGGAGCAATCGTGGCGGATATCGTTCGGGTTGTCGCTTTCGGGGAAAAACGCTACACACGCGTGCCGCGCGAAAGTGGCGGAACTGGCAGACGCGCAGGACTCAGGATCCTGTGGGGTAACACCCGTGGGGGTTCAACTCCCCCCTTTCGCACTACGGCGGGGCTTTCGGACGCCAAGGGCGCAGGTTTGGGGTAAGCCTCCTGCGCCTTCCGACGCCCTTGCTCTCCGCCTTGGGGAGGCCATGTGCTGATCGCTGGGGTGGATGCCGCGTACTTGCCCGCCGACGAAGCGGTGGTTGCTGCTGTGGTCCTGTGGGATCGCCTTACCGAGCGGGTCGTCGAACACCACGTAGCCGTCGCAGCGCGCCCTCGAGCCTACCAGCCCGGGAACTTCGCCGTGCGGGAGGCAGAGGCGATCGTCGCCGTGCTACGCGCGCTGAAGCGTCGGCCCGCCGCGATCCTGTGCGACGCGCACGGGCGGGCGCATCCGCGACGATGGGGTCTCGCGTGCGAGGTGGGCGCAGCCGTGGGCTTACCCACCATCGGTTGTGCCAAAACGGTGCTGTGTGGGAGCTATGCGCAGCTACTACCCGACCGCGGAGCCACGGCGGGCATTTTCGACCATGGAGAGCTGATCGGGCAAGCCGTGCGCACGCAAACTCGCGTGCGGCCTGTGTTCGTGAGCGTGGGTGGATCGATCGAGCTGGACGAAGCCGCGCACTTGGTGTTGTCTGCGGCGCCAAGGTTTCGTGTTCCCGAGCCTTTGCGCCACGCCCACCAGCGGGCGAGGCAGGTCGCGAAGATGTTGCTGGCTCGCTGGCCGGCGACGGAGTAGGGTAGCTGCGTAATGGAGAGCCCTCGTCGGAAAACCCTATCGGTTGCGTATCTAGCGCTGTTGACGGTGGCGCGCCTCGCCCACGCGCAAGTCGTGACCGTAGAGCCCATCCGCGCCCAGCCTGGCGAACGCGTGCTTGCTCGAGTGGTGTTGCTTCCGGAGGGGACGAACACCGCGGCGCTGCAGTTCGAGATGGGATTCACGGAAGCATTCGTCGTTGCGGAGCGCCGTGGGGGCGTGCCCAGTTGTACGGTGAACCCAGACATTCAACGCACCGCAAGCGCGACCGCCTTTATTCCATCCGGGTGCACGCCCGGAACCGAGGGAAATTGCTCCGGGCTCAAGGTGGTTGTGTTCGATTTTTTCGACCGTACACCGATCCCTGAAGGAACGATCCTTACTTGCGATATCGAAGTGCGAGCAGAGATCGCTGAAGGCACCTATTCCGTTCCCGTAGCCAAGGTGATCGCCTCGGATCCCGCTGGGATGCTCCTTCCTGGCGCGCGCGGGATCGATGGCGTACTGGAAATACGGCAGAACGAACCGACGCCGACGTTCACGGTGACGCCGCTACCCACAGCCACACCGGAGCCGACACCCGCTCCGCTGTGTCCGGGCGATTGCAACGCCGACGACCAGGTAACCATTGACGAACTTGTGGCCATGGTCGCAGTTGCGTTGGACGAGCGGTCTCCGCAGTGTGTCGCTGCCGACCTGAACGGCGATGGGCTCGTAACCATCGAGGAAATCATCGCTGCTGTGCACTCGGCCTTGTACGGCTGCCCGTGAGACCGGGAGCGTTCACGCCAACCGCTGGCAGCGCGGCACTCAAGGCAACAGCACGATTGCGCCTGTCGTCGATCGACGTTCCAGAGCCTCGTGGGCACGCGCGGCTTCGCGAAGCGGGAGCCGCAACCCGATGCGAATGCGCACGGCCTTCGAAAGAACGACGTCGAACAGCTCTTCCGCTGTGGCCAGAAGTTCTTCGCGAGTCGCCGTGTACGTGGCCAAGGTCGGGCGGGTGAGGTACAGCGAACCGCGTAATGCGAGTTGCTGGATGTCGAATGGCGGTACAGGGCCCGACGCGTTACCGAAGCTGACCATGAGCCCGCGTGGGGCGAGGCAGTCGAGGGAGTCGAAAAACGTGGCCTTGCCCACGGAGTCGTAAACCACCGGTACCCCTTTGCCGCCGGTAAGCGCACGCACGCGCTCGGGTACCCGCTCGCGCGTGTACACGATGGTATGGGCGCAACCAAGTTCGCGTGCCAAGGCCGCCTTTTCGTCGGAGCCCACCACGCCAATCACTTCGGCGCCCAAGTGCTTGGCCCACTGGCAGGCAATCGATCCGACACCTCCGGCCGCGGCGTAAAAGACGATCGTGTCTCCGGGCTGAACGCGGTACGTGCGCCGGAGAAGATACTGTGCGGTCATGCCTTTCAGCATCATGGCGGCCGCCTCCTCGTCGCTGATTCCGGGAGGCACACGTACGAGACGCTCGGCGGGCATGCAGCGCCATTCGGCGTACCCGCCAATGGGTAGACTTGCGTACGCGACACGGTCGCCTGGGCTCACTTCGGTCACGCCTGGGCCAATGGCCTCTACCACGCCCACCGCTTCCATCCCGATGCCCGAAGGAAAGCTTGGCACAGGGTAAAGGCCGGTGCGGTGGTACACGTCGATGAAGTTCACGCCAATCGCGGTTTGCCGCAAAAGGGCCTCACCCGGGCCCGGGGCCGGCACCTCGACTTCTTCCCAGCGCAACACCTCGGGGCCGCCAGTGCGCTCGAATCGAATCGCATGAGCACGCATGGGTTACCTTTGTAAGCGGGCGAGCGGTTCGGCACAACCGCGTTCGCGGTACTGTTCTGGGGTCAGTCCGCGGCCGAACTCCGCCAACAAGCGGTACAAAGCACAGCGCTCGCGGTCGTCGCGGAAACGCGGGTCGCTCGCGATGGCCGCCAGCAATTCTTGGCGACGCACCACTTCGTTGCTCATGCGCAAGCCACCTCCGTTTGGAGTGTCGAAAATCAGGAACTTCGGAGCCTCGGGGGTTGTAGGATCCCAAGGCAGCCAAGGCACCAGATCGCCGTTCCGGCCGCGTCCGGGTGCTCCGCGCCAGGCAAATTCCGCCCAGTACGACATCATGGCTGCGCTCAACGCCCTACGGCCCGGCTCGTTTTCTTTGGTAAACAACAGTCCGCTGGCGCGGCCGAGGTCGAAGTGCCCGAACACGAAGGGGATCTCCAACCCGTGCGCAGCTCCCAGCAACGTAGCCAGATCGACTCCGAGGCGGCGAGGTTCTTCGTCCCAGTCGAACCGATACACGAACACCGAAGGCCCTTGCACGGCACGCATCCGCTCCGCTGGTTCGTCGGCGCCCGTGGCCTTCCACATGCGCGACGCATACTCGCTGAACAACTCGTACAGCCGAGGATCACGAATACGCGGGAAGATCCACAGGCGATACTGAACCAGTTCGGGACGTTGCGAGAAAAACAGCTTCATTTCATCGCGGTTGGTTCCCAAGATCACCGGCACTTGCTGGTACTGCCCTTGCGCGAGCAGCTCGAGCGGGTCTTCCGCCGGAAGCACAGTGCCATCCCGGAACACGAGCGGCATGCGAATCATTCCTGCGGGTCCGGGCTCGTAAAGCGACAGGAGGTCCCCAGCTGGGAGCGCACGGAGTCCCTCAGCAATCTCCTGAGGTGTCGCGCGTGCGAGGCGCGTGCGGGCTTCCGTGCGCGAGCGGGTTTCCCGCTCGAGCCAGCGCAAAATCACTGCCGTCGAGGTGTGCGGTCCTTCCCCCTGTTCTCCTTCTTCAGGAGCGGAGAAGCGCATGCCTCCGCTCTGGACAATGGCGCGCTGAAAGAGCCCGCGAGCTAGCGGCGAGAGCAGCAGCGTGAAGACGTTCGTGCCGCCTGCCGACTCGCCAAAAATCGTCACGTTGTCTGGGTCGCCGCCAAAAGCGGAGATGTTCCGGCGCACCCATTGCAGTGCGGCGATCAGGTCGAGCGTGCCAAAGTTGCCGGATGCCTCGATCGGGTCGGCAGCGCCGGCACGGATCGCCGGATGCCGGAACCACCCGAACGGACCGAGGCGATACTGCACCGCGACCACGAGCACTCGATGCGCGCTCGCTAAGTGTCCGCCGTGGTACAGCTGTGAAGAGCCAATGGTGTTTCCACCTCCGTGAATCCACACCATCACGGGTAGGCGAGACCCACGGCTCAGGTCGTCCGCGCTTAGCCGCGGGCTATAGAGATCGAGCGTCAGACAATCCTCGCTCCCGGCGGGTTTGCCAGTCCGGCCGGGAACGCCGCCAAAGCGACTCGGGTACTGCATGCATGGCGCCCCTGGCACAACTGCTTGCCGTGGCTCGTTCCACGATGGCAACGGTTGCGGGGCGCGCCAGCGCAGGGGCCCCACAGGTGGTTGCGCGTAAGGGATTCCAAGCCACGCGAAACTGTCGTACTGCTCGCGGATACCGACGACCGGCCCCGCCGGTGGATTGCGCAAAGTTTCCGGGGCCGGCTTTCCACCTCGGCTCGGTCCTCTGCTGCACGCTAGCAGCGTGAATACCGGGAACACGAGGCCGAGAAGGAAAAGCCAATTCTGTTCGCGTCGCAGCGCGAGGAACGGGGGCGTAGCGACCGAGCGTGGTGTGTGACCCTGGAGTCGATGGGCACGAGGAAAGAAACGCATGCGTGCGTCCGTACCACCAACGGGGCGTCCGTGCACCTCCGGTTGACAGGACGCAGTTTCGGGTGCGAGCTTGCACGAGTTTCGAGGAATCGGGCGAGCAAGCACTCAAACGGAAAGGAGATCGGTATGCGACGGATTCCCCCCCGCGGGCGTTCGAAGGCCGAGATTTTGCGGGATCTCGAGCAATTTCGCGCGCATGACGTGGATTGGCGCAGCGGCCGTACGTGGGCCTACGTGTACGATCCTGGTCCTGAGGCCGAGGAGGTCATCAAGGAAGCGTACATGATGTACCTGTCGGAAAATGGCCTCGATCCCACGGCCTTCCCCAGCGCGCTGCAGCTCGAGCGCGAACTTGTTGCCATGGCTGCGAGCCACTTGCGTGGCGACGAGAACGTGGTGGGCAATTTCACCTCCGGAGGCACCGAAAGCATCCTTCTTGCGGTCAAGACCGCGCGCGACTGGGCGCGTGCCGAGCGGCCGCATATCCGGGAGCCGGAAATTGTGTTGCCGGTGACCGCGCATGCGGCCTTCCAAAAAGCCGCGCATTACTTTTGCCTCAAACCGGTTTTGGTGCCGGTCGATCCGCGTACGTTCAAAGCCGATCCAGAGCGAATGGCGGCAGCGGTCACTCCGAACACCGTGCTCATCGTGGGGTCGGCTGTTTCGTACGCTCACGGTGTGGTCGACCCGATCGTCGAGCTCGGGAAAATTGCCCAGGAGCGCGGTGTGCTCTTGCATGTCGACGCGTGCATGGGGGGCTTTCTTCTTCCCTATTTCCGCAGGTTAGGAGCCCCCGTGCCGGACTTCGAATTCCACGTGCCCGGAGTCACATCGATCTCGATGGACTTCCACAAGTACGCGTTTGCAGCCAAGGGTGCGTCGGTCATCTTGTATCGCAATGCGGAACTCCGCCAGTACCAGATTTTCACCTGCGCCACTTGGACCGGCTACACCATGATCAACCCGACGGTGCAAAGCACCAAGTCGGCGGGTCCGATGGCCGCAGCGTGGGCAGTTTTGAACTTTTTCGGCGACGAAGGCTACCTGGAGCTTGCCCGGAAGGTGCTCGAAGCCACGCGGTACATTGCGCAGGAGATCGAGCGCATCCCTGGGCTGCGCCTGCTTGGCCAGCCGGAGATGAACTTGATCGCCTTTACCTCCGACGAAGTGAACGTGTTTCAGATCGTGGACGAAATGAAGGCCCGCGGCTGGTACGTGCAGCCGCAGCTCGGATTCGGCGGCTCCAAGGAAAACATCCACTTGTCGATCAACCCTGCCAACGTGAAATGGGCGGATGCGTTGCTTGCCGACTTGCGGGCGAGCGTGGAGGCGGCCCGCCAGGGGAGCGCCGAGGATTTGGGTGCCTTGCGCGAGTGGCTTGCGGGTGTGGACTGGGAACACCTGACCCCCGAAGCCTTGCGGAACCTGTTGTCCATGGCGGGGGTCGGAAGTGGTCTCCCGCAGCGCATGGCCGCGATCAGCACCTTGCTGAACCAGTTGCCTCCCGCGGCAGCAGAGAAATTGTTGACGGCGTACTTCAACGATTTGTACCGGCCTGCTGGGGACCCGAGCCGTGGTTGAGCGCCGAAGACGAAGCGGAGTGGTGTGGCGGCTGATCGGGGTTGCCTTTGCTGCCGTCGGTGCGCTGTGCGCACTGTTGCTCGTGCGCGCATGGACCATTTCTTCCCTGCAGCCGACTCCGCAGAAGCTCAAGCCAATCGCCGTCGATGAGCACGGGGCCGCGGAGCGGCTCGCGGGCGCAGTGCGCATCGCGACGGTTTCGGAAAGCGAAACTGCGCCTGTGCGTTCCGAGGAGTTCGCGCGCTTGCATGCGTACTTGAGCGAGCAATTTCCCCGGGTGCACGCCGCCTTGCGAAGGGAAGTGATTGCCGGGCACTCGCTGCTGTACACGTGGGCCGGACGCAACCCTTCGGCCCCGCCGGCACTGCTGATTGGCCATCTGGATGTCGTGCCGGTAGAGCCTGGTACAGAGTACGTGTGGGAGCAGCCGCCGTTTTCGGGCGCGATTGCCGGAGGGTTCGTGTGGGGTCGGGGCACGATCGACGACAAATTCACCGTGCTTGGCTTGCTCGAGGCAGCAGAGGCGTTGCTCGCGCAAAACGTTCAACCGCAGCGCACGGTGTATTTCGCATTCGGTCACGACGAGGAAGTGGGCGGCGACCACGGTGCTGCGGTCATTGCTGCCGAGCTAGAGCGCCGGGGGATTCGCCCCGAATTTGTGCTCGACGAGGGCGGCGCGCTGATGAGAGAGGCCGTGCCCGGGCTCCGTGGACCCTTGGCGTGCATCGGGGTGGCGGAAAAGGGCAGCGTAGGCGTGCGCCTCGAAGTACAGGCAGTCGGGGGGCACTCTTCGGCGCCCCCGCGCCAGACCGCGGTGGGAAAGGTCGCTGCTGCGGTCGCTGCCCTAGAGAGGAACCAGTTCCCTCCGCGGATCACCCCGCCCGTAGCCGAGATGCTGCGCTACTTAGCGCCGGAGCTTCCCTTGGTGCCGCACCGATTGGTGGCCGCCAACCTGTGGTTGTTCGAGCCGTTCTTGCTCCGCGCTCTCACCGGCGAGCCGGCCACGAACGCGAGCGTTCGGACCACCACGGCGGCAACGATGATTGGCGGCGGCGTAAAGGAAAATGTCTTGCCCGCATCGGCTTGGGCGCTGGTGAACTACCGAATCTTGCCCGGAGACAGTGTGGCCTCGGTTCTTGCGCACGTGGAGCGGACCGTGGCGGACCCCGACGTCGCCGTTGCCGCTGCTCTGCGCGCGAGGGAGCCCACCGGGGTTTCTCCGACGACCACTCCAGCGTTTCGCTACTTGAGCCAAACCATCCGCAACGTGTTCCCAGACGCAGTGGTGGCACCGTACCTGACCATTGGCGGCACCGATGTGCGCCATTACTCGCGAGTGAGCCAAAACTTGTACCGGTTCATGCCTTTACAAGCCGACCGCAGCGACTTGGCACGCATGCACGGTGCCAACGAACGGGTCAGCGTGGAGGTGTACCGAAAAGGCGTGGAGTTTTACGCGCACCTCCTGGCCGGCCTGTAGGCGAATCCACCCGCAAACGTAGGAGCACGGCGGCGCCGTGGTCCTCCAATTCAATGACGTGCCCCGTACAACATGGGCGCCGTGATCGAGGGCGTGTTGTTCGGGGACACCGAACATCCGGGCAGGCACAAGGTGGACCTGGATCCGTAGCGTTGCCGCATGGTTCAGGCGGCCGTGGTGGTTGCAAGACTTCGCGCGTTGTGAATATCAGCACCGGCAAAGCGGGAGGGGCTTTCGATGCGTCAAACGAAAATGTGGGTGGTGGCTGCCTGGTGTTTTGTGCTGATGCCGCTGCGTGCTGCTGCGGATGCTTGCGGGGTTGCTTGTATCGAAACGGACACCTGGCGGCTTCGCGGCCAGGCGCAATATCAAACCCGCCTGGAGGGAGTCAGCACGTTTCCGCTCGACCGTTACGGCACGACGCTCGACCGGAACTTCTTCTTTCTACCGGTGTTGCGTGCTGGAGTCGCGGCCGAAACCCTGGACACCGCAACGCGTCCCTACGTGCTTCAATTCGAATACGAGCACGATCTGGTCACGGGCGTGGAAGACGGCGCCCCTGCCGACCGTCTCGGTGCCGAGTTGCCCTTTGGCCGAAAGAGCCATGCGGAACTGCGACGCCTGTTCCTGCGGGCCACGATTCCATCCGCCTACTTGGTCGTCGGCGGGGGGTACACGATGAGCCATTGGGGGCTTGGCTTGTTGGCCAACGACGGGGCGCATGGGTGGACGAAAAGCAACGCATACTTTGGCGACCCTCGCAGCGGCGATCGGGTGCTGCGCGCAACCGTGGGAACGACGCCGCTCACGAAAGCGAACGTCGTGTTCCGCCTGGCGTACGACGAGGTCGAGGGAGACGATCCGCTGCTGCGGCACGACAGCGCGCAGCAGTACATCGGCAGCGTGCTTGCTGGGTACGGGCTCGCCCATTCCGCAGGCCTCTACGTGGTATACCGCACCCAAGATGCGCGAGTACGCCGTGGCTTCGATGTGGTGGTGTACGATGTGTTTGCCCGCACGGGAAAGAAACTTGGCTGGTACGGCGAAGTGTCGCTGGCTGGCGAAGCGGCCGTGATCCACGGCAGCACGACGCTCGGCCCCACAGTGGACTTCCCAAAGCACGACATTTTGCAAGTGGGAGCTACGCTCCAAGCGCGCTTGGACCGCATAACCCACGGCCTCGCCCTGGATTTCCTGTACGCATCGGGAGACGAGAACTTCGATGACCGTGAGCAGAATGCGTTCAAGGTAGATCCCAACTACGAGTTCGGCTTGTTGCTGTACCGTGTGGTACTTGCCGCGCAGACGGGGCGGGCAGTGGTGACCGCTGCGGACCCGACATTGGTGGGGCGCCCGGTTCCCGACTTGGACCGGGTTCCCACTCGAGGTGCTCCGAGCAACACGATCGCTCTGTTTCCGCGTGCGTGGTGGCAGGCGTGGAGGTCGCTCGTGCTTTACGGCGGCCCGCTGTTTGCGTGGAGCGAGGTGGATGTTGCGGATGCCTTGAATACGCGCCTGTCTGGCGGAGAGCCGCACAATGCTCTCGGGGGACGCCCTGGGCAGTACTACGGAACCGAACTCGATCTCGGCATGCGGTACTTCGGCACGGTCGCGGGATTGAACTTCCAACTCGGGGCCGAAGGCGCGGTGCTGTTTCCAGGAAACGCCTTTCGGCGCTTGCAAGGCGGCACCATGAGCGAAGTGTTTTTAGGCCGGATGTTGGTGGAAGTTCGCTTGTGAGGGAGGCGATACCATGGATAGGGCACGAGGGTTCCAGGCTTCGCTTGCGTGGCTAGTGCTGCTCGGCACCGGTGCAGCGGCACTCTTTGCCACCGGGTGTTCGCTTTCCGAATCGGAAGGTGTGGGCACAGCGCAACCGGCGCGCACCACGGTGAAAATGGATTTTTTCCACAAACCGCTTCCGGAAATTCCGTTGCCCAACGATGTCGCGACGGTCGTCGACTTCACGTCACCAACGGGACGCCGAATCAACGCATCGATGGTGGCGCCGACAGGGTTCGAGCGGCTGACGCGCGAGAAGATCGACGAGCTCGACGGATGGGGCGTGTTCCAGCCAATCACGATTCCCTTCACCGGCCCGTTGGATGTGCAGTCGATTCTGGACGGACATCGGGATCCGTTTTACGAGACCGAAAACGATGTCGTCTACCTGATCGACATCGACCGGCGTTCGCCTGAGTTCGGGAAGCTCCATTACCTCGACGTCGGCAACGGGAACTACCCCGTCGTTCTCGAACGCCGGGATAACTATTGGGACAACGACCCCCGCGCCGGCACGATTTCCATTTTGTTCGAAGAGGTCGACGAGGACGTAAACGGCAACGGGCAGCTCGATCCCGGGGAGGACACCGATGCCGACGGCGTGTTGGATCGACCGAACTACTTGCCAGGGGCGCATCCGCCTGCCGACGATCTGAAAGCGCGCGCCGATGCTTTCATGAGCTTCTACGAGCGCGAGACGAACACGCTCATCCTGCGGCCGCTGGTGCCGCTGCGCGAGCGGACGACGTACGCAGTCGTCATTACTCGACGGCTCAAAGATGCCAATGGCGAACCGGTTGGCTCGCCGTACCCCACCATCCACCACACCGCACAGACGGAAGCTTTGCGTCCCTTGGCTGAAGTGTTGCCTCACGGGTTGACGCTGCGCGACGTGGCGTTTGCGTTTACCTTCACGACCCAGTCGATGGAAAGCCACTGGCGTGCTGTGCGCGAGGGGCTGTACGGCTACGGGCCTCAGCGCCATTTGGCCCACGAATTTCCGGCAAAAGTCGAAGCGCTGCTTCCGTTGCGCGACGCGGCCCGTTTTCCTGACAGCAAACGCCTATATCTGCTGTACGGAGAAAACTGGCTGCAGGCAGCGCGTCCGCTGGCGACCACGTTTCTGGGGCTGAACCCGAACTCCGAAGAGTATCGCCAGCTTGCCACCTCGTTGGAGTACGTGGATTACTTTGTCATCGGCACGTATCGCTCGCCCCAGTTGTTCCCGCGCACCGACGACGCCGGAAATCTCTTGCCGCTGAATCTCCAGGCTTGGCCACCGGATCTCGACCGCATTCCTGCGCCAGCCCGCAGCGAACTGGTGTACTTCACGCTTGCCGTGCCGCGCAAAGAAGTCTCCGCCCGCAAAGATGGCCGCCCGGTGCCAGTGGCGATCTTGAGCCACGGGTACACCGGGAACCGCTTTCCCATCATGCAGTTTGCCGGTTTCTTCGCCCGCCACGGCCTGGCGACGATTGCGATCGACGGGCCGTCGCATGGCATCGGCCTGACGCCCGAACAAGAAGCCTTGGCAAAGCAACTGCTCGGGACGATGGGCTACGGGGCAGCCGTGGACGCCACGCTTTCCGACCGTGCATTCGACCAAAACGGCGACGGCATCAAGGATTCGGGAGCCGACTTTTGGAGTGCGTACTTGTTCCACACGCGCGACATCGTGCGCCAATTCATGCTCGATTACTCGCAGCTCGTGCGCATTTTGCGGAGCTTCAACGGCCGCCGCCTTTGGGATTTTGACTTGGGCGAGGATGGCGTGCCCGACATCGCCGGAGACTTCGATGGCGATGGCCATGTCGACGTGGGCGGCGACGCCCCGATCGTCATGACCGGCGCGTCCCTCGGGGGCATCATGTCCATGCTCATGGGTGGAGCGGAGCCGCAGATTACAGCCGTGGCGCCTATTGCCGGAGGCGGTGGCTATGTCGACATTGGCATGCGTACCGTGCAGGGCGGCGCACTGGAAGCGTTTGTGCTTCGGATGATGGGTCCGCTGTACGTCGGCGACCTGGACCCGAACACGGGCTTGATGCACATGCGAACCGTGGTGGTGGACCTGAACGATGTTGCCCGCCGCCCGCTCGGTACGGTTGCGGGTGTACGTGTGGGGGACACCTTAGTGGCAGAAAACCTCGCCAACGGAGCACGCGGTTGCGGTCTCGTGCTGCCTCCGGGTCGGGTCCGCGCATCGTTGGAAAGCGATCGCGGCGACCCGATCCGGCTGGTGTTTTACGCCGGCTCCGTGCTGATTCCTGGCACGAAGTGCGAAGTGCCCCCAGGGACTCCGGTGCGCGCCGTGCTCGATCGGTTCGGGGAGGATTTCGTGTACCAAGCTCAGCAGTTCCGCGCTGGGGAGCCGCTCCGCGCCCTCGAAGACGGCTTGGGCCGTCCGCGGAACACGCCCGAAATCCGGCGGCTCGGGAGCATCGGGCAACTCGTTGTCGATCCGGCCGACCCGGTGGTCTTCGCGCCGCATTTGCTGCTGGAACCGCTGGAATTCCCATTTACGCGCGAGCGTACCGGCAGCCACGTGCTCACCGTTACCTCGCAAGGCGACATGAACGTGCCGGCGAGTTCCGGCGTGACATTCGCGCGCGCCGCTGGGTTGGTCCCCTTTCTGGAGCCCGATCCTCGCTACGGCCGCTCTGCCAACCAGGTGCTGATCGACACGTATACGCTGGAAGCGGTGGACAATCTGGCGCGTTTCACGGATGCAACGGGCAAGGGGGTTCACCTCGACGTGGAAAACTTCAGCGGTGGCGACGATCTCTGGGGACCGGCGTATCCTCGCCTCGACCCGCCCTTGCGGCTGGGGTTCGACCGTTGGGACCGTCTCGGAGGCCGCTCGGCGGCCATTTTCCCGCTAGCCCGGGATACGGGCGAGCATGGTTTTAGCTTGCCGGGTGCGATGACCGATGACTTCCGCGCGAAGTGCCAGCGTGAGTGCCCGATTCCCGGCAGCGGTGATCCATGCGGTTGTAGAACGAAGACCACGTACGACATCGGCAACTTCTTGCTCAACATGATTGGGCGTTTCCTGGTGACCAACGGAATGGAGCTGAGCGCGGATCTGTGCCAATCGCGCAACGACTGTCCTGGCTACCTCCCGCCACCGCCGAGAAGAGACCTGGCGAGCCTCCCGTGAAGGGCGGCGTTGAGCCTTGCTGCGTGCAGGGAACGGCGTTCCAGGGATTTTCAGCCGGCGAGGGGAGCGGAGCAGGGACTCAGGAGCGAGTCGTGCGTTCGAGTATGCGTGTCGGCGAACGCAGCCACCGGCTACGGAGCTAGCTCCAGCTCGCGAGCGAGCGTGTCCAGGGCTCGCTCTGCTTCGCGGTCCTCGCGCCACGGTAGCACGACAATGCGGTGCACACCGGCTGCCGCGAACGCGTCGCGCTCGGCGCGCGTGAGTGGCCCGGAGCTGACCGTGATCTCGAAGGGGTCGGCGGCACGACCAGCTTCTTCGCGCAAGCGTTGCAGCCGCTGGATTTGCGCTCGTACGCTTTCGGGAGTGTGCCGCACCCCGTACCATCCGTCGCCCAGCGCCGCTGCGCGGCGAAGGGCTGCTTCGCTCTCGCCGCCAAAGAGAATGGGAGGACCAGGACGCTGTACTGGCTTGGGCTCGAACACTACGGGTCCGAAGGAAAAAAAACGCCCCGAGAACTGAGGCTCCGGCTGCTCCCACAGCACCCGCCACGCGCGCACGCACTCCCGCAGTCGGGCTCCACGGGAGGCAAAGTCGATGCCGAGAGCCGCGAACTCTTCTTCGAGCCAGCCCGCACCCACGCCAAGCGTCAGCCGCCCGCTGGAGAGAACATCGAGCGTGACAATCATACGTGCGCTGGCAATGGGGTGCCGGAGCGCGGGAAGGTACACGTTGGTGCCGAGACGAATGCGTTGCGTGCGCGCCGCCACGTGGGCGAGCAGCACGAAAGGGTCGAGCAGCGGGGTGCGCGGCCGGATGGGTGCAATGCCGTCTTCTGCGTACGGATAACGGCTGCGGATGACGGGAGGAAAAACCAGGTGCTCCGGGAGCCAGACCGATTCGAAGCCAAGTGCCTCGGCATGAGCCGCTACCGCGGCCATTCTCTGTGGTCGCAACAAGAACAGGGGAATCCCGATGTGCACGAGCTTCGCGCCTCCACGCGTAACGGCCTTGTGCCACGGTTGCCGAGGTATTGCGAGTCCGCATCGCTTTGGAGCCTTTTGGAGCAGGAGGTCTGTGATGTCGCGTCGGGCCGAACGATTTTTCGCCGCGACGCGGAAAGCCGTGCCGGAAAAAACACGCGTGATCCCGCGGGACGTGGAACCACCAAAGCGCCGCATGCAGGTTACGGTCCTTGGTGTTCCTGCCGACACGGTGGAAGCATTCGGGCAGCTCTTGCGGACCGCAATCGGCTTCGGGCAAGCGGGCTGTGGCGACGCGCGGGTCCGGGTCGTTCGCCGATCGCCAAATCGAGCACGCTCGGAAGCCCGTGGGACGTGCCAACGGCTGCTGGGGCGACCGGACAGGAACAAGTCTATTTGCGCGAAAGTGCACGCGCAGCGGATGTTCTCGGGTGGCGGAGGCGGAAAGTCGCTTCCGCACGTCGGCAGTTCTTCGTTGCGAAGCTCGCGGCAACGTTTATGGGTGGAGCAGCACAGTGCGAAAGGCGGCTCGATTGTCGGTGGACGAGTGGCGGTGGTTCGACAGGCGACGCAAAACCTTGGCTTGGTTGGCCATATTGTACTTTGCCTCCGGCTTGCCGCTTGCCGTGTTTGTAGACGTCGTGCCGGTGTTTTTGCGTCAACATCAAGTGGAGCTTGCCATCATTGGGTTGGTATCGGCGTTGGGTACACCGTGGAGCCTCAAGGTGTTCTGGGCACCGCTAGTCGACCGTTACCCACGCTATCAAGTTTGGATTGCTGGCTGTCTCGCTACGGTTGCAGGAGCGCTATGGTGGCTAGGCTCGCTCGACCCCCGTGCTTCGACGCAGTTGTGGGTCGCCGCGCTGTTCTTGGTGTGCCTTGCTGGTGCCACGCAAGACATCGCCGTGGATGCGTACTCCATTCAGCTTGTGCGTCGCGGAGAGGAAGGGGTTGCCAACGGTGTGCGCCAGGCGGCGTATCGCATCGCCTTGATGATCATTGGAGGCGCCTCGTTGCTGCTGGTGGCACCATTTGGCTGGGCGATGGTGTTTTCCGCCATCGCTGCCACCGCATGCATCCTTGGGGTCGTCTTATGGCGGAGCCCCCGGACGAATGTGGCCGAGAGTACCGTTGCCGAGTGGGCCAGCGCGCTCCTGCGCTGGCTCACGCGGCCGCGTGCGGGTGCGTTGTTCCTCTTCGCACTTACGTACAAGCTCGGGGATGCCAGCATGGGCCCGATGATCAAGCCGTTTTGGGTCGACCGGGGCTTGAGCCCGGCAGAAATTGGGATGGTGTCCACCACGGCGGGTGCCCTGGCTACGGTTGCCGGTGCGCTATTGGGTGGGTGGTACACGAGCCGCGTCGGGATCTTGCGTGCGCTGTGGGTGCTGGGAATGGCGCAAGCTCTTTCCAATCTAGGGTATGCTTGGGTGGCGTTTGCCGAGTGGGGCCGTGCGGGAATTTATGCGGCTTCGTTGACCGAGAGCTTCACCGGCGGGCTTGGCAGTGCGGCGTTTCTCGCGTTTCTGATGCGCGTGTGCGAGCGGGAGCGAGCAGCCACCGAGTACGCACTCTTGTCCGCGTTGTTTGCGGTGCCTCGTCAGGTGGTGGGAGCGGCCAGCGGTGTGCTCACGGAACTGCTTGGCTACGCAACCTACTTCGCGCTGACATTTGTGTTCGCCTTGCCGGCATTGCTACTCATTCCCTGGTTGCATTCATGGGTGCACGAATCCGACGGTGGGCGGTGTACGTCCTGAGGCTGTTTGCCTGGTGGCCTTGTTCTCTCCTGTGGCTTCTACCGGTGGCGCAAGCCCAGCTTGGACCGCAAACGGTCGTGCGGGAGTTTTGTCGGCTCGACGCCCTTGGCGCACGCGCCACCTTGCACGGCTGGCCACAAATTGCGCCGCTCGTGGCTTGGGAATTCGAACCGGCGTGGGACCGAGTCGTGCTGGTGACGAGTTACACTGTCGGCTGGCCCTTGGCGGAGGGCGAGACCGGCTTTCGTGTCGAGGTGCGATACGCGGTCACGGGGGAAGTGACGGCTCGCGGGTTCCGCGAAAGTGCACAAATCGAATCGCGCCAGTTTGTCGTGGAGCCTGGAGACGACGGAAGCTGGCGCATTGCCGGGCCGCCTCCGCCCCCCCACGTGTTTGCCAACGATGTCGACGTGGCTGGGATGCAACGCTCTTTAGAGAGAGGGGGCGTGAACTTCCTGCCAAATTCCCTGTTCGTGTGGCAGCTCTTCCGGGGCAGCGGATGGGGGATCCCCATGGAGTCGACGGCAGAGTTAGCCCGCACGCAGGTGTTCCGCAGTGCCACGGAAGGGAAGCCGGGCGACCTTGTGCTGTACCTGGATGGTGAAGTTCCTTACCACGTGGCTGTGCTCGAAGAGGAAGGGGTGGTCGTTTCGTCGACCCTCAATGCGGGCATCGTGCGGACCCCGGAGGACGCCTTTCCTGGCCTGCGCCGCTACTTGCGTTTGCGTCCCCCAGAGTTGTGGCCGGCGACGCCCACGCCAACGTTGTCTGCGGCAGCGCTCGAGGGATTGTTGCCGACGGTGCAAGCGACGCCGAGTCCGAAAGGAACAGGCAGCTCGTTGCGCTCTTCCCCAACACGCACCCATCGGGCAAAAGAACGCCGAAGGAGGAAGCCATGAATCAGTGGAGAAAAGTGCCGGTAATGTTGCTTGTCGGGTCTTTGGCCATGGCCTGTGCGAAAAAGCCAGTGACGGCACCGCGTGCAGTGGTCCCGGAAACGGCCCCGGCCGAAGTACGCATCGTGGCGTCGGAAGGGAAAAATTTTGGCAGCATGGTGGCCCTGGGTGTGGGCATCTCGAACGGGGAGACACGCACGTATCTAGCCGCTGCGGAACGGATTTACGCAGTCGACGAGTCGGGCAACCGCATCGCTCCCCTCAGCGTGGAAGAAGCCGCCCGGCAAGCGGGTGGAGTGACGGCGTTGATGGCCGGCCTCCAGGGAGCTGGCGCCGGCGCGTTTCTCACAGGCCTGCTGGGGGCAATCCCAGGGGCGATCATCGGAGCCGCGCAAGGAGGAGCCGAGGGTGCGGGCAAAGGCGCTGCGATCGGTGCTGGAATCGGCGTGGCAGTAGGGGCGATCGGCGGATACCAGGAGTCGAAGTCCAAGACCGAGCAGGAAATTATCGACCAACTTCATGGCTTGTACTTTGCCGAACGAGAGGTGAAGCCAGGCATCCCCGTCAGTGGCTTCGTGTTTTACCCCGCTGGTACGTACGTAGGGATCCGCGCTGTTTTGATCGACGCGGAAACCAAGGCGGTGCGGGAAGTCGCGGGCCCCATGGTGCCGCGGAAGTGACCACGCGCGGGCAGCGCACGGTTCTCCGGAGAGCGCACCATGTCGAACTGTACTGCAAGTGAAACGCTGGCCGCTTTTGCTGCGTCGGTGCAGTACGATGCGCTGCCGGAGTCGGTGCAGCAAAAGGTGTTGCTGCACTTGCTCGACACGCTGGGCGTGGGGCTCGCTGCCACAGTGGAAGAGTTTGCGATGCGCGCTCGAGCGGCCATTGCTCCGCTAGCCGGTCGCGGCCGGGGCCGTGCCTCTGTGTGGGGAGCCTCGAGTAGCTGGCCAACCCCTTGGGCTGCGCTGTTCAACGGGATGCTGGCACACGGGCTCGATTTCGACGACACCCACGCGGAAGCAGTGCTGCACGTAAGCACGACGGTAGTGCCTGCAGCGCTAGCGGTTGCGGAGGCCACGGCGATCTCCGGGCGCGAGCTTCTCGCGGCCATAGCGGCGGGAATGGAGGTGAACGCGCGCATCGGCATCGCCGCCCCCGGTGGATTTCACGACCGCGGGTTTCACCCTACGGGGGTGTGCGGTGCGTACGGAGCAGCCGTTGCTGCAGCCCGTGCGATGCGACTCGACGCCAGTGCCATGGTGCATGCGCTAGGCCTCGCGGGGAGCCAAGCCGCTGGCACATTGGAGTTCTTGGGCGACGGGAGCTGGTCGAAGCGGCTCCATGCTGGTTGGGCTGCCCACGCCGGGATCGTGGCGGCGCAACTGGGGCGCGCGGGGTTTATGGGTCCGCGCGCCACGTTGGAAGGACGGTTCGGTTTGTACCGCACGCATCTTGGCGACGGAGGGTGGGACGTCTCGGCGGTCACCCACGATCTCGGCCAGAACTGGCGCGTGTTGGAAATCAGCCTGAAACCGTACCCAGCTTGTCACATGGTGCACGCGCACATCGACGCTGCCCGCGTGCTGCGCGAGAGGCCGGGCTTTCGCGTCGACGAGATCGAAAGCATCGAGGCGGACATCCACGAACGGGCCGTGCCTGTGGTGTGCGAACCCCTGGAGGCAAAGCGCGCTCCCCGCACCGACTACGAAGCCAAATTCAGCTTGCCGTACGTGGTGGCAAGCATGCTGGTTCGTGGCCACGTAGGAGTGGCAGACTTTACCCCTGCAGCGATTGCCGACGAGGCCGTGCGTGCGCTGGCCGCTCGCGTGGGATACCGGCCGGACGCTTCCAGCCAGTACCCGCGGTACTTCGATGGTGGATTGCGCATCCGTTTTCGCAACGGCGACGTATGGGAACATCGGGAACCGATCAATCGTGGCCACCCCGACAAGCCGCTTGGTCGCGACGAGGTGATCGAGAAGTTCCGCAGGAACGTAGCGCGTGTGTGGCAGGAGGAAGAAGGCGAAGCGCTGCTTGCGGCAGTGCAGGCGCTTCCGCGGGCAAAGTCGCTCCGCCAGTTGCAACGCGCCTTGCGGGTGCCCGCCCGGCCGCAGCCGAGCTGAACGGCGAGGCATCGTGGCTATGCCGTTCCCCGTGTACGTGCCGTTTTATCCCGGCCTCGAGCCCAGTCGCCTCCTGAGCCGCGAGGCGAACGCCGAACAAGCTCACTCCAGTGAGTACTTTGCCGAGGCCGGTCGCATGATTTCCGCGCGAGTGTTCGCCGAAGAGCTGCCGCGCGAGGGGTGGATCGTCGATGCTGGGTGCGGTGGCGGGCGTTGGGTGCACTTTGCTCGGCAGCTTGGCTGCCGTGTGCTTGCGGTCGACTGGCATCCTCCCGTGCTCCGCCTTGTGCGTGCAGATTGTGCTGGCGTACCTGTGCTAGCTGCGGATGTCGCCCGGTTGCCTTTAAAGTCGTGTTCCGTAGCTGGCGTGATCTCCCTAGGGGTGGTCGAACACGATCCGGCAGGACCGCGCGCAATGCTTGCCGAGCTGGCGCGCGTACTTGCTCCGGGAGGCACGCTGCTGCTGAGCGTACCCTACAGCAATGTTCTGCGGCGAGCGTTGATCCACCCGAGGTATCGCTGGTCGAACAACCGCATGGCAGGAAAGGGGTGCCATTTTGTGGAGTATCGCTTTTCGAGGCGTGAATTGGGCCGGCTGCTGAGCGAGGCAGGGTTTGTCGTGAAGCGGTTCGTGCCTCACGAATTCGTACCGCCACGGAACATGGGGCTCGTGGCGGATCGCAACATGTTAGCGATTCGGTTCGTTGCGAAGCCGGGTGGTGGCTGGGAGCTCGAGCTCCCCGAGTGGCGTGGCTGGGAGCTTACCGGTGCGTGGGCAACCCTCGTGCGGGCCCTCTGGGCGCTTTCACCGTGGTCGGTCGCCGGTGAAATTTTGGCCGTCGCGCGAAAAGCAGGCTGAATCCGCTGGGAACCGATTGTCTGGCGCGCGCCAAGCTCCCGACCTTAGAGACACGTGAGACACGCGAGAAACGTGCCGCTGGGTTTCTGCAGAGTGTCGGGGTGAATCTCCCGGGGCCGGGGGCTCCAGTTCCTGCTGGACTCACCTGAGGGCGCCGGCGGGTGGAACGCAGCAACCCGCTTTCATGGTGTCCTGCCACAGACAGCCGCTACGATTTCCGCTGCGGTTGCAGGGCCACCGGATGCGTGGACGCTATCCCGGCAAGACCAACCCCGGCCACCTGCCAAGTCGTGCCTCCGTTGCGGATCTTCGGCCCGGCGGGTTTGTCCAAGGAGCCCGAGTTCCAACGTACTTCCGTAATTGCATGGGCTGTTGTGGCGCCCTTGTGTTCTTGGAACGCTGGCTTCGTGTCTACGGCCACCGCCCCGAGAATTCAACATTTTTTCGCTTCGAGGATTTTCACCACCACGCGAATGGCGTAGGGGAAGGATTCCTCCCCCAAGTAGAAAAGAACATTTGCGGTGCTTTCCGGGGTTGTGAACATGAGCCGTGCTGGATTCGAACCAGCGACCCCCTGCTTAAAAGGCAGGTGCTCTACCGACTGAGCTAACGGCTCTCGGGCTCCTCTGCGGAAGCGTTGGCTCGCTAACATGGGGGAACGCAGCGGGCAAGGCCGACATGCAGCCAGGTGCTTCTCCGACGCGCACCTTGCGCTACCGCGCGTCGAAACGTGGAAAGGTGCCGGGGGCCGGTGCCGGACCCGTTGGCTTACTCGAGACTACGATGCTCGCGAAGTCGGGCCACCATGCGGGGCTCGAGCACCGAGAATGCTTGCAGGTCGAGTACGTGCTGTGCGTGCCGCGCGAACATGGTGCAAAACATGTGGTCGCCCCGGGGCGTACGTTCGACGAGCATGGCGGCGGCAACTGCCATCACGATTCCAGCAAAGGCGTAGAGGGAGTGATCTTCGACGCAACGAATGAAGGAAACGCCGCGCACGCCACGGCGGCGCAGGCGCTCCCAATAAAAAACCAAGAGGTCGCCTTCGTAGCGGCGGCGGTCGTCGGGTTCGAAGGCACCGCCGATGAAATACGCAAGATCCGCCAGGGGTGGTCCCCACGACGCAGTTTGCCAGTCGACAACCAGGGTCCGGTAAGGGCTGGAGCGGTTGCGAAGGAACAGAAGGTTGTCGGGCCGAAAGTCACCGTGCTGCAGAGCAAACGGCGGGCGCGGTAGTTCCGACCAAAGCGGCATCAGCGAGAGAAACTCGTCCAACACGCGCACGTGACGAGCTTCGAGAGCGGACGCGTACCGATCGAGAAAACCTGGCACGGCAGCTTGGAAAAATTGCACCACTTGGGCGCGGCGCTCCTCGTTGCTGCGGTTGAGCCACTCGAGCGAGGCGAGTTCGGGTCGCTCCCAGGTGGCGGCGTGAATCGCGGCGAGCGCGTCTATCGCACACCGAGCTTGCGCAAGGGTGCAGGAGGCAAGTTGGTCTCCAGGCTCAGCTCCGCGAACGTCTTCGAGCACAATCAGGAAGTCGCCAGTGTTCGGGTCGCAGCTGGCAAAAAAGCAGCGCGGCACCGGCAACTGAATGCGCGAGGCGACCTGACGGTAGAAGTTGGTTTCGATCTCGTAGCTGCGGAGTGCGACCCCGGTAGCGCGGCTCATCGGGTCGAGAGATGGGAACTTGCAAACCAAGCTGTGGGGCGCGAGCCCCGGCGAGCCATCGTACTCGAGCGCGACCCGCACGTTGTGCCCCATCTGCCCGGTGCCCATGCGCTCACACTGCAAGGCGCGCACCGGCGGCAAGTCGGGGAAGAACGGCGTGAGTGTGTGGTGGAGCCACGAAGGATCCAGTTCTGCCGGCGAGCGAGGAAAGTTGGCAACCGTGGCGAAGCTCATCGGCTCCAGGCGGCGACCAGATGTTCGTCGAAGCCACGCTCTTGGATGAGGTCGCGGAAAAAGTAGGCGCTCGGACGCGGTTTGCGCTCCAAGGTGTTACGATCCACTTCGATCAATCCGAATTTCGGGCCGTAACCAAAGTTCCACTCGAAGTTGTCCATGGCCGACCAGTAAAAGTACCCCCGAATGTCGGCGCCGTTGCGGCGTACACGGTCGAGTACAGCGAGGTGGTCCGCGATGTAGCGCACCCGCACGCGGTCGTCGTCGTGGGCCATGCCGTTTTCCGTCACCACGACCGGGAGGCCCGTGGCAGCGGCGCGCTCGAGCAGCGGCCCGAATCCCTCGGGGTAGACTTCCCACCCCATTTGGCTCAGCACCCGATCGAAGTCGGGCATCGCTGGGCCTTGCGACTCTCCGTCGTACCGCACTCGTGAGTAGTACTGTACACCCACAAAGGTGGAGGCTTCGCGCAACCCGGGAATCTGCACCGGCTCGCGCCCTGGATAGGCAAACACTCCCGTGCGCAGAGCATCGAACATCACCCCGTTGGTTTCCGCATCGCGGCGAGCTGCCAGTGCCCGGTCGGCTTCGCTTTCCAGGCGGAGCGGTTCATGGGCTTGAACGGCCAACGTGATGCCAATCTCGGGCTTCCCGCGCGTGTATGCGCGAAGCACCTCGGACATGCGTGCGTGCAAGCGGAAAAAGTTCGTCAGCACGTCTGCTGCCAGGTCGGCGTCGAGCAGCCGAGGAGGGAAGTAGCCAAATCGATAGCCAAGTTCGGCAACGACGTTCGGTTCGTTGATCGTGCACCAGTGGGAAACCAAGTCGCCGAACTCGCGCGCGATCAGCTCCGTGTGACGCACGAGGGCATCCAGGTTTTCCTCGCGCGTAAAACCGCCGCGCTGGATGAACCAGCGTGGAGACGTGAAGTGGTGAACGGTCACCCAAGGTTCGATTCCATAATCGAGCAGGGTGCCGAGCACGCTTCGGTAGTGCTCGATGGCATTGCGGTCGATTTCCCCGGGAGCAGGCTCGACGCGGCTCCACTCGAGCGACAGTCGGTGCGCTGGATGGCCGAGTTCTCGCAGAAGCTGGAAGTCGTCGCGAAAGCGGTGGTAATGATCGCAGGCAATGCCGGAGACCTCGATGGCGTTCGTGTCGGGAGCGTGCTCATGAGCCCACCAGTCATTATGAACGTTGTTCCCTTCCACCTGGTGCGCCGCGGTTGCCGAGCCGAAAACGAAATCCCGGGGGAACTGAATGCGAGACATGCTTCTTAACTCCTTGGTTCGCTGCCAAAGTCAAGCGTGGGGCCGAGCCTGCGGGCGGATCCCAGGCGCAGCACGCCGCAAGGTTTTGTCGGTCGTGCTGCCTGCCGTGTTGCTCTTCTGTGCGGCTGCGTCTGCGTCTTGGGCAAGTCGGCCGAGCACAGGTTGTCGCCTGCGTGCGGACCCGCACGAGGCTCGAGGCGTAGAAGAAACGCTGATCGTCGCAGGCCAGAAGCGCGCCTTTCTGCTCGACGTTCCGGCGGCAGCTCTACGTGGAACTCCCGTGCCCCTGCTGTTGGATTTCCACGGCTTTCAGCACAGCGCCGCGGGCGTGTGGCGGGTGTCGGAGTTCAAGGAGCTGGGGGCCGCTCGAGGTTTCATTACGGTGTACCCTCAGGGCTTGCCCGTACGGCTGCGCGGACGCGAAGGCGTCGGTTGGGACCTTGCACCGCCGGAGCACAACCGGGACGTGCAGTTTACGATCGCGCTGATCGAGCATGTGGCGGGGCGTTACTGCATCGATCTGGATCGCGTATTTGCGACGGGCTTTTCCAACGGCGCGTTCCTTTCTCATTTGCTGGCGTGTGCTCTCGCGGGACGCATCGCGGGAATCGCTCCGGTGGGTGGAGGCACGCTCGAGGTCCCATGCGCGCCAGCGCAGCCAATTCCGGTGATCATCCACCACGGCATTCGGGACGACCGGGTACCTGTTGCACGGGCGCGGGCCCTACGCGACCAATGGCGAGCGCTGAACGGGTGTGAAGCACGCGAGGTGCCCCTGCAAGACGGCTGTGTGGCGTATCGGAAGTGCAAGCCGGGTGGTGCGGTGGTGTACTGCGAGTCGGACCTCGAACACCATTGGCCCCCGGGCGCGGGAAAGCGCATCTGGGAGTTTTTCGAAAGTGCCGCTGGACCTGTGCCGACGTTCCAGGAACCGCCGGGCGGGTCGGCAGCGTCGACGAACGACTAGCCTTTCGGAGTGGCGGCTTCTCGCGTTTGCTGTCGCCAGCGAGGTCCCGAACCACGGACGCTGGTGCTTGCGATCGGGAAGCGAAGGAGCCGGCACTCGATCGGACCGTTCCAAAATGGAAGGCGCTGAGTGGGACGCAAGCCAATGTGGCGCGCCGCAGAAAGGTTGCCGGTGAGCACGAAGGCGGTCCAACCGAGAAAATTGTGGCGGAGCGTATCGCCGAACTGCGCGTACAGTTCGTCGATGGCATCTCCCGACAACCGGTGGCCATAAGGCGGGTTGGTGAGAACCAGCCCGGGACGCGAATGGGGCGGCGGTTGTAAACCGCGAGCATCGGCTTGCGCAAAACGAATGGCGGGCAAAACGCCAGCCCGTTTTGCCGCATCGTGTGCTTGGTGAAGCACGTTGGCCGAGCAGTCGCTTGCGTAGATCAAGGGCGGGCGCCCGTTTGCAGGCAAGGTCCGAGATCGGGCTTCAGCACGCAGCGCGTGCCAAGTCTGTTGGTCGTGTTGCCGCCACGCCAGAAAACCAAAATGCGAGCGGAGAAGACCCGGAGCAATGCGCAAGGCCATTGTGGCAGCCTCGATGGCAATGGTGCCGGAGCCACAAAAAGGATCCACTAGGGGGTCGCCTTGGGCAGCGTACTCGGGCCAAGAAGCCGCGTACAGCAGCGCAGCCGCCAGCGTTTCCTTCAGCGGTGCGGTTCCGCTGTGTTGCCGGTAGCCGCGTTTGTACAGCGGCTCGCCGGAGAGATCGACGGAGACGGAGCCTTCACTGCCTTTCAAATACAGGTGAATGGTCAGCCGCCGACCGCTCCGACGAACAGACGGTCGCCTTCCCATTCGGGAGCGAAAACGATCGGCAATGGCATCCTTTGTCTTGAGCGCAGCATAGTGACTGTGCGCAATGGCCGACTCGGCCGCGCGAGTGCACTCGACTTCGAACGGGGTGTCGACTTCGAGATGTTCCTCCCAGGGTAAGCCGCGGATCGCCTCGTAAAGCTCTTCCGCAGTTGCGGCCTGAAAGTGAGCGATAGGCAGGAGCACGCGCTGCGCAACCCGCGACCAGAGACACAAGCGATACCCCAGCTCGAGCGGCCCGCGAACGCTCACGCCGCCGGGCGTTACGTCCAGGATCTCCGCGCCTAAGGCACGCGCTTCCTCGGATGCAAATGCTTCAGTGCCGCGCGCAGCGGTCACGAAAAATGTGTACTGGGAACTACGGATTTGGGTCATTCAAAGTCCAAGCGTAGAGCCAAGATCGCCTGCGGTCATGGCGTCGCTCCACGCGTCACCACGGTAGTAGCGCAACGCAGCGGAAAGGCGAGTCGCCCAGGAACCACCCGCACCACGCGCGTTTGGGTAGGGGCACGGCGGTGCCGTGCCTTTACACCGCATGGAAACGCGCGTGGTTCATACGAACCTGCGCCACGGCCGGCAATGTAGGGGCGACGCGGTGCGTCGCCCTGACACCGCCGTGCACTTCGGCGCCGCATAAGCCAACCCG
>CAZHQG010000029.1:15768-36953 GCA_964534275.1 uncultured Binatia bacterium (SeqCode) | reverse complement strand
AGCCGCGCGCCCCCGGGCGTCGATTCCGCCCCCAACACTGGCGCTGCCGCCCGCGATCACCGTCACGTCGCCGCCATTCGCGCCACCGCTTGCGTCCATCAGGCTACTCCCCGCAAAAGTTCCACCGACCACTGCCTCTATGCTTCCACCCGCACCCGCGCTTCCAAGGGACCGCACCGAGATCGGAGCGAGCACAGTGGCGTTTCCGGCTACAGCGAAGCGGATCTCTCCGCCAAATGCGTCTGGCGCCGCTCCCTCCGCAAGAATCGACCCTGCTACATCCAAGTCGCCATACGACACGTCCACGTTTACCGTGCCACCGTCTCCCCCAGCAGTCACCAATGCGTCGCTCCCCTGAACTCGAATCCCTTGCGTGATCCGCACCCCCGAGTATCCCGCGATGCTTACGCTGCCGCCGCTGCCTTCGGGACCGTTCCCGTTTGCCCGAATCCAAGCAACGGAGGCCACGCCCCCGGCGGTGATTTCCACGCTGCCGCCTTCGCTTCCCGTTACAAGCAACTCGTTCGCAACCGTGACGTCGCCCCGGCTCTCGAACGTCAGCGTGCCGCCGCCATTTACACTTTGCGCCCCACCGGTCGCGGATACTTCCGCTGAGGAGGCGACAACGATCCCGCCCTCGCTCTGCACACGTACCCAGCCCCCATCGGCCGTTGCCGTCAGGTGACTCGCTACTAATCGGCCGCGGATGTCCACAAGCCCACGAGCTGCGATGGCAATCACGCCAGCAGCCGCAGTACCTGAGACGTCGATGCGGGCGCGAGTGGAACCGGCCTCCAACAACACGGGTCCAGCAACCTCCAACATCACGCGTCCGCCCCGGTTCCCTGGGCTGCTCGTGCCCTGCCCCCGCGCATCGATCAACGACGCACTCCGCATGGTGAGCGCGCCGGCTCGGAGGGTCAGCGTCCCCGAACCTACAACGAGCCGTGCGTTGCTCTCCAGCACCACCACACGGTCGCCAAAGTCCAGCACACAGCCGTCAGCCACCGCGTACGAGCCGCGAATGGAGCAGCTTCCGAAGGCGGAACAATTCGCTTCGCGCGCGGCAATTTCCTGCACGGAGCAAACCGCCTGGCCTTGTACGAGTACGCCTCGCATCAAGACGAGGGGAACGACCCACCAGCGCCTCATGCGCCAGTATGGACTTTACTCGTCGTTCCTGTCAAGTACGTCTATGATGACTTTTGTCTCGTCGTTGGAGGGCTCTGGGTCCGGCGATGCCGGGCCGTCCACTGCTACCGTCGCAACGCACCGGAGGGGCGCTTTTGGATTCGGGGTGTTCACCAGCGACCCATCGGCCGACCATGCAATGGCTCCAGCTTTTGTTTTCCCTGGGGCCACGTTCACGTTCGGCTCCGTCACGGCCGTTTTGGGAACCATGTCCACCAAGGCGGTAAGCCAGGGGCACGCACTGAGGTCGACGTTCACGCCCAGTGCAGCTTCCATTGTATCGCCGTTTGCTACCACCACAGGCTTCTTGAGTGTTTTCGTGAGTTGCGCACTTGGGATGACCATGGTGGTCGCTGGCGCCCGTGCAAGCCAGGCCTCGCCCGGCGTTGCTTGCGCAGGATCTCCAAGATCAAAAAAGTTGAGCTCAACGGGGACATTGTTATTCGACGGCGACGGGTCGGTATTCCCCATCACGTCCGCGTCTGCGTGTAACTCCACCACACAGCGAAAGGGCAAGTTGGGCTTCAAACTTGTAATGGTCGTCCGATCGACGCTGACCTCGACAACCGCAGGCTTCGTCTGTTGGGGGTTCAGCGTGATCGTGGACTGCACGCCGGCTGTCTTAGGATCGAAGTCCGGGCCGGCGAACACTACTCCCGAGGGGCAGGTGGTTCCCGCGATCGACACGGTGAAGTTTTGCGCCGCGGCACTTTTGGCATCGACGTTACGCACGCGGACCGCAAACTTCTTCGTCACTGGCGCAGTTGCCCCGGCTGGGATCCGGATGTTCCGCGGCGCCACCGGTAGCAACACGGCATCGTGACTGAGAGGAGTGGCTGTCGGCGTCGGCGTCGCCGTGGACGTTGCGGTTGGTGTCGGAGTCGGTCCGGTGTTCACAGACAGGCTGACGAACGCAGCCCGGTCACCCGACGAGCTGCCGTTTCCGTTGACAGCGTTTCCCCAAGCACGAAGCTCAAAGGTTCCCGGAGCAGAGGGAGCGGTCCACAAAAACGAGAAGCGCACCACGCCGCCACTCCCTGCCTTTTTCGCTGTGTGCGTAATTTCTCCGCTCACTAGTTGCGTTCCCGTGGAGTGGCTCCCGCCGACAGACAGCGCACCACCGGAAGCTGCCGCGTCGAGCCCACCGAAGGTCTGCGACCCAATCGTGGTAATCTCCAGCACGTACTCCGTTGTGGAACCAGGAGACACATTCGTGGGTCCAACCAAGCTTACACTCGGTGTGCTGCCTCCCGAGTGGCACTGATTGCAGCCGGTGGACGACGTGGTGAGACCGGTAATACCAGTAGAGAAGGCGGCAGCGCGCTCCACCACGAAGCAGAGCACTGCCACGCCGCATACAACCACTAGTCCGGTTCGAAGCCGCATCGCGAGAAGACTCCGGTTCCCCTTTTCCGCCCACCGCGGACCGTAGTCAAGCAACGATCCGGCCCGTGACTCGCCCTCGCTCACGCCAGGAGCCGAGTAAAATACTCCAAAGCACGCGGAGTGCGGGGTCCAAACCACGTAAGAGCTTTACCGTCTACGAAGTAGATGCGCCCCGTTTTCGCGGCGCTCGTGTTGGCCAAGGGCTTTAGGTTCGCGAGATGCTTGCGCGAGAACCGGAATGGTTCGTCCGGCAGCAGAATCACTTGCGGGTCCATCCTCGCGACCGCGTCGAGTTCCACTTCCGGGTACCGCGGGGACAAGGCAGCGCAGACGTTCTCCCCTCCGCAATGCGCGAGGAGATCGGAAGCATACGTATCGCCGCTAAACGTCATCCACGGGTTTTTCCAGATCGGACAAAACACCCGCACGCGGGAAGACGATCGGTTTCCAGAATTGCGTGCCGCTACAATTCGGCCAGCCAAGCGCTCGGCCGGTTCGCGCGCTTCCAACAACATCCCCAATGCCTGTATCATGCGCGCAACCTGCGCAACGGTGCGGGGGTAGGTCACGAATACTCGCACTCCGGAGTTACAGAGGGTCTCGACATCCTCGCGCCGATTTTCCTCTGCGTTCGCCACAACCAGGTCCGGAGCGAGACGGAGGATGGCCTCCAGGTCCGGCGTTTTCGTGCCCCCAACCTTGGTGATCGGGGCAACTTTGGCAGCGGGCTCCACGCAATAGCGGGTCACGCCCACAAGACGGCTCCCGCAACCGAGTGCGAACACAAGCTCCGTGAGGCTTGGAACCAAGCTTACGATCCGGGTGGGCGGCGGTTCCAACTCTACCGAGCGCCCAAGGTCGTCGCACAGCGTCGTAGTCATGTACGGGACCTCGCAACGGGCTGCCACCGGCAGGCGAGAGGGGAGTTTTGTCGTCGGGCGCGAGGTGCTTCGACCATCGAAGCTTGCTGCTCAGACGAGGCGCGGCATGACCTTCGCACAAAACCGTTCGAACATTTCAGGGACTGCAAAATTGCAAAAGTAGTACGTGACCCCCATTTCTTCTTTCCGCCGGAGGATCTCTTCCGCAACGCGCTCGGCGGTCCCGACCAAGGTGTTTGGCGAACGATAGACCGCTTGCACGTCGCTCACCCCCAGGGTTTGCGCCATGGCTTGCGCGAACAATTCTGCCTGTTCGGCGGACTCTCCGAGGACGACATACACCATGGCCGACAGCTCGATATCGTTAGGGTTCCGCCCCACTGCTGTGCACGCCTCTCGCAGCAGAGCCACGCGGTCGGCAAAGGCTGCCAAGTCGAACTTGGCCGTTTCCTCCATGGCCAAATGCCCAAGCGCTCCCGCGGTCGGTGGAATGATGTTCACCACGTCCGCTTCGCGAGCTGCCAATTCCAACAGTCGTTTTCCGCCCCCGCCAATCATCACGCGCGGGAGTGGCACGGGCTTCGGACTGTGTGGAGCACGCTCGAGTTTGTAGTACCGGCCGGAGAACGAAACTTCGGGTTCCCGCCAAAGCCGTTTGATGATTTGGATGCTTTCCGCCAACTGAGCAATGCGTTCCCGCGGAGGCGGATATGGAAAGCCAAACGCCTCGTACTCTTCCCGAAACCATCCCGCCCCAATGCCCAGTTCGACGCGCCCACCGGTAATGTGGTGCAGCGATGAAATGATTTTTGCCGTCAGCGCGGGGTGCCGAAAGGAATTGGCCGCCACCAATTGGGTCAGCACGAGGCGCTTGGTCACGGGCGCCAAGGCACTGAGCAAGGTAAAGCACTCCAGCCGCGGAGTCGTACGATCGTGGCCCATGAGGCTGGTCATGAAGAAATGATCCTCTGCGGCAACAGCGTAAAACCCGCTTTCTTCGGCCTTCTCCGCGACGGAGCGGGCCCGGGCAAAGTCGTCGAGCGGCAGTACTGCACCAAATTTCAGTGTGTGATGTGCCATGGCCACCTCCTATTCCTCTGAGGGTGCAGGACCAAGCCCGTTTTGGCAACTCAGTTTGCCACGTTGTTCCGCAAGCGCCACCAGGAGCCGAGTGCTTCCCAGGCACTGCGTTGGTCCCACCCATCTACCCCGTTGTACCAACGGACACCGATCGAGCGCGCCGTCGTGCTCGCCAGCGCAAGCCGAAACAGTAACGGCGCCGCCGGACCATAAAACAGGTGCTCGAGCCATCCCAGACGCCGCAGCTTACGCCCCAGCCAGCCTCGGCGCACGCTGTCCTCGTAGGACTGCAAAGCGAAGTTTCGCGTCCGCAACGCGTGCACGATCGCCAAAGCCGCAAAGCGCCCGAACTCGAATGCGTATGAAATCCCCTCTCCCATCAGCGGATCCACACCCGCAGCGTCTCCCACAAGCAAAGCTCGCGGCCGTGCGATCGGTCCGTTCCAACGAAAGCAACGAATTGGCCACGCTTGCCAATGTTCGGGCTCGACCCCGAGCTGAGCGACCAATTGCCGGAAAACATCCTTCCCGAGCGCACCTGAACCTTTTGCGCGAGCCGAGTACACGCCCACATTCCAGTGCGGCGTACCGTCGATCAAACAGGGGAAGATCCAGGCGTACCCGCGCAGACCTTGACGCACAGGGCGAAAGTCGAACTCGTACGCGTCCGGGAGAGATCCGTGTCGATTCGTCGCCGCGAGAGGAATGTCGGCCATGACGGCGCGGCCCATCCAGTCGTGCGCTTCACCAAACAGCTGACGCCGCACCGCGCTGCCGGAGCCGTCGGCCCCAACGATCAGCGACGCCCTGTACGTTGCTCGTTCGGTTTCGACCTGGACACCCGTCTCCTCCACGACCACACGGCGTACTGCTTCCCCCTGACGTACAGCGATTCCACGCTCGATGCAGTAGGACACCAGGAGTGCGTCGAACTCGTCCCGCCGCACCACAGTGCACAGGTTCGCTTCCTCGTGCTCGACGCTCCCCACGGGCGTAGACACGACGGCTTTGGAAATCCGAACGTGCGGGATGCGCAGGGGGACGCCCAATTCCTCCATACAAGCCAACGTGTGGGGAATGAGCCCGCCCGCGCACACTTTGAATCGTGGGTGCACGGCCTTATCGAGCAGCAGGATGTCGCGGCTGCATTCCGGCATCAGTCGTTGAAGAAACAGTGCAGTCGCGCAGCCGGCTGGGCCAGCACCAACGATTATGACGGAGTAGCGTTCCACGATATCCTCCCGGAACGCTGTTCGGTTTCAGTCGCCACGGGGCTGGATGTTGGCGCGGACCCAGGCAAGGATGTCGTCCCCCGAAGTGCCGGGCGTGAAGATTTCCTTTACCCCCATCGCCTTCAACGCGGCCGCGTCTTCGTTCGGAATAATTCCACCACCGAACACCGGAATGTCGCCCACGCCACGCTGGCGCAGGAGTTCCAGCACATCCGGGAAGAGGGTCATGTGGGCACCCGAAAGAATGCTCAAGCCAATGGCATCCACGTCTTCTTGAATCGCCGCTTCCACGATCATTTCGGGAGTTTGGTGCAATCCGGTGTAAATGACTTCGTAGCCTGCGTCGCGAAGCAATCGGGCGATGATCTTTGCGCCGCGGTCATGCCCGTCCAACCCGGGCTTTGCAATCAAGATTCGCAACCGCCGTGTTGCCATGATACCGAACTCCTAGGGCGTCCCGACGAGCGAGAGGCTCACGCCTTTCCATACCGAAGCTCCGCGATCTCCGGCTCATCAGATGTACGCTGGGTCGTGGTAGACGCCAAACACCTCGCGAAACACATCGGAAATTTCGCCCACGGTCACCTCTTGCTTCACTGCTTCGAGGATCGGAGGCATGAGGTTGGTTCCCTCGCGCGCGGCACGCCGCACCTTGTCGAGAGCGGCTGCAACCACGGCGGGATTCCTTGCTGCCTTGCGCTGCCGCACCCGTTCGACTTGCTTCCGCTCCACCTCTGGCGGAATCCGCAGCACTTCGATCGGCGGTTCCTCGCGGATTTGGTACTTGTTCACACCGACCATAATTTTCTCGCCGCGCTCCAGCTGCTGCTGGTACCGGTAAGCTGCCTCGGAGATCTCCTTTTGTGGAAATCCTAACTCGATGGCGCGTACGATCCCTCCCATTTCATCGATTCGCCGAATGTAGTCCCACGCTTGGGCCTCGAGTGCGTTCGTGAGGGCTTCTACCGCGTAGCTTCCTCCCAGAGGATCGACGAAGTTCGCCACTCCGGTTTCCTCGGCAATAATTTGCTGCGTGCGCAACGCCACCAACACCGCTTGTTCGCTGGGCAAGGCGAGAGTTTCGTCCATCGAGTTCGTGTGCAACGACTGGGTGCCTCCCAGCACAGCAGCCAGAGCTTGAATCGCCACGCGTACAATGTTGTTCAGCGGCTGCTGAGCGGTCAGGCTGCAACCCGCAGTCTGCGCATGCGTGCGCAGGAGCCAGGATTTTGGATTTTTCGCCCCGAACCGCTCGCGCATGATTTTCGCCCACATCCGCCGCGCGGCGCGGAACTTGGCGATTTCCTCGAAAAAGTCGTTGTGCACGTTGAAAAAGAACGACAGGCGCGGAGCGAACTCGTCGACGTCGAGACCACGTTCGATGGCTGCTTGCACGTACCCGATCCCATCGGCCAACGTGAACGCAAGCTCCTGTGCAGCGGTCGAACCGGCTTCCCGAATGTGGTACCCGGAGATCGACACGGGGTGCCAACGAGGAGCTTCGCGAGCACAAAACTCGATCATGTCCACGATGATGCGGACCGAAGGCTCGGGCGGGCAGATCCACTCCTTTTGCGCGATGAATTCTTTCAACATGTCGTTTTGGATCGTGCCACCCAGTTTGTGCAGCGGGATCCCGCGGCGTTCGGCCACTGCAAAGTACATTGCAAGCAAGATGCTCGCGGTGCAGTTGACCGTCATCGACGTGGTCACTTGATCGAGCGGAATCCCGTCGAACAAGGCCTCCATGTCGGCCAGGCTCGACACTGCCACCCCTTCCCGTCCGACCTCGCCGCGGGCACGCGGGTGGTCGGCGTCGTAGCCCATCAACGTCGGCATGTCGAATGCGGTGGAGAGACCGGTTTGGCCTTGCGACAGCAAAAAGCGAAAGCGCTCATTGGTGTCTTCGGCCGTACCGAAACCCGCGAATTGTCGCATCGTCCACAGCTTCCCACGGTACATGCTGGGATAGACACCACGCGTGAACGGATACTCGCCGGGGTAACCAAGGTCCCGCTCGTACGAGAACCCAGGCAGGTCTTCCGGGGTGTAGAGCGGTTCCACTGGCTCATCGGAAATGGTCGTAAACCGGGGCAAGCGGTCCTTGGCTTTCGGATACGTTTCCGCCAGCCAGTCTCTTTTGCTCCTAGGCACGACGATCTTCCCTCCTTTTTTGTGGCTGTCTGCGCCGTGCAATCATCGCACGTGCGGTGGGCAACCAAGCATCGGGCACCAGTAGCTGCACTGCTCCGAGCGCGCAAAACGTGAGCGGCTGCAAAGCGAAGCGGCGACTCGACAGCACGCACGGGATTCCCTGGTGTTCGAGGAATCCTTTGACCAGATGCGCCTCGGCTTCGATCGGGGTTTCGAAGCAAACCTCCCACGACATCATCTCAACCTCTGCGCTCACGCGAAGCGCGGGGGCCGCTTTTCCAGGAACGCGCGCAACCCTTCCTGGCGATCTGGGTGCGAAAACGCGAGGGCGAAGGCATCAGCCTCGCGCTCGCATCCAGTGGCAATGTCGAGGTGCCACGCCGCCCGCAGTGCCGCCTTGGCCTGTTGCATCGCAAACGCGGGTTTGCTCGCCAGCTCCTGAGCGAGTGTCTGAACCGCGTCGTCGAGCTCGGCTGCCGGTACAACACGGTCGACCAACCCCATGCGATAGGCCTCTTCCGCCGAAACCCGGGTGCCCGTGAAGATCAAATAGCGCGCTTTGCCGGGGCCCACGCGCCGCACAAGGCGTTGCGTGCCACCGAAGCCGGGAATGATCCCCAGCGAGATCTCCGGTTGGCCGAGTTGTGCCGTGTCGGCCGCAACGATCAGGTCGCAGGCAAGGGCAAGCTCGAGCCCGCCACCGAGCGCGAAGCCGCGAACGCTGGCGACCACAGGCACGGGAAACTCTTCGATCCGTTGGAAGACAGTCTGACCCCGCCGCGCGAACGAACGTGCTTCGGCCACGGACAGTGGTTCCATCTCGGCAATATCGGCACCGGCGACAAATGCTCTCTCCCCCGCGCCACGAATGACGACGCAGCGAGGAAGGCTGCGTTCCAGCGACTCGAGTACGCGGCCAAGTTCCTCGAGCACCGACCGGTTCAGTGCGTTCAGCGCCTTCGGGCGATCGATGGTGATGGTGGCGATTCCACCCTCGACTGCGAGGCGGACCGTTTGCGGTTCCGTCATCTTCAGTACTCCGGCTTGAAATCGAATCGGTGAATGGCCTCGATAAAACGCATCGTGTGTGTGCGCGAGCGCATGACCAGCGAATTGGTCGTTGCTCCGCCGCGGAAAAAGCGCACGCCGCGCAGCAAGTCGCCATTCGTCACGCCAGTTGCGGCAAACATGACGCTGCCGCTCGCCATATCCTCGGCCGTGTACTTGCGGTTGATGTCTTCGATGCCCAATGCGAGGCAGCGGCGGGTTTCTTCTTCGTTGCGCGGGCGCAAACGAGCTTGCATCCCGCCACCGGCACAGCGGATTGCTGCAGCGGTGAGGATGCCCTGGGTAGCGCCACCAATCCCGAGGAGCATGTCGATTCCGGTTTCCGGCCGAACCGTGGCAATGCCTGCCGCCACGTCCCCATCCGGAAGTAACTTGATCCGCGCACCGGCCTTCCGCACTTCGGCAATCAGCTGTTGGTGACGAGGGCGGTCCAAGATCGCCACGGTGAGGTCCGCGACGTACACACCCTTGACTTCGGCCAGAGCTTTTAAGTTTTCCGTGGGAGAGCGGTCGAGGTCGACCACGTCACGCGCTTCGGGCCCGACCACGATTTTTTCCATGTAGGTTTCCGGGCAACGTAAAAAGCCCCCCTTCTCCGCAAAGGCGATAATGGAGAGGGCATTGAAACCACCCGTGGCACAAATTGACGCACCTTCCAAAGCATCGAGTGCCACGTCGATCTCTGGTCCGTCCCCGCCACCGACAGCCTCGCCGACGTATAGGGCTTCCGCGACTCCTGGCTCGCCTTCGCCCACGGCGACACGTCCGCGAATGGCGATCGAGCGGATCGCCTTGCGCATTGCCTCCGCTGCGGCGCGATCGGTACCGGCCACGTCGCCGCGTCCCATCAGTCGCGCCGCAGCCAGTGCGGCAGCCTCTGTTACCCGTACAGCTTCCAGTGCGAGGTTCCGATCCATTGCCATTCACTCCCGGCGGCTTGTTCCTTACCCAACTAGCGCGCCATGGTCCAGCAATGCAGCTTCACGGCTCGCAAGCTTGCACGCCCAGGGCAACACTCACGGCACGGATAATTTCGTCGATGGTGATTCCCCCCTCACCGTCCGCGTCTCCCGCTGGGCACTGTTCCAAATTGGCTAGGCCGAGGGCGATGTTCACCATCTGAACCAGTTCGTCGATGGTTACCTCGTGATCCCCATTGCAGTCCCCGACACAACTCGCCGGGGTACGCTCGGTCGGAGTGGCTGTTGGCTCCGGGGTCGCCGTTGTGGTGTTCGTCGGCGTTGGCGAGCGCGACGAGGTTGGCGACGCGGTGGCGCTGGACGTGACCGTCGCGGTCGGCACGGTCGTTGGCGGGAACGTAGCTGTTGCGGAAGCGGTCGGCGTGGGCGTGGGTGTGGGTGTGGCAGTTGCCGTCACCGACGGGGTCAGGGTGTTCGTTGGTGTGGGCGTGGGAGACACAGTCGGCGTGACGGTAGCGGTTTGAGTTGCGGTCACTGTAGCTGAGGCCGTAGGTGTCAAGGAGGCCGTCGCCGTGGGTGGAGCGGTGGCGGTAGCCGTGGATGTTGGTGTCAGCGTGGACGTAGGCGTAGAGGTCCGCGACGAAGTGGGTGTAACACTGGGGGTTCGCGTCAGTGTCGCGGTCGGGGTGGCGGTCACCGTGGGCGTCGCTGTGATTGTGGGCGTGTTCGTTGGCGTTGGAGTCGAAGATGGCGTGGGGGTCGGTGCGTCGGGGCAAATGGCACAGCCAAGCTGCACGTCGCAGGCGACATTTCCAAAACAAAACTCCGCCGGGGGGCAATCCTCGATCTGGCAAAAGGAAGAACAGCCGTCGCAATTCGCTGTGTTGCCATCGTCGCAGCGCTCCGGGAATTCAACCGTGCGATTCCCGCAAACGGGGCAAGGGACGAGACAGTCGTCGAACGGATTCTCGGCCGTACAAAACGGGCGTGGATTCATCGTCGGTGCTGGCCGAACAGAGTTGCTAACCAGGATGGGGGCCAGAGATACCGGGTGGAAGATGGAGATCGAACCGTCCCTGCCGGAAGCTGACGTTTTCTGAGCGGTCACGCTGCCATCTACTCGGAGTTGTTTTCGAGCCGTGATCTGGTGACTGCCAGCCTCGCCCGGGGCATTCGCATTCAGCCGCCCCACCGAGCTGATCGTGATATCGCAGCCTTCCACATCGGTAGTACCGCCCGCTCCGCAGCCCTCGTCGACACTACATCCTCCCCCTGAGACGTTCACCGTGTTTGCCACCATCACATTGCCCACTGCCCCATCACCAGCGGTAATCGACACGTCTCCTCCGGTGCCACCCGCAGCATTGGCACTCACGTCCACAGGGGCGTTCAGCACGACGTGCCGCCCTGCGACGATGTCCAGTCCACCCCCTCCTCCGCCGCCGCTAACGTCCAAGGCTGTCGCGGTTTGCGACGACGTCAACACATCGCGTGCAGCGGTGAGGGAAACCGTACCTCCCACTCCAAACGAGCCGTTGCTTTTTGCCGACACGGTAACGCCGGCGGACAATCGGATATCCCCGTTCGCGTCAATATCGATGTCGCCTCCGTCCCCGTCAGGCGCTGCCCCTTCAAGTCGCACGTTCGCCTGAAACTCGGCATTCCCAAGCAACGTTTCGACACTTAACGAACCACCTTCGCCGCCGACCTCGGTGCCTCCGCCCCCGTTTGCCAGGATCGTTCCGGTGACCACCACCCTTCGCCCAGCCGACAACGAGATCGTGGCTCCGCTTCCGCCCGCGGATGTGGCGTTCCCGTTGGCGCCACCAAAATTCAGTTCGCCGTCAGCCGAAAGATCCACCGTGCCGCCGTTACTCCCGCGCACATCGATGACGGTGTTGCTCGCCAGCGCGATGTTTCCGCCGGCCTCGAGATCGATCGCTCCGCCTCCCTTCGGCGCCTGGCTCCCTCCCGTCGCCACGATTTCGGTGATTGGTGAACTGTTGGAGGTGATGTTTCCTCCTGCAATGACCGCAATGGAACCACCATCCGCCGTCGCCCGCAGATTCGACGCTACCAATCTCCCGTTGATCGCCACACTTCCCGTGGCTTCGATTTGGATCACCCCGGCCGCAGTATTTGCCGAAACATCGATGCGAGAGCGATTGTTGGTGGCGCCCTGAATGTCCACTGCACCCGAACTCGCGATCCGCACTCTGCCCCCGTTTGCCGAACGGCCCGATGTTGCCGTGCCTTGGCCATCGATCAAGGCGCCGGGCGACATGGTGAAATTGGCACAACGAATCGTCAGGTCGCCAGAGCCCACGTTAATCCGCGCTGTCGAACTTAAGGTCACGTTACGACCCGAGAAATCGAACACGCAGGGAGCGTCGGGAGGAATCTCGTACACCTTGGCAATCACACAGTTCCCCGTTGGGCCGCAGTTGACCTCCTGAGCAATCACGTCTGCGGCGGTACACGCTGGAATTGCCCAAGCTTTTTCGACAACCAACACGGAAACGACCACCACCAAAAGCGCGGCCCCTACGCGGCTGGGCCACGCGGTTGGAGCCCACCTGGGCGAGACGGTGCAAGCGCCGCTGCGCGGACTGAAGCTACGAAAAAGATTTTGGAGTCGCGGGCCGCACCGACCGTTCGTCATTCTTCACCCAGTCCTTCTTCGATCCGCAGCACCGTGGGGGCCCCTTGCACCGCCTGCAAGCGCCGAATCCGCTGCAACGCCCGGCGCACTTGACGTTCGCTTGCTCGGTGCGTCCGCATAACCACGGGAACCCAACCATTTTGTCTTCGTCCGCGCTGCACCATGGCCGCGATGGACACTTTTTCTTTCCCTAGAATTCCCGCAATCTGGGCGAGCACGCCGGGTCGGTCGGCCAGCGACAGGCGAAGGTAATACTCCGACTCGATCGCTTGCTCTGGCAGGATCTTCGCCTCGCGTTGCTGTGCCAGCGGATATCCCAACGGAGGCAAAGGTGACTGCACCAGGCCCAGGCGACAGCGGGCGGCATCGACGATGTCCGCCACCACAGCCGTAGCGGTCGGCATCATGCCAGCGCCCAGGCCGTAGTAGAACGTTTGGCCAAGTGCGTCACTTTGTACCACGATGCCGTTGTACGCGCCGTTCACGTCAGCCAATACGTGCCGCTGGGGAATCATCGTTGGAGCCACTCTCGCCTCTACCTGTGTGCCATGGAGTTTGGCGATTGCAAGTAATTTGATTGCGTACCCAAACTCACGAGCGTACTCGATATCCGCTGGACTCACGTGGCGAATCCCTTCGACTGGGATGGCCGGAAACGGCACGCGCACCCCAAAGCCAAGCTGGATCAACAAGCAAAGCTTGTGCGCGGCATCGATTCCATCGACGTCGAAGCTCGGATCTGCCTCGGCAAGCCCCTCGGCTTGCGCACGTGCCAGCACGGTAGCGAAGTCCGCGCCGGCGCGCGTCATCTCTGTCAAGATGTAGTTCGAGGTGCCATTCACGATGCCATACACGGCGCGCACCCGATCTCCCACCAAGCCCTGCCGGAGGGTGCGAATGATCGGGATCCCTCCTCCAACGCTCGCTTCGAATCCGAGTGTCACGCCTGCACGCTCCGCAGCGGCAAACAGCTCCGCACCGTGCACAGCCAGGAGAGCTTTGTTGGCAGTAACAACACTTTTCCCACGCTGGAGCGCTTCACGCACGAGCTGGCGCGCCGGTTCGTATCCCCCGATGAGTTCCACCACGATGTCCACTTGCTCGGAGGCAACCACTTGACGTGCATCGCGCGTGAGAATTTGTCGCGGTACACGGACACCGCGGTCGCGTTCCAAATCGATGTCGGCAATCGCCGCAAGCCGGAGTTCCGCCCCGAGGCGCTCCCGTAAACGCTTGGCGTGGACCTGCAGCAACTTCACCACGCCGGTACCAATCGTACCGAAACCCAACACACCCACACCAACCACACGCTGCATACCGCCTACCCCTCTCGACCCCAATCTTCGCCCGATGTGGCCGCGCCTAGCGGCATCCACTCATGCCACCCCACGAAGTTGTGTCTGCCCTGCACGCTCGAAGGCGCGCCGGATTCCTCGCACTGCTTGTCGGATTCGGTGCTCGTTTTCAATCAGCGCAAAGCGCACGAAACCGTCACCGTGCTCTCCGAAGCCGATTCCAGGGGAGACGGCAACTTTCGCTTCGCGCAACAGAAACTTGGCAAACTCGAGGGATCCCAAGTGGGCAAATGGGGGGGGAATCGGAGCCCACACAAACATCGTCGCCTTCGGGCGCTCCACCTGCCACCCTAAACGGTTCAAGCCATCCACCAACACGTTCCGACGAGCTTCGTAACGGGCGCGGATCTCGTCGACCCAGTGTTGTGGCCCATTCAGAGCGTGAATTGCTGCAATCTGGATGGGCTGGAACATGCCGTAGTCGAGGTAACTCTTGATGCGCGCGAGTGCGTGCACCATCGCAGCATTGCCAACGGCGAAGCCGACACGCCAACCGGGCATGTTGTAGCTCTTGGATAAGGTGAAAAATTCCACCGCGAGGTCCTTCGCTCCCGGCACCTGCAAAATACTCGGGGCGCTGTAACCATCGAAACACAGGTCGGCGTACGCGAGGTCGTGCACCACCATCAACTCGTGCTCTCGGGCAAAGGCGACGACTTTCTGGAAAAAGTCTAGATCCACAACTGCGGTGGTCGGGTTGTGCGGGAAGTTGAGGATCAAGAGTTTCGGGCGCGGACGAGCCTGGCGTGTGGCCTCGACCAAACTGGCAAAGAAGTCCTGCCCCGGAAGCATCGGCACGGTGCGCAAGTCGCCGCCAGCGATAATCACCGAGTACTGGTGGATCGGATAAGTTGGGCTCGGACAAAGCACGACGTCTCCCGGTCCAAGGACCGCCAGCGCTAAGTGCCCCAAGCCCTCTTTCGAGCCAATGGTCACGATGGCCTCGGTTTCGGGGTCAAGCTCGACGCCGTAGCGGCGCCGATACCAGTCGGTAATAGCCTGGCGAAGCTTGAAAATTCCCTTCGAAACGCTGTAGCGATGGTTTACTGGCTTGGTGGCCGCCTCCACCAACTTTGCCACGATATGCGGCGGCGTTGGGCCGTCGGGATTTCCCATGCCGAAGTCGATAATGTCCTCACCAGCCTTACGCGCCTGCTGTTTTAACTCCCCGATGATGTTGAACACGTATGGGGGAAGCCGTTTCACCCTGGGGAATTCTCGTTCCATCTGACCGAACCCTCGCTCCTCGCCAGCCCTACACGCCCAAAATGCCCACACGAATAGTGGAATCCGCTACCCATGGCAAACGAGAAGACCCACCCTCTTCAGACCGCCCCTGTACCTCTGACTTCCACCTGCACCGCCGGCAAAGGGCCGAACCGTTCAAAGCTGAGGTGCGCAGTGGCGCGCTCCTGAACGAGGTCGGAAACGATCTCGCCGCTATCTTAGGAGCCGTACCCATTGCGACCCTCCGACCAATTCCTGCTTGCATTGTGCAAGTCGCCCATGTATGGCGCTGGGTCCTGGACACCAAAACACAAACCCTACGGTGCGGAGGGCGATATGCACGAACTGTGGCGCGTTGTTCTGATCACGACGTCGATTGCGCTGATTATCGGATGGGCGCCGGCTTTTCCGTTCGAACTCCTTGGAGGAAGCGCACAGGCCCAAACCAGGGTGCAACGCCCGCCGCGGCCTACTCCAAAGCCCCGGCCTACGCGCGTGCCACGGCCAACGCGGCCCCCAGGACCTCGCCAGACCGTTGTAGTTCCGCCCTCGCCAACGCCGACCCTCTCTTTGCCCGACGTTGGCGGCACACCTACTCCTACGGCGACGCCTACGATGATCGTTGGCAACCAGAGCTGCCCGGGCATTCCGGTAACTTGCCCGCAGCGCCCGGCTTGCCCCACCGGCAACAAAATCGGGCAGCTTTATTACAAGTACCCAGCCTCTGCTCCGGTCATCACAACCAAGCCAAGTGAAATGCGTTTAGACCGCCGGTCGAACGGCATCTTCCCCGACACAGAGATTGGATCGTTGTCGCTGACCGACAAAGACGGCATCGTCGTTGTACGCATGCCGCGACTGGAGTTCCGGCGCGACGGCAACGGGTGGATCGCCGAGACCCCCGAGGGCTGGGTGCGGCTGGCGCCAAAGGAAGTCGGACCTGGCTACACCTTCCAGTTCCAGTACAATACGCCCAATTTTCCCCCGGGTTATTTCAGCGTGGTGTACCAGCTCTGCTTCTCGATCGGCGACGATGGCGTGGACGAGCAAATCGTTTGTCAGCCAAAGGCACGCGACGGCTTCCTTTGCCACAATAACGGCCCGACGTTTTGACGGGCCCTGAAGCCCTTCTCGATCGACGATCAGGAGTGGGCGGCCGATGACAACCAGGGGCTGAGGCAGCCTGCCTCGGCCCCTGGTTTCTTTTCGGACCTACGGCTCAATCGCCGTCAACGCGACTCTTGTCTTCCGCGGCAACACGTACCGCCTTCCGGCGGCGGGCGCGGCTTCCAGTCGATGTTTTGCTCGCAGAATCTGGCTGATCGCCGGTGGCAACACGCTGTCCGGAGCCACGACGACCGCGAGTGGCTTTCGGTGCCTTCGCCGAATCTTCTGTCTTCGTCGTAGTTTCCTCTCGCGACTTGGCGCTTACAGCGCGCCGCTTCTGCGTCGTCGACGATGATTTCGTCCTCGCTGCACGCGCAGTCGCCCCAGAGCGCCGCCGCGACCGTTTTGGCAAGGCACCGGCACCACTCTCGGCCTTGCTCGGTTCCCCTTCTCCGCGGCTCGAACCTTCCACAGCAAGGTCCAACACGACTCCCTCGCTTTCGCGGAACTCCGCAAGAGCTTTTTCTTCCCCTGCCATCGTCTCGACTGCTTTCTCGCTCACGCTTGCCGGTACCGACTCGGCCCCCGCCTCCGCAGCTTCGGCTGTTCCCGCGTGCGCCAGTACCCGGGCTCCGCTTGCTTCCTCTCCTGTTGTCGACGCAAGCACCGTACTGACGACCGGGGCGGACTCCTCTCCGCCCGTGCTGACAGACAAACCGGATGCGTGCGTTTCCTGGACCTGCAGCACTTCCGCAGCCGCCGACATGGTCACCGGGGCGGTTGCCACGTCCGTTGCACCGGCTTCGGAACTCACGTGACTCGCCAATGCGCTCAAGGCCTCTTGCAATGCGGCCGCAGCAAGCCGTCCTTTGCCGCGTCGGCGGCCACGACGTCGACGCCGTTTTGCTTGCTTGCTTGGCTCCGTGCTTGTCGCGGCAGGCGAAGCCGCCATTGCCGCGGGAGGGACGGCCGCCGTTTCTGCGCTCGCGGAGGACTCCGGCGACGGTGAGACCGTCACCGAGGGTTCTGCTGGTTGCGTAGGCATCGTTGGCGCCGGCAAGGCCACGCCACCCAAGCGAAGCACGGGCGATGCCTCGCTCGAGGCTACCTCGCTTCGTGTTTTCACCTCGATCTCGCATTGGTGCGGCATGAGTTCCGGCTTCGTCGCCACCAGAATTTTCGTGTTGTAACGACGCTCCAATTGGGCCAGGTCCTCGCGCTTCTGGTTGAGCAAGTACATGGCCACGTCGGTAGGAAGGCTTACTCGCACGGAACTCACGTCTCCTTGAGCCACACGGTTATGCACTTTGCGCAGCGCTACGAGTGCGGCCGACTCGGTCGTGCGCACAAGCCCGTACCCGTCGCACATCGGGCATGTCACATAGGTGGTGGCGGTCGCTGCCGGCCGCAGCCGCTGGCGGGAAACCTCGAGCAAGCCAAAGTGCGAAATTCGTCCGACCTCGTGCCGGGCCTTGTCCTCGAACATCGCAGTACGAAGAGCCTTTTCCACCTCGCTAATGTGCTGCGGGTTCCGCATGTCGATAAAGTCGATCACGATGAGACCACCTAGGTCGCGCAACCGCAACTGACGAGCGATTTCCACCGCTGCCTCGAGGTTGGTGCGGAACGCCGTTTCTTCCTGGCTCTGACCGCGCAGTGCCCGGCCCGAGTTCACGTCGATTGCCGTCAACGCTTCGGTTCCATCGATCACGATGTAGCCACCCGACTTCAGCGGTACGCGTCGTTTGTAAATCGACTCGATCTGCGTCTCGATGTTGAAGTACGAAAAGATGGGCTTGTCTCCCTGATACAGGCGGAGCGCATGTTCTTTCTCGGGGAGCACGTCGCGCAGAAATTGCCGCGCCCGTTCGAACACCTCTTCGTTGTCCACGTAAATCTCGTCGATGTCGGGAGTGAAGTAATCGCGGATATTCCGCAGCACGAGGTCGTGCTCGCGATACACCAACGCCGGGGCGGTTTTTTGCGCTGCCGCCTGCTGAATGCTCTCCCACAAGCGGAGGAGATACGTGAGGTCACGCTGCAAGTCGGCAAGCCCAGGGTCGAAGCCCACGACGGTGCGCACGATAATTCCAAAGCCTTCCGGGGGATGAAGTTTTTCCACCATTTCGCGCACGCGGACGCGATCGGCTCCCTCGATTCGCCGCGAAATTCCCGCATCGTCGGAGCCGGGCAGCAACACCAAGAAACGCCCCGGTAGCGAGTAAAATGTCGACAGCGTGGGGGGTTTGCTGCCGAACTGCTCTTTAACGATCTGCACAAGCAACTCGTCCCCGGGCTTGAGCAAATCTTGAATCCGTGGTCTTCGCCGCTCCCCGTTTCCGGAGATTTTTGGTGGTGGATGCGGGAGGTGCCGAAAGCAAATCTCGTCTAGAGGCAGAAAGGCGTTGCGCTCGGCACCGATGTCGACGAAGGCAGCCTCGAGGCCTGGCTGCACCTTTTGGACAACGCCCTTGTAAATGTTCCCCTTCAGATGCTCGCGGTTACACGACTCGATCTCGAAGGAAACTAACGTCCCGTCTGCAACAATCGCCACGCGGCTCTCTTCGGCATGCGTGACGTTGATCAACATTACCTTGGCCATGAAAAATCTTGTCCCTCCTCAAAGAGTGGCGCCCTTCGATACCCCTGGCCCGCTCGCTCCCTGATGTTCCACCCAACACCCGCCCCCTTTTGCTTTCGTACGGCGGCTCTAAGGCATCGTGCCGGGCCGAAACGACGCGCCCTGCTGACAGCCTCGGGCGTCTCTCGGCGCGCGCCCACATTCGGCGAGGCGCGCAGGTACTTATCGGCACGCTGGCGGGCACTTGCCTTGCCCCGAGATCGCACGTGCGGCGAACGGCATCATCGAGGGAAAGCTGCACCCAGCCGCCAGAGAGTCTGTCGTGTGTAGAAAAGAAAGTCACTTGCGATCCTTACCCATGGCGAATCGGACTAGGCTTCGTCAAGGTCACCGCAAGAGAGGCTTTTCGAACCGAGGCGGTCACCACGCCTCGAACTGCCGCCAGGGCAACGCGGTACCCGCCCCCCCGCAAGCTCGATCCTACCGGGCGCATCATCGGTCCCTCAACGCAATTGGTTTCGGGGCGAGGTACGGTTGGGGTCTCCGCCGCGATCGCAACCAGTATCCCGAACAGCCCTCGCCACGCGGGACTCAGACCATTCTCCTCCGGCGTTGCTGCCTGCGGTCCACGATGCCTCGTTGCTACCAAGTCTAATTTTCGACTAGCTTGCGGGGACAAACCATGCGCATTTGCCACTTGCTCCAACAGAAACGACCTGTGTTCTCTTTCGAGTTTTTCCCGCCGAAAACACCCCAGGGCGAGGCAGCCCTCTTCCGCACGATCGAGGCTCTGCGCCCGCTCGCGCCCGGCTTTGTGTCGGTTACCTATGGAGCTGGGGGCAGTACCCGCGAAAAGACTCTCGATTGGGTCGCTCGCATCAAACACGAACTCGGGATCGAGGCAATGGCACACCTCACGTGCGTAGGATCCAATCGCGACGAGATGCGCGCTATGTTGCAACGCATCGACGATCTTGGCATTGAAAACGTCCTTGCACTGCGGGGCGACCCGCCGCGCGATCAACCCGGATTCCAACCGGTCCCCGATGGTTTTGCACACGCATCGGACCTTGTCCGTTTCATCCGCACAGAAGGCTTCTCCTTTTGTCTCGGAGGCGCCGCCTATCCTGAGGGTCATATCGAGGCGCCGGACCTCGAGACCGATCTAACTTACTTGGGCGAGAAAGTAGCCGCCGGCGTGGACTTCCTGATCACCCAACTATTTTTCGATAACCGCTTTTTCTTCGACTTCGTCGAACGGGCCCGCTCTCGCGGCATTCATGTGCCCATCATTCCCGGCATCATGCCCATTACCAACGTCGCGCAGATCGAGCGGTTTACTCGATTGTGTGGCGCGAGTATTCCGCCGGCGCTGCAGGCGCGCCTCGATGCAGTGCGTCATAATGAGGGCGCAGTGCGCTCCATCGGCATCGAACATGCGGCGGCGCAGTGTCGCGATTTGCTCGCGCACGGCGTACCTGGCATCCATTTTTACACGTTGAATCAATCGCCAGCGACGCGAGCGATCGTAGAACAACTCCAAAGAGGCCCGGTAGCGTGCCCAGCATCCTAACCTTCACGTTGCTTGGAAATCCCACCCGCGAGCCGGTTCGTGGGAAAGGCCGCATCGTCACGCATCGCTGCCAGGACGTTCACGGCCAAACGCACGTGCAGAGGTTTCCGCTCGGCAGCGTACGGGGCATTGTCTATCTAGACGCGCTTTGCCTCCATTGCGGTACCCATCTCGTATGGACAGAAGAAGAAGATCCTGTGCCCGATGGCTCTTCAAGGTCGTCAGCGACAAAGGCCGTGGAAACTGCTTGACTTTGGGCGCTAGTTGGCAGATAAGCGTCCACCGTGAGCGAGGAAAAAAATTTCCGTGCCCTGGTGGATTCTACTTGACAAAGGCGCAAACAATCAGGTAACAACGACGCACACGTTCGGTAGCGTGAAGCGAAGGCTGGTTCGAAGGAAACACGGGTTTTTCATTTAACGACTGGGGAGGGAGAGATGGAAACAAAACATTCGTGGCTTTGGAGGTTCGGTAGCTTCCTGACCGCGGCAGCTCTGGCAGCGTTTATTGGCTTGCCAGCCGCACAGGCACAGCACAAACCACACAAGCCCCACAAGCCTCATAAACCACATGTGCAACCTGAGCGGCCGGAAAAACCGGTTCGTCCGCCCACAGTCCTCCGCCCACACAAACCCCACAAACCCCACAAACCACATGTTCAACCTCAGCGGCCTGAGCGGCCCGAAAAGCCAGTTCGTCCGCCCACAGTCCTTCGCCCACACAAACCCCACAAACCCCACAAACCACATGTTCAACCTCAGCGGCCTG
>CAZHQG010000029.1:0-15668 GCA_964534275.1 uncultured Binatia bacterium (SeqCode) | reverse complement strand
AGCGGCCCGAAAAGCCAGTTCGTCCGCCCACAGTCCTTCGTCCCCACAAACCCCACAAACCTCACAAGCCCCATAAGTAATCAGAGCCAAGTACTGCTCGCTCAAGAGAGCACACGGCTTTGGCCGTGTGCTCTCTTTTTTTGCTATGAGCTTGCGTTTGCGTAGGGTGACGGAAGAGCGATGGATCGGACGTTCGGGGAGGACGTGGTAACGTGACTCTGGTCTTCTTAGGCGCAGCCGCAATGATGTTGGCCGCTTGGACCGCACCGGCTCTTGGACAACCGTTGCGACTCACCCTGGACGACGCGGTGCAGCGCGCTCTCAAACAAAACGCCGACTTGCTGGCAGACTCGCAAGGGGTCGACATTGCCGGGGCGGCGTTGCGTCGGTCCTCGAGTCGTTTTCCCAGCAACCCTTACTTGAGTCTCGGCGCATCGCGGCGCGCAGAAACAGGCGGACGTCCGAATCTCTTCGCCTTCCTGTCTCAAGAAATCGAGATTGCCGGTCAGCGGGGCGCCCGCATACGGGCAGCCCAACACAACTTGCAGCAGGAGAGCCTGAACGTTCGACAGAAGGAGGTCACGTTGGCGGCGGACGTGAAATCGGCGTTCATCAAGGCCCTGGCTCGCAACACGCGACTCTCGAGCATTCAAGAGCAAGTCAATATCGCGCACCAACTGTTGGCCCTTCTTCCCTCCAAACAGACCACGATGAGCGAACGCATCGAACGCAACAACACCGCAATCCAAGAGGCACGGTTTCTCCGCGAACTGTGGACCGCGGAACAAGAACGGGATGCAGAGCTGGACGGCTTGCGACGGATGCTCAACGTCGATTTGGGCCAAGAACTGGAGCTCGTGGGTACGCTCGAGCCGACCATCCGCCACCTCCCTTCCGTGGGAGCGTTGGTGGAGCAGGCCAAGAACCAAAGACCAGACATTTTGGCCTTCCAGCATGCGTTGGCTGCGGCGGATGCGCAACTCGAAGTACACCGGCGAGAACGGATTCCAAACTTAACGCTTTCCGGCTCTTACTCTCGTTTCGACAATAGCGACTTCGGCGGCGGTGACGTGGGGGTTACGCTTCCTTTGTTCCAAACGAAAGATGCGGACATCCAGGAGGCCACGGCACAACGACAGCGAATCTCGTTCCAGCTTCAAGATCTGCAACGTGGCATCGAACGCGAGGTAAGAGGCGCGTATCGCGACTACCAGCAAGCAGCTCGCGAACTACGCCTGTTCGTCGACAAGATTCTGCCTCTCGCCGAGGAAAATGTACGCCTGCAGCGGCGCCTCGTCGAACGTGATGAAGCCAGCCGGTCTGAGCTTTTGAGCCAAGAGCTGGATCTTCTGGAAACGAAAAAGGACTACGTGGAAGCGCTCGAGCGCCTCCACCTTGCGTGGATCGAGCTCGAACGGGCCGTGGGTGGGCAAGTCCCGGATTCACCGGTACTGCAGTAACCGTAACGGATCGCGCCCGGTCCGCGGCGGGACTGTCACAGTCCTCTGGATCGAGCGTTTCCTAGCCGCCATATCGCCGTGCGCAGCGCAGCAACCCACCATTCGCGACAAGTGGGAGAACCCGGCAACCACTTGTGTCCACCCGGCCGGCAGACCTTTCCGAGGCCACGGCCAAGGCTCACACGCCACAGGGACAATCCCCTTCGCGCTACCGCGGCCTGACAGCGACTCGAGCCCTAGGTTTTCCAGCGTTTCCTCGGAAAGGATCCGCTCGGGTGTTCGTTAAAAGGGTTGCAAGCGCCTCTTCAAAACCGCGGCGAGCCATAGTGCCGCGAACAGCAGGAAATGACCACTCAAGGTCTTCTCTTCTTCGCCGACGACGACCGCACAGCTTTCCTGCACGAATGTATTTTCCACTCCACAAGGACCAAAGGTCAGCAAGGTCCCGGGAGCTACATCCTCCGGCAGCGGCGGGTTGATCGCCAGCACATCGCTACCCGCACGACGGATAAAACTCGTGCATGTGCGGGTGTTGCCAATGTACGTGATCTGCCCTGTGAGGGGTACGGACTCCGGCCGCTCCACAACGACTCGATCCGAACCCTTGGTAGCCGGTTGGGCGATGACGGCCTGGTTTGGTCCGGGAGTTGCCGGAGTTACCGGTGGAGTCGATCGCGGCGTTGTGGGAGCAGCGCTTACAGTTCGAGTCGGTGTGGCCGGGCTCGGACCAGGGGATGCGGGTGTCCGTGTAGGCGTGGCCGGCACGGTGGTTCGCACCGTCGGAGTTGGTGAAAATGGCCGTGGCGTCGGACTTGCGGTGGTTGGACGAGTTGGCGTGGGCGAAACTGCAGCGCAACCGAAATCTGGAGTCCGGCAGACTCCCGGCGTTGTACCCGGTGTCGGGAGGTTGCAGTCCGCAGTTACAGCACAGGAGAAGTCCGCGAAATCGCCTCCGTCGCAAAACCTGCCTGTCGAGCTACAACTCCCTCCCGGGCAGTGTGCGGCTCGTAAGCAGCCAAACCCACGGAAGTCTCCTGCGGTGCATACTTTTTGAGTTCCCACGCACGCTCGCCCTGCACCACAGGTGCCTTCTCCTGCTGTAGTCCGGCACGGGTCGCCGGCAAACGCCCCACCCTGGCATGTTCCTTCGGTCCCAGTGCCCACACACGTCCCACCCGGGCAATCGCACGGAAACCCATCGAAGTCTCCGCCATCGCAAACGCCTTGAATGACTACACATGCCCCAAAAGAGGTCGGGCAAGACACAAAACAGTCGTCGTCCGAGGTGCATGCCGCTCCGTCCCGCGGACCTCCGGAACACGCCAAATCGCTACTGACCTGAGCCCACCCCACGCCCAGCAAGACCAGCCAGGACGCTACCACAAAGAAAACCACACCAACTCTTTTCACCTTCACGGTTCCTCGCTTGTGCCTTCTTTCCCCGTGGGCACGCGTTAGTCAACTCGAGATTCGCGCTCCCAAGATTGCCTACTCGTACGGTGACGCAACAACAAAGTCAAATGCGATCTCGGCTCGAAGGTTACGCCAGTTGACACGTTCGCAAGCTTACGCAAGAGCTTCCGCTTGCCCTGTTCCGATCGGAAATCCTTGTGTGAATCCTCGAGGCAGCGGCGCAAGGGAGCAAAACGCATCATGAGCGAGTACAGTGCTTGGTTCGAGTGCATCAACGGGTGTCCGCAGCGTTTTAGTCTGTTCGAGATCATCTACCGCTGCCCAACTTGCGGCGATTTGCTCGACGTGCAGCACGACATCGAAGCCTTGCGCCGACGTTCGCCGGCCGCCTGGATGAAGCTTTTTGACGAGCGCTACCGCCGCAACGATTTCCCTTACGGATCCGGCGTCTGGGGCAAAAAAGAATGGGTGGTACCGTTCATCGCCAACGAGAACATCGTTTCCACCTATGAGGGCGGCACGAACCTGCTTTGGGCGGAACGCTACGGAAAGATGCTTGGCGTCGAGGACTTGTGGGTGAAACAGTGCGGCAATTCCCACACTGGCTCCTTCAAGGACCTGGGCATGACCGTCTTGGTTTCGGTCGTCAAGCAAATGATTGCCGAAGGCCAAAACATTGCTGCGATTGCTTGTGCATCGACCGGCGATACATCGGCGGCGCTTGCAAATTACTGCGCGGCAGCGGGAATCCCAGCCGTGGTGCTGTTGCCCCGCAACAAAGTGTCGCCGGCGCAACTCGTGCAACCAATTGCCAATGGGGCCTTGGTGGTGAGCCTCGACACCGACTTCGATGGCTGCATGGCCCTCGTGCAAGAAATCACGAAAGAAAAAACGGTGTATTTGGCGAACTCGATGAACAGCCTCCGGCTCGAGGGGCAAAAAACCGTGGCCATCGAGCTAGTGCAGCAGTTCGACTGGGAGGTCCCAGACTGGGTCGTGATCCCCGGCGGGAACCTGGGTAACGTCAGCGCACTGGGCAAAGGATTTTTGATGATGAAGGAACTGGGTCTGATCCAAAAACTACCCAGAATTGCCGTGGCCCAAGCAGCAAACGCAAACCCGCTGTACCTCTCTTATCTTGACAACTTCCGTACGTTCAAACCCGTGCAGGCGAAGAAAACGCTTGCCAGTGCCATCCAAATTGGAAATCCCGTGAGTTACAAGCGCGCTATCAAAGTGCTCCAGCAGTTCGACGGCGTGGTGGAGCAAGCGACGGAAGCCGAGCTCGCAGATGAGGCAGCTTTGGCGGACCGCACCGGTATGTTCAATTGCCCCCACACAGGGGTGGCACTGGCGGTTTTCCGCAAGCTCGTCGAAAGAAAAATCATCCGCTCCAACCAGCGGGTCGTCGTGATTTCGACGGCGCATGGCCTCAAGTTCTCCGAACAAAAAACTGCTTATCACCTGGGCCAAATTCCGGGCATCCAACCTCGCTATGCCAATCACCCGCTCGAGCTGCCTCCCGACGCCCGTAAGGTGGTGGACGCCATTCGCCGCTTCGCCGACAAAGTACGGCTGATGGAGGCTTGAATGGAGAAACCCCAGTTTGCTCAGCGCGGGCCGAGCACCCAAGCGGTGCACGCGGGGGAGGCGCGCCAAAAGCTCGCCCACGCGCTTACCGAACCGATCGTTCAAACCGCGACGTACACCTTTACCGATTCAGCAGAGATTGCCGATCACTTCGAGGGGCGAATCGAGCGAGAAGAGTACGGGCGCTACGGGAACCCTACGCAGCGAGTGGCGGAAAAGAAAATCGCCGCCCTGGAAGGAGCTGAGGACGCGTTGCTCTTCTCGAGCGGCATGGCGGCAATCACGACGACGTTGTTCGCCATGCTGGCGAAGGGCGCGCACGTTGTCGTCACTGACGACGCGTATCGCCGCACCCGGCAGTTCCTGCATCAGGTGCTGAGGCGTTACGGCGTCGAGGTTTCCACGGTGCCGGCGGGCGACTACGAACGAATGGAAGAAGCGATCCGTCAAACCACCCGACTCATTTTCAGTGAATCCCCGACGAACCCGTACAATCGCGTGATCGACCTCGAGCGGCTTGCGGATATTGGCCGGCGACATCGCGTGAAGACCATCATCGATTCCACGTTTGCCACGCCGATCAACCAGCGTCCGATCGAATTCGGCATCGACCTCGTGATCCACTCGGCAACCAAGTACCTAGGCGGCCACAACGACTTGCTTGCCGGTGTGGTATCTGGATCGGAGGACCTCGTGAGCGGCATCCGCGACTTGCAAGGAATCACCGGAGCCGTCGTGGACCCATTTGCGGCGTACCTGCTGATTCGCGGGCTGAAGACCTTGGCACTACGTGTGGAACGGCAAAATGCCAACGCGACGCGCATTGCAGAGTTCCTGGCAAGCCACCCGAAGGTGGAGCGGGTCCACTATCCCGGATTGCCTACGCATCCCGAACATGAAATCGCACGACGCCAAATGAAGGGTTTTGGCGGGGTAGTGTCCTTCGAGGTTCGCGGAGACCTGGCTGCTGCTTCTCGCGTTGTCGATGCCTGCACCATTCCCCGCATCGCTCCGTCCTTGGGGGGTGTCGAAAGTCTTATCGAGCAACCAGCGCTCATGAGCTTCTACGAGCTCACGACGGAGGAGCGGTTGCAGATAGGAATTCGCGACAACCTCGTGCGGTACTCGGTGGGAATCGAAGATGCCGACGACCTGATCGCCGACTTAGCGCAAGCCCTCGAGCACGCGTGAGGATCGCACAGAACCTTGTTGTTCTCACGTGGAACTTGCACGGGCTCCCGTTTGCCCGCCGTTGGAAGGAGCGCGTAAAACGCTTTGCCGAACGCGTGAAGCGACTTGGCGTGCCGGTGGACTTGCTGTTGTGCAGCGAGGTCTGGCTCGGCCCTCATGAGCATGTACTTCGCGAGGCCCTAAGCCCAAGTTTCGTTTCGCTCAACTTCCCTGACCTCCGACGTCCAGCCGGTGGCCTCGTCGCCTACCTTCATCGGAACAGTGCTTGGGGACTGGCCCACCAAAGATTTCAGCCCTTTCGTCACGCGGCTCCTTGGTGGCGCTTGTGGGAAGGAGACTTCATTGGAGGCAAGGGCATTCGTACACTTGTACTAGAACACGACAAACATCGGGTGGCGATTCTCCACACCCACATGCAGGCCCAGTACGGGCCGCGCACGTATGCGCGCGTAAGAGGCCATCAGTGGTCCCAGTTAACCCAACGGGCGTTCAGCGCCTTAGCAAGTGCGTCGTTCGTTTGCGCCGCGGGAGATTTGAACACAATGCCGACGGAGGACGTGTTCGCCGCGTACGCACGCTACTGGCTGGATCTCTCTGCCGACATTCGGCAAACAGGCCCTCGTTCCACCACGGTGCACCACTCCGAGGAGTGGATCGACCACGTGCTCGCACTCGCGCCAACCGCGTGCCAGCTTCGTTCATACACTACCGAGATCATCGATGCGCGCGATGAGGAGGCGCTGATTTCCGATCATCATGGCATCCTCGCCCGCCTCGAACTCGCACCGTCGGCATCGCCGCCTCGTTGGCCCAGACCGGTGGACAAGCTCCCGTAGGCTCGCGGCCGGTCGGTTCCATGGTAACCTAGCGACCAAGGCCGGGGACCATCGAACGCGCGGGCCTGGACCCGCCATGCACTGCCCATTATGTCGCTCGTTCGGATGCGGATCGTCGTTCTCGATGGCTACACGTTGAACCCTGGAGACAACCCCTGGGACGAAATTGCTGAACTTGGGGAACTCACTGTCTACGAGCGCACCCCTCCTGAGCTTGTGCGCGAGCGAGCCCGCGACGCTGACATCGTGTTGACGAACAAGACAAGACTCTCGGCCGCCACGCTCAGCGAACTTCCGCGATTAAAATTCATTTCGGTGCTTGCCACTGGCTACGACGTCGTGGATGTGCAAGCCGCCCGCGAGCGTGGGATCCTTGTTGCCAATGTTCCGGAATACAGCACGCACTCCGTCGCGCAGCACGCCTTCGCTCTGTTGCTCGAGCTTTGTAACCGGGTTGGCCAACACGACGCGGCTGTACGAGCAGGAGAATGGCAGCGTTGCGCGGACTTCAGCTTTTGGCTCCAGTCGCCACGGGAGCTCCACGGACTGATCTTTGGCATCGTCGGCTTGGGGCGAATCGGCCGGCGCGTCGCCGAGATTGCTCTTGCCTTTGGTATGAAGGTGTGTGCCACCGGCCCTCGAGAGCCTCGTCCACTGCCCACAACCATCGAGTGGACCAATCTTGCCGACTTGGCTGGCAAAGCAGACGTTGTCAGCCTGCACTGCCCGCTCACCCCGGAAAACGAGGGATTCGTGAACCGCGAGTTCCTTTCCCGGATGAAGCCTACGGCTTTTTTGATCAACACTGCACGTGGGCGACTTGTCGACGAACATGCCCTTGCCGATGCACTCCGGAGCGGCAACATTGCCGGCGCTGCTGTGGACGTGATTCGCGAAGAGCCAATGCCTGCCAATCACCCTCTACTTACGGCTCCCAACTGCATCATCACCCCCCACATGGCGTGGGCCAGTTTGGCCGCACGTCGGCGGTTGATGCAGACGACCGCGGCGAACATCCGCGCGTTCTTGGACGGAAAACCCATCAACCTCGTGAGCTGACGCAGGGACTCCTCGATGGCGATCGCATCGGCGCGACCAACCGTCTCCCCAGCCGCCCGAATCCTCGTGAAGGAGGTGAACTGGCTCGGGGATCTGGTTATGAGCTTGCCTGCTCTCTGGGCAGTTCGCCAAACGTTCCCACAGGCGCATCTGGGCGTGCTAGTCCGCGAGGAGCTGGCATCTTTTTTTTCCCTGCTCCCTTGGGTCGATTGTGTGCTTTCATACCGGCTTCGCTCTCGTTCCCGTTGGCTCGGATCGCGATGGGAACTCGTCCGAAACATTCAAGCGGGCACCTGGGATGTTGCGGTCCTCTTCCCGCGAAGCTTCGAATCTGCCCTATGGATGTACCTTGCCAAAGTACCCGTGCGCATCGGCGTGATCGCCGACGCGCGACGTTGGCTGCTCACCCATCCGATTCGGGTGGACATGAAACACCCCCGAAGGCACCAAAGCCTTGGGTGGCTCGAATTGGTTCAAAAAGCACTTGGGTGTGGCCCCCCTTCGGAGTCGATCCCGGTGGTCGTTCCGCGTACGGCCTTGCCGGACAACGTGGCAAAAGAACTCCCCGCGGGACACCCGTTTCTCGTTTTTGCCCCGGGAGCAGCGTTCGGTCCCGCGAAACAATGGCCGGTAGAGTCTTGGCGGCGCCTGGCTCGCTCCGTCGTTTCTCGAGGGCTCGGGTGTGTGTTCGTGGGCACGGCATCGGAGCGCGATCTTTGCGACGCGATTGCCCAGGACCTTGGTCGTTCTGCGCATGTCGTCGCCGGAGCCACCACTCTTCCCGAGCTTGCCCAGCTACTCGTGCACAGCCGCGGCTATGTGGGAAACGACTCCGGAGCCACTCATCTTGCCGGCCTACTAGGCGTGCCAACCGTGGCCCTGTTCGGCTCTACTAACCCGGTGCGCACTGCCCCGTTGGGGCATCGGTGCCAAGTTCTTTACGACCCGCCCGACTGTAGCCCGTGTTTGGCCCGGACATGCCGGTTCGGAGACAATCACTGCCTCCGCCGCATTTCGCCGGAGCAAGTCCTAGAGGCTCTCGCGAAGCTCGGCAGCCTCTAAGAAGGGGCCAAGCTTACGGAAGCTTTTTGCCCAGGCCCGCTTGCAACACCGCGTACCAGTCACGTCGTTCCCACCCCACGTCGAAGACCTGCCGCAGGCGCCGAATCCGTTCCACACGCTGTGTCCCAACGATCGGAATCGCACCAACCGGGTGCACGAGCAAGAAGCTTAGAGCCACAGCGGCTCGGTCGGTGCCGTACCGCTGCGCAAGTTCATCCAGCTTTTCGATCACCGGTGCGAGCACGCTTGCGTTGTGCTCGCGTTGCGCTTGCTCGACCGAAAGCAGCAGCTTGCCACCAGCTAACGGGCTCCACGCAAGCAAGCCTAGGCCGAGCGAGAAACACTGGTCCACCGTGCCGTCGAGCAGCACGTTCGGCCAGGTGCAACTCCACTCTCGCTGGTGCGCTGCCAACGGAAACGGCAAAAAGCGTTGCAACGCAGCGGCCTGAGATGGCGTATAGTTCGATACGCCTGCCTCGCGGATTTTCCCTTCCTGGCGGAGCTGCTCTAAGGCCCGCGCCGTTTCTTCTGGATGCGCCAGAAGGTCGTATCGGTGCACGAAAAACAAGTCGATGACCTCGCACCTTAAGCGGCGCAAGGATTCTTCCGCACCCCGCATGAGGTGCAGGTAGCTGGCATCGTAGGGAACCCCAGGGACGATCCCGCACTTGGTCGCCACCACCATGAAGCGCCGCAACGTGGGATTTTCGTGAAGCACACGCCCAAACAACTCCTCTGCAGCGCCTGCGCCTCCGTAAATATCGGCGTGGTCGAACAACTGAACACCGACTTCCACGGCAGCTTCGATTTTCGCTCGTGCCTCATGGACCGAGCCGCTACGGAAGCGCCAGCACCCGTATGCGATCGGGAAAACCCGTAACGACGACTGGCCGATTGGCCGTGCTTGCGGAGAGCTTTTCAAGATCGACATGGTTGCATCCTCTTCGTGGTTTCGGTTTGTGCGGGCGTGTTTGCTTACGGTAAACGAGCCCTTTGATCGAGCCTGCCTCGAACTCAAATCTCCCGCTACGCGCAACGCGCGTGGCCCTGATTTTTTCGTGTGATAAAGGAACAGCCAGGTTCAAACTGCAACCATCCTCGCTGTGAACGACCGTTCGGTTTCCATTCTGCTCCCAGTTCGCAACGCAGCCGCCACGCTCGCTGCGGCGCTCGCCAGTATTCGAGCTCAAGTTGGCGTCGACTGGGAGTGCGTCTGTGTCGACGACGGTTCGACCGATGCGACACCGGAAATCCTGCAAACCTTTGCCCTCGCAGATCGCCGCATTCGTGTCGTCCGCCAGTCGGCGCGAGGAATCGTCGCTGCACTGCAACTGGGGCTCGATCACTGCCACGGGAATTTGATCGCACGCATGGACGCTGATGACCTCATGCACCCTTGGCGTCTTGCCTGCCAAACCCGCGCCTTGCTTGCCGATCCCTCCCTCGCTGGGGTCGGCTGCCGCGTACAACTGTTCCCGGAACAGCGCGTCGGGCAAGGTTACCGGCGCTACGTTGCGTGGCTCGATCGTTTGCTGTCGCCGGAAGATTTGGCGCGGGAGCGATTCCGCGAATGCCCACTGGTGCACCCGACGTGGGTGCTTCGCCGCGAAGTCTTGCTGCAATGTTCCTATCGAGAAGTACCCTGGCCGGAAGACTACGATTTGATTCTCCGGCTCTTTGCCAGTGGACACCGACTCGCCTGCCTACCAGAGCGCTTGCACTTCTGGCGGATGCACCCGGGCCGCACCAGCGCTTCGCACCCCAGCTACTCGCAGATGCAAATTGCCCAATGCAAAGCTTTTCACTTGGCTCAAGGGCCTCTTCGCTACTCCCGACACTATTTGCTCTGGGGATACGGCCCAACCGCGCGCCGGCTTATGCGTGCCCTTGCCTGCTACAAAAAGGAGCCTATCGCCATCGTCGACGTGCACCCGCGGCGGCTGGGCGCCCGCATTGGTCGAGCCCTTGTGGTTGGACCACACCACGTCGACACATTGCCGCGGCTTCCCCTGCTCGTCAGCGTCGCCAACGACACTGCCCGCGACGCAATCCGCATGTTCCTCGCCCACAGCTCGCGCGTCGAAGGCCACGACTGGTTCTTCACCGCTTGACCGGTTCGGCCCGACTTCCTCGCGGCTGGCAAGATGCCCTCGGCTGCTGCGGGACCAACATCGGCGGCCGATCAGGCAAAACCGTCGCAGCGGAGGCAAATGGGAGGGATCAGGTTGTAGGCGGGCTCGCCCTTGAACAGCGACCAAGTTGGGAGGTGCTCAAGTTCGCGAGAAGGTCGTTCGCGACTCGGTTTGCCGCCTCAAGGGTTTCCTCTGGCTTACCAAGAAACAGCCCGCGGCAGGCGATACGCACGCAGACCAGGAAAACAGTGTCCTCGCCACCTTTTAGCCGCGAGCATCAGTTGTCGCGGTGATTCCCCACGGTACACGAGAGCCGCCGGCGACTGGGATCCCCGTGCCTGCGCCCACTGAACAGACGAAAGCACAAGACCGGCAAAGAGTTCACCTTTCCACCCACACGCAGGCCCCACTTGTCTTCCGGGGAATCCTCGCACAGGCGCAGGCGCCGTTGCGGGCCCACCACATCGGCCGCAGTGCGAGGAAAAACATTGCCCATCTCGATGGTTTGCCAACATTTTCTTCGAATTCCCCGCGGCAGCGCTTGCTTTCGGTTTCTGATCGCGGTAGAAGCGGAAGCCGCACTTCGGTCCTCGGACATGGTGAAAGGCCCGCGAACAAACGAACAGTCTCCTTCGAGCGTACTCCGGTGGGTGCGGCCGCCGCGGCAAGGCCGTACGCGGGAGCAACTCGGCCGCATCTTGGAAGCTGCCGAGCAACTCGTTTCCCAACAAGGGTTCGACCGCGTTTCGGTTGCCGAAATCGCAGCGGCAGCTCGAACCTCTGTTGGTGGCTTTTACCGGCGCTTTCCGACCAAGGAATCACTCCTGCACGCACTGCACGAGCGATTTTGCGAGGAGGCTAAGGTGACCGCTTCCGCGGTTCTTGCTCCCGACCGCTGGCAGGGCATTCCTACCCCAGCGGTTTTGCAAGCCCTCGTGGACTTCCTCATTGACGTTTATCAGGAGCGGCAAGGCTTATTTCGAGCGATCCTGGTGCGTGCAATCTCAGACTCTGCGGCCAATCAACGTAGCAGAGAGCTGTTCGATCACCTGGCGGCACACATGGGCGCGTTACTGCAAGAACGGAGAGGTGATTTCGAGCATCCGGACCCGAAGCTCGGTGCGCCGTTTGTGTTGCGGGTGATGTTCGGCACACTCAACCACTTTTTGATGCTCCCCGAACCGCGCGAGTTTCCCCGTGCGGTGCTACAACGCGAGCTTGCCCGTGTTTTACGGACCTATCTTGGGGTCCGCGCTCCTCACATGGCAACAGTGCGTATCCGTTCATGAGGTACGGCAAATACAAGTTTTCTGTCTCACGTCTTCCGAGAACATTCGCTCGGCGGCCCCGATTCTTTGCCCGGATGCCAGCGGCGGGGTACACAAGTTCCCTCGTTCGCGGCTTTGGCAGGTCGCCAGCGTTGACGAGCTGCCCGACCACGCGAGCGCTAGACGCTTGCACCCCTCCCACCCCTGCCCCCAATGTGCGAGGGGGGTCGGGCACCTTTTCTTGGCCGGTGGAAGCTGGCGTTCGCTGAGGGAGACTCCTTCAGCGAACGCCGGCTTCCACCGCAACTCAGCCAGGGGCTTGACGCGCGAATTCGCGCAGGTGCGGCCGACGATCCAGCTCAGCGACGGAATTGCGTTCGGCCGATGACTCCGGCCACCCGGCGCGTGACGGGCCGAGGCATCAATCCGGTTAGCCAAGCCATCGCCTTGTACGAGGCACCGGGAACGACCAGCACTTGCCCCCGTTCCAACGCAGCGAGAGACGCGTCTACGACTTCCTCAGCGCTCATCCACAAGAACGAGGGCACTCCGGAAACGTGCAGCCCCGCTCGCTCTTGAAACTCGGTCCGCGTAAAACCCGGGCACAACGCCTGGATGCGCACGCCGGTTCCGCGCAGCTCCTCTGCGAGGGCTTCCGTAAAGCTGGTCACGTACGCCTTCGTCGCTCCGTAGGTGGCGTTGTACGGCATTGGCTGGAACGAGGCGAGGGACGACACGTTGATGATCGCGCCCTCCCCACGCTGCACCATTGGCTTCAACGCAGCGTGGGTTAGTCTGACCAGTGCCAGGACGTTCAAGCGAATTTCTTCTTCCTCGCGGTCGATGTCCAGCTCGTAAAACGAGCCAAAGGTTCCAAACCCAGCATTGTTGACTAGCAAATCCAAACCCGCAGCGGCTGCTTTTTCCACCCGTTTCAGCTCCGGCGACTTGGTCAAGTCTGCCGGCAGCACCTCCACATGAACACCGTGTTCCCGGTGCAATTCCTTCGCGCGTGCTTCCAAGCGCTTTTGGTCGCGGGCGACCAACACCAAATCATAACCGCGGGAAGCCAATCGGGCGGAAAACGCTGCGCCGATTCCGGCCGATGCGCCTGTCACCAGTGCCTTCCGCTGCCCCGGCGATTGTTTTTTTGTCATTGCACCTGCCCTTCCTTTCAGTTGCCTCGAAATCTCGGCTCTCGCTTCTCCAACATCGCCTGCAAGCCCTCACGGGCGTCGTTGGTGGTAAAGGTCCAGCTCTGTTGGAGCGATTCGAAGTCCAACATTTCTTCCAAGCTATGCTGGGCGCCCCGATAAATCGCGCGTTTGACTAAGCGCACAGCCAACGGCGCTGAACTCGCAATCTCACGCGCCCATGAAGAAACCGCTTCATCGAAGCTTTCTGGCGGTGCCACGCGATTGACGAGCCCAAGGCGCAAGGCTTCCTCGGCAGTCAGGATCCGGCCGCTGAACAACAAATCACACGCAGTAGAGGTTCCAACAAGCCGCGGTAAAAAGTACGTGGCGCCCATCCCAGGGTGAATGCCCAGCCGCGTGAAGGTAAAGCCAATTTTGGCCGTGCTGACTGCCACGCGGAGGTCGCACCCCAAAGCCAAGCATGCGCCAGCGCCAATGGCGTGGCCATTGATGGCGGCAATGGTGGGTTGAGGCAACCGCGCGATCGACAGAAACCGCTCGTAAAAGTCGCGTGGCGACCCGGCCATCGTCGGTGCTTCGCTCCCACTGACAAGCCCCGTATCGCGCGCAAGCATGCTCAAATCACCCCCCGAACTGAACGCCTTCCCCGAGCCTCGCAAAACGACCACGCGCACGCTTGTGTCCTTACGAATTTCCTCTACTGCGGAGGCCAACTCTTCTCCCATGGCCGGCGTCATCGAGTTGCGCGTTTCTGGCCTGTTTAAAACCAACGTGACCACGTCGTCCGTGCGTTCTACGCGAATGTGCTCGTACATTCTTCGACTCCTCGGTTCCTCCGTGCGGCCGCACCCCGATCCCATTGCGAGGCGTGCAGCCATGCGACAACATCAACCGCAAGGACACGCCATGCGCAAGGGTGCTGTGATTCTGCTTGCGGTTTTTCTTGCCACAAGCGTTTTTTGGCTCGCCCTAGGCTATGTCGTTGCAAAACAGCTTTGTGGGTTCGTGCAAAGCTCCCTGCCCGTCATGCCCTCTCCTCCAGCTTGCACCGTACAACTCGGGCTGGTGCCCTCCGCCACAGTGCTGAAATTCGAAAGCCCGGCGTTCAACCTCGGGTCCGAGCAGCAAGCTTCGGTGGCGGTCGAACGGATCGAATTGGCCCCGGATGTTTTTGCTAGCGTCGCCGACGCCGGCGTGCGTGTGCGCGTGAGAATCCATCAACCTGAGCTTCGGTTACTCCGTGCCAGCGCTGGAGAAGCCGTGGGCGTTGCGAACCTGGCCCGGTATGCCGCAGCACTACCCGCAGGCGTCGATCTCCTGTGGGGCTTGCCCGTCAGCTCCTTTACGATCGAAAAGGGCGGACTTGCGGCGATCGATGTGGACCACAACCGCGAGAAAACGCTGCTGCTTCGAGATATCAGGGCAACGTTTCATCGCGACGCCCGAGCTGGCGCGACAATCGAGTTCCAGGGTTCCGGCCTTCCGAACGGCGGGACGCTCTTGTTTCAAATGAACCTTCAACGGCGCGAATCCGGGCTGGACATGGGTGCTACTGGTGCTCTCCGCGGCTGGAACGGTATCTTCTTTGCGCTCGACGGGTTGCAACTCCGTTATTCTCCAGAGCAAGTCGAGTTGCGCCGGCTGGAAGGACGCCTCAATAGTGCACCCATCGACGTGTCGGGCACCGTACCACTGCGGGGTGAAGCCCCTCTTGAACTCTCCATCCACGTACGCCGTCTGCGCATCGGCCCACTGGTCGATCATTTCTGGCTAGACATGCGGGGCGCCCTGTCCGGCGAACTCGACCTCGAAGCTCGGCTGGTTCGGCAGCCAGCCTCCAGCTCACCTGAAGAAGCCGAGTGGGCCTTGGACGGTTCCGTCGAAGCTCGCGAGCTTCAGTGGGCAGGAGTGAACCTGCTCTATGGATTGCTGGAGCGAGTGCAGTCGCGCATTGCCCCAGAAGGTAATGGGCTACCGCGGGACGTGCGGCTGCAATTTGCCGAGGAGTTGATGCCGGCAGCAACCAAGATTGCGACCGCCAGTGCAGCCTTAAAGTTTCGTGGTACGCAACTGGAAGTGGGACGTGCGGAACTGCGTGCACCACGGTTCCGCATCGTGGGATCTGGAACCTTCAGCCTTCAAGATGGCATCCATGTTCGCTCCACGTTTCAGCTCGAGATCGCACGTGAACTTGCGCACGCGCTGTGTACGAACGAGCCACGAATCTGCACCCTCGTTCCCGCAGGGAAGAGTGCTGCATTCACGTACGTCTGGAACGGAAAACTCGGCGAGACTCTTCCGGCCTGGCAATCGTCTCCCGAACTTTGAACCCTCAGCCTCGATTCCCTGCGCTCGGGGAATGAAAGCACGGGTGGGAACACATGGTCCCCACCCGTGCTTGGTTCGCCGTGCACTTCATTCCTTGCAGCCTACGGATAGCAAGTCAGCCGCAGCATGCTTGCCTTTGCCTTGGGCCGTGGCAGGCTTCCGTCGAACGCCT
>CAZHQG010000028.1:0-40325 GCA_964534275.1 uncultured Binatia bacterium (SeqCode) | reverse complement strand
ACAGCGCGCCATCGGCCCGGCACCAACGCGCAAACACAAACCCCCGCGCACCAATGAGCGAGGTGGTTTTCTGGCGAGGCGGGTTGTCGACGTCTCCTGCCGACCGGCAGACACGCATGGCCACAGCCGTCCCCTTCCGGGCTGCGCGCTCGGAGAAGTACGCACCCGACGCCGCTGCTCTCTTCGCTTCGATGACACCCTGCGCCACGTCGCGGATCGCCCGCTCGGCGGCGTTGGCATCGCATTGCGAGCTTGCCTCCCAAGACCACTGCGTTGCTTGGCATGCCCTCGACACGCATCATCCTCCCAGCTCGCAGCCGCCCGCAGGCAGGTGCCGTTCGGCACTGAAACGCTAGGACAACGATGCGGTTTGGTTTCTTTTCATCGCGTCGCGGTGCGGCCGAGTGGGGTGGCACAGTAGAACGGTGTGGAGCAGCGCTTCGCGTGCAACTTGCCGAAACCGACGACGGGCACCGGAACCGCGCGGCTACGATGTCTTGCCGAGGGCATCGGAACGGTGGTCGCGCTGGTCGCGGCGGCCCGCGGGCGACTCACCGGGTCGCCTGTGCCTTTTCGAGACCGTGACATCCGGCACTCGCTTCGCCGATGCGGTGCCTCGATCTGTGCCCTTGGAGAGCCGGATGCACTGCAACCAAATGGCGTGCGTGAGTTCACTCGTTCGTCGTGGGGCGCTTGGGCACTAAGACTCGCCGCCGAAGTGTCAGCACAACTTCTCCCCGCTGATTCCGGGCACGTGTCTCGACGTAAATCACTCCCCGATCGGGCTTGGAGCGCGATTCGGTTTTCTCGAGAATTTCGCTTTCCGCGTAAATGGTGTCGCCGTGGTACGTAGGGGCCAAGTGTTTGACCGACTCGTACTCCAAATTGGCAATGGCAGTTTGGCTGATATCCCGCACGCTCATTCCCACCGTGAGGGCGAACACCAGAGTGCCGTTCACCAAGCAGCGCCCGTGCTGCGACTGGCTGGCAAAATGCTCATCGAAGTGGAGCGGGTTCGTATTCATGGTCAGAAGCGTGAACCAAGTATCATCGAAGTCCCGGATGGTACGGCCGGGCCAATGCTGAATCACTTCGCCCACGGTAAAGTCCTCGAAGTACCGACCCTGGGGCAGGATTTTGGTCATTCCGAGCCTCCTCCTTCACGCAGCCGGAGCGGCATTGATGGCATCGATGAGTTCTCGCAAGCGGCCAAAGTGCAGGCGGTCGAATTCGAAGACGAGCCGCGGCAGCGACGCGATTTCCGGCTCGTCCTTCTCTACCGGCAATGCGGATCGCTGCTCGATGCGACCGCGCACCACGATGTCGGCAAATTCGCGATTCAAAGAGCGCACGAAGTCCTCGGGTAGCGGTCGTTGCAAGCGAATGACCAACAGTTCGCGCACGTACCGGCTGGAGTGGTACACCTGGTAAAAGCGAAGGATTTCGTTCACCGCCTCCTCGATGCTGTCTGTCACGCGAAACAGCGCGAAGTCCGTGCGGTCGATCATGCCGCGCCGCAACATGTGATCTTCTACATACCGACGCCAAGTGGTCCAGTACGTCCCGCGTGGTTGGTCGAGGAAGACCAACGGCACGGGACGCGTTTTCCCCGTTTGTAGCAAGGTCAACGTTTCGAACGCCTCGTCATGCGTTCCAAACCCTCCTGGGAACAGCACGACCGCGTCGGCCTCCTTGAGGAAAAACAACTTGCGGGTGAAGAAATACCGGAACGACATGAGTTTGGGATCGCCGCTGATGATGGAATTCGCTCGCTGTTCGAACGGCAGGCGGATGTTTACGCCGAAGCTGCGTTCGCGCCCGGCACCGCGCTGGCATGCCTCCATAATGCCGCCGCCGGCGCCGGTAATGACCATGAAGCCTTGATCGGCAATACGGCGTGCAAACTCCTCGGCGAGGCGAAACACAGGATCGCCCTGTTGGACACGTGCAGAGCCAAAGGTGCTCACTTTGCGCACGTTGCGGTAAGGGGCAAACAACTTGAAGCCCTCGCGCATTTCACGCAAAGCTCCTGCAGCAATTTTCAAGTCTGCAATGCTCGCGTTGTCCGCCGCAAGCTGTTGCACTGTGGTCTGGAGTTGCTGGATCAATTGTTCCGCCGTCACTCGCGGCATATCGCCTCCCCGACGCAGCGTTTAGAACAAAAAGCGCCGCATGCTGATGTTGAGCAGCACTCCGACCCCGGCCATACACACAAGCATCGAGGACCCTCCGTAGCTCAGAAACGGCAACGTAACCCCCACCACCGGAAGACCGCCAGCCGCCATGGCGATGTTGGTCAGCACCTGAACGAACAACATCGCTGTGATTCCAAACGCCAGCAGCACGCCAAACGTATCGCGCGCCCGGGCAACGACCGTCGAACACCGATAGAGCAAAAACAGGTACAACCCCAGCAACACGCAAGCGCCGACGAAGCCCCATTCCTCCGCGAACACAGAAAAAATAAAGTCGGTGTGCTGCTCAGGGAGGAAGTTCAGGCGATATTGCGTACCGTGCAAAAAGCCTTTTCCCGCCCACATGCCCGAGCCGATGGCGATCTTCGACTGAATGATGTGGTAGCCGGAACCAAGGGGGTCGAGTTCGGGGTTCAGAAACATCAACAGCCGGCGCTGTTGATAGGGCTTCAGGTGGGACCACAGAAGGGGCAACACGGGACTCCCCAACACGACGGCCCCCACCGGCCACCACCAGGACACCCCGGCCACGAGCAGTATGGTGGCAGTGAGGAACACAATCACTAGCGCAGTACCTAGGTCTGGTTGCCTCAAGATGATCCCGGCAGGAATGGCTGCGATGAGCCCCGCAAACAGCACGGATGCCGTGGGTAGCGACCGTTCGCTCACCCGCGAGTGGAGATAGCTGGCAAGGGTCACCACGACCGCAAGCTTCATGATCTCGGAAGGTTGTAAGGAAAACGGGCCGACACTGAGCCACCGCTTCGCCCCGCCACCAAGGCTACCAAAAAAGGGGACCAGGGAAAGCAAGACGAGACCGAACACGTACACCAGAGGCGCGTATCGATCGAGTGCGTGGTAATCGAACGAGACCATCACCAGCATCACCACGCTGCCAACGGCGACCCACGCGAGCTGCCGCAAGAAGATTCCGCTCACGAGCCGCTCTTCCGTGTGCGTTGCGCTGAGAACAGCCAGCAGACCGACGCTCACGAGCGCAACCACGGCAAACAACAAGGGCCAGTCAAAGTGGGCGATCAGACGGCGATCGATTTTGAGCATATTCTTGTCTTTCTCGCTTCTCGCGCAGGGAAAAGTATTCCGCGAGCACCTCGCCAACGAGCGGCGCAGCCACCTGCCCTCCGCCGCCATCGGCATGTTCTACGATGGCGGCAACGACGATCTCCGGTTCGTCCGCAGGCGCATAGGCCACGAACCACGCATGGTCTCGGTGATGCTTCGGCAATTGGTGCGCCTTCGCCCTCTCCTTTCCCAGTTTCACCACTTGCGAAGTACCCGTTTTGCCCGCCACTGGAATCCCGCGAATACGGGCTTTCTTACCCGTTCCCCGTTCGCTTTCCACGACATCGCGCAAGGCATCGCGAATTTGTTTGAGGGTCGTCGGCCTGAGATCCAAACGCGCGACTTCTTCCGGTTCCTCTCGCTGCACGACTTCTCCTTCAGGGCTTTCCACCTGCAACACGAAGTGTGGCCGGTAGCGCCGTCCGGTAGCGAGCATGGCCAATGCGTTGGCCATTTGCAGAGGCGTTGCCGTGACGTAGCCCTGGCCAATCGATACGGACAGCGTTTCTCCGGCGTACCAGGGCTGACGAAACCTCCTCAGTTTCCATTGGCTGTCCGGGATCGTGCCGCTGCGTTCGTGCTCGAGTTCGATGCCTGTGGGTGCTCCTAAACCAAACCGGCGCGCGTAGGCGGCAATGACATCCACTCCAAGGCGCTGAGCAACTTGGTAGAAAAAGGTGTCGCACGACTGCACGAGTGCCTCGTGAACGTTGACGCTGCCGTGACCACCTTTGCGCCAACAACGAAAATAACGGTTCCCGAACGGCATTCCTCCCGGACAAAACACGTGGGTGAATGGGTTCACCACCCCTTCCTCCAGTGCTGCTGCAGCCACGATGAACTTGAACGTGGAACCTGGTGGATATTGGCCTTGGATCGCGCGGTTCATCAGGGGTCGGGCACGGTCGCTCATCAAGGCCCGCCACTCCGCCGCCCGCACCCCGCGGGCGAACAGATTTGGGTCGAAGCTCGGGTGATTCACCATTGCCAGGATCTCGCCGTTGCGGGGATCGAGTGCGACCACCGCGCCGTCGCGCTCGCCAAGAGCGCGATGCGCTGCCATTTGTAAATCGAGGTCGATCGTGAGCTTCACGGTGTGGCCAGGGATCTCAGCCACCTCGCTCAACACGCGCAACCGGCGCCCAAGCGAATCCACCTCGACTTGCTGCCCTCCATCGACGCCACGCAGGAACGGTTCCCAATGTCGTTCCAGTCCGCTCTTACCGATCATGTCCCCCATGCGATACGAGGGGTCGCTGCGGAGGTCCTGCCGACTCACCTCGCCAACGTAACCCGTTACATGGGCCAGCAAGGGGCCATGCGGGTAACTGCGCCGCGGGGTGATTTGCAAGCTTACCCCCGGAAGGTCCCACTGGTGCGTTTCGATCGCAGCAACTTCGTCGAAGGTCAGGTCACGTTTGACCACGATTTCCTGAAACGGCGGCCGCCCCTTGTCCTTCGCCAATGCGCGCAACTCAGCCGAATTGATCGCCAACAACGAGGCCAAATTCTCCACCGTGGTGGACAAGTCGCGAGCATCCTCTGGCACCAGCACCGCGTCGAACGAAGGCCGACTATCGATGACCACGCGCCCGTAACGGTCGACCACGGTTCCCCGTGTGGCTTGCACGCGATGCAAGCGAATGCGGTTGTTTTCGGCTAAAGCCCGCATCTCTTCGCCGTGCAGCACCTGCAAGTACCACAACCGGGCGAGCAAGCCGGCAAACCCGACGACGGCGATTCCAAACGCCCACTGGATTCGCCACCGGAGTAAGTTCGGCGCTTCCCGCTGTTGCAATGTCGTCCACGCCACGTCAGTCTCTCTCTTCCACTGCTAGCTCGTCGGCCCGATCCAAAATGGCGAACACTGGCGGGCTAAGCAACGCTGTGACGACGACCGACCAACCCAAAGCACCGAGCATCGTTCCCACTTCTCCAGACCCCCAAAAAAGCGCGAGCACAAGCGCGGCCGCTAGGTGCTTGATCGTTGCTGCCACACCAACGACGACGATTTGGCTCAAAGCATTCTCCACCCACAGATGGCGGGAAGTCACGTGCACCAAGGTGTACACGAGCGTCATGGTAAAGGCATGGAGTCCGTACGCGGTTCCAGAGATGGTGTCTTGGAGGTACCCCAGCACAAACGACGCGATCACCGCACCGACCGAATGGCGCCGCATCCCCAGGTAGACCACGTAAATGACCAGCAAGTCGATGGTGAATGCATTACCGACCAGCAGGGGGACAATGGCGCTCTGTAAGACCAAGGCAAACAGGGTGTAGAGGATCAGCGTGGTCCCCTGGCGCACGGGTCCTACCTCGGTGCGGCCAACCAGGGTTGCTCAGGGGCTTCACCGCTGCTGACTCGCAACCGCGTGCCAGGATCGAGCACCAAGACCTCTTCCAGGGTTTCGAGGCGGGCAGCCGGACGAACCTCCGCGACTTGCAAGAGACCCCGCGTACCCCGCGTGACGTGCGTAACCTCGCCAATCAGTAGGCCCTTCGGGAACACGCCGTCGAGCCCGGAAGTGATGATGCGGTCTCCAACGGTTACGTCTTCTTCTCGCTTGAGATACTTCATCGAGCACCGGCCGTCGAGCGATCCCTCGACGATCCCCCGCGCTCGGGTACGTTGGACCAGGGCATCGACGCCACTGTTGTGGTCGGTAATCAGCAGCACGCGCGCCGAGTGCGCGCTGGTTGTCAGGATTCGGCCAACCACACCCTGAGGGGAGACGACTGCCATTCCCTTACGCACCCCATCAGCCTCGCCTTTGCTGATCGTCACCGTGCCAAACGCGGGAAACGGATCGCGCGCAATGACCATGGCGGCCTGTGCGTCCCCTAGAAAATTGGTTCGAAATTTCAGTAGCTCTGCCAGCCGGCGGTCGGTTTCCAGAATTTCGGCAATGCGCAAGGTCTGGTGTTCCAACTCGGCCACCCGCCGCCGTAAGATTTCGTTTTCGGCGCGGACATCCACCAAGTCGATGTAGGTCCGCCAAGCGCGGGTCACCACTCCCCAGCCCACCGCAACTGCACCCTGAAGCGGCCTCAAGGCTTCAAGGACGATAAAGGCGACTGGATCGCTCCGGTACGACCGGAGACTTGCGGTTACCAGCAGGAGCGAGAAGGCCATCAATGCCGTTGCTGCCAAACCAACGCGGTTGCGCTGGAGAAACTCCCACATGGTTTTCGCTTACCCCGTCTGTCCGCACTGCCGATTCCGGAGCCGACACGAGCGATCGGAGCTTCTCGGGCTCCCTCGTGTTTGCACCCGGTCGGGCAGCGGTTTTACTGAATGGTCACGTCCTTGAGCAACGAGAGCTCGTCGAGCACTTTGCCCGCTCCCATGACCACCGCAGTGAGCGGGTCCTCCGCAAGCATGACAGGTAGGCCCGTTTCCTCCCGCAACAAAACATCGAGGTTCCGCAGCAGCGCCCCTCCGCCGGCTAGGGTAATACCGCGGTCCACGATATCCGACGCGAGCTCTGGTGGGGTGCGTTCCAATGCAATGCGTACCGCATCGACAATTTGGTTGATTGGTTCGAGCAAGGAGTCCCGGATCTCCTCGTCGGAAACTTCCACTGTTTTCGGAACGCCGGCCACCAAGTCGCGACCCTTGATCTCCATCGTTTGAATTTCGTTGCCGGGGTAGGCCGAACCAATGGTAATTTTAATGAGCTCCGCGGTCCGTTCGCCGACAAGGAGATTGTACTTGCGTTTGATGTACTGCACGATGGCTTCGTCCATCTTGTCCCCGCCAACGCGAATAGACTTGGAGAACACGACCCCCTTGAGCGAAATCACCGCCACTTCGGTCGTACCACCGCCAATATCCACGATCATGTTCCCTGTGGGCTCGGTGATGGGCAGGCCCGCCCCGATTGCAGCCGCCATAGGCTCTTCGATCAAATAGACTTCCCGTGCGCCTGCCGACTCCGCCGACTCCCGTACGGCACGCTTCTCCACTTCAGTCACCCCAAACGGAACACAAATAATGATGCGCGGGCGCACCAAAGCCTTGCGGTTGTGGATCTTGTGAATGAAGTACCGCAGCATGGCTTCGGTGATCTCGAAGTCGGCGATCACCCCGTCTTTCAGCGGCCGAATGGCCACGATGGAACCAGGGGTGCGGCCCAACATTTTCTTGGCTTCTGCCCCGACGGCGAGGACCCGGCGGCCGCCACGCGCGTCCTTTTGCACCGCCACCACGGAGGGTTCGTTACACACGATCCCCTCGCCCTTCACGTAGATGAGCGTGTTGGCCGTGCCCAAATCGATAGCCAAATCGTTGGAAAAGAGGCCCAACAGGAAGTCGAGAATCATCGGCGCGTGGGTGTATCCGAATTGGCCGTTGCGGGCAAGGCGAGGAGGCCGCCAACCTGGAAGTCTCCCGCTCGAGTTGTTCCCGACGCTGGTTTTGTGCCAATAATAGCAACGCTGTGCGCATCTTTCGGCTCGTGCTGACCGCCGCTGTGTGCGGAGCGAGTGTGCTGCTGGCAGACACCTTGTTCCGAACCAGCATCTTGTCGCACGTTCGACCTCTGGTACTGACGCCGACCGCTGGCCGGGTGTACCAGCCGCCGGTGGAACTTCGCTGGAGCGGGCCGGCGCAAATGCAGGTGACCTTACGGCCGAGTGGCGGAGATCCGGTAGAACTTGGCCTCCACAGCTCGCCGACCACATTGCCCCCCCATTTGTTTCCGCGCGACGGCAGTTACGAATTGGAGCTACGCGCCCCTCGCTTTGGAAGTTGGATTCAAGCGCGCCAGCAATTCGAGGTGTTTGCCCGCAGCGCAGCCGAACGCGCTCCGACACTCGCAGAAACCCGAGGGAAAGAGCGCACCAAAGGCGTTGGCCTCAAAGAGCTCCTGCGTGCCATCAAGGCATCGCGTGCCGCTCGGGAACGCGCTCACGAACGGATGCGCTCGCTGGCAGAGGAAAACGCCACACTCAAGGAGGAAAGCGAAAAACTCCTGGCACAATTGGAGGCACTCTCCAACACGCAAGACGACGATGCCGGACACATCGAAGAACTGGAGCGCCAGCTTGCAGAAGTGCAACGCCAAAACCGGGCGCTGCTGGACGAGCTGCAGATTCTCCGCTTGCGGCTCGGCACACTGCCGCCTTGCGCCGCCTGGGGATACTACGCCTTCCCGCGGCCGAACACCTTCCCAGCGACCCGCCGCGTGGTCGTGATCAGCGACAGCGCCGGCCGGATTTTCCGGAGCCAGCCAGAGTGCGAACTCGGCCGGCGGAGCGACCCCACCGCAGGCTCGCCGTGCTTTTGTGCTGCGAGCCCGTGGGGCTAACAGGACGGCCCAATCCGCTGCTCAACGCCCGCCTGCTGCCGTACTCGACGAGGAGGCAGCGCCTGGCCGAATTGTTCCGGTGAGTCGTACGTCCTCACGCGTCACGTCTTCCGGAACACCATTTTGCTCCAACACGGCCTGGCGGACCTTTTCTGCATCGACGTACGCATCGAGCCCCCACTTCTCGAGGAGGCGCCTGGCTTCCCGGTGAAGAGCCAAGGTGTGGTCGTAAATGTCTTTGTGAACTTCGATGTACACCCGGCCATCCCGCAGACCCACTTTGACGGGTTGGTACACGAACTCGCCAGGCGTCCCCACCGGAACCAATGGAAACAAGTGTTCGATGTCCTCCGGGTACAATCGGACACAGCCGTGGCTCACCTGCATGCCGACACCCCACGGAATGTTCGTCCCGTGAATCCCGTAAAGCTGCATGCTGAGGCGAAGCCGATATTTGCCTAAAGGGTTGTCCGGGTGCCCGCCAGGAATCATGTCCGGCAGGGGCCGGCCGTCCTTGCGGTGCTCCTCTTTAATGGAAGCAGGCGGAACCCACGGCGGATTGACCGTTTTCTCCACCACGGTGAACTTGCCTTGAGGGGTTTTCCAATCCTCGCGCCCGAGGCCCACAGGGTACGTGGTGACGACCACCTCTGCACCCGCAGGTCGAAAGTAGTAAAGCCGCATCTCGGGAATGTTCACCACCAACCCTTTGTACTCGGCATCGGGAAGTACCCACTGAGTGGGCAGTAAGATGGGCTTTCCTGGGGGTGGAAGCCACGGGTCGATCCCCGGATTCGCGTCTTCGAGCTCGTTGGCACCCAGATCGTAGTAGCGAGCGATGTCGAGGAAAGTGTCGCCTTTCTGTGCTTGGTAGTAGCGAAGGGAGCCAATGACGGTGGTCGCACGCTGGCGGTCTTTGCTCGGCGTGGCAATGTAAGGGCGGCCTAGCGGCTTACGATAAAAGATTTCTTCGGTCCACTGGCGAGCGCTTTGCCCAGACGCGCTACCGCTGAGAACGAATCCCAGTGCGGAGTACATCGCCACAAGGCCAAGTTTCTTCCGCCAATTGGCAACGTTCACCAAACGCCACGACATTTCGCGCATAAAAGCACGCTCGAACAACGCTGCAAGGGATTCGCTCACGGTCGCACGCGCAGTCCTTTAACGAGAGATTGTCTTCTGGCGGGCGTCGATCTCCGATGCGGTCTGTACGAGTTCCACGGGCGACACGGTAGCCGAACAACGCTCTCACGTCGCTTGGAGAACGGGGTCGGTAGCCGGGCGATGCCCCGCAGAACGTCCGCCAGTAGCGCGCGAACACTCGAACTCCCACACCGTGGTTCGTCCCGAACCAAGCCCCACTCCGCTGGTTGCCCCTGCGCTCCCCGGATCAACACGTCATGGCTTCCGATGCGCTCGATCGCCACGGCCCAGTACCCGCGGCGGTGCCGTTTGGACCCGGCCTTCGGGGCGGTTGGAGCGGGAAACGGACATGTTCATGGTTCTCGGTAAGCTGCCTTGCTACTCATGTGCCGGCCTTCGGACTCCGCGAGTCGATCACGTTCTACCGTAACCTCGCGTAGGCAGCGGACTCGACGGGCACGGACGCACCACGGTAGGAGCAAGAAAGGTATGCCCGAGGAACCTCACGCCCAAAGCCGAGCCATGCGGGGCAAGCCTGGTGCGCAGAACGCCCGACCTCCCTTCATGGGGCGGGGTTCGACTCGCAGCAAACGGGCCCTCCACGGCTTCGGCGCGTTGCCGACGCATGTTGCCCTGCAGTTGCTCCAACGGCACGACAAGTCCGTCGTGGCGTTACCCGGCAGCCGGCTTTCCTCGGAAGTGTCCAAGACCGCTATCCCGAACACTGATCGGTTGCACCTCAAGACTCTCCGCGGCAAGAACGGTTGGTGAAAGGAACAGAACGATGTCGCCAGAGGAATCCGCTACCGCTCAGTCCTCGTTGCCGGAAGTTGTGCGCGCGATGCTCGCCCCTTCGTTTTTTCCCCACAAGCCGCCGTTCGTACGCCTCGTACAAACCCACATTTCTTACGTCATCCTTGCCCCGCCTCTCGTGTACAAGATCAAAAAACCGGTGTGCTTTCGCTTTCTTGACTTCTCCACTCGCGAACTGCGCCGGCACTACTGTGAGGAAGAAATTCGCCTCAATCGTCGCCTCGCACCGCATGTGTACCGGCGCGTCGTTGCCTTGGTCCGCCAAGGCGAAGAGTTCCGCATCGTCGGCGCTAGCGAGGTCCAGAGTGCTGACGAGTACGCCGTGGAGATGGAGTTCCTGCCTGACGACCTGCGGCTCGACACGCTGCTCCTGAGCCAGCGGGTGCGAGAGGACTTCGTCACCGAGGTGGCTGGGATTCTTGCAAACTTCCATCGCCGTGCCGCATCGGGGCCGGAGATTGCCCGGTACGGTGCTCCAGACCAGTTGATCGCGACTTGGGAAGAGAATTTTGCCGACACGGAAGCGTTCCGGGACGAACTCGTTTCCGCGCACGACGACGACCGGATTCGCGAGTTCGTGAAAGCCTTTCTTCGCGACAACGAATATATCTTTCGCCGACGGCAGAGCGAGGGGCGCGTGCGCGACGGTCACGGCGACCTCCACGCCGACCACGTATACGCTACGCATCCCCCTGCCATCATCGATTGCATCGAGTTCAGTGCGCGCCTTCGTTCCTGCGATCTCGTTTCCGACGTCGCCTTCTTGGCGATGGACTTCGAATTTTACGGCCGGCGCGACCTGCACGATCGGTTTCTGCTTGCGTACAACCAAATCATGCAAGACCACGACCTCCCGCGCTTGCTCCCGTTCTACAAGTGCTACCGAGCGTACGTTCGCGGCAAGGTCGAAGGGCTCAAAAGCCGAGAGACCGACGTGCCCGAAAGCGAGCGCACGAGCGCCGTAGAAGTCGCCCGCCGACGGTTCACACTAGCCTACCGCTACACCTGGGAACCTCTCCGCGCGATCGTTGCCGTCGCCGGCCTCAGCGGCACAGGCAAATCCACCTTGGCTGCGCTCCTTGCCGAACGCACCGGCTTTGCATGGTTCCGGTCGGACGCAATCCGTAAAGAGATTGTCGGCTGGGACGCAAAAACACCGGCCCGTTCCACGTACCGGGCTGGGATTTACACAAGCGACCTGACAAGCCGAACGTACAGGGAAATGTGCTCTCGGGCAGTCACCAGCTTCGAGCGCGGTCGAGGCGCCATCGTCGACGCCACCTTCCTCCGGCGCGAGCAGCGCGACGAACTGCGTGCCCTGGCAGAGAAGGTCAACGCGCCACTCCTGTTCGTGTGGTGTACCTGCGCTGAGGAGACTGTGCGCCAACGAATCGAAGCACGAGCCCAAAACCCCGAGGAAGTGTCCGACGCCGACTGGAACATTTACCTGCACCAGCGTGCCGAGCAAGAAATTCCGGGTAGCGACGAACCCGACGTTTTGTACCTCGATACCAGCCAGCCCCCCCTGCAATCCGCCATGCAGGTCGAAGACTCTTTGCTCCCGCGTGCAGTGCCCGTCCCTCTGCTTTCCCCGTTGGCTCCCAAATTGCCGCCACCCCTTCCGTAAGCGGCATCGCAGGTCCGCAGACGTCTCGCCGCGAGCCCAAGCTAACGTTCTCGCCTGCATCGACCTCACAAAGCAGCGCGAATATTCGCCGGGGCGCACAGCTGATCGATGAGGCTGAACTCGTTGCCTCATCGCGCCCCTCCCTCCAGGGCTGCCAATATGCGCCCCCTCGAACCCGCCGCGCTACCGCCCATGCCCACCAGGAAGAAGTGGCTTCGGTTCGGGCCCCCCCTTTGTCGACATCCACACCTGTGCCCGTTCGACGCTTGCATCTGCGTGGTCTCCAAAGGTCGCATGGCCTGACCAGGCCGACTCTTTCAACCGGCTTCCACGGAGCTCCTGCAGATCTTTCGTGCCCGCTCCAAACGCCACCTCACGGAGTCAGAACGGCCGCTGGGTAGCCCAAGGCAACCTATGCCACCTCGGCGATTCGTGGTACGCTCCGACCCACCGCAAGGAGGTGCGCCATGCCGATCTTGCCGCAATTACAAGAGTTGCTCGAGCGCGAGGGTGTGCCGTACGAAGCGTCGACTCATCCCCCTGCGTACACAGCCCAAGAAGTTGCCGAAGCCGAGCACGTACCCGGGCGCGAAGTGGCAAAAGTAGTTGTCGTGCGTGGAACTCGCGGCTTCGCTTTGTTCGTGGCTCCCGCCCCGTACAAACTCGATCTTCAACGCGTGCGAGATGTTCTGGCCGACCCGGAGGCGCGGCTCGCCACCGAACAAGAATTCCGCGACCTGTTTCCCCGCTGCGAAATCGGCGCGATGCCGCCTTTTGGCAACCTGTTTGGACTTCCGGTGTACGTGGACCCGAGTCTAGCCCAAGATGAGAGCATCGTGTTCAACGCGGGCACCCACACGCACACCGTACGCGTGCGCTACACCGACTTCGCCCGCATCGTCCAGCCCCGGGTCGCCGCCTTTGCGGTGAAGCAATAACGCACCCAAGGCACACCGCCTCTTGGGGGCATTTATGCACGGCTTTCGCCCAGATGGTTGCCAAGCGTCAAAGTGTGATTAGGTTGCGGCGTCGATTGGAGATCGTATGAACCTCGCACGTTTTACAGAAAAATCGCAGGAAGCATTGCGGCAGGCGCAGTCGCTTGCATCTCGCCGCAACCACCAAGGAATCGATGTCGAGCATCTCTTGCTTGCGCTGCTCGAACCGCGAGACGGCCTCGCCACTGCAATCTTGCAGGCCGCGGGCGCAAACCTGCAGCGCCTGAAAGAACGCGCCCAGCAAGAGCTACAAAAGCTCCCGCAAGTCACCGGGCCCGCCGCGGCACCGGACCAGGTGTACGTCACCCAGCGACTCAACCGCGTGCTGACCCGCGCGGAGGAAGAAGCCCAGGCACTGAAGGACGAGTACGTCAGCATCGAACATCTGCTGCTCGCGATGCTGCAAGATTCCGTGAGTGCGCGCATGTTCCAAGAAGCCGGGGTCACGCGCGACACGCTCATGCAAGCACTACAAAAGGTACGCGGAGGCCAGCGCGTCACGAGCCCGAACCCTGAGCAAACGTATCAGGCGTTGGAAAAATACGGCCGCGACCTGACCAAGCTCGCTGCGCAAGGAAAACTCGACCCGGTCATTGGACGAGACGAGGAAATCCGGCGCGTAATCCAGGTGTTGTCGCGGCGCACGAAAAACAACCCGGTTTTGATCGGCGAGCCCGGGGTGGGGAAAACCGCGATCGTCGAAGGTCTCGCCCAGCGGATCGTGCGGCAGGACGTTCCTGAAGGTTTGAAAAATCGCCGCATCATCGCCCTCGACATGGGCGCCCTCATTGCCGGGGCCAAGTTTCGCGGCGAGTTCGAAGAGCGGCTCAAAGCGGTGCTGAAAGAAGTGCAGGACTCGCAAGGCGAGATCATTCTCTTTATCGACGAGCTGCATACCGTCGTCGGAGCCGGTGCTGCTGAAGGCGCCATGGACGCCTCGAACTTGCTCAAACCAATGCTCGCTCGCGGAGAGCTGCACTGCATTGGCGCCACGACGCTCGACGAGTACCGCAAACACATCGAAAAAGACCCTGCCTTGGAGCGGCGTTTCCAGCCGGTGTTCGTGGACGAACCTTCGGTCGAAGACACCATTTCGATCTTGCGTGGACTCCGCGAACGATACGAGGTTCACCACGGCGTGCGCATCAAGGACAGCGCCTTGGTAGCCGCCGCGGTGCTGTCGCACCGTTACATTACCGATCGATTTCTACCTGACAAAGCGATCGACCTGGTCGACGAAGCAGCCGCAAAGTTGCGCACCGAAATCGACTCCATGCCGAGCGAGCTGGACGAGGTGTCGCGGCGGGTGATGCAACTCGAGATCGAACGCGAAGCGCTGAAGAAAGAAACCGACAAAGCTTCGCAAGCCCGCCTGGAACGTCTCGAAAAGGAACTCGCAGAGCTCAAAGCTCAACAAGAAGCGTTGCGCGCTCGCTGGGAGGTGGAAAAGGCGGCCATTCAACGCCTGCGCGACCTGCGGCGGAAAATCGAAGAAACGAAGGTCGAAATTGGCAAGGCGGAGCGCCAGTACGACTTGAACCGCGTCGCCGAGCTCAAGTACGGGGTGCTGGCGCAATTGGAGCGCGAGCTCGCTGAAGAAGAGGCGAAGCTCGCGCAGCAAGATGGCGGCCTGCGACTCATTAAAGAGGAGGTCGACGAGAACGACATCGCGGAAATTGTCTCGCGGTGGACCGGTATTCCGGTCAGCCGCCTGATGGAAGGCGAGACACAAAAACTCCTCCGGCTCGAAGAGCAACTGCACAAACGCGTGGTCGGGCAGGACGAAGCCGTGCGCGCCGTGGCCGATGCGATTTTGCGTGCTCGCGCCGGAATCAAAGACCCCAACCGGCCAATTGGCTCGTTCATCTTCCTCGGTCCTACCGGTGTGGGAAAAACCGAACTGGCCCGCGCACTAGCGGAATTTCTGTTCGACGACGAGAACGCAATGGTGCGGATCGACATGTCCGAATACATGGAGAAACACACCGTCGCGCGCCTCATCGGTGCCCCACCGGGGTACGTGGGCTACGAAGAAGGCGGCCAGCTCACCGAGGCCGTACGGCGCCGCCCGTACTGTGTGATCTTGTTCGACGAGATCGAGAAGGCGCACCACGATGTGTTCAACATCATGCTGCAGATTCTCGACGATGGCCGCTTGACCGACGGCCAAGGCCGTACGGTCGATTTCAAGAATGCCGTGGTCATCATGACCTCGAACATCGGCAGTCACTTGATCTTGAACTACCGCGGGGAAGACCCGGCAGCTTACGAGCGCATGAAAGAGGAAGTCCTGGAGGCACTGCGCCGGCATTTCCGCCCCGAGTTCCTCAATCGCATCGACGACATCGTGGTCTTCCACAGCCTCACCCGCGACCAGATCAAGCAAATCGTGCGCATCCAACTCGAACGACTGCAAAAGCGTTTGGCCGAGCGGAAGATCGAATTGGAACTGTCCGATGCCGCCATCCAGCATTTCGCCGAAGCTGGATACGATCCGGTCTACGGCGCCCGACCCCTGAAACGGCTGCTGCAGCGCGAGCTGGAAACCGCGTTAGCCCGGCAGATCGTCGCGGGGAAAATTCAGGACCACTCCCGGGTGTTTGTCGATTACCGCAACGGGCAGTTGACGTTCGAAGCGCAGCCGCTTGCCGAAGCTGCGTAAAACACAGCGGGCCCGCAATCGTCACGGTCTGGAGGGCGAGATCCGCAGCGCGGAACTCGCCCTCCAACGTTTGAAGCGTTCCCCGGATCGATCGCCGAGCAATTCGAGCCTTCGCCATGACGGAGACCTCCGGGGCCTGCTTCAGCAAGGCTCCAAGACCAGGCTCCCCTTGGGAATGCCCGGCACTCCTTTTTGGGGCGTTCCCAACGGAGGGGCGCAATTTGGCGCCAGCTTAGTTCCGAGCCGCCGAGCGAGGTTGCGGTTGTTCTGCCCGGCGTGCGCTTTCCAGCAAGGCGCGTAACTGCTCGCCCTCCAGAACTTCCTTTTCGAGCAAACACTCCGCTACAGCTTCCAATTCGTTTCGATGTGTTTGCAACAATTCGCGCACGCGCTGGTGGGCCGACTCCAGAATGCGCTCCACCTCCGCATCGATTGCCGCTGCTTTTGCCTCGCTGTAATCGCGCCGGCTCATGCCTGGCGACTCGAGGAACAGCGGGCGCCGTTCGGACTCGAACGTGCGCAAACCCACAGCCTCGCTCATGCCGTAGCGACTCACCATCGCCAGCGCGATGTCGGTGGCCTTTTGGAGGTCGTCTTGCGCGCCGGTAGACACGTCGCCGAACACAATTTCCTCGGCAACGCGGCCACCCAACAATACGCACAAACGATTTTCCAACTCGGAGCGGGTCATTAAATAACGGTCTTCCGTCGGCAACTGCTGCGTGTAGCCCAGCGCCCCGATCCCGCGGGGAATGATCGAAATCTTACGCACCGGGTCGACGTTCGGAAGGAGCGAGGCGACGATCGCGTGCCCCGCCTCGTGATACGCCACGATGCGCTTTTCGCGCGGGTTCATCACGCGCGTTTTCCGCTCGAGGCCTGCAACGATGCGGTCGACTGCATCGTCGAAATCCTGCATCGTCACGTACTCGCGGTTTCGTCGGGCCGCCAACAAGGCCGCCTCGTTCACGACGTTCGCTAGGTCCGCACCGACAAATCCCGGCGTCCGCTGAGCAACCACCTGGAGATCGACATCCGGCCCTAGTTTTACGTTGCGTGTATGCACCCGCAAAATTGCCTCTCGGCCGCGTACATCGGGGCGATCCAGCACCACATGCCGGTCGAACCGGCCTGCCCGCAACAGTGCCGGGTCGAGGATCTCTGGCCGGTTCGTTGCGGCCATGATGATCACGCCCACGTTCGGATCGAAGCCATCCATTTCTACGAGCAACTGATTCAGCGTTTGCTCGCGTTCGTCATGCGTTCCCAGGGGGTTGATGGCTCGCGACTTTCCCAGCGCGTCCAACTCGTCGATAAACACGATGCACGGAGCCTTTTGCTTCGCTTGATCGAACAGATCCCGCACGCGCGCCGCGCCTACCCCGACAAACAGTTCGACGAACTCCGAACCACTGATGGAAAAAAACGGCACCTTTGCTTCACCAGCAACCGCACGGGCAAGCAACGTTTTCCCAGTTCCTGGAGCACCAACGAGCAACACTCCTTTCGGGATTTTTCCACCCAGGCGTCGGAACCGCTCGGGTGTGCGCAAAAACTCGACGATTTCGCGCAGTTCCTCTTTCGCCTCGTCGATCCCCGCCACATCGGCAAACGTTACTTTGGTCTCGTTTTCCACGTACACCTTCGCCCGACTGCGTCCGACAGCCATGAGTCCGCCCGGACCTCCACCGCCAGCCAAACGCCGCAACACGAACACCCAGATGCCGATGAACAAGGCAGCCGACAGGACCCACGAGAGCACATTCGTCAGCCAGGTGCTCGGAATCTGACCACTGAAGGCGACACCTTTCTCTTCCAGCGACTCGACGAGTTTCGGGTCCTCCACGCGCACAGCTCGGAAGCGCGCATTGTGCTCTCCCCAGCGCTGAAACCGTGCTACTTGCTCGGGCTTCAGGATGTCGCCGACATTCAAGTCGGTCAGTTCCCCTCGCACCTCCTCTGGCGTAAGCACCACGTTGGCTACCTTCCCCGCATTGAGGAGTGCCTTGAACTGCGAGTAGGAAATCTCTTCGGCCGGCTCCCGGGCGGCGTAGGAGTACATCAGCGACAGCAACAACGCTGCAGCCAACAGATACCAAAGCGGGAATTGCCAGCGGCGTTCGTTCATCGCAACGTCACTCTACGGCACACAAACGACAGGACAATGGCTGGCGCGCAGGACCCGTTCGGCTGTGCTTCCAGTGAGCAACTCGCCCAGGCGCCGCTCGGCAGCGTGCATGCCCATGACGATGCAGTCGACATCCAGGTCACGCGCGAGCTTGACGATTTCCACGAATGGACTGCCCTCGACGATCATCGTTTCGAAGCGCGATCCCGAGCCGCTTTCTCCTCCGCTCCACTGTGCAAACTCGGCTTCGGCCTGAGCTCGCAGCCGCGCAATGACTTCGTCGCGTGCTGCAATGCCCTCGGTCTCCACGCGCTCCGCAAATTCCGTGTCGATCACGTGCAAGACAGTCACTTCCGCCTCAGGCATCCAATTCAACGCCAAGTCCAGCGCACGCCGCGCGGGAGCGGAGAAATCCATTGCAACTAGCACCGCCCGAGGCGGAGCCCACCCAGTCCTTTCTGCCATGATTCGGATTGCCTCCTGTTCCTAAACGAGCAGTGTACTGGTCAGGCGATTGTTTGTCATCGCCGCAGAGGGTTGCAGCGCCTGGCATCCAAGCTCAACGCCTCTCCCGGTGAGCCGCAATTTCCGCGCGAGCTAGCTGATCGCAGCGTTCGTTCTCCTCGTATCCCGAGTGCGCCGGCAACCAGTGCCAGCGCACGTGATGGATGTTGCACAACCGGTCCAGTTCTTTCCACAAATCGACGTTTTTCACCGGCCGGTGATCAGCCGTCCGCCACCCATTTCGCTTCCAGCGCGGCAACCATTGTTCCATGCCTTGGCGCAAGTATTGGGAATCCGTGTAAAGGTCGACTTCGGCCGGGCGCTTCAGTGCCCGCAATGCCTCGATGGCGGCACGCAATTCCATGCGGTTGTTCGTGGTTCGCGGCTCGTATCCGCTGAGTTCCCGGCGGTGCGGCCCGGACAGCAGCACTGCTGCCCAACCGCCAGGCCCAGGATTTCCTTGGCAAGCCCCGTCGGTGTAAATGCGAACGTGCGCGCGCTGCGGCACTCGGTCCGCGTTTCCTTTCGCCTGGACGGTGTCTCGCCTTCCCGATTCATCTCGGGCCGCTTTTCCCATGGCAACGTACCCGCGAGCTTTCCCGCCCTCAAACAAACTGCACCTGAGGTTCCCCGGGGCGTCTGTCGATCACCTCGCCAATGGCCCAGGCAGGAACCCGCCGACGGCGCAGCGCGGCGAGGACTCCATCCGCTCGTGTAGCACGCACCACGAGTACGAAGCCGATACCCATGTTGAAGGTGCGCAACATTTCCTCCTCTTCGACCGGACCCAGCCGAGCCAGCACCGTAAAAATCGGAGGCACGGGCCACGAGCCCCTCGCAATCCGGGCAGCGAGATGGCGCGGAAACATTCGCGGAACGTTTTCCACCAAGCCCCCACCCGTGATGTGCGCCATCCCGTGAATTTCCTCCTTGGGCAGAGCACGCACGGTGCGCACGTAAATCCGCGTCGGCTCGAGCAACTCGTCTACCAGCGGGCGAGACAGCTCAGGGAGTTGCGTCTCGAGCGTGAGCGCAGCGCGTTCGAACAACACGTGCCGAACCAACGAAAAGCCGTTGCTGTGGAGCCCACTCGAAGCAAGCCCGATGATGGCATCGCCCCGGCGAATCCGGCGCCCATCGACCAGTTTCCGTTCTTCCACCACCCCGACAACGAAACCCGCCAAGTCGTACTCTTCCGGCTTCATGCAACCAGGGTGCTCGGCAGTTTCCCCTCCGACCAACGCGCAGCCTGCCTGTTTGCAACCGGCAGCGATGCCGCGTAGCACTTGCTCTGCAACGGCGGGGTCGAGCCGCTCCGTGACGAAGTAGTCCAGAAACGCAACCGGCTCCGCGCCGAGGGTGAGAATGTCGTTGACGTTCATCGCAACCAGGTCGATCCCCACCGTTTCGTGCCGACCTGCCATGGTTGCGATCGCGAGCTTCGTTCCCACACCGTCGGTCGCCGTGACGATCAAGGGCCGGCGATAGCCCTTGGGTAAACGGAACGCCGCACCAAATCCCCCGATGCCCGATACCACTTCAGGCCGTAGGGTTTGCCGGGCAAGTCGAGCCGCTGTGGCAGCAACTCGTTCGCCTTTTTCGATATCTACCCCTGCGGATCGGTAGGTCACTGTCATGGGAGCGAAGGTCCGCCTTTCAACGGGAGCGACCGATCTTCGCCCGCCCAACGCGCACACTTGGGCAGCGGTTCCGAGATCGCAAAGCCCACCGCAGAAGCGGCGTCGAGGGCAACGCACAACACATGATCCCCGATCGACGGGCTCACGTTGAAGATGGCGTTGTCATTCCCTGGCGCCGCCGCACGCACTTGCTCGTAGCCTTCTTCTGGCGCGATAAGGTACCCCAGTTGGTCGTTCGCCAGACCGAACACGAAGTGTTTCTGGGCTTGCACGCGCTGCTGTAGCTCGAACTGAATTGCCGGGTAACCTTCGCCAGGCAACGCCGCGAAAAATGCTTCTCCGACACGGATGCCCGATACCAGCGTTCCCACCGCCATGTTGTCTAGCCACGGCGGCTGCGAACTGCGCGAAATCACGCTGGCCAGGACCGAGGCATCCATGAGTGGGTTTGCATAAGGCTCCCGCATGAAGAACTGTCGTGCTGCGATTGCGGTTCCTTCGAGCGGGCTCGCGGCTGCCACAGCTTCTCGCACCTTGGCCAGTACACGTCCGGAGTACTCGGTCAGGCGCGGCACCTCGTCTAGGTCGCCACGGTCGGCCGGCTGCGTCCGACCGACGTCGGCAACCATCACCAACGCACCATCCAGTCCCCACTCTGCTTCGGACCCTTCCGCAACCACTCCGGGCCAGTCAGCGGAAATGAGGGTATTCCCTGCACCCATCACGGTGGCGTGCGCGGCAAAGTTGATCATCAAGGCCCGCAGCCGCTGGGGCTCGTCTGCATCGTATGCAGCCAGGATCCGTAGCTCGCCGTCCACACGGTCGTTTGGCGGTTCCGCGAATTGGCTACGCAGGAGCTCGGTAGCGTCCACAGCCCCAACGCGAAGCTCCGCGGGACGCATTTGGTTCCACGCGTCGACAATGGCGCCAACAGTTTGCTCCAGGAGAAATTCCATGTAGGCGTTTGGCAGCCCGCCCCACACACCGGTCGTGTCCGGACCCGCGTGGCTGTGGTCCGAACTGATCACGATGTGGTCGGCAGAAATCGCCCCGCTCGTGGCTTGTGCCACAACACGGCGCATGTCGGTGAGGCCAAAAGGGCCCCGTTTGTACGCCGCGAAGGCGCCTTGTGTCTCGTTGCTCGCAAACGCAACAGTTTGCTCGCCATTCGAGATGACCATGGCACGAACGTAAATTGGCGACAGCACTCCGGTAGAGCGGCGACCAGGGCCGAAGCCGTAGCCACCGAGAAACACCGGCGAGCTCGGGGTGATATTCCGCTTCGCGATCCCGACATACAATCCGGTGCGAGCAGGGGGCAGCGTGGGTCGCGGAGATCCGACCGGAGTCGCCGTGACCTCAGGAGTACGCGTACTGGTCGCCGTTGCCGTAGCCGCCGGCGAGACGGTGTTCGTCGCCGTGAGCGTGAAGGTAGCGGTTGGCGCGGGTGTGCTCGTGGCAGTCGGCGGGGGGCTGGTCGGCTTGGGCGTGAGCGTGAGCGTGCGCGTGGGCGTCCCGGCGAACGAAGGCGTTCGCGTTGGCACTTGGGTGGACGTTGGCGTTGCGAGCGCCGGTGAATTCGTGGGCGTCGGAGCGGCTGAAAAACCACCCTCGCTGTCGCTGCCGCAGCCAGCGAGCCCAACAAGCAGGCAAATCGCAAACAAACCAGCTACGGGCGCGGTCAATTTCGCTTTTCTTCGGTTCATCGGCGGCCACCGTTACCAACCTGCGTGGCGAATGAAAAGCCACGACTGGTCGAAGTGCGTGGTGAATCGTTCCGGGCGACCGCAAAGAACCCCCACTCGGATCGGCTTGCCTGCCTCCCCGCAAAGTTCGCAGAGGCAAACACGAGCCGATTGCTCTGCCAACGAGCGAGTCCTACGGTTGCGACGATGGCAAGCGCGGAGACGATTCCGCCCGGTTTGGTCGTTGTGTTTTACGATGGCTCCTGCGGGCTCTGCGAGCGCAGCGTACGCTGGCTCCTGGATCATGACCCTGGCCAGCAGCTTCGGTTCGCGCCGTTACAAGGCTCTACCGCTGCGCAGTTCCGGCAGGCGGGCATCGCCGTCCCGGAAGCGTTGGAAAGCGTTGCCGTTGCAATCCGGAGCGGCGACAGCGTGCGTTTGCTCGTTCGCGCACAGGCGTTTCTGGAACTCTGCCGGATCCTCGCGTTTCAGCCATGGTGGGTGCGGATGCTCAGCCGGCTGCCGCCCTCGTTGCTCGACTTCGGCTACGGCCTCGTTGCCAAAATACGCTACCGGCTGTTCGGAAAGTCCTCGGCGTGCCCTTGGCGGAACCCGCACGAGGCGGACCGTTTTCTCCCTTGAACTCGCTGCGTTTTCAAAAACCGCAGCGCTGCGATGGACCGAGGGCGTGGACACCGCACCGTTACAACCTCCACTGCGTCGGAAACACTGGTCGCTGCAGTGGCGGCGGCGACCAGCGCACCGAATCCCGCCAACAACCAGCACGTGACCATGCTTGCTTGCCGCCCGGAGTCTGAACCCACTCGACGAGTCCCCTTGGTTGCCGAGAAGAGTGCCCTAGGAGCCTTGTTCTGCAACAGGATCTCGCACACCGCGAGTCAGAACGCAGGGCGCGAGCGACGTCGGCTTACCGGCGCAGTAGAATTCAATGTTCTTCCAGCGCTTTCGGCAGGCAGCGGAGCACAGTTTCGAGCACGGCCTCAACGGAAATGGACTGCATGCACAACCGGCCAATTGGGCAAGTTTTCCGGTAACACGGACTGCAAGGCGCGTCTCCTTGGATCACCAAGTGCTCGTTGTTGCATGGCGCAGACCGCGCCGGGCTCGTCGCGCCCCATAACGAGACCACGGGGATTCCCGCTGCTGCTGCGATGTGCATCGGACCAGAATCAGGGCCGAAGGCCGCAGCGCTCCGGCGGAACAGGGCGTAAAGTTCACGCAAGTTCGTCTGCGCCGTGAAGTCCCACGTCGGGGCCCTCGCCGCCTGGCTCACTTCACGGGCAAATTCCTGCTCTCCCTTGCCACCCACCAGTACGGTCGCGATGCCCGCACTGCACAGCGCATCGATCACCGCAGCAGTGCGCGCAGGAAACCAAAAGCGACTCGGGCAGCTCGAACCGAGGAACGCGGCGACGAAGGGGCGCGGGACTGTCCGGAGTAGATGTTCTACCCGCTCCTCTTCGTGCTTTTCAGGGGCGATTCCGAAAGACACGGGCAGGGAGGGTGCCCCGAGCCAATCCGCAAAATACTGAAACTGTTGCAACTTCGAACTGAGATGCGGTTGTGGTTCGATGGTGTGCGTGAGGGCTAGCCAATTCCCCTCGCGCGAGTTCCGGCGGTGAAACCCTAACCGCACGGGCGCCCCGCTTGCCAACGACACGACGCCGCTTTTCGCGTGGCGCTGCAAATCCAGACAGAGATCCGCATGAAACTCACGCACGCGACGCAAGAACGCGGCGAAGCCACGCAGGCCGCGCGCCCGATCGAACAACAGGACCTCGTCGATCCAAGGGTGTTTCTCCACCAAGGTGAAACTCGGGGGTTCCACGGCCCACGCGATGCGCGCTTGGGGATACAGGGCTTTCAACCGGGGCAGCAGCGGCAAGGCCCGCGTGACATCGCCAATGGCACCGAGCAAAACGATCAAGATCCGGCGAACGCCAGGGATGCGTGCAGTCACGAGCACACTTACTCGTTCCAGTATTTCTGCACTGCAGCTTCCAAACAGCGCCAGTCTTCTGGCGTGATGTAGCGAGCCGCTGGGTCGAGCTTGCGGGCCGAGCGCCGCATACGTGCAAGCGAGCGTCGGGCATCCGTTCTCGAGGAACGGATGATGGCTCCGTCCAGGTCGACGAGCCAGGCCTCCACTGGTCCACCGGCAGAGCGCACCAAAATGTTTTGCAAGTTCAGGTCCGGATGGTATGCGCCGGCCCGGTGAAGTTCCGCCACCGCCCGCGCAACGGCATCCAACCCAGCACGGCGGTGTTCGCTACCGGGGTCGCTGGCGAACCACGACCAAAGTGTTTGGCTTTGTTCCACGTAACGCGTGACCAGCCACGCTTCATAACTCCACCAACCACGCCAGCGCACTGCAGCACCGACGGGTTCCACCACTGGAACACCACGCTGTTTCAGGGCCACCAAGCACTCGAGTTCTCGAAACGAGCGCGGCGACACACCCCAGTACGTTTTCTCGTTTACCAACCGCATCCATCCACCGCGCCGGTACGGCCGAACGACCACGCGCCCCCCAGTGCCAAACGGGGCAACGACGACAACTCCTCGGCCACCTCGGTGTGTTTCGTACTGGGCCGGAACTTCGGCGAGAGCCACACGGCGCACCAACGCAGACAGCGCCGCAGTATGTGCCGGAAGGGCCAAAAACGACCACTCGCCTTCCGACCAATGTACCAGAGCATTGTCGTGCCCTTCGGGGCCGAGAGCCGCCACGCTCATGGCCTGGGCCCGTGCCGCCATTCGTTCAGAGTGGCTTTGCCTCTTCGATGATCATCACCGGGATGTCGTCCACGATGGGATACAAGAGGCGGCAAGCGTTGCACACAAGTCCGTCCTGCGCTGGGGTCAACACGACATCTCCTTTGCACTTGGGGCATGCAAGAATGTCGAGCAACTCTTTACTGATGGCCATAACGAAATCCTCCATTCGTGTGCGTAGCGAATTTGCCTCGAGGTGCGTGCGTGCGGAGCACCTGGCTCTCCACCAGGTTCAACAGTTCTTCCTCGCGCTCGACCACGGGCTCGACCCGCACGGCGAGCAGCTTTCCCCTGGCGAACGGGAAGTGCTCGAGTTTCACTAGATCTTTCTCCGTGGTCACCAGACAATCCACGTGCTGTGCGCTGCGGCTGAGTACTGGCCAATCCACCGCGCTATACGCGTGGTGGTCGGCAAATTCGAACACTTCCGCCACCTGAACCTCCCATTGCCGCAGCACCGCGTAAAATGGTTCCGGCTCCGCGATGCCCGTCACCACTGCCACGCGCCGCCCCGATAGCTCTTGCAGCGGTTGCGTTTGCCACCGACCCCCGTGAGACTCTACCAGCGCCACCGGTTCCAGCCGAATGTAAAACAGCGGCTTGCCAGACGCGCTACGCGGAGGGCCCAACAACCGCAAGTTCGCTCCCTTGTCGACCACTGCGACGGCGTGAGCACGAGCTAACGACCGGTACGGCTCCCGCAAGGGCCCCGCTGGAAGCAGCGCACCTAAGCGACCGGAGAGCAAGACCAAGTCGAAATCTCGGGCAAGCGCACGATGCTGGAAGCCGTCGTCCAGCACTGCCAAGTCGTACCCAGCACCGGCAGCAAGTTCGACTCCGCTCGCACGCTCCGGGCTCACGATCACGCCTCCGGTAAAGGTCTTGGCCAGCAGTACGGCCTCGTCGCCGGCGTGCCGCGCATCGACCTCCGGGCCGCGTCCTTTGCTCACCACCACTGGGCCGCGCACTTGCGCCCCGTAGCCGCGAAGGACCACCGCCACCTGCCACCCCCGCTCCTGAAGCTTGCGAGCGAGCCACTGGGCTACAGGGGTTTTGCCGGTTCCTCCGACCGCCAGATTTCCTACGCTGACGACAGGAATCGAAGCTCGGGTAACGCGCAGCAGCCCGAGGTCGTAAGCAAGATTTCGCAGAGTGACCGCCGCGCCGTACGCCACGCTCGCCGGCCGCAGTAGCCAGTGACTGAACTGCCCGATGAACCCGCGTCGCGGCCACACCGCAGAGCGGAGAAAACGTGCTGCCAATTCCCTCACGGGCTCGTTCGGCCTTCTTCGATACATCGACAAATCTCCGCCGCGTACCGTGCGGCGACATCGCGTTGCCCAGCAACCACTTCCCGACCGCGCAACCCCATTTCTCTGGCAAGCTCGGGATGGCGAAGCAAGCGCTCCCAATGGGCAGCCAAGTCTTCCGCCGAGTGCACCTGCTCAGCTGCCCGCGCAGCCAAGAGATGCTTGGCAGCCTCTGCAACGTGATCGGTATGCGGGCCGAAGGCCACCGGCTTACCGAACACGGCCGGTTCCAATACGTTGTGTCCGCCAACCTTGGCGTCGAAGGTGCCACCGACGAACACCGCGGTCGCAATCGGCAGAAAGTTCGGAAGTTCGCCCACGGTGTCGAGCAAGATCACTTGCGCAAACTCAGCCCGCTGTCCACGTGCTTGACTGCGCCGGACAGCGCGGATGCCGTGGTGCCGGAGCAGGCCCGCAACCGCGTTGAATCGCTCCGGCCTTCGGGGTGCGAGCAGCAACCGTGCACTCGGGTGTCGCTGCCATACGCGCGCCATGGCTTGCAAGGCGAGTTCCTCTTCGCCCGAGTGGGTGCTCGCGGCGACAAGCAGCGGAGCTTCCGCGAGCCATTTGACCCACGCGTCTCCCGGGTCTTGCACCACGACCGTGGAAGCTTGTCGAGCGAACTTCAAGTTTCCGATCACGCGCACCTTCTCCGCTGGGGCACCGAGAGCGCAGATCCGCTCGGCGTCGACCGCGGATTGCATGAGGAAGAGATCGACCTGCTGCAGCATCGCCGCAACGAGCTTGCCGACTCGCGCGTAGCGAGCAGCGGAGCGCGACGACACGCGGCCGCTTACCATGATCACCGGCACCCCCGACCGGGCAGCGGAACGAATGAGCGCAGGCCAGAGTTCCGTTTCGATCAACACGAGGGCGCGCGGACGAATGCGCTGTACGATCCGGTCTGTAAGCCAACCTACATCCAACGGGGCGAGGAACACAGCGTCCGCCCCGGACCGGTGTGCCCCAGCTTCGCGGCCCGGAACGGAGGTGGTGGTGAGAAAGACCGGCAGACCCGGCCGCTGCTCTTTCAGCTCTCGGATCAAAGGTTCCGCCGCCAGTACCTCGCCGACGGAGGCAGCGTGGATCCACAGAGGAGCAAGGTGCTCGTCGACCGGGGCGGGCAGACGACCAAAGCGCTCGCCGAGATGAGCGCCCCACTTCGTCAGTTTGACCAACGGCAGCAGGGGAACCGCGGCAAGCGTGAGCGTGAGACCGAGCGCATCGTACAAGGCGTACGAAAACGGCAGTGCCGTTTGCTGCGAGGGTCGACTCTGTTCGTTTGCCATGCCGTGCCTCGTGCCGCTTACAAGGGGATGTGCCGCGCCGTTTCGCGATCTGCTCGAGCCGTGAGCTCTCGCAACCGTACTTCGAGGTCCTGGCGTGCTTGCTCCATGGCATCCGGATCTGCCTCGCGCGGAATCGCAAGCGGGGCGCCGACGTAGTAACGCGCGCGGGCAAATGGGAGCGGGATCAACAAACGATCCCAACTACGCAGTTGTACGAACCGCGAAGCGCTGTACGTCACCGGAAATACAGGCGCACCGGTGGCTTTCGCCAAACGGATGACTCCGGGCTTGACCTGATACCGTGGCCCGCGCGGGCCATCGGGTACCACCGCAAGATGGAAGCCCTCGCGGTACGCGCGCACCAACTGCAAGAAGCCCGCGGTGCCACCACGCGACGCCGACCCCCGCACGGACTCCACGCCCCACCGGCGTAATGCTCGGGTTGCGATTTCCCCATCGCGGCTCCGACTATTGAGGATGCACACGGGTTGCCCATTCGTTGCTAGCGGCATGAGTACCACGCGATTGTGCCAAAATGCCAAGATCACGCGCTCACGCTGCCACCGCTCGAACAGTTCGTCAGCTTCACAAAACTCAAGGCGCAAACTGCGCTGCAGCAACCGCAAAGCGCCGCTGAGCAGCGGCGGGGTGCAAGCAATGAGCATGCGTTCCCACTGTGGTCGCATTGGGCGAACGTCTCCCCCAGCCCGTCACTCAATGCAGCGCCACAGCTCCGGGGAGCTCCACGTCGTCCCGGAACTGCAGGTCGTACAATTTCCGGTACTCTGCATTGAGGGCCAACAATTCTTCGTGCGTGCCCTGCTCCACAACACGGCCGCGCACAAGCACGTAAATTCGGTCTGCACGCCGGACCGTACTCAAACGGTGCGCAATCACGAGCGTGGTTCGATTCTCCATCAACCGCTCGAGCGCATCCTGCACTAAGCGTTCCGACTCGGAATCCAATGCCGACGTCGCCTCGTCGAGGATCAGCAGCGGGGCATCTTTCAGCAATGCTCGGGCGATCGCGATTCGTTGCCGCTCTCCACCGGAGAGTTTCACACCCAACTCGCCAACCACTGTATGGTACCCTTGTGGTAGTCGCTGGATGAATTCGTGCGCGTTAGCAGCCCGGGCAGCGGCGACCACGCGTTCCATGTCCGTGCCGGCATTCCCGTAGGCGATGTTCGCCAGCACCGTATCGTTGAACAAAAACGTATGCTGCGTCACCACCGCGATTTGGCGGCGGAGGCTAGCCAAGGTGTAGTCGCGAATATCGACGCCATCGATGTAAATCGCGCCTTCGGTGACGTCGTAAAAGCGGGGAATCAAGTCCGCCAAGGTGCTCTTTCCACCGCCGCTCATGCCCACCAACGCCACAATTTGTCCTCGGGGGATCTCCAGGCTCACGTCGCGCAGCACCCAGTCGCGCTCGTAGCGGAAACTCACGCGATCAAACCGCACCCCTTCACGAATTCCGGCCAAAACCCGGGCCCCTGGGCGATCCGCCACTTCCCTTGGAGTATCCAGCAATTCCGTCACCCGTTCTGCGGCTCCCAACGCTTGCTGCACCACGGTATTTGTCCGCGCCAGCCCCTTGAACGGTTCGTACAGCAGAAAGAGCGCAGTCAAAAAGGCCAGAAACGCTCCCTGCGTGCGGCCCCCTTCGATCACGCTGTAGCCGCCGTACCAAACCACGCCAGCGATCCCGAAGGCAGCGAGGATCTCCATCATTGGCGTGGTGAACGCGCGAATACGGGTGCTTTTCATCGCCAGGCGAAAGAGATTCTCGTTTTCTGCATCGAAACGGCGATGCTCGTACTCCTCCATGCCGAACGCCTTCACCACACGGTTTCCTTGGATGGTTTCCTGAAGCAACGTCGAGAGCTGCCCCATACTGGCTTGTCCGCGCCGCGACACCTGACGGAGGCGTTTGGACAAGCGCAGCACCGGCAACACTGCTGCCGGAAAGACCACGAAGGCGATCAGGGCAAGCAACCAGTCTTGATAAAACGCCACCGCCACCAAGATCACCAGGGACGACGCGTCCTTCAACACTGCAGCCACGGAATCGGTGAGCGCCGAACGTACCAAGGCGACGTCGTTCGTGACCCGCGACACAATCGTGCCCGTCGGAGTGCGATTGAAAAAGGAAAGCGGCAAGCGCTGGATGTGTTCGTTCAGCTCCCGGCGCAAGTCAGCAATGATGCGCTGGCCCACATACTCGGTCAGGTACGTGCTGCCGAAACTCACGAGGCCGCGCAAGAGAAACACTCCGATGATGACCACCGGCAAAACCTGCAACATCGCGCGGTCTTTGGCAGTGAACACATCGTCGAAGATGTGGCGAATCAGGAACGGCATCACACCGTTCGTTCCGCTGAACAGCAGCATGCACACCACTGCCCCAGCGAAGTAAGGCCAAATGTAAGGCCGTAAGTACCGCAACAGGCGGGCATACAGCGAGGAGCGACTCATGATCGGATCAGCTCCCATGCTAGCGCCGCGGCCCGCTCCGCAGCTCCAGGCTGCCCTAGTTTCTCACGCACTTGGCGCCAAGCCTCGGCAAACCGCTCGCGTCCAGCCCACGCCTGTTCGATGGCAGGTGCAAGCTGCGCTGGACGAACCGATCCCTGCAGGAATTCCGGCGCCACGCGCTGGCCCAAAACGAGATTGGGCATGCCAATATGGTTCACACGAACGAGCATGCGGCCCAATGCAAAAGTGAGCGGGGAAACTCGATAGACAATCACCATCGGTTTGCCAAGCAAGGCTACTTCGAGGGTCGCGGTGCCCGAAGCAACCAAGGCAGCATCTGCGCTGTGAACCAAGTTGTACGTATCGCCCTGGACAATCGGCACTTCCGCCAAGTCCTGTTCGCTTGCCACCGCATATACATCCTCGGGCCGCAAGGTGGGTGCCAGCGCCAAGGCGCTTTGCCATCCGTTCGCTGCCAGTAAGCGTGCTGTCGCTAACGCTGGAGGAAGAAGCAGGCGAATTTCCTTCTTGCGGCTTCCTGGAAGGATCGCCAACAAGCGCTGATCCGTTCGCAATCCATACAGGGCGCGCGTTTCCTGCGCCTCGCGCGTCGGGTGCACGAGGTCGAGCAACGGATGCCCCACGAAGTACGCGAGACGATGGGCGTTGTGGTTGTACAGGGCTTCCTCGAATGGGAAAACCACCGCAAGCCGGTCGACGATTTGCCGCATTCGACGGATGCGTCCGCGCCGCCATGCCCACACTTGCGGGCTGATATAGTAAAAAACCCGCAAGCCCAAGCGCTTCGCCCTCGCTGCCAAACGCAAGTTGAACTCAGGATAATCGATCAACACGAGCAGATCGGGTCGCCGCTCTCTCAGCGCTTGGCTCGCAACCCGATAGGCGCGGAGCACCCGAGCCAAACTGCCAAACGTTTCGGTAAAACCCATCGTGGCGACGTCGTCGCTGGATACCAAAATCTCCATTCCAGCAGCGGCGAGATGCTTCCCTCCAATCCCAAAAGCGTGCAAATCGGGTTCGTGTCGGCGCAGAGCGCGCAACAACGAGGCACCGTGCAAGTCGCCCGAAGCCTCGCCGGCAACCATCATGACCGTGGAACTCATCCAGTTCGCATCCCTGCCAAAATCTGTTCCGCCACTTCCAGCGCACGCAAGGCAGTAGCGCCATCGACGAGCGGGCGCTGTCGGGTCCGCACGCAGTGCAAAAAGTGGTCGATTTCTGCAAACAACGGGTCGGCTTCTCCCAACTCGAGTTCTTCGACTTCGATCCGTGGGCTGCCTTCTTCCACCACCCGGCGCACGATGCGGATGTGGCGCTCGCCAAAGTCCAACGACACATACGTATCCGCCTGGAACAAGCGCAGCTTCCGCTCGCGCTTCAAGGCCACACGGCTGGCTGTGAGGTTGGCGATGCAGCCGTTCGCAAACCGTAAGCGCGCGTTCGCAATGTCGATGTGCGGCGTGAGCACCGGTACTCCGACCGCCTCGATGTGCACCACCTCGCTGCCAACCAAGCTTAAAAGAATGTCGAGGTCGTGAATCATCAAATCCAGGATGACATCCACGTCCGTTCCCCGTTCCACGAACGGGCCCAGCCGGTGGCACTCGACAAAACGCGGCTCGGTGAGGATCGCCCGCACTGCACCCAAGGCCGGATTGAAACGCTCTAAATGTCCGACCTGCAAAATGCGTCCTTGCTCCGCGGCGAGGTCCACCAACATGCGCGCCTCTGCACCACTTGTGGCCAGTGGCTTTTCCACCAGCACATCGACCCCAGCAAGCAGCAGGTCCCGAGCAATCGCAAAGTGCAGCGGGGTTGGCACCGCGACACTGGCACAATCGATTCGGTCCAACCACTCAGCGTAGTCCCTTGCCGGGCGCGCCCCAGTTTCCCTGGCAACGGCAGCAGCCCGCGCTTCATCCGTATCCACCACGACGGCCAGTTCCACATCCGGCATGCTCGCGTACTTTTGGGCATGAAACCGGCCCAGATAGCCGGCGCCAATGACCGCTGCGCGAATTTTGTCACTCATGGGGTCACCCCGACAACGCTCAAGCCCAACGTGTTCGCTGCGGCAAGCAACTCGTCCTTTTCCAACATGAGCGTTTTTCCAGCCTCCAGCGCCAACACCGCAACGCCGGTTTGAGCGCACATCGCGACCGTGCGAGGGCCGACCGCAGGCACGTCGAAGCGCAAGTCTTGCTGCGGCTTGCTGACCTTGACGACCACCGCACCTGTCCGTCCAGCTCGAGCAATGGTCGCGTCGGTCCCTTCGATCGCCTCGACGCCAAGAACGATGCGGTTCTGCACCACTACGGTTTGGCCAATGTCCCACTGGCCGATGGCCTTGGCGACACGAACGCCAAGATCGATGTCCGCCCACTGCTCTGGGCTCGGCTCCGTGCGGGTGAGCACCCCCGGCGGCGTCAAAAGTCTTTCCAGAAATAACGTCGACGGGACCACACGGATGCCCTCTCCCTCGAGTTCTTCCGCGAGTGCACGAAGCAGCGTGTCGTCTCCGAAATGTGGCAGCCGGGCGAGAAAAGCCATCCCTCGCTCGTCGGGAGCAAAGTGGTCGAGCAGTGCTTGTTTGCGGATCCCACCAACGAACACCGCTTGTTTCACGCCGGCGCCGCGGAATGCCGCGAGCAGCCGCCCGAGTTGACCTACCTGGATCCAGGTAATCTCGTCGACCTCTCGTGCGAGCTCCGGTGCCGTTTCTCCGGTGTGTGCCACTGCCACGAGCCGATGGCCCAACTGCTTTGCCGCGCGGGCAAATAACAATGGAAACCGACCATTGCCGGCTATCAGCCCGATGAGTTGCATGAGCGGCCTGCTACCGTAACGGCTTCAGAAGCGGATTGCACGTCATCGAGGCAGGCTGCCCAGAAACTGGAACCACGCACGGAACATGTCGGCCACCCGCGCACAGAGTCGCAAAAACCGCAGCGCGCGAAGCTGCCAGTACATCGTTTCCGTGGCAGGACGTTCCTCGTCGGTAGGGGTCACTCGCCGATGATTTTGATCAGCACGCGCTTCCGGCGCCGGCCGTCGAATTCGCCGTAAAAAATCTGTTCCCACGGTCCAAAATCGAGCTTCCCCCGCGTGATCGCGACGACCACTTCGCGTCCCATCACTTGCCGTTTGTGGTGCGCGTCGCCGTTGTCTTCCCCGGTGCGGTTGTGGTGGTAGCGCTCAGGGCTCGGATCGTAGGGGGCCAACTGCTCGAGCCAGCGAGCGTAGTCCTCGAGCAGCCCAGGTTCGTCGTCGTTGATAAACACGCTCGAGGTAATGTGCATGGAATTCACCAAGCAAAGCCCTTCCTGGATACCACTCTCGCGCACAGCGGCTTCCACTTCGGGTGTAATGTTCACAAACCCCATTCGCCGGGGCACGTGGAGAACCAGTTCCTTGCGGTACGAACGCATCGAGTGCAGAAGTACCAACCGCGCGGGGGCGCTGTCTAGACTTCGCGTTTGACGCGCAGCGAGCGGGGGGCGTTCCCGCGTTCCGACAACGCCGCAGCCAACTTGGTTCGCAAGCCCCCAAAATCGCCGTTCGACATGATGACCACGACGTCACCCCGGCGAACATTCCGCTGCACCGCAACAGCAATCACGTCGGGGTCATCGAAGTAGCGTGCCAAAACGCCTCGCTCTTCCAAGGAAGCCACGAGTTGGGTAGGCGAGAACAATTCTTCTTCAGCGACAGCGTCCGTCGCTTTGCGCAGCACTCCGCCCACGATCACCCGATCGGCCCGTTCCAGAGCTTGCGCATATTCTTGCTGGAAAACCTTGCGGCGGCTCGTGTTGGAACGCGGCTCGAACAACGCCCACACGCGCCGGCCTGGGAAACGTGCTTGCACCGCATCGAGAGTGGCTGCGACGGCGGTGGGGTGGTGGGCGAAATCGTCGATCAGCACCACGCCGCCAAAGTCTCCGACCATCTCTTGCCGCCGCGCGACCCCAGGGAAGGACTCGAGTGCTTGCACCGCCTCGCGCAGCGGCACACCAAGCTGGCTCACCGCAACCGCAGCACCCAGCGCGTTGCGCGCATTCATCGCCCCCATCACCGGCAGCTTCGCTCGAGCCACTCGTTCATGGCCGTGCACGATATCGAACTCGAGGAAGCCCGCGTCGCGCAGGTTGGCCACCCGCCACTCCGCTTCGGGGCTGAAACCAAACGTCAACACGTGGGAGTGAGTGCGCGCAACGTCGATGGCGTGCGGAAAATCTTTGCAAACAACGAGGGGGGTGTCGGTCGACAAACTCCCAACCAGTGCTCGGAATGCGGCCTTGACATGATCGAGGTCGCGGTAAATGTCCGCGTGATCGAACTCTACCGCGTTCAGCACCACAAGCGCAGGAGCGTAATGCAGAAACTTCGGTCGCTTGTCAAAAAAGGCACTATCGTACTCGTCGCCCTCGATGACAAAGTGCCGCCCTGTGTCCCATCGGGCGTTGCACTGCCAGTGGCGCACCTCGCCACCAACCAAGAAGCTCGGCCGTTGCCCGGTCGCGTCGAGGATCCAAGCAATCATTGCAGTGGTGGTCGTTTTGCCGTGCGTACCGGCCACGACCACAGGCAGCCGCTCGTTCAAGAATAGCTCGCGCAGCGCTTGTGGCAGCGACACGTAAGGAAGCCGCCGCTGCAGGATGGCCTCGGCTTCCGGATTCGAGCGGGTCAATTTGTTACCGACAACCACGAGCGCAGGCGGCGGATCCAGATTTTCCGGTGCAAACCCTCTGCGCACGGGAATTTCCAGGCGCTCTAGAAGCGTGCTGATCGGCGGGTACAGCAAGTCGTCCGATCCGGTCACGCGGTAACCGCGCGCGCGCAGCAGCAGGGCAAGGCCGGACATCGCGACTCCCCCGATGGCGGAAAGGTGGACGTGGCTTGTGGGCTCGAGCCGCACCTTAGACGGAACGCAGTTCAGCGGGTCGTCGGTCACGAACCAGCCTTCGCTCGTCATCCCAGAGCCTCACGCACAAGGTCGTGCAAATACGGGCGGAACGCCTTGATACCATCGTTATCTCTGTAGGGGTGCACGCGGTTCGACAGCAAAATCACGTGGCAGTGGCGGTCCAAGTCCACCCACACGGAGCACCCAGTGAACCCCAAGTGCCCGACGGAATTCGGCGAGAAGTATCGGCCCGCACTGGAACCCTGCGGCGACGGGGAATCCCAACCCAGGCACCAGGTGGAGTCGGGCACGGTAGGGTCGCGAGTCCAAAACTCCCGAATCAGCCGTTGGGGAATCATCCTGCCCACGTTGTAATAAGATTCTTCCAACCGGCAAAGGATCGTGTCGATATCCCGCGCCGAGGAAAACAGCCCAGCGTGGCCCGCAACTCCACCCATTGCGTAGGCATTGTCGTCGTGGACCTCACCCCAGAGGATCTTCTTGCGCCACGGGCACTGTTCGGTGGGCGCAATCCACTCGGTTACAGGCTCCAAGCGGCGAGCGCGCAACAAGGCAAGGTCGACAAACCCAGTGGTGCGCAAGCCTAAGGGTCGAAAGATACGGTCTTGGCAGAACCGATCGAGAGTCATCCCGCTCAGTTGTTCCACCGCGGCACCCAGCAACATGAACCCCAGATCGCTGTACAACGCTCGCGTGCCAGGCTCGGCTTCGGTTCGTTCCCGCTCGATGCGCTGATACACAAACGCCTTGGCAGCGCTGGTCCCCAAGAAATTCACGCGGCCTCTGCGCTGCTCTTCCGCCAGCACCTCTTTGTAGTAGGGCTTGCTTGCTGGCAAACCAGAACAATGGCTGAGGAGCTGGCGAAACGTGATGTATCCCTTCCCGTGGACTCCAAAATTGGGGAAGAATCGCGACACGCGGTCATCGAGCCGGAGTTTTCCCTCCTTGACCAGAAGCATGACCGCCACCGTCGTGGCTAAGGGTTTGGTGAGCGAGGCAACATCGAAGATCGTGTCCTCGTGCATTGGCGTGCGTTCGGGAAGGAGCGAGCGGTAGCCGAAGGCACGCAAGTAAAAGAAGCTTTCCCCTGCCCGTACGAGGAGCACCGCACCCGGGAATACGCCCTGTGCCACCGCCTGATGCATGGCTTCTTCCACGAGTTCGAAACCCATCGCTACGGAGCTACTCCGGGAATCACCCACGGCTCTAAATACTCGAGCTGCGCATCGGCGAGCCGGACGTGAATCCCTAGCGGCAACGTAATGGTGCCAGCCCCATGTCCACTCGGCAATTCTGCAGCCATCGGCACGCCTAGGAACGCCGTGCGTTCCTGGATCACGGTCCAGATATCCCACCCGTTTCCCGGAGCGTCACAGTCCACCATTTCCCCCCACACGATGCCACGGGTCGCCGCCCACAACCCGGCTTGCATCCACTGGGTCAGCAAACGGTCGATGCGATACGGCTTCTCGTTGACGTCCTCAAAAAACCAAACGGTCGGTTCGTGCACAGCGGGCGCCCAGGGAGTCCCCACCAGGGCCCCCAGCACGCTTAAGCAGCCTCCTCGGAGCGTGCCTTCGCCGCGCCCGGGGCGCAGGCAGCGAGGTGCTTGTACGTGCGAGGAAGCCTTCCCGGACAACACTTCGAGCAATCGGTCGAGAGCGTCCGATCGCCTTGCCAGCCCGGTGACCACCGGACCATGAAAGGCAACCATTCCGCACCGATCCACAAGGAACGTCAACAGCGCAGAACAATCGCTGCTACCCACGAAGATCTTCGCATGGTTGCGCAGCAGGGCCGCATCGAGATGCGGTAACAAACGTGTGCATCCATACCCGCCACGGGCCGCGAACACCGCCCGCACGTTCGGGTCGACAAACATCTCGACCAAATCGCGAGCACGGTCTTCGTCGGTTCCCGCAAGGTAACCATGTCGCTTCCACACAGAAGCTCCGAGTCGCACGCGCAGTCCCTTCGCTTCGAGCAAGGCAATGCCAGCCTCCAGATCCTCGCGCGGCACGGCGCCGGCTGGAGCGATGACGCCCACGCAGTCGCCAGCCTCGAGTGCTCGGGGAACGATGCGTTCTGTTCGGGTCAACCGCGGCACAGCTAGAAGATCGCCTGCAGGCGGGAGGTCGAACGTGTGCCAGAAACGCCGCCCGCAGGCTTAGCCACCCGCCCCTTCCGTTTTTGCCGCCGCTTCCTCAGCCGCACGCATGGCAATCGAGGCGTGAGCGAAGGATCCGCCAGCCCGAAGCGTCATGGCCACGAAAATGGCTTCGGCAATCTCGCCGTCGGTGGCTCCGGCTTTCTTCGCCCGCTTCACGTGCACGTCGATGCAGTAGGGACACTGGGTGATGTGCGCGGTCGCAATGGCAATCAGCTCCTTCACCTTGAGCGGCAGCTCGCCTGACTGAAACACTGTGCGTTCGAACTCCACGAACCCACGGAACATCTCCGGTTTAAGTTCCCGCAAGCGCCGCAAACGTTTGCTTTCCTGGGGGTGATAAAAGCACTCAGCCATGATTCTGGTCCTCCTCGCGGTTGCATAGCAGTGCGCCCACAGGTTGCCCGCGCTCAGTCAGCCATGTGGGTCAGCGTCTGCAAGCTAAAGTGTCCCTCAGGAAAGTCGAGTTCGATGAACTGTGTGGCATAGCGACCGCCAATGGCTGCACGGTTCGTCTTGTCGTTCACGCCCACGACCATGTTCGGAGTAACGGTTTTGAAGCTCCCATCGTCGTTGCTCGACCAATGAAACGCGCACATGGCGTTGTAGAAGTACTCGCCCGCGCGGTTGTGGACGAGCTTCCACCAAATGCGGTAGAGCTCCTTGTCCATGTACATGATCACCTTGCCGAAGTTGTAAAACGGGTCCTCCGATTCGCCTTGGATGATCCACACGGGCCGGGGAATCATCACCAGATTTTCCACGACCAGCCAAGGCGCTCCCTTGGCCCCCGGAGTCTCGTAAGCAGCGGTGAAATACGGGATTGCCACTTCCGCACGGGTGGGAGAAATCCAACGTTGCTTGACCGGCTCGGGAGACAGCACAGGTGCCAGCACACGGCCTTCGCCGAGCAACTTCCACTTGTAGTACTCCACCTTGCCGGCGTAGCAATTGACGTCGTCGGCGTAGATATCGAGGCCAGCCACCGGATCCGACCGCGTCGCCGTGTTCACGCGGCGCACACGGCGCGTTGCGGGAACGTAAAACCAAGCTTGGTCTTGCGACTCCCAATCGTTGAAGCGTTTCCCCAAACCGGCAACTCCGTCCACGTCTTGTGGCTCCATGACGCCCGTAAGGCTTGCACCCCGTAGGTTCTCCGGATTGTCGATCGGGCCAAAATGGCGTCCCAGGAATCCTTGCCCGTGCAGCCAAAGCTTGATGCGTTTGAACTCGCCTCCGGCATCGATGCCGTTCAGGGTAAAGGTTGCCCCGCCGCCGCCGGCCACGGCATTCGCAGCTTCGAAGTTCCAAGCCATTTTGCACGCAGCGAACGGGTCGTTTGCCGCATCGATCCGGGGGAACGGAAAGCCAAAATAAAAGCTCGGCATTTTTCCGGTAGAGAGGTCTTTCAACCCGCACGTTTTCGGGTCGACGTCGTACTTCCCGGCATTCGCCTCGCTCGCTTGCCAAAACTTCGTCGAGTAATTTTGCTTGAGCCGTTCCGGGTCTACCTCGACCACCTTGAATGTGTACTCACCGCTGCGCACGCGCTTGAGTACTGGATCGGGCAACAAGCCTTCCCCTTGCTGCCAATTGTTGGCACTCAAGACCCAAGTTTTGGGCTCCTCGGCGTACACCGAAGCCGTGTAAACCGCCCCGCAGGCCAAGGCGGCAAAGCAGCCAAGCAGCGCGCGCTTCATAACGACCCTCCGTAAACCTATGGCAAGCACGGGTTGTCCCGCACTTAGCGGCCAAAGTCAATCTGCCGCCGGCGGTAGCCGGTCGGCTTGACCACCCACCGCTGCCGTTGCCTCCTCCGTCGACCGGCGCTCCCACGCCGCAATCACAACAGCAACCACGAGGTCGCCCACCACGTTGATCACCGTGCGGCACATGTCGAGAAACCGGTCCACACCGAGGATCACCCCGATTCCTTCGGCGGGAACACCAACCGTCACGAGCACCGGAACGATCAGCGGCAAAGAACCCGCTGGGACGCCCGCGGTTCCAATGCCGGCAAGCACAGCCATCCCAACGACCAGCAACTGCTGGGAGAGGCTCAGCTCCACCCCGAAGAACTGAGCAAGAAAGAGCACGGTGACCCCCTCGAAGAGCGCGGTCCCGTGTTGGTTCGTCGTGGAACCCAACGTCAAGACGAAGCCCGCAATGTCACGCGGCACCTGAAGTTCCCGGCGTGCCACTTCCAACGTCGTCGGCAACGTCGCATTCGAAGAGCTCGTCGAAAACGCAGTCACCACAACCGGACGCACAGCGCGCAAAAACGCCCCGGGCGACCACGAGGTGAACAATCGTAACAGCGCCAAGTACGTCACGACCAAGTGCAGCGCGAGACCCAGCAGAACTACGGCAACGTAGCCGGCCAGCGGTTGCAACACTTCTACCCCCATGCGTGCCGTGAGCGTGAACATCAGGCACGCCACCCCAACCGGGGCCAAGCGCATGGCAAACCCCACCACTTGGATCGCTACCTCGTACACCCCTTCGAGCCAAGCGACGAGCACGGTGGCGGCGTTTTTGGGTGCACGTGCAAGCCCGAGCCCGAACAGTAGGGCAAACACCATCACCGGTAGCATCTCCCCTTGCGCCGCCGCTCGTACTGGATTGTCCGGAATGAGTTGCGTGAGGACGTTCAGCCCCACGGGCGTAGGGTTCCCGGTCAACCCAGAGTCGACGTGCCCCGTGGCCGCGAGCAGCGCAGCCCGTGCCTCCTCTGAAAGCGCATCACCGGGACGCAACAAATTGACTAGGAGGATGCCAGTAACAACGGATGCGGCAGAGGTGACGACCGTTACCAACAACGTTTTGATTCCGACCCGTCCCAAACTAGCGAGATCGCCAAAACCCGCCACCCCAAGCGTCAAGGCGGAAAACACGAGCGGAAGCACGATCATAAAAATGAGGCGAAGAAACAACCGGCCTAGCGGCTCGGTCACGCGGTCTACGAGCGCAACCAGCCAAGGAGTGTTTGCGAACAGCGCATGCGCCACTACTCCGGCCACGGCGCCGACAACCAACCCCAGAAGGATCGCTCGATGCGAAATGACGATCCCGCTCTCAGGCGCTTGATTGCTCACTAGTGTTCTCCGCGCCCCTGGTCTATGAAGTGTTTCCTATGGAGCACCCGAGGCTCAGGTCTTTCCTTTTCGGCGCCCTGCTGACCGTGCCCGTGCTGTTGTGGGGATCGCCGGCCGCGGCCAATGACTGCATGGTTCTGCTACCCCTTTTTCAGCGCGGTTTGTCGGATGCGGAAATTGCCGAGCAAACGCAACTGCCCTTTGCTGTAGTCGAGTCGTGTCGACGAGAGCTTTCTCGTCCGTTGCCTGCCGGGCCTGCGGGAGTCCCTCCAATGGGCGCTGCTGGCATTCCCCCAGCCGGAGCTGCTGGAAGGCCGCCGGGAGGTGCAGCTGGGCCACCACCCATGGGTGCGCCCGGACCGCCTCCCGTCGGGCGCGACATCCAACGCTTGCCGGCAAAATAGAAGCGCTGCGGGCGCAAGGGCTGCACGGGCACTGGGAGCTGCCCCGCGACG
>CAZHQG010000027.1:0-42479 GCA_964534275.1 uncultured Binatia bacterium (SeqCode) | reverse complement strand
TGGACGCCGGCTTCGGTGAGCTCAACCGCGAGCCCGTGCCGGGGGTTGATCATGTGCAGGGCTTGGCCTTGAGAGGTCGCGTGGTAGGCGCGGTTGTCGCGCCCGAGCACGCCCGAGATGGCCGCCTGGGCCGGCAGGGGCAGCGTCTCCTGGTTGGCGGGCACAGCAAGCGTTGAGCCCACGCCGGTCAGGACACACCCCAGCACAGCGATTGCGACCCGTGCACCTCGCGTCCGCGCATCTTGCACCGCTCCCTCATCGTCATCGCCTCCTCTCTCTGCAGAATCTCTGCAGACGCAATCCTGCGACGCCGATCGTCGGCGCGTGGTCGATGCGCAATCGGTTAGACGCCGCCGCCAACCCCGGCGTACCTGCAGCCGAATGCCACAGTTTGCGCGCCGAGTCAAAAGCAAAATCCACGGAAACCGTTCCGAGCGCCGCTCGCATAGCGCATGCATCGATCTTCAGGCCCCTGTCTGCTGCGTCGATCGCATCCCGCCGAAACCAAAGCCCTGCCATACCCGGCGCGGCTTTGCCGTTCCAAGTAGAGCAAGCGGATGGTCGTAACGCCGGGCTGGTGGCGTTGGCGACGAAGCTGCCTCGTGCCGCAATCGACCCAGGGGGCCAAGCTTCTCGCTCGTTCGCTTGGACCGGTGGAGCTGCCGTTGCAACACCTCTGTCCAGGAAACACATCGCTAGGCGATGCGAGCGAACTCGGCGGAGGTCGTCACTCTCATCCGCTCCTTGCCCTACTTGGGGAGGAGGTAAAGGGCTCCTGCCCTTGCGTCGGGCAGAAAGGTCTTGGCTTTGGATGCGCTGTTCGCTGGCCTTCGGCCTCGGAGTCACAGCCACTGGCCGCGACCTAAGCGAGTCGAACGCGCCAAGTCGCCCGCCTTGCGGGCCATCCGCAGCACGACATCGCCAAAGTAGGCTAGCTTCGGATTGTCGGCACGCCCCTGCACCCAAGCCGCGTATCCTTGCTCCAAAACGATGGCGATTTTGAAGCACGCGAGAATCACGTAGTAGTCGAGTTCTTCCACCGTGCGGCCGCTGGTTTGTTCGTACCGCTGCGCCAACTCCATTCGTGTCGGCATGCCCGTGTAATCGACGTAACTGGAGTGCCGCCGGTCTTCGTCGGGATCCGGCCACGCCATCAAAACCCAGCCCAAGTCCAACAGCGGATCGCCAACGGTAGCCATTTCCCAGTCGACAATCGCAGCCAGACGCGCAGGAGCTCCGTGACGAAACATCACGTTGGCAAACTGGTAGTCGCCGTGCAAAATCCCCGCCACGTAATGTCGAGGGCGATACGTTCGCAACCAGGCTTCGGCTTCCTCCAGTCCGGGGAGTGGCCGAAATCGATACTGCGCAAGTTGCCCGAGCCAGCGATCGACTTGACGTTCATGAAATCCATCCGGGCGACCGAACCCCTCGAGTCCCACGGCTTTCCAATCGACCCGCGCCAGGCGCGCGATTCCATCCACGAGTTCCCAGGCCAGCCCCCGCCGCGCTTCCAGATCGGAATCGAATGGTGGAGGCCAGCCATCTCGATTCATGCACGACCAACCGTCTACGTACTCCATTACGTAAAAGCACGCACCAAGCACGCTTTGGTCGCTGCACGCTGCGAGCACCCGCGGGTGCGGCACATCGGTGTCGCGCAACGCGGCTAAAACGCGATACTCGCGCAGCATGGATTCGTTGCGCCCCGGTGGAACCCGGCGTGGCGGACGCCGCAATACCATCTTCGTATCGCCCCGACGTAAGAGCCACACCTCGTTCGAGGCTCCTCCCGCAATGAACTGCACTTCCAGTGGTTCACCGGCGCCGGGCAACCGTTGACGATCGAGCCATTCCGCGAGCCTCCGTTGTTCGTCGATGGGGAACGGCGGTGTGTGCGCGGGTTCGGTCATGCGCGTGCCCTCGACTGCGCGACCTTCTACCGCAGTTTGCGAGGCGAAGAAATCCCGGCACGTTTCTCCCCGGGGCGTCGCTGCGACCCCCGTGCACCGGCAGCCAAGATTGGCACGGAGTGGGGTTACGGGGCTGCAGAGCCCGTGCTGGGCTCCCGTTCCATAGCGTCGAGATAGCGCGAGTAAACGAACGCAAGGAAGCGTTCGATCCCGTAAACCACATGCAAACATCGCAACGAAGGGAAGAGATCGAAGGCATGTTGTGCGCCGGGAATCTCCGCGTACGCCACTGGCTGGCGCGACACCGCGCGCAAGGCCGCAACGAAGTGGCGCGCCTGTTCGACTGGCACCAACGTGTCGTGGTCGCCGTGGACCACGAAAAACGGCGGCGCGTCGGCGCGCACGCGCGCAATCGGCGAGGCTTTTTCGTACGCTTCCGGCGCCTCGGAGAGCGCAGCCTTCATCACTCGGCTCTCGAGCAAGTGGTGGATTTCGGGGTTGTGAAATGTGTGGAATCGGTCGACAAAGTCGTACACACCGTACATCGGCACCGCAGCTTGCACGGCCGTATCCCGGCTTTCAAAGCCTGGCTGGTACTCTGGGTCGTTGGGTGTCAACGCGAGGAGCGCCGCTAAATGACCGCCAGCCGAGCCTCCGGTCACGGCGACGAAGTTGGGATCGGCTCCATACTCGGCGGCATGCTCCCGAATCCAACTCAAGGCCGCTTTGACGTCCACCAGGTGATCGGGGAACGTGGCATGCGGGGACAGGCGGTAGTCCACGCTCACACACACCCAGCCGCGTGCCGCCATATGGATCATGAGCGGCAAGCCTTGCTCGTTTTTGCTCCCGATCACCCACCCTCCGCCGTGAATCTGGAGCAAGACGGGACAATTCTCGGGATGCGACCGGTGCCGGTACACATCGAGGCGCAAATTGACCCCGGCGGCGCGCCGGTAGAGGATGTCGCGGTGACGCTCCACGTCGGGATGACGAATCGGGAACGGGAAGGCTACCGCTTTCCAGTCGATCGCCCTCGGCCAGTGTTGCCGCAACTGCGGCCGTACTCGCTCACGGTAATCGTTTCCCAACGCTTCTCGCAGCGCGCGTTCGACAACCTCCGCCGCTTCGTCGGCCTTCCAGTACGATTTCCACAGCGCCCACCAGGAACCCAGCAAAACGAGCACCCCTAGTTTGCCCATAAAGCCGTGAGCGCCCCCGTGGGTCACCAACACGATGGCCAGCAGAGCTTGCACACCAATGTGGTGCAACGCCAGTTCATCGGTCAGCCAGCCAGCGAAGAAGCTCAGCGTGGCTCGCCGTCCGGGCCGGTACGCTGGATGGCGCACATTGTACGCCAGCAACGCACTGATCAATGCCAGCAACCACAACAACCACACCATGTACCCGCACCTTCCTTTCGCTTTAGAGACGCGGCTCGTTGGCAGCCTCGACGCAGCCAAACAGGGCCATCCGCACTCCGAACACCACCTCGTCTACGGTGATGCGGTTGTCTCCGTCGCGGTCTGCTTGCCAGCAGCCAGGTTGGGGCCGATCGGAAAGGAGTGCGTTGACCGCAGTCACGAGCTCGTCCACGGTCACGCTGCCGTCTTCGTTGCAATCTGCCGCGCAACTGGGCCAACGCCGGAGCACTGCCACACCGTCGCCGAACTGCAGCGCCACGTACACCCAGCGGCCGCTCGGCTCTACAGCAACCGCGGCCGCGCCGGCCAGAGTCACGAACTCTTCCTCGTCGGTCGAGATGGATTGGACGAAGCGCAGACTGCCCGTACGGGGCATGCGCTCCAGCAAAACCACGGTGTCATCGCCCCCGCGTGTGAGTACGACTGCCGACCCTTGTGGCACGACGGTGATGTCCGTCGGACCCGCAGCCTCCCCTGCTCCAATGACCGCTGGGCCTGCCAGTACATCTGCGAACGTGAGCGCGGCGTCCTCCCCGATCCGGAAGTGGGTGACACCGTTCATCGCCAACGCGTACACGTCGCGCCCGTCCGGAGACACACTCACCGCAATCGCGCCCTCCAATGCGAGCGCAGGCGACCCTCCGTCGAAAAATGTTTCACCTGGAGCCAGCTCGCCCGTGTGCGGGTCTCGCCGAAAGTGTACGAGGCTACTCGAACCTCCCGAAGTCACGAACACGTGCCGCCCGTCGGGGGATGCTGCAACTGCGGTGGGGCGCACGAGGCCCGAAACACTGCCACCCTCGTTCTCGTCCAACCAAAGCTGCTCCGGTGTCAAACGACCCGACCCAGGATCTCTCCGCAGCACCGTCAGAGCATTATTGCCGTAGCTTGCCACGAACACCTGCGATCCATCCGGCGCAACAGCAAGGCCGTGCACTTGGGTAAGCCCGCGGTACCCAAACGTTCCGCCAAACAATGCTTCGATAAACGAAAGACGGCCAGAGTCGGAATCCCGCGAAAACACAGCGACGGCGTCGCCAAAAAAAGCCCCCACATAGACGTGATTCCCATCCGGGGAGACAACAACGGAAACTGGACGGAACACGCCTTGCACACCGGCAGTTCGATCCACGTGAGCCTCGGTGAACTCGAGCGTTCCCAATGCGCGGTCCCGCAGCAAAACCACCACCGCGTTGTCATCGAAACTTGCGACGTACACGTGGCGTCCGTCGGGACTCACAGCGACAGCGTGCGCCCCGCCGAGGGAAAACTGCCTGGTCTCCGTCCCCCCAAACGACGTCACGTACTCGAGCCTTGCTTGCGCCCGGGCACTGGTTGCTGCCAAAGCCCACAAGGCAAACGAGAGAACCGCCCCGCGATTCATGTGGGCCCTCCTTTCCGAGAGTCTTGCCAACGGGGCGTGGGATGAATCTCTCCCACGTACACGTATGGAAGGTCGTGCGATGACAAGGGCCGGTCAGCTTCGCCCCAGCGAAACGCACCAATGCGCGACACGAACAACGTGCGGTCGCCCACAGGTACTTCCTCTATTACGTGGCACTCCAAACGGAGCAGGGCTGCGGTGAGCCACGGGACCTTACCCGGCGACCAAAACCACTGCACCGCATCGAGATTGTCCGGTCGTCGCGCGCTGGCAGAGTGGAAGTAGTCCTGCAAAAACCGCGAACGCTTTCCGACAACGTTCAGCCCGAACACTTTGTCAGCCGCGATCCGCTCGTGCGAGAAGGTCTGGCGGCCAACGGCAGCCGCCAGGAGCGGGGGCGTGCCCGACACTTGCACGACCCACGACGCCGACATCCCATGCCCGCTGCTGCCACTGCGCGTGGTGAGGATGTAAATCCCCGTCGTCAGCGCAGCCCACACTTCGGCATCGGCACGCTCCATCGCTGCGTCCTCCAGCCTCCCGGCTCGCTGGGGTCTTACTCCTTTGTCAGGGGCCGGAGCGTGGGCGGCTCCCCGGTGGTTCCGCGATCGACGCCCGCAAAGGCTTGCGTCGGTAACGGCGAGGCCTCGCGCAAGTGCCGCACTGCCCACGACCCGCCCACCGTCGCCCCGCCATCGGCCACGATGGCTGCGCCGGTCACGAACCGCGATTCGTCCGACGCCAGGAACAAGGCCACGTTAGCAATGTGCTCGGGCTCTCCAGCCTCGGGCCACGGTTGGAACTTTTGCAAAAATGATCGCACCGCGTCGGGATTGCCGCGGTGCAACAGCGGCGTGAGGATTCCCCCAGGGCAAATTGCGTTCACGCGGATGCGCTCCGGCGCCAGCTCGATCGCCGTGGCCCGTGTGAGATTGATCACGGCAGCTTTGGCCGCGGAGTACGCTTGCGGTCCATCGCCGCCGCTCAGCCCAGCGATCGAGGCGGTATTGATGATCGTGCCGCCCTGTCCTTGCCGCTTGAAGATTCTGGCGCCGTGTTTGATCCCGAGGAACACACCGCGTACCAGCACGGCAAATGTGTAATCCCAGTCTTCCACGGCAATGTCGGTGATCGGACCAAACGCACCCCCGACACCGGCATTGTTGAACACGATGTCGAGGCGCCCCCACGAATTCACCGCGGTTTGCAACGCCCGCTCGACTTGTGCCTCCTCTGCCACATCGGTGCGAACGAACACCACGTTGTCCGCGTGCCCGTCCTTGCGCGCTGCTGCTAGCGTTTCTTCTGCCGCGGCGGCATTCAAGTCGGCCACGACTACACGCGCGCCTTCAGCTAAAAACCGCAGTGTCGTAGCGCGACCAATTCCGCTGGCGCCTCCGGTAATCACTGCCACCTTGCCTTCGAGCCTGCCCGGCATGGTTCACGACCCTCCTCCGCTACTCCGATTTCATTTGGTGTTTCCTTGCCACCACGCCGCGCATTCCCGCAAGGTAGGTCGGCGGCGACGAACCTACGGGCGACTCATTTGCACGGCAAAATACAATGGCGGAGGCTCGAAGAAAAAGCTTTCCACCGGACGGGGAAACGGGCCCGGAGCCATCGCGTCTCGTTGCCGCCGGAATGCCTCTAGGGCCCCGTCGTTCTCGAACCCGAACAACACCAACACTGTGTGTCGCCCTTGCTTCCGCTCCCGGCTGGCGTAAGTCGCAATGCTCACGAGCCCAGGGACCCGCTCGAACTCGCGTGCGTCGAACCAACGGTAAAATTCCTCGATCCGCTCGTCCTCGACTTCGAAGGCCTGCGCCAAGTAACTCAGTCGTTCCGGTACGGGTGCAGACCCGACCGTACCGCTTTCGCCATGGGAACCATGGTGTTCGTGGTGCGCGTGATGCGCATGGCCGGCACCGCTGCCGCCGCTTTCCGTGGAGGTCGGCTCCTTGAGCGAAGCCAGATATGCAACCAAGTCGCTTAGCTGCTCGAGCGTCATCTGCGGGTACTCCGGCATTTTGGAGGCACCATCCTCGCTCAAGTACCCGGGGCCATCCACACGGATGGCGTTCGGATTGAGGATCGCTTCCGCAAAATAGCCCGGGGGGTGATGGCTCCCCATGCCAGTGAGATCGGGTCCGACAAATTCCTCGCTCGTCGGACCCGAGGGGAAGTTCTCCCCTGCAACCCGATGGCACTTGTAACAACCGAACTCGACAAAGGCCTCGCGCCCCGCTTCTGCGTCGCCCGGCGGGGGAGTGAACTGCCAGCCCGGTGGCACTCCACCGGTGGCGTGCAATTCCTCCATGCTGACACGCTGGCCGAGCGGCGCTGGTGCCACTTGCCGAGCCCTTGCCGATGTTGGGTTCCGCGAGGCGTCGTTCCGGCAACCGGCTGCCCCGAGGAGGGCCATCCCGACCATGCCCAGCAAAGCAAATCGACTCCGACTACCACGCCTTCGTGCCACCACGCGCTCCTCCCATTTCGCCTCACCCTGGTGGGTCCACCTGCAGCGCGCCGGCGATGCCGTTGCAAGGGCCACTCGAGATTTCAGTGCCCCGCCGGCTTCCTGTCGCAGCCATTCAGGGCAACGGTGACGGCCTGCAGCAGTTCATCGATGGTTACGTCGCCCTCCCCACTCGCATCGGCCGGCAAGCAACGGGCCAAGGAGCTTGTACCCAAAGCCACGTTCACAGCCTGCACCAGCTCGTCGACCGTCACCACACCATCGTACCCACAGTCCGCCCGGCAAGGCCAAGGTACGAACGGGTCGCTCAGCCGTGGGTCGCTGACAAACGCCGGGTCGTCGAGGGCACGCAAAAATGCCAGCAACTGCTGCTTTTCCTCTTCGGTAAGGCTGAAGCCACGCACGAAGTTGCTCTTGTAAGGATTTTTGGAGCCATCCCCTGCGTACGGACCCGAGTGGATCGTCCGCCCGCCGGCAGCATAGTGATCGATGACCCCTTCCAACGTGGCAATGCTGCCGTCGTGCATGTAGGGCGCGGTGTAGCCGAGGTTGCGCAGTGTAGGCGCCTTGAAGCGCCCCATGTCTTCCGGGATATGCGTGATTTCGAACAAGCCGGTGTTGTCCGGAGGGTACGCCCCGCGGCCGTCGATGTTGTACAGTCCGTTATTTTGGAAGGACGTTTCGTCGAACGGGTTGCCCTCGTGGGTGACAGAAGCAGTGAAATTGAACCCACCGTGGCAGTGAAAGCACTCCAAGCGCTCGGAGAAGAACAGGCGCCCGCCAAGAAAGGCATCCTCCGACAAGGCAGTGTCATCGATTCCTTGCACGTACAGGTCGTAAGGAGTGTTCCCAGAGATCAGGGTCCGTTCGAAGCTGGCAATTGCTTTGACAATGTTGCCAAGGGAAACCCGCTCTCGATCGCCAGCGAACGCTTCGGCAAACAGGCGCTGGTAGCGTACGTCCGCTTGCAAGCGAGCGAGGAGTTCGTCCTCTTTTCCAGTTAGCCCTAGCTCCACAGGCCGTTCGTTGAACATCGGAACCAACGCTTGTCGCTCGAGCGAATCCAGTAAGGGGTTGGCCCAACCCAGCGCCGTGGCATAGGCAACGTTGGTCAAACTCATCGCGCTGCGCGGATGCACTTGGCCAGTCGAGCCGATCGCTTGGGGCAACCCGTCGGTAAAGGCACGCTCTTGCTGATGGCACGAGGCGCAGGATTGGGTTCCGTTTCCCGAGAGGCGTGTGTCGTAAAACAAGAACCGGCCGAGGGCGATTTTCTCCACTGTCATGGGGTTGTCCGCAGGCACTTTTGGCCTGGGAAAACCGACCGGCAGCTCGAAGACGTATGGCGTGTCTGCACGCAGTGGCACGGCAGACAAGCCTACGAACATCGATGCAATCGCGACCACCCCGAGGCCAATGTTCGTCCGCGAACCCATTCCTCCACGTCCGCTACGGGTGAGAGCGCATCACGCGGAAAAATTTCTGCAAGCCAGGCACGGGCAATCCTGTAGCAAAGTCGACACCTAGGTTCCGCAGCAAAGCGCTGCAATCCCCGTCGCCAGGGTCCGACATACATCCAGGAGGCGTGCCAGCTTGGTTTTCCGCCAAATCGGAATCGCTCAGCAACGAAGCCAGGTCTGCGACGATCATGTCATGAGCGGGGTCGAACGGGCGCAGCACGACTTCCGCGCGATTCGGCCGCGCGCAACCGCCGATCACCCCCGGCTGCGCATAAAAGCATCCCGTGCTGCCCAGGTGGATCCGGTAGTTGTCGAACGCAGTGTCCACGCGCAGAAACTTGTACCCAGCTTGCCAACTCCAAAACATGGCCGTGAGACTGAGCGGTGGAGGGGCCACCGACGCATCGCCATGGTTCCGCCGGAGCGGGACGCCCAGCACAAAGCGAATGCCGTTGTAGTTCCCCGGCGCCACACGGCCCCGCACCGTGCTGTTGGTTTGCACGGTTCCGTTGACGCAAGGAGGAGTTTTGTTCTCGAAGTCCAGCAGGGCGATGTCCTCGAGCTGCCAAATGCCATCTTGGTCCAGCAGCACCGGAATCTCCCGGTCGTCGGTGGTGATCAGGCGAACATTGGAAACGTAAAAACGAAAATCGGAGGGAACGAACTCTTGTGCACTCGTGCCGATGCCGGAGTACGACTGACCACACTGGAACGGCTCCTCGCCAACGTAGCCAGCAAATTGGATGGTCACAGGCTGGTAACCGCAGCCTTCGAGCAAGTTGTTTACGCCCGTCACGAGCTCGTCCACCGTTACCTGGCCGTTTCCATCGCGATCGCCCACACACTGTCCGAGCGAATCGAATCGGCTTGACTGTGCCGCAGCCTCACCGACACAGCCGAGGGCTAGAACCGCTACGAGCATCCAGGGAACTACTTGCTGCTTGCAACTGTTCGACTTCATTTCCTCCTCCTTCGATGTCTGTCACGTCGAACCATCTGTCTCCACAACGGCGCGTCCGGTTTACGGCAGCGCGCCGTCCAAGATCCATCGAGCCACTCGCGAGCGTTCTTCTTCCGAAAGCGACTCACCTCCAAGAGGCATGCGACTGCCGTACTCGGGCGATACCTGCACTTGGAGCTTGATCCAAAGAAAGCTCCCTGCCAGGTCGCCTGCTCGCACACGAACCAGCCCGCGCAAGCTGGCGGCGAAATTCTCCGGAGGAACGTCGACCAAGTGAGACCATGCCTGCTCGCTCTCTAAATCCAAACCGGCCACGCGGTCGCGCGCAGAATGGCACCCCACGCTCGTACACCTTGGACGGAACAATTCCCTCTGAAGCTCGGCGAAAGTGAGCGTGGCCTCGTCGGCACATCCATTCAACAACGCGTTGACCGCGGCGACGATTTCGTCCACGGTCACGATCCCGTCACCGTTACGGTCGCCAGCGGGGCACGAATCGACCGAGGCCAACCCGAGTGCCAAGCGGACAAGGTTCACCACCTCGTCCACGGTGACGGTCCCGCTGCTGTCACAATCCCCGGCACAGCGCAGCGGCCCTCTCGTCGGTGTCGCCACGGGCGTCGGCGTCGCGGCAGGATGCGCGATCAGGAAACGATTCGTGTACACTTCGGAACTTTCGTACGGGCCTCCAGGAGCAAGCACCCGATACGACACGAAAAACTCTCCGGCTGCATCTCGCGGAGCGACTAATTGCCAACTGGGATGCACGTGAAACGGAACGACCCCGAGCGGCGCCTTTTCGCCCCGTTGCCGCAACGCCTGGCCATTGACGTTCAGGGTGAAGCCAGGCGCAATGTCGGTCAACTCGACCTCGACCGGCGTGCCCGCGGCTAGCGGCACCAAGGTCGGTGAAGGAGGTTCAGCGGATTCCGCAAGGAACGCTGGGTTGATGGTGGTAAAGAGGCACTGGCCCGCTCCCGGGGCACAAAACGTTTCATAAAGCGGCAGCACGCGTTCGAACTGCCATGATAGAACGAGCTGGCCGGTGGCTTGGTCAGCCCAAAGGTCCATGTGCTCGTGTTCCTGCGCGCTCGAAAACGCGGGCGCAAGCAGGCAGCCTAGAACCCAGCCCAAGAACCTTCGGCGCACGTCCCGTTCTCCGCACTCAGCCGCCAGACGCTAGCGCGGCGGCATGGTGGTCATCGGCAACGGCCAGTCGCAGCGTGTACGGCGAGGATGGTTCGTACGTGGACCCCTCGGCCGCAAAGCGGAACGTCACAGCGTACGAGCCGTGTGTTGGGTTCACACTGGCGGAGAGCACGAGTTGCCAGGTTCCGTGGTCATGGAACGGGGCTTCCCCCAACACCACACTTTGCCCGGCGCGGTCCAAAACCACCCCACCGAACTGGACCTGTACTCCCGCGTCGATCGCTACAATTTCCAGCCGCACCCGCGTTCCTGGCAACAACGGACGCAAGTGTTCTTCAGCGTCTTCTTCGCCAACTGTTTCGAATGCCGGCGACGTGCCACTGTAAACAATCGTGCCACCGGCGCACGCATCGCCCTGCCCTCCGATGCACTGCTGGTCGGTCAGTTCGGCAAACCCTTGGGCGAAATCGAAATGCGCCATCAACTCTCCACCACCAGCGTGGTGGGAACCCAGTAAAATGTGATCGTGCTGCGCCGCCTGCGGTGTCGGCGAGGGCGTCGGCTGCACTGTCGAAGTTGCCGTCGGTGTCGCCGTGATTTGTGGCCTTGACAAGGAATTCCCGTCGCCGTCGTCACCGCAACCCCATGCAAAATAAGCGACAAACACAAGCCAAACTGCCGCACGTTTCATGGCTCCTCCTCTCCCGTTGCACGCGATGTGGATTGCGAAAACCGGGGTTCGCGACAATGAGACATTTTGTCGCAGCTCTTTTCATGGGAGCTCTGACAAGAAGTCACGGCATCGCCCATCCTCTTGCGCTGGAAAACGCACCAGTGCTTTTAGGGGCGTCATGGCCAAAGATGTGCTGAGAATCGCGAACTGCAGCGGGTTTTATGGCGACCGCTTGAGCGCCGCACGCGAGATGGTCGAAGGCGGTCCGATCGACGTGCTCACCGGCGACTACTTGGCAGAGCTCACGATGATGATCCTGTTCAAGGATCGGCAAAAGGACCCTACGGCTGGCTACGCCCGCACCTTCCTCCGGCAGATGGAAGATGTGCTCGCTACCTGCGCACAGCGGGGAATCAAAATCGTTTCCAACGCGGGTGGCTTGAATCCAGCCGGTCTCGCGCATCAAGTACGCGAGCTTGCGCGGCGCCTCGGGATCCAGGTCCGCGTCGCCCACATCGAGGGAGACGATCTCCTCCCGCGCTTGCCGGAGTTGCAAGCCCAAGGGCTAGAGTTGCGGCACATGGACAAAGACATTCCCCTGCGGGACCTGGGTGCACAGGTGCTAACCGCAAACGCGTACTTGGGAGGCTGGGGGATCGCGGAAGCACTGCGGAGGGGTGCGGACGTGGTCATTTGTCCCCGTGTGACCGATGCTGCGCTCGTGGTCGGCCCCGCGGCTTGGTACTTCGACTGGGCGCGGGACGACTGGGACCGCTTGGCCTCGGCAATCGTGGCGGGTCATATCATCGAGTGTGGCCCGCAGTGCACGGGTGGAAACTACTCCTTCTTCCGCGAAGTGCCCGCAATCGAACGCATAGGGTTTCCGCTTGCGGAAATGCATCCCGACGGCTCCTTTGTGATCACCAAGCATCCGGGTACCGGCGGCCTGGTGTCGGTTGGCACCGTGACCGCTCAACTTCTCTACGAGATTCAAGGGCCGCGATACTTCAACCCCGACGCGACCGCGCGGTTCGACACAATTCAGTTGCGTCAAGAAGGCCCCGACCGAGTGTTGGTCCATGGCGTTCGCGGCGAGCCGCCGCCGCCCACGACCAAAGTGTGCATCAACTACTTGGGTGGGTATCGCAACTCGGTCACGTTCGTTCTCTGCGGGCTCGACATCGACGAGAAGGCCAAGTTGGCACAAGACACGTTGTGGTCGTTGGTCGGAGGGAAAGACCGCTTCGCCGAAGTGTTCGTCGACCTGGTGCGGTGGGACCGTCCCAACCCGCGCCGCAACGAGGAGGCTTTCGCTCACCTCACCGTCGTGGTGAAAGACCCCGATCCTAGCAAGGTCGGGCGGGCGTTTACGAACAAGGCGATCGAGATGGCGCTAGCGAACTATCCCGGCTTTTTCGTCACCCATCCGCCAACAGATGCGAGCCCGTACGGCGTTTACTGGCCGACGCTCGTGCCTTCGGAGCTGGTCGAGCATCGGGTCGTGCTCGACGATGCCACGATTCCGATCGAGCCGGTCGCGACGGGCCCAAGCCGTGAAGTCGAGCCACCTGTCGTGGAACTCCCACCACCGCCAGAAGGGGAGACTCTTCGAGTGCCGCTCGGCCTCTTGGCTGGTGCACGCTCGGGAGACAAGGGTGGCAACGCCAACGTCGGCCTTTGGACCCGCCGCCCGGAGGCGTTTTCATGGCTACGCACGTACCTCACGACCGAACGTTTCCGCCAATTGGTGCCCGAGGCTGCTGGCCTGAAGGTAGAACGCTACGAGTTTCCCAATTTGCTCGCACTGAACTTTATCGTCTGCGGCTTGCTAGGAGACGGGGTTGCAGCTTCGACACGCATGGACCCGCAAGCAAAAAGTTTCGGAGAATACGTGCGCGCGAAGGTGGTCGAAGTTCCACGCGCACTCCTCGCCGAGTGACTCCTGCGAATCGCACACTGGAAACATACAACCGAAGGAGGACGACATGATCCGGTATTTTTGCGACCGTTGTGAAACCGAGGTGGAAAACCACAGCGATCTGACCGTGTTCTTGGTGGAAATTGGAGAAAGTGGGTCGACCTCGAATTGGCGGCTGCGCCGAGAACTCTGCGGTCGGTGTCTCGAGGAAACGAAGGATTTCCTCAACAAGCTGTTCGCGAAGCCCGCAGCCAAAAAGCGCACGGCTTGATCCACACTTTGGCAGCGCCCAAGTCACGAACGAGCGCGTTTGGAGTCCCTTCGCCGCTCGCAGCAAAAGAAAGGATGTAGAGATGCCACCTTCACGCCCTCCTGTTCGCGTGCTTGCCGTCACGTGCGGCGCACTCGTCTTCGCATTCGGAGTTGCAGGATGCGGGAGCGACCATGAAACCGTGCCGACACCGACCCCCACGCGGAGCACGACGCCCACGCACACGGTCCCCCCGGCCACCGCAACTCGCTCGCCAAGCGCGACTACGACGCCATCACCCCAGGCCACGCCGACACTGAGTCCCACGACGACGCCCTCGCCACTGCCACCTACGCCCACAATTTCCCCCACGGTCACGGCCTCCCAAACATGGACGCAAACCCCGACAACGACGCCCTCTGCCGCTGCTTCCGCAAGCCCCACGCCCACGTTCGAGCCCGGCACATGCTTCGACCCGACGGTGCAGGCCACAGAGCCGCTGTGTGCTTTGGATCTGGCCCCGCAAATTTGTGACTTTTTGGTTCCCGAATATTGTCTGTACCCCTACCCGTCGTCGTTTTACCTGCGCCCAGACCCCAGCACCGCCACTGGTTACCGCGTGAATTACCCTCGTGACGCGATGCCTCCGAATGCGCGAGGGGTCCACATCGATCCGAAGGAATGGAACACGCTCGACGGGTTCAGTCCTGGCTCCATGATGTTGGCGCTGTTTCCAGAGGGCGTCGATCTAGCCGCGTCCCAAGCACCGCCCATTACGAACTACGCACGGTCGCTCGAGGCCGATTCTCCCACGGTCATTCTCGACGCCACCACCGGTGAACGCGTCCTTCACTTTGCCGAACTCGACGCCGATGGCACCACGGACGCCAACCGTTCGCTCATGCTTCGCCCGGGCATCCGGCTGCGCGAAGGCCATCGCTACATCGTTGCCTTGCGGCACCTTCGCGACCGTAGCGGCAATGAAATCCAACCGCGCCGCGCGTTCCAAGTCTTGCGCGATCGCGTCGTCACGCCCGTGCAGGCCATCGAGTCTCGCCGCGTCCATTTCGAGGACATTTTCACGAAGCTGGAAGAAGCTGGAATCGAACGGGAGAGTTTGTTGTTGGCCTGGGACTTCGTCGTGGCCAGCAGCGAGGCGCTTACCGGCCGGGCCCTCGCGGCGCGCGATCAAGCCCTTGCCGCAGTGGGCAGCGGGGCTCCGGCGTTCGAAGTAACCGCGGTAGACGACAACTTCAGTGAACGCATTTGCCGTCGCGTGCGAGGTACCTACCGGGTTCCTCTCTTCCTCACGCGCGACCGGCCGCCAGCCGCCTACAACCTCGACGAGAACGGCATTCCACGACAAAACGGCTGGGCTCAGGCGCCGTTTACGGTCATCATCCCCTGCTCCGCCATCTCACCCGTGCCCGTGCCTGGGCGGCCGATGATTTACGGGCACGGACTCTTTGGAACCGGTGCCGGAGAAGTTACGGCCGGGCCACAGCAAACTTTGGCGAGCCGTTTCGGCTTCATCATTGCAGCCACCGATTGGATCGGGATGTCAGATGAAGATCTCGATAACACCTTCCGGATCATCGGCGATCTCAGTCGCTTCAATCAACTTGCCGACCGACTGCAGCAAAGCCTCATCAACCAAATTCTTCTGGGACAACTGCTGCTGGCCGACGACGGCTTTGTCGCTCATCCAGCATTTCAGTTCGACGGCGTGCCCATTATCGATCGGCGCGAACTCTTTTACCACGGCAACAGCCAAGGCGGCATCGAGGGCGCAGCGTTCATGGCACTCGCGCCCAATCTCGTTCGCGGGGTGCTTGGCGTCGGAGCCTCGAATTACAGTTTTCTCTTGCAGCGCAGTATCGACTTCAACCCGTTTTTCTTCGTGCTTGCGCAGGCGTATCCCAACGTGGTCGACCGCGCGGTGCTGTACGGCCTTATCCAACAGTTGTGGGACCGCGCAGAGCCGAACGGTTACTTGTCGCGCCTGATCGAAAACCCGCTGCCGAATACACCCGCCAAGAAGATCTTGATCCATACCGGCATCAACGATTCCCAGGTCTCCCATTACGCCACCGAGATCCAAGTGCGTAGCCTCGGGATCCCCGCGATGGCGCCCTCTGCCTACCCGGCGTTTGGCATTCCGGAACGCGAAGCGCCCTTCGATGGTTCTGCTTGGGTGCCCTTCGATGTTGGCGGCTCTGCCCCACCGCTCGATAACCGGCCGCCCGAGTTCGAAAACGGCGTTCACGAGGCAGTGCGCCGCTTGGATGCCGCGCAGCGCCAGCTCGATGCGTTTTTGCGCCCCGACGGCCGGGTGGAGAACTTCTGCGGCGGACCATGCGTGTTCCGCGACGTACCTGGGGTACGCTAGCGGGAACTTGCCTTCATTTGCGGAAGCGCAGGCGCGGCCGCAGGGTCTCGGCCGCGCCTGCCTCTGCGGGCCCTTCCTCGAGCCACTCGAGGTAACTGCGCAGGCAAGCACGCGCGTGAGCCACGTCGACGTCGAGGCAACGGCTCGCATCCACTTGCCCGACCCGCGCCAAAGCACGTTGCGCGAGCCGCTTTGCCGCATCCACACGACCGGCTTTCAGTTGCACGAGGCTCGCGGCCCACTGCAGCAACGCCTGCAAAAGTCGGCGCTCCGCACTGTGTTCCGGTGCTGCTCGCCACAAAGGCTCCCACGCTTCGTGCGCTTCCCAAAAACAGCCGGCGTGAAACAAGTCGATCCCGTACAACCACGCCAAGTTCTCGCGTACGCTCGTGCCCGCGCGTGCCGCACCCCACGCGGTCGCCAAGTGCTGCCCTAGCCACCGCTGCGACTGCTGGCGCTGTGCCTTCCCGGAGCGTCCGGGAACGTACGTTGCCGGAGGAAGCGGGATCGGGGTGAGACGACGAACGGGTGCGACCTCGGTCATTCCGCAGCCTGATCCCGGTGGCTCTCGTGCGCGGGCGCTGGAGTTTCGCGTCCGCTGCCCTGCGGATGCTCCGGTGTAGGCGGAGACTCAGACGGGTGCGCCTCTTTTGCCAGATCTCCTAGGTTTGCCAGGATGGTAAATCCCACTCGACCCGCAATGGTAAAAGGCTTTGCCCACGAGCCGAAGTCGAGTCGCCCAACCACACCAAGCGCCGCCCTGGCGGCTTTCGGGTCGCGAGACTGCCCAGCGACGTAAGCCACCGCAGGCCACAGTCGAGCGTCTGTCGTCGAGCGAGCCGACGCTTCGAGCACAGCTTTGGTGTACGTCTGCAACCACGATCGCGTCGCGTCGTCCTGAGTGTGCCGATGCGTGTACGCAAGACCCTCAGCGAGGATGCCGAGTTTCCAGTCCTGCACCTTGTCGGGCGCATGGCGTTCCATGCCTTGGCGGCCGTATTCGCGCGCCGCCTCGAGAAACCGGCTGTCCCGCGTCGCCTCGTAGAGCGACACGAGTGCAATCTGGGGCCAACCGAACTGGCGCGGATTCCCCTTGAGTGGAGCCCGCAGGCGGCGCACCAAAAAGTCGCCGATGCTCCGAGCTGCTTCTAGGCCGCGGTCGTCCCCGGTGAGGAAATAGTAAGACAGGAGTCCCTCGACCCACGTATGTCCAAGATCCACTCCGCCGAGCGCAAAGGTCCAGTGCAGGGGGTTCTTTGGATGGTTCATGCCGACCCACTGGGGAAATCGCGGCTGAAAGTGGATGCGGTCCACGTCCATGAAGTGCCGCGCGCTCGCCACCATACCTTCGAAGAAACGCTGGTCTCCCGTAGCGATGTACGCCAGTGCCAACACTTGGGGGAGGTCGTATTCGAGATTTCCCCAGGCATCGCACCCTTTGGTGTCATCGTGATACCCGGGGTAGTTCCAGTCGCCCCAATTCCACATTCCATAGAATCCCCGACGGCGCCGCTCGTGCGCATCGGGGCCTTGTGCATCGCGCGGACATTCCACGGTTTGGCGATCGTCCCATTCTTCGCGGTCGTTGGTGCGCTCCACGCGGCGCCAGGCGTCCGTCAAACGCTGAAGGAATTCGGTCGCGGCAACGGAAGCTCCCACCGCCGCGTGCGGTACGACGCTCGTGGTGCGAATCGCGTCGGCTGGCCACTCGGCTTGCAAGGGCACGTTCGACAGCTCCGCAGGCTCGAGCGGATTGCCGTTGCCCCGAAATGCCCAGACGAATTCGTGCGTTTTCGCGGCACCCGTGCCGGCGAGGGCTGGACGATCGCGCGAGCTGTAAAGCTCGTAGACAATTCGATTGCGTTCGAGTTGCACCCCTTGAGGATACTGTTGCCAGAACCACCGAGCCCACAGGGTGACACCGAAGTGACCGTCACCCAGGTCGAACCAACCGCGCAGTTTGCCTGCGCGTGGTGTCTTGCCATCCGCAAAGGTGTCGTTGTCGAGCTGGTGGAACTCCGCAGGAACCGTGCGGTTTTGCGCACCCGACGCCCCTTCGGTGAAGATTGCGGCTTTTGGTTTGCGTAGCGCAGGAAGCTGGAGCACGACTGCCAGGCGATCCAGGCGCACCTCCGGTTGTTCGGCATGGACTTCGAACGTGTGCAAGACCCGCACGAAAGGCTGGCCAGCGAAACACTCGAACCGCGCGCGATATACAAGTGGACCGTGCCCGTATCTTCCACGGAGCTCGACAAGTGCACGCAGCGGGCCAGAGGCCAAAACGACAACATCTTCCACAGGGCCCGCAGGGGCTTCTTTTCCATTCACTTTGGCCAAGCCATGAAGCCTCGCCCCCTCGAGTTGCTTCCCCTCGAGCGCGATTGCTTCGATCCAATCGGTCGCTTCACGCCGAAAGCGGATGCGTAAACGTCCCGTGTCCACTTCCACGCGACCGCCATGTTCGGTCACCGAAATCTGTTTTTTCACCCCGGGCGGGGACGGGCGTTCCGTGGAGTGCATCTCCAACTTGGCGACAAGCTCCTTTCTGGGTGCGAGGTCCGCCTGGCTTTCGATCCGTGCCCACCAAACGGAACCATCGTCCCAACGTGCTAGCGGGCGTACGACGCTTGGCAGCAGGCCCGCGTCCGTCGCCAGTACGAGGCGGCTTGGGTCGGTGACATGACCGCGGGGGAACGCCACGCTTGTCACCAGCGGCCAGTCGCGCAACGTCCCCCTGCTAGGGTTTACCCATCGGAAGGAGGGAAGGTCGCCGCCGGCCTCCACAGCAGCAGGCCGACCAAGCAGCATCCCGAGAACAGCTCCCGCCGCCACGAGGATCTTCGTTCCTTCACGCCGCCAAGAAAGGAAACAACTCATGCCCATCCTGTCGCACCGCCACCGCAACAAAAAAAGTCCGGCGCCATCCGTTCGCGCCATCGTGAATCCCGGCCCAACCCGACCCAACGCGGCCACAGCACGTGCGCCGCACCGACGGGCGACCCACCGGGTCGCCCCTACATTGCCCGGCGGCAGGGTGGGGGTTCCAATGAACCACGGGCGTTTCCGTATGGCGTAGGGGCGACGCGGTGCCGTGCCCTGAAATCGTCGCGTGCACGTGGGTCCCCATCGCCGCGTTTGCACCACGGACCCGCCGAGCATTGTAGGGGCGGTTCGCGAACCGCCCCTACAACGGACACCCGCGTCGCGGTGCCATATTCGCGGGTGTAACGCACGCGTCTGTACCCTCGGCATGTAGGGGCGACGCGGTGCGTCGCCCTGGCACCGTTGTGCACCTCGGCCCCGCATGAGCTAATGCGGTCCCAGTGCACGCGCCGCACCTAATGGGCGACCCACCGGGTCGCCCCTACATTGCCCGGCGGCAGGGTGCAGGTCGGTGGAGCGAGCGGACAGAAAGCTGCCGCGCATTCCCACCGAAGCAACAAAGAGACGCCTCTCCCTGGCAGGGAGAGGCCGGCGCGCAGCGCCGGGTGAGGGTCGATCCTGTCGTCGTGTGACCTCTGAGGGTCCACGTCGTCTGTCATCCGGCCCCGCGCCTGGCAGCGTCGATTCCATCGCGGTAGATCGCCCTGCCACCGTTACGCACGATGGTCCCACACAACGCGGCGCCGCTGCGCCGGGTGCGTCGCACCAACGGGCGACCAACCGGGTCGCCCCTACATTCCCTGCCGGTCGAATTGCGATGGCGCTGGCAGTGTCTCGCTGGCGTGCACGTTCGTCTGCATCCCATGCGTCGCAACCCGATCGGGCGCGCGGGTTGATTTCTCCACAACGGCACACAGACTACCCGCGGCACGGGCGGCTCGCTATACGTGTAGGCTCACCTTAGCCAGCCCAAGGATTTTTGCGCATGTCAGGAGAATCGCACATCCGGAAAGCCTTCCCGATTTTGCTTGTGTTCGCGGGACTCGTGTTTTCCATCGCGAACGTGCTCGTGCTGCTGGTCACGGTCAAAGGCTCGATCACCGTGCCACTGGCCGTGGAACTTTACCGCATTTGTGCTCCATGCGTGGTGTACTTTGCGCTTGCGCCGTTGGTGGTAGCCTTCCTTCACGTCTTGTTGTTCCGCCAGGCAGCCGGCTCGGCCGCGCCAGCACCGGTGCAAATCGCGCCCGAGTCTCGCGGTGCTCCAGAGCCGGGGCCCGTGGCCGAAGCAGATCCGTCGGCCAGCGCCCTCAAACTCCTGGAACTTCTGCAGCGCGAAGGAAGATTTTTGGATTTTCTCGCCGAAGATTTGAACGCGTACTCCGATGCCCAAATTGGCGCGGCTGTGCGTGCTATCCATGCTGGCTGCCGCAAGGCACTGGAGGGCCGCCTCGAACTCGAGCGCATTTTGCCCGGAGAAGAAGGCCAGGAGGTCACCGTGCCAAGCGGGTTCGATGCCAACGAGATTCGGCTTACGGGCGACGTGCGCGGCGCAGGACCATACCACGGCACGCTCCAGCACCCCGGCTGGCGGGTGCGGAAGCTGGTCTTGCCAAGCGGCAGCGAGGCGACTCCTCCTCGGGTGCTCGCTCCCGCCGAAGTGGAAATCGTTGCTCCTGCTTCGCCAGCCCATGCCTAAGACCGCTGCCTACGTCGTAGGGATCGACCTCGGCACGACCAATTCCGCGCTGGCCTACATCGCGCTAGACGAGGGACCACCCACTGCGCGGATTCTTCCCGTGCCGCAATTGGTTGCCCCGGGATCGATCGAGGCGCGCCCCCTTCTGCCCTCATTTCTGTACGTGCCAACGCCGCAGGAACAGGCCTCTCCAGAGTTTCGCTTCCCGGGGGACGAAACGGCTACGGTCGTCGGCGAATTTGCTCGCCGCCGTGGCAGCGAAGTGCCCGAGCGCTTGGTGGCGTCCGCAAAGTCGTGGCTGTGCGTGGAGGGCATCGACCGAGAGTCCCCACAGCTTCCCTGGGGCGCAAGCGACGAGGTTGCCAAGCTCTCGCCGGTAGAAGCCTCGGCGCGCTACCTCCAGCACTTGCGCCGCGCTTGGGACAAGCACTTTCCCGAAGCGCCGCTCGCCGATCAAGAAGTCCTCGTTGGCGTGCCGGCATCGTTCGATCCGGTCGCTCGCGAACTCACCATGAAGGCAGCGCAGCTTGCCGGGCTGGAACGCGTCACCTTGCTCGAAGAACCGCAGGCAGCGTTCTACGCCTGGCTCGAACGGCAAGGCGATTCGTGGAGGGAGCAGGTCAAGGCCGGGGACCTGATCCTTGTTTGCGACATTGGCGGCGGAACAACGGACTTTACGCTGATCCAAGCGAGCGATGCCCAAGGCCAACTTGCCTTGCAACGCATTGCGGTTGGCGACCACATCCTCCTTGGCGGCGACAATATGGACTTGGCCCTCGCCCACGCTCTACGGGAACAGTTGCGCCAAGAAGGCACCACTCTCGACTCGTGGCAGTTCCGTGCCCTCGTGTCCTCCTGTCGCGAAGCCAAGGAAACGCTGTTGCGGCCAAGCGAGGGAGCGACGAAGTCGGTGCCGATCAGCATTCTCGGACGCGGTCGCAAACTCATCGGCGGCACCCTGCGCACGGAACTCACACTCCAATTGGTGGAAGAGGTTCTGACCGCCGGCTTTTTCCCGCTTTGCGATGCGGACGCTGAACCGATCGAAACCCCCACAGCCTCGCTGCTGGAGTGGGGTCTGCCCTACGCGGCCGATCCCGCAATCACGAAACATCTGGCCGCGTTTTTGCGCTCGGCACGAACAACGGCGGGCACGCGAGTGGGCGCACCGACAGCAGTGCTGTTCCATGGCGGCGTGCTGCAAGCACCCGCGCTCCGGGAGCGGTTGCGTGCCGCCTTGCAGCAGTGGTTTCCCGAAACCGCAGGCCCACGGGAGCTTCCGGACCCGGACTTCGAGTATGCAGTGGCACGCGGCGCGGCCTTTTACGGTTACGTGCGCGCCCATGGCGGAGTGCGCATCCGTGGTGGCGTGGCCCATGCGTACTACCTTGGCATCGCAGCAGCCCTCCCCGCGGTGCCCGGAATGGAACCACCGCTCAAAGCCCTATGTGTCGTGCCCCGAGGTCTCGAAGAAGGAACCGAGGTGGACTTACCCCAGCGCGAGTTTGCGCTCGTGGTCGGCCGCGATGCCGAGTTTCGTTTCTTCCAGTCGGCAACGCGAACCGACCCTGCGGGAACTTTGGCTGACGAGCTTGGCCCCGAGTTTCAAGAACTGCCGCCGGTACGCGTGCGGCTGGAATGGGACGGTGCCCAAGGGCAGCGCGTGCCAGTGCACGTGCGCGCGCAGGTCGACGAGCTCGGCACCTTGCAACTATGGTTCGTCCACCGCGACGGTCAAAAACGCTGGAAATTGAACTTCGACCTCCGCGCCCGCGAGCGGCGCTCGCCTTCGTCGTCATGACCCGTCACCCTCCCCTGTTTGTTGTCGGAATCGACCTTGGCACCACGAACACTGCGATGGCGTATGCGGAGTGCGGCGCCGATGCACCCATCGTGCAGACGTTTCCTGTTCCTCAGTTGGTCGCCGAGGGAGAAGTCCGCGAACGGCGCACGCTGCCCTCGTATCTGTACGTCGGCGGGGGACCCGAGTTGCCTCCGGCTGCTCTTGCTCTGCCTTGGGACCCGCAGCGCACCTACGCCGTAGGGGAGTTCGCTCGAACCCAAGGCGCACGCGTGCCGGCTCGTCTCGTGTCGTCTGCCAAGTCCTGGCTCTGCCACGGCGGCGTCGACCGGGAGGCGGCGATTTTGCCTTGGGGAAGCCCACCCGAGGTTCCGAAAATTTCCCCCGTGGAAGCCTCCGCTCGTTATCTCCAGCACTTGAAAGAGGTTTGGTACCAGCGTTTCCCGCACGCTCCGCTGGAAGACCAGCAAGTCATCCTTACGGTTCCGGCCTCGTTCGACGAAGTGGCTCGGGAACTTACTTGGCAAGCAGCACAACGGGCTGGCTTGCAGAACGTGGTCCTGCTCGAGGAGCCCCAAGCTGCGCTGTACGCTTGGCTCGATGCGCACGTGGGCGACCGCGAAGCGTTGCTCGCTGATGTTCGCCTGTTGTTGGTTGTCGACGTCGGCGGGGGCACGACCGACTTCAGTTTGGTCTCCGTCGAGTGGCGGGACGGCCGGCTCGCGTTGGATCGGGTCGCTGTCGGCGACCATATTTTGCTTGGCGGCGACAACGTCGATATGGCGCTTGCGCGAGCAGTGGAGCAATCCTGGGGCGAGCGACTGGACACGCAGCGATTCTTCGCTCTCGTGCAGTTGTGCCGCACGGCAAAGGAAACCCTGTTAGCGGAAAACGGTCCTGCCACGTTTTCGCTCTCCCTCCCTGGTCGCGGGCGCTCGCTCATTGCCGGGACCCTGTCCGCAACTTTGCAACGCGAGGCCGTGGTCCGGGACGTCCTCGACGGGTTTTTCCCGCTCGTGCCCGCGAGTGCCGAGCCAGACACCGCCCCCAGCGGCGCCATCGGAGAATGGGGCTTGCCCTTCGCGCCCGACCCTGCCGTGTCGCGACACCTGGCTGCATTCCTGCGCCACCAGGCTCGCAGCGGAGCAGGCGAGGCGTGGCCGGATGCCGTGCTCTTCAACGGCGGCGCGTTGAAACCGGTCGCGGTGCGGGAGCGCATCGTGGAACTGCTCCAACAATGGTCGGAGCGGCGCGTGACCGTGCTCGAAAGTACGGACCTGGATTTGGCGGTCGCTCGCGGCGCCGCCTACTACGGCCTGGTGCGCCAAGGCCGTGGCTTGAAAATTGGCGGCGGTGCTGCCCGCACGTACTACCTCGGAGTGAGTAGCGGCAGCGGCCAAGAGTCTCAGGTGCGCGCTTTGTGCGTGGTGGAGCGTGGCATGGAAGAGGGCTCGCATACCGAGCTGACCGACACGCCGTTAGAGCTGCGGACGAACCAAGCGGTGAGCTTCCCCCTGTACGCATCGTCGCAACGCAAGGGCGACGCCGTTGGCACAATCGTGACTTTGTCGCGCCACGAAGTCTCTGCCCTCCCGCCCATCCGTACCGTGTTGCGCTTCGGCCGCAAGCTCGAAGCGCGCACGCTGCCCGTGCATCTGGCCGTGGACCTGACGGAGGTGGGCACCTTGCAGCTCTGGTGCGTCTCCCGTTCGACTCCGCATCGCTGGCGCCTCGAGTTCGATTTGCGCGACACGAACCTGGTGCCCGCACAGGCCAGCGAGCCCCGCTCCACGACCGAACTTGCGATCCCCACCGATCGAGCTGCTCAAGCTCTGGAGATCTTGCGTGGCGTGTTTTCCCCGAGCGGAACTAGCAGTGGCGATCCGGTACGCGTCGTGCGCCAGCTCGAAGACGTCCTGGGCGCAGGAAAAGAAAGCTGGCCGCTCGGCTTTCTGCGCGAGGCGTGGGATGTGCTCTGGGAGCGACGGGAGGCGCGGCGACTCTCGGCCGAGCACGAAGCCCGTTGGTACAACCTTGCGGGGTTTTTCCTCCGTCCCGGCTTCGGCACGCCATCCGACTCAGTCCGGGTCGCACAACTGTGGCGCTTGCGCTCCGAAGGGCTTCGCTTCTCCAAGGCAGCACAAGTGCGGGCGGAGTGGTGGAACCTGTGGAAACGAATCGCAGGCGGCCTCGAACGAGCCCAACAGCAGCAACTGTACAACGAAGTGGCGCCGTATCTCTTGCCACGGCTGCAGAAGAAAAGAGAAAAGTTACCGCGTGTGGGGCCGCAAGAGATCCGCGAATACTGGCAGTTGCTTGCAAGTTGCGAATTGCTCGCTGCCGACGCCAAGGCGGAACTTGGGAGCGTGCTCCTCGATCTCGTGGTGCGAGGAAAGGCAACGCCGCTCGAGATTTGGGCCTTGGGCCGTTTGGGAGCCCGAGCGCTCATGTACGGTCCGCTCAACTGCGTCGTCCCGGCCAGCCGCGTCGCCGAATGGGTGCGGGGGTTGCTAGCAGCGCGTTGGAGTCGACCGGAGCCCACCGCCTTTGCCCTCCTGCAGCTTGCCCGGTGCGTGGGCGACCGCGAACGCGATTTACCGGAAGAGCTCCGCGCCCAAGTGGCGCAACGCCTGGAAGCCGAAACGGGAAATGCACGCATGGCGCGGATGGTCCTGGAACCACTTCCGATCGAGCGCGCGGAACGCGGACAAATCCTCGACGAGTCGTTACCCGCCGGTCTGGTGTGGTCGGGCAACGACTGAGCAACTTCCGCGCGCCGCTTCCCGTCGTGCCATGCGTCAGTGCGCGCGTTCAGGCGCGAGGCAACTGCAGCACTGGAGGAGCAAGCTACCCTCCAAATTCCGGCGCCGACCCCGGACCCATCAAGCCAATCGCGGACGCCCTGCGCGAGGCAACGGTGGGGGGTGAAAACATTTTATCTTGCCGGCGGGCTGTTCCATGGCTCCACAACCGATGACCGCACTGATAGAGCAGGTCTTCACATGAAAGCGAGGAACTTCGACCGATGAGCGTGCACCAAGAATTAACTAACGCTCTGCGTGCGTATTTACGTGAGCTTACCACAATCGCTCGGCAGGGCGACGCGCGCGAAGAAACGCACTATCCGTCGCTAAAGACCCTACTGGAGGCCATCGCCCACGCCCGGGGGAAAAGCGTTCAGGTGACTGTCCTTCCCAAGAAAACCGATGCCGGCAACCCGGATTTCCGCGTTTGGGACGGCGCGCATCAGATCATCGGGTACATCGAGGCCAAAGCGCCGGGAGCGAAGCTCGACCAGATAGAAACCTCAAAGCAACTCCAACGCTACCTCCACACCTTCCCGAACCTCATCCTGACAGACTTCTACGAATTTCGGCTCTATCGTCACGCGCGACTCGAAATGACCGCTCGTCTGGCGCGTTCATTCATCCCGAAAAGATTAAAGACGCAGCCCCCTCTTGAGCAGGGTAAGGAGCTCCTCGATTTGTTCGAAACTTTCTTTTCCTTCGTGATGCCGCGCTCTTTCACTGCTGAAGACCTTGCCCGCCAGCTGGCCCGGCGTACACGCTTCATGCGCGACCAGGTCATCCTGACCGACCTCCATGAGGAAGAGTCCAGCCAACAGGCCGCACTACATGGGTTTTACGAGGCTTTCCGGAAGCACCTGATCGCCAACCTCACGAAAAAGCAGTTTGCCGACTTGTACGCCCAGACGATCACCTATGGCCTCTTCGCCGCCCGCACGCGTGCTCAGGGCCAGTTCAACCGAACAACGGCTTTTGCCCTGATTCCTTCGACCATCGGCATCTTGCGAGACGTTTTCCAGTTCATCTCGCTCGGCAAGCCGTCGGTCCAGATGGAAGCCATCGTGGACGACATCGCTGCCGTGCTGAACGCCGCCGATGTACAGGCCATCCTGACGCAGTACTACCAGCAGGGTAAGGGGGATGATCCCATCCTCCATTTCTACGAGACCTTCCTGGCCGAGTACGACCCCGAAACCCGCGAGCGACGCGGGGTCTATTACACACCGCAGCCGGTGGTGCGCTACATTGTCTGCGGCGTGCATCACCTGCTCAAGACGCGCTTTGGCCTGGCGGATGGCCTCGCTGATGCGAAGGTCACTTTGCTCGACCCCGCCGCTGGCACGCTCACCTTTCCGGCAGAGGCCGTTCAACTGGCTATTCAGGAGTTCTCGAGCAAGTACGGGACAGGTACAAAAGAGACCTTCCTGCGTTCTCACATCCTCCCGCACTTCTACGCCTTCGAGCTACTCATGGCACCGTACGCCATCGGCCACATGAAGATCGGCTTGCTGCTCGAAGCGTTGGGCATCCCGCTTCAAAACGGCGAGCGCTTCCAGTTCTACCTGACCAACACCTTAGAGATGGAAGACCTGCAGCAAATTGCCATCCCCGGCCTCTCCTCGCTCTCCGAGGAGAGCCACCATGCCGCCAAAGTCAAGAAAGAAGAGCCGATTCTAGTCATCCTGGGTAATCCGCCCTATTCAGGCATCTCGGCCAACCAGAACGACTGGACGGAGGAACTGCTCAAGACCGACCTGGACGGTGCGCAGAGCTATTACATTGTGGACGGGCAGCCGTTGGGCGAGAAAAATCCCAAATGGTTGCAAGATGACTACGTCAAGTTCCTCCGCTTCGCCCAGTGGAAGATTCACAAAGCCGGACGCGGCATCGTCGCTATGATTACCAACCACAGCTACCTGGATAACCCCACCTTTCGCGGGATGCGGCAGAGCCTACTCAAGACCTTCGACGAGATCTACATCCTCGACCTGCACGGCAACAGCCTGAAGCGCGAGACTGCCCCCGACGGCAGCCCGGACGAAAACGTCTTCGACATCCGCCAGGGTGTGGCGATTGCCCTGATGGTCAAGGACGGCGACCCGCACAAGCGCGGGGTCTACCATGCCGATCTCTACGGCCTGCGGCAGGCCAAGTACGACTGGCTCGAAAGCCACACACCGGAGACAGCCGGTTATCGGCTCATCACTCCCGAATCGCCCTACTACTTCTTCACTCCGCGCCTGACACAAAATCTGCAAGCCTACCTCTCCTGGCCGCAAATCACCGAGATGTTCCCAGTCAACAGTGTCGGCATCGTCACCGCGCGGGATAGCCTGACCATTCGCTGGACGCCCGATGAGATGTGGAGCACGGTTCTAAGGTTCAGCCAGTTGAGCGAAGAACTGGCACGCGAAGGCTTCCAACTTGGCAAGGACGCACGGGATTGGAAGGTAAGCCTCGCGCAACAGGATGTAAAACGCGATGGCGGCCCCCACCGCGAGAAAATTGTCCCGATCCTCTATCGTCCGTTTGATGTTCGGTACACGTATTACACGGGTCGGTCGCGTGGTTTTCAGTGCATGCCCCGCCCCGAAGTCATGCGCCACATGCTGGCCGGGGAAAATCTGGCGCTATGCGTAGGCCGTCAAGGACAGGTTGTCGGTCCAGGAGAGTGGACACTTGCTTTTTGTGCAAAGCACATCGTGGACTTCAACATGTTTTATCGAGGGGGCAACGTAAACATCCCCCTCTACCTCTACCCCTCCACCGAAGCGCCAGACATGTCCCACAAAGTCCGGAAGCCCAACCTGGCCGAGTGGCTGCTGCCCAAACTGAGCACCGCCTACGGCTTTACGCCTGCACCGGAAGAAGTACTGGCCTACATCTACGCTGTCCTTTACAGCCCGACCTACCGCCAGAAATATGCCGAGGAACTGCGCACCGACTTCCCGCGCGTCCCCTTCACGGCGAATGCCGATCTCTTCCGCCAGATGGCCGCCCTCGGCCAGCGGCTGATAGCCCTCCACTTGCTGCAAAGCCCCGAGCTAAACCCGGCGGTAGCCAAATACCAGGGCACAGGGAGCAATGACACCGTCGAACGCGTGAAGTACGACGAAGCGACCAGTCGCGTGTACATCAATGCCGATAAGTGCTTCGAGGGCATCACACCCCAGATGTGGGCCTATCAGATCGGCGGCTATCAGGTCCTGGCGAAGTACTTAAAAGACCGGAAGGGCCGCCGCATGGATGACCCCGTACGCTACATCCGCATTGCTACGGCGATCGCTCGCACCATCACCATCCAGAAAGAGATCGACCAGGTTTATCCGCGAATAGAGCAAAGCACTTTAAAGATTGGCGCTACTTCAGGAGGACGAGGCTAGCCTCCAACACAACCCGGGCGCCGCCAGCGCTACCCTCTCCTCGTCGAGGAAGGCATAACTGCTTCGGCGTTCACCCCAGTTGACGCTGCTCCGCCTCTTCGACGGGCACGGCGGCGTGTTGAACGAGGTCGGTGGCGCTCTCGGCCCTGGTCACGGCGACGTGCCTGGGCAGTGAATGCGGACTCCTGTCGCGTGCGGTGCGCCCGTCGGCCGAGATTCAGCACTTGACTGCCAAGCGCAAGAACCAGTACGGGCGCTTTAGCGCCGCTCTTCCGGGGGGCGGGTTTTCCAGCGCTGGTGGAACCAGATCCACTGCTCCGGGTACGTGCGAATGATTTCCTCGATCACCTTGGTGCACCGCTGGGTGTTCTCGACCAGGTCGCGTTGTGGATCGCCGGTGTGCACCAGTTCCACGGGCGGGAACACTTCCACGACGTGCTGATCGGTTTCGCCAACGCGCCGGAGAAACACAGGCACGATCAGGGCTCCGCTGTGCGCGGCTAAGCGCACCGGTCCGGTGGTGGTGCAAGCTGCGCGGCCGAAAAAATCCACGAACACCCCGAAACTGTGGCGCTGGTTTTGGTCCGCCGGGATGGCAAGAATATCGCCCTGGCGCAACACTTTGAGGGCCTCTTTTGCCGCTGCCTTCTTTGCGATCGAGCGTGTACCCGCGCGCTGCCGCCAACGCACGATCCACTCGTCCACCAACCGATTGCGCATCGGACGATGGATCAGCGCAACCGGCACGCCGAGGAGCCCGTGCGCGTAAGCCAGAAGCTCCCAATTTCCGAAGTGGGCGGTGAGCACCACCAAGCCTCGCTGCCCGCGACCGGCCACCACCTGTTGCCACAACTCGGGGTTGCCAATGCGCACGTATCGTCCAACGCTCTCCTGCGTGAGTGCAGGAAAGTGGCAGATTTCCGCTGCCATCCGACCCAGGTTGCGAGCGCTTGCCCGCAAAATCGACCGCAGCTCGCTTGGCGAGCGATCAGGAAACGCCCACGCGAGATGCGTGAGCCCGCGCCGCCGGTAGGGCCACACCAAGCAATACAACAGGGTACCGAGCGCGGCGCCAATACGGAGAGCCCACGAGCGCGGCAAGCTTCCTAGCAATGCCACGGCAAAGCGGAGAGCCCAAAACTCGAGCCGGTCGACCAACCAGTCCTCGTGTATCAATCCCCGGCGGCAAAAACGGTGCGGCCTCGCTCGGTGCGCGGCGTTACGCCGTGCCGAACACGGCGCGTTCCTTGGCGAGCAGTTCCTCGTACGCCAGGCGATCGATTTCCTGGAACCGTTCGATGGCGGCGCGCATTTGCTCCTCGGCACCCTGCTCCCGTGCCAACTCCTCCAACTTGTTGCGCACCCACGAAATGTGCCACTTTTCGTCCTTGGTCACTTCGTGCAACACCGCCAGCGTTTCCGCATCTACATCCGGCCGCTGCGCGTGCTCTTGGTAGCGCTGGAATGCGCGTTCTTCGACCACGACGGTCAGAGCTAGAATTTCAATGAGATTGCGGGGCACGGCCCGCAAGCCAATACGCGTTTGGTACCCGTCCCCGACTTTCACCGGTGCGCCGCCGAGGTCCTTGATGCGCTTGGTCCACAGCCACGCGTGGCGAGTTTCGTCAGCAAGGTGGAGGGAGAGCTTCGTTTGTGACTCCGGATCGTCCAAGTGCGAAAGCAAGCGAAACAGCAAGTTCGCACCGCGCAGTTCCGCGTCCCGGTAATAGCTCATCAGCAAGACCAAGCGTTGGTCCACCTGGTTCATCCTATACCGCCTCCTCGAAGCCCCACCCTCACCCCTGTTAGCTCAGGTGGGCTAAGCGTTCCGACTCATACGGAAAGCGTTCGTCTAGGTCAAGTTGTGGCATAGGCCCGCGTCGCCAACGGCGGTGCCACCACACCCACTCGACCGGATTTGCCCGGATTTGTTGCTCCAAGGCCGCGTTCAACGCGACCGTGAGTTCCCGCACGCGCTGCGGAAACGGCAAATTCGCATTGGCGTACAGCGGTGCACGTACCGACACGCGCCACCTGAGTTCTCCGGACCGCTGGATAAACACCGGCACGGCTGGCAGGTTCCGGCGTGCGGCGAGCGCTGCCGCAGCGACGGGCGTACGCGCAAGGCGACCAAAGAACGGTACGCTGATCGACGGCACGTGGGTATCCTGGTCGATGAGCATGGCCAGAATCCCGTTGCGCTTCAGCACGCCCAGGATTTTGCGAGCAGCTTCCGGACTCTCGCGGGCGATCGTTTCCACCCCTTGCCGCCGCCGCCAGTCGACGATGAGTGCGTTGAGCCGAGGAACATACACGCGCCGTGCAACAGCGGACACAGCAATGCCTTGCCACGCAAAATACGCCGCCAAGAGTTCCCAATTGCCAATATGGCCAGTGATGGCAATGCAACCACGGCCACCCGCCAGTACTGCTTCCAGATGCTCGCGCCCCTCGAGCTCGAACAGCTCGTCCCGGCGGCTGCGGATGGCGTCGATCTTGGCCAGCTCGCAAAACGCTCGCCCAAAATTGGCGAAGGCAGCGCGAGCGATTCGCTGCCGGAGTTCCGGGGACAATTCGTTTCCAAACGCCAACTCGAGGTGCTGCAACGCAAGCTGCCGATTTCGCCGAAGCAGCGAATACGCCACCGTGCCCAAGCGTTCTCCGAACGCGACCGCTTGTTCGAGCGACAGGCGGTCGAGGAGCCACAGAGCGGCTCGAACCAAGCCAACGAGCACGGAACTTTTCACCGCCCGCCAACGCTTGCGGAGCCGCGGCCAGCGTACGGTCCACCGGGAAAGCATCCCCACGGCTTTTCTCCACTCCACGCGGGTCACACCACACCAGCCTTGAGCAAATCGTGGAGGTGGATCACTCCGACCGGACGCATCGAGCTTGGCTCCACGATAAACAAGGCAGTGATTGCGTGCCGTTCCATTTCCGCCACTGCGTGCGCCGCAAGCGCATCCGCGGAAATCGTCTTTGGCCTCGTCGTCATAATGTCTTCGGCTCGCGCCTTGCGCACGTCGCGAATCCGTTCGAGAGCGCGACGCAGGTCACCGTCGGTGATCACGCCGACCAGCCGTTCGTCTCCATCCACTACGGCGGTAATCCCAAGGCGCTTTTGCGTGATTTCCGTCAGCACGTCGCGAAAAGGAGCCTCGCGCGGAACCCTCGGCACGGCGTCGCCAGTGTGCATCAAGTCGCCAACACGCAAAAAACGGCGCCCTAAAGCCCCTGCTGGGTGCAGCACGGCAAAGTCTTCCGGTCCGAATCCGCGGCGCTCCAGCAAAGCCACAGCCAGCGCGTCGCCAAGAGCGAGTGCTGCCGTGGTGCTGGCCGTCGGGGCAAGGCCGAGCGGGCACGCTTCCTCGGCCACGCTGACATCCAGAACCACGTCGGCCGAGCGGGCGAGGCTCGAGTCCGGGTTACCGGTCATCGCCACCAGCGGCAGGGCGAGTCGTTTGACAATCGGGAGCAAGCGCAGGACTTCTTCGGTCTCCCCGCTTTGCGAAAGCGCCAGGACCGTGTCCCCTTTCACGAACACGCCGGCATCGCCGTGAACCGCCTCGGCAGCGTGCAGGAACACGGCAGGGGAACCGGTACTGCTCAGCGTGGCTGCAATTTTCCGGCAGATAATGCCGGACTTACCCATGCCCGTTACCACGATCTTCCCGCGGCAAGCCCCGAGCAAATCGACCGCGCGTGCGAAACGCTCGTCGAGCCGGTCGGCAAGCGCCGCCACCGCGGCAGCTTCCACCTGCAGCACGCGCCGCCCCCGAGCTACGGCCTCTTCCAGCTCACGAACCACTGCGGGCTCGGGCTCTTTGGATCTCTTTGGTGCGGGCATCGATGTCCTTCACCTCTACCAACAACGCCTCCAGCTCTGCCAGCGGGTACGAATTCGGGCCATCGCTAAGGGCGCGTTCGGGATCCTCGTGCACCTCCAGAAACAGCGCATCGATCCCGACGGCAGCCGCTGCGCGCGCCAGCGGCCGAATGAACTGGCGCTGCCCGCCCGACGCATGCCCTCGGCCACCAGGCAGTTGCACGCTGTGGCCGGCGTCGAACACCACCGGCACACCGAGTTCCGCAAGCAGCACAAGGGAGCGAAAGTCGACAACCAATTGGTTGTAGCCGAACATGACTCCGCGCTCGGTGACGAGCAGGTCGTGATTCCCCGCCCGCCGCATTTTTTCCACCACCGGAGCCATGTCCCACGGGGCGAGGAACTGCCCTTTCTTCACGTTGACAGGTTTGCCCGCGCGAGCCACGTCCACCAAGAAATCCGTTTGCCGCACGAGAAACGCGGGAGTTTGCAGGATGTCCACGACCTCCGCTGCCAGGCGTGCTTGCCCAAATTCGTGCACGTCGGTGAGCACCGGGATGCCCACCTCTCGTTTGACGGCAGCCAGGATTTCCAAGCCTGCTTCGATCCCTGGGCCCCGGTACGACTCGACCGAGGTGCGGTTTGCCTTGTCGAACGAGGACTTGAAAATCGCTCCGATCCCCACCCGCTCCGCAATGCGCCGCACAGCCTCGGCATGCCGCAAGCAGCTCTCGCGGCTTTCGATCACGCAGGGACCTCCGATAAACACCAAGGGCGCGCCGCCGCCAATCTGGAGGCTGCCCACGTGCACTGCGCGCGCCATGTCAGCCCGGCACGACCGCTAAGAGCGGCGCCTGCATGCGTTCCGCTTTGTGTTGGAGTACGGCCCGAACGAAGCCACGAAACAGCGGATGGGGTTCCGTCGGCCGCGACTTGAATTCCGGGTGGAATTGGCTCGCCAGGAAAAACGGGTGATCCACAAGTTCGATCATTTCCACCAACTGTTCGTCGGGCGACAAGCCGCTGAACACCATGCCGTGCTTTTCCAAGACCGGCCGGTACTCGTTGTTCACCTCGTACCGGTGGCGGTGGCGCTCGCTAATTCGCCGCTTGCCGTACAAACGGTGCGCCAGCGAGTGCTCCTTGACGATGCACTCGTACGCCCCCAGCCGCATCGTTCCTCCTTTGCGCGTGACCCGACGCTGCTCGGTCATCATGTGAATGACCGGGTGTGGTGTTTGCTCGTCCACCTCGGTGGAGTTCGCACCCGCGAGCCCGCAAACGTGGCGCGCAAATTCGATCACCGCCATTTGCATCCCGAAACAAATGCCCAGGAACGGCACCTTGTGCTCGCGCGCAAACCGCACGGTTGCAATCTTGCCCTCGGTACCCCGAGGTCCAAAGCCCATGGGTACGAGAATCCCGTCGGCATGAACAACTTCGTCCGGCAAGCCTTCTTCTTCCACCCGCTCCGAGTCGACATAGTCGATGTCCACCCGGCACTCGTTGGCGATTCCGCCATGCACGAGCGCTTCGTGCAAGCTTTTGTACGCGTCGGCCAAGTTGACGTACTTGCCGACCATCGCGATGCGAATGGTGTCCTTCGGGTGTTTCAGCACGTGGACTACTTTCTGCCATTTGGACAGGTTGGGCTCGCCCGTCCACATGTTGAGCTTCTCCACGATGCGCTCGTCGAGCCCTTCGCGGTGCAAGAGCAACGGGACCTCGTAAATCGTTTCCACGTCGCGCGCGGTGATCACGCAGTTTTCGTCAACGTTGCAGAAGTGCGCGATCTTGAGTTTGATTTTCGCGTCTAGATCGCGGTCGCTCCGGCAAAGCAAAATGTCCGGCTGAATCCCAAGGCCGGTGAGCTCTTTGACGCTGTGCTGGGTGGGTTTGGTTTTCACCTCGCCGGCGGTGGCGATGTACGGCACCAGAGTCAGATGCACGTACAGGACGTTTTCGCGTCCGCGATCCCACCGAAACTGCCGGATCGCTTCCAAAAAGGGCAAGCTTTCGATGTCGCCCACGGTGCCGCCCACTTCTCCGATGAGCACGTCGTAGCCTTCGGCAGCAGCCAAGATGCGGCGTTTGATCTCGTCGGTAATGTGGGGAATCACTTGTACGGTGCCACCGAGGTATTCTCCCTTGCGCTCGTTTTGGATGACCTGCTCGTACACCTGCCCGGTGGTGAAGTTGTTCTTGTGCGACATGCGCACGGAAAGGAACCGCTCGTAGTGGCCCAGGTCGAGGTCCGTCTCCGCACCGTCATCGGTGACGTACACCTCGCCGTGCTGAAACGGGCTCATCGTTCCCGGATCCACGTTGATGTACGGGTCCATTTTGCAAATGGTCACGCGCAACCCACGGCTTTCGAGCAGCGCCCCCATCGAGGCAGCCGCTAGCCCTTTGCCGAGCGACGACACCACTCCACCGGTCACGAAAATGAACTTAGTCCGTTGTGTCGTCTTGGCCATGTCGCCCCTCCCCGTCTAGCGTTTCCCGGCAAACGAAACCACCCGCTCACTGCGGCCCGTCCGCGCGCAACACCTCCTCCGCCCGTTCGAGGTCCTCCGGAGTGTCGATTTCGATGCCAACGCCTTCTTGGACCTCGGCCACCCCGATGCGATAGCCGTGTTCCAAGGCGCGCAACTGTTCGAGCGACTCCGCCCTCTCGAGATCCGTCGTGGGGAGCGCAGCAAACTCCAGAAGGAACTCCCGCCGAAATCCGTAAATTCCCAGGTGTTTGAAGCCCCACGGGCCGCTGGGCTCACCACCGCGCCAAAACGGAAGCGGGCTGCGAGAGAAGTACAGCGCCTGGCCGCGCCGATCGGTGACTACCTTGACCACGTGCGGACTTTCCCACGCTATGCGGTCAAAAATGGGCACCTTCGCCGTGGCCATGGGCAGCGAAGGATCTGCGAGCAGCAAGGCCAGCACGGCTTCCACGGTCGCGGGCTCGACGAACGGCATGTCGCCCTGCACGTTGAGCACAAGGGTCGCGTCGCTGCCACGCGCGACTTCCGCCACACGGTCGGTCCCGCACCGGTGCTCCGAGCTGGTCTTCACCACCTCGCCGCCGAACGATTCCACCGCGCGCGCGATCCGGTCGTCGTCCGTGGCTACACAGACGCGGTCGACTCGTTGCACTTGCCGCACCCGTTCGTACACGTGCTGCACCATCGGCTTCCCTGCAATGCGCGCCAGCGGCTTCCCGGGAAGTCGCGTCGAACCGAACCGTGCAGGGATGACCGCCAGTACGCGCTCGCCCATAACGCACCCAGAGCGGCTGTCTCCGTACAACAATTGGTTCGAGCGAGCAATCGATCGCCTCCGCATGCTGCCAGAAGCGAGCAGGGAACGATACTCCACAAGGCACAACGCTCCTCTTCGCGGAACGTATGCAAGTTGACGATGCCACGGTTGCAGCGCAGTCGCCCGCCCTTGCACGGAGAGGATGCTGCACGACGACCCCTGGCGCCGTTCCACGCGCAGCAGGAGTTCCGGCGTGTGCGGGTGGGAGCGCGCGCTACAGTTGCGGCTGCAGTTTTCTTTTGGCGCGCCCCGCGCTAAGCAGTGGCGCCACTGTGCGTTATCGGAACACGTTTCTCCCGACCCTCAAGCAAGACCCCGCCGATGCCGAAGTTGTCAGCCACCGTTTGATGGTGCGGGCTGGCATGATTCGCCAAGTCGCGCGAGGAATCTATAACTTCTTGCCCTTCGGGCTGCGCGTGGTTCGCAAGGTCGAGGCCATCGTGCGCGAAGAGATGAACCGTGCGGGCGCGCAAGAAATCCTCATGCCGGCCATTTGCCCTGCAGAACTGTGGCAAGAAAGCGGCCGGTGGGACAAATACGGGAAGGAACTTTTGCGGATCAAAGACCGCTACGAGCGCGACTTTTGTTTCGGGCCCACACATGAAGAAGTCGTGACCGACATTGTCCGGCGCGAAATCCGCTCGTACCGCGAATTGCCGGTCAACTTGTACCAAATTCAGGTGAAGTTCCGCGACGAGGTCCGACCTCGCTTTGGCCTGATGCGGGGACGCGAGTTTATCATGAAGGATGCGTATTCCTTCCACGTGGACGCCGAAGACTGCCGGCGCGAGTACGAACACATGGCGGCCACATACCGGCGAATTTTCGCACGCTGCGGCTTGGAGACCCGCCAGGTGGAGTCCGACACCGGCGCCATTGGTGGCTCTCTGGCACATGAATTCCACGTGCTTGCAGAATCGGGCGAAGACGCCATCGTGAGTTGCGATCGCTGCGACTACGCTGCGAACGTGGAAAAAGCCGAAGTTGCCCCGCCTCCGGATGTGCCCCCGCAGTCCTCGCAACCCGGCCCGCACAAAGTGCGCACGCCAGGCAAGCGCACCGTGGAAGAAGTTGCGGCGTTTCTTGCTGTTCCGCCGGAACGATTCATCAAGACGTTGCTGTATCGCACTAGCCGTGGCGACGTTGTGGCCGTGCTCGTCCGTGGCGATCACGAAGTGAGCGAGGCAAAACTGCGAACCGCGCTCGGTGCCGATTGGGTGCAGTTGGCCGACGCGGAATCCGTGCAACGGCTCACCGGGGCCGAAGTTGGTTTTGCCGGGCCGCTCGGCTTAGGCGTAGAAGTTTGGGCCGACTGGGGAATTCGGCCACTCCGGGATGCGGTGACCGGCGCCAATGAAACCGACCACCACCTGGTGCATGTGGACGTCAGCCGCGACCTTTCCGGGGTCCGCTTTGCGGATCTTCGCTTGGCTCGCGCGGGGGATCTCTGCCCGCGGTGCCAGGAGGGTCACTTTCGCAGCTTTCGGGGTATCGAGGTCGGCAATATCTTCTACCTGGGCACGAAGTACAGCGCCCCGATGAAAGCCACTTTTTTGGACGCTGCTGGGCAAGAGCGAGTAATGGAAATGGGCTGTTATGGCATCGGGATCACACGTACGGCCGCGGCCGCCATCGAACAGCACCACGACGACAACGGCATCATTTGGCCACTGTCGCTCGCGCCCGCTCACGTGCACATCGTGCCCGTTGCGTGGAACGACGAACGGCAGCGCACCGTAGCCGAACGGCTGCACGACGAGCTCGAAGCGCGCGGCGTGGAGGTGTTGCTGGACGACCGCGAGGAGCGCGCCGGAGTGAAATTCAAGGACGCCGACTTGCTTGGCATCCCGTTCCGCATCACCGTCGGAGGCAAAGGGTTGGACCGGGGCGTGCTCGAACTCAAGCCGCGGTCGGCATCCCGAGCCGAGGAGATCCCCGTGACCGATGCAGTGGAAATTGTTGCGGGCCGCGTGCATGAAGGGCTCGCTGCGTTGGCAAAGGGGGAGTCGGTGCGGACGTGAGGCGCGGACACGGCAGTGCCAAGCTGCTTGAACGAAAGGAGAGGAACCCATGCTGCCACTAGTCGGAATCATCATGGGCTCGCGTTCCGATTGGGCAACACTGTCGCACGCCGCCGACACACTGGACGAGCTTGGAATTCCGTACGAAGTTCGAGTCGTTTCCGCTCACCGTACTCCGGACCTGCTCTTCGAGTACGCATCGTCGGCCGAAGCGCGGGGACTCGAAGTCATTATCGCCGGAGCAGGTGGTGCGGCGCATCTGCCGGGTATGACGGCTGCGAAAACCATCCTGCCCGTGCTGGGTGTACCGGTGGAATCGCATGCCCTGCACGGGCTGGACTCGTTACTCTCCATCGTGCAAATGCCTGCCGGGGTACCGGTCGGTACGCTGGCGATCGGCAACGCCGGGGCAGTGAACGCAGCGCTGCTTGCTGCCGCGATCGTTGCCAACCGGCATCCGGAGTTTCGAGAGGCGTTGCGGAAGCGCCGTGAGGAACAAACCAACGCCGTGCTGCGCCATCCGGACCCGCGGAAGCCGGACTGATCGGCGCGACGCGGGAGGCACGCGGTGGCGCTTGTCGGGGTCCTGGGCGCGGGCCAACTAGGCAGGATGCTGGCACTTGCCGGCTACCCGCTGGGGCTGCGTTTTCGTTTCCTCGACCCTGCTCCGGAGGCCCCTGCAGAACATCTCGCAGAGCGAGTGTGTGCGCCTTATGACGACCCGCTGGCGCTGGAGCGATTCGCAGCCGGGCTCGAGGTAGCCACGTTCGAATTCGAAAATGTTCCCCTCGCTGCGCTGGAACGCCTTGCAAACCTGGTGACGGTGCTGCCACCCCCGCGGGCCCTCGCGGTCGGCCAAGATCGCTGGCACGAGAAGCAGTGTTTCGAACAAGTGGGCATTCCCGTTCCGGCGTACTGCAAGGTAGACGATCGTGCCGATCTCGATGCAGCCATACGCCGGGTTGGGTTCCCGGCCATGCTGAAAACGCGGCGTTTAGGATACGACGGCAAAGGACAAGCTCGCCTTGTTTCCGAGAGGGATGTCGAAGTTGCATGGCGCTCCCTGGGAGGCCAGCCGTTGTTGCTCGAGCGCCTGGTGCCCTTCGACGCCGAGGTGTCCGTGCTCGCAGTGCGTAGCCGCACGGGCGAGACGGCTTTTTACCCCCTGGTGCAAAACGTTCATGGCGAAGGCATCTTGCGCACCTCGCGGGTGCCCGCCCCAGCGGCCACACCCGCGCTGGAGGCACAAGCCCGTGCTTACGCAGCAGCGGTGATGGAGAAGCTCGACTACGTGGGGGTGTTGGCAATCGAGTTTTTTCTCGAGTCTGGTTGCCTGCTCGCCAACGAGATGGCCCCGAGGGTGCACAACTCCGGGCACTGGAGCATCGAAGGCGCGCAGACAAGCCAGTTCGAAAATCACCTCCGTGCTTTGCTTGGCTGGCCGCTCGGGAGCACAGAAATCCGCGGCCCGAGCGTCATGTACAACCTGATTGGCACGCTACCGGACATCCAGCGCGTGCTCCGCATTCCCGGCGCGCACCTGCACCTCTACGGAAAATCGGCCCGACCCGCGCGCAAGCTCGGCCACGTCACGCTCACTGCATCCACCACCGAGGAACTCGCCGCTCGCGAGCCGCTCCTGCGGGAAGTGGTGGGGGAAAGCCACGAGTAGCGAGTTGCGGGCGTTACCACGGTGGCCGCCACGACACTCAGGATTCCGCGCGCAGCAGCAGCCCCAATTCGTGACGAGAGCTTCCGCTCGCGGGTTGAGCGTGCCCGGATCGGCAGCGCCCCAGCTGAAACGCCCATAGCCCTAAGGTCGATTGAAAAGGAGTTCGGTTCCTCTTGCAGACGCCGCGCGGTGCCGAACGCGAAAACGTAAACCGTACCAGTAGCAAGGTTGTACGTCCCTGCCCGACCCAGAGAACTCTTCAGCCCCTCATCGTATTCATCGGGGTTCCGCGTGCCCCGCGGGTCTCTCAAATATCTCCAAAGCTGCGCTTCACCGGTTCGGTTTGCCAGCGGCTTAGCCGTGGCGCTCGCTTACCTTGGCCCCGGCGCTGAGGGACATACGCTATCGCTTTTTGCTCAACCGACTTGTCCTGACACCTCCTCACCCCCCGGCACGCTGACTCGGCAAGGGGGAAGTACGTGCGTGCCTTGTGCACCTCTTTGAGTGGCTCAAGCTCCTTAGCCTTGGAGTATCCATTTTCCCCAATCTCCCTGCTCCTTAGCCGCCTGGTGGACGATCAGTTGTTCCGGGGCCTCACCAACGCCTTCGGCCCTCAGGCATCGTACGTACGTTTTCTAATCCTCGCCGGTATCGTGCTCTACCAGTGATGTCGTTCTCGCGTGGCATGCCCGGCATGGTGGAATGCACCGCAATCATCTCGGCTGAACCATCCTCCTGCACCGGCCGCAGCACACAGGGGAACACCTCCTCGAACATCTCATCCGGCAGACGCTTGCGAATCCGGCGCCTATCGGAGTGGTCGGGGGTCGGTTCGCGCTCAGCGCCCCCCGAGAAACGCCTGCGTCAGCCGACTGTCGGTGCAGCGCCACACAATGCCATGCTGCGAACCGAGCGGCTCGACGTGGCTCGATGAACAGGTGGCTCGATGAACAGCATCGGGAAGTACACTTGGTGCAGATCAAAGACCGCCCTTGCCCTGCTGGCTGGCACGAATTTCACAGCTCTCCCAGGCTGGTCGGAGCCGCCCTGCTCCAGAAGCGCATTCCGCTCTTCGTAAAGCCCGTACCCGGGGGGGGAGCGCGGCAACTCCTGTGTTCCTCTCCTTGATATGCCCGTCGTTCCAGCTCGCACCGCTCGAACAGCATGCGCCAGCCCCATCCCTCCCTTCAGCGCGACGATGAGCTGTCCAGATTACAGGCCCGCTGTAATGCCCAGTTTTTCACGGGGCTATTAACCTGAATTGGTGCCCTGTGAAGCCTGGTGCAGCAACTCAGTGCGCCAGTCTGTTTCCCGAATGCGAGGGATTGCGGAGAGGGGGCAACGCGATGCCGATCTGCACGAACCGAAGACCACAGCCGGATCCTCTCCGCGGTCCCTAGCAGGGGGACAAGCCACTAGATCACTACGTCCGTGCGTACCCGCCGTTGTTTGCCCTCCGGACGCCACAGAGCAAAAGGGCCTACCAACGCACCCAATCACCTAAGCCCTCAGCGCGGCCCAAAGAGCCATCTCGGCAGTGACTGGTCCGCCAAGAGTCTTTTTTGCATGGCTTTGTGGACCTCAGCTCTGCTCTTGATGGCCTTAGCGTCCGCTCGGATCGTTCCTCTCCCCACGCGCGTCTCCTCGTCGGCAGCAATGGGGCCCGAGCGCCTGGGTGTAGTCTACACGCCAAAAACCCATGCCTGCGTTCTGTCACCCACCCGAGTCCCGCGGCGGCACACGTGGCCTTTCTCAAGGCTTGACACTTTTACGTTGCACGGTGTACAAGCATCCCTTGTTAGAGCCGTCAGGCCGAGTATCTCGGGGAGGAGGGTATGATAAGGCAACTTTCTGTGTGGGTGCTTCTATTCAGCGCTACCGCGCAACTGGGATGCGGGTACCTCGTACAAGGCAGCCGTCAGATGGTCATGATCGACAGTATGCCCTCAGGTCATCCAGTGGACGTAGGGGGGGCGACGCACGTAACGCCCGTGACATTGCAGCTGAAGCGTAACCAAGATCATATAGTGACAGTTCGGAATCGGAGTGGACAAACTACGACCCGAACAATCTACCACGAGCGGTCCTTAATGTGGCACATTTGGGACATCTTGTGGCTGCCCGTTATATTCAACGTGATAGACATCGCCTCTGGTGGAGATTGCGAGCTCAACCCTTCGCAACTGACCATTCCTGTTCCGCCCGAGAACCAGGGTCAGTAGGGTGCCCGACCGCTAGGAGCCCGTCGGAGAAATCAGAAGTTAGAAATCGCGGCGCTCAGAAAAGCGCCAGCGTGGCCGATGTTGCCTTGGTGAGGGCTAAGAGAACCCCCGAAAACGATCGTTTCCGCCTTCCTCCGACAGCCTCCCAGTGGAGACTTGGTAACAAATGGGCTTAGATTATTTGTAGCATGAGTCGGGCGCGTTTCCCGGCGGCCACTGGGTTACGCGTTCGTGGTTATTGGCCTGCTCATCCCATGAAAGCGCGGGGTCGATGTCGCTGCTGCGCTACGAGTGTTTCCCTCCTCTTCGTGGAGAGAAGATGCGCCCGCCGACCCTCCGTTGCGGCGGGTTGTATGCGCGGTTGAAGGACTCGGCGGTTATATGCAGGAGGTTAGTTTTCCGAGACGGTTCAATCGACTCAAGTTTCTGACAGAGCAGGACAGAGCAGTTTGCTTGCCCTCTGCCCAAAGGGGGCAACCGCTCTCGCGCCAATTTGCTCCGGCAATAGTACAAAGGCGGTTGCACATGGCCGGTGAGCGGGGCAAGCACGACCGACAGGTAATCGCCCTTGCCGCACTCCACCGACGGGTGGAGATGCGGGGTGGCGCGGGAAGTTAGATCGCATAATCCCTCCTCGCAAGGTCGCGTGCAGCTGGCAAAAATACAGCTAGCTGATCCGGCCATCGCCCTCCCGGCTTGTGGAAGGGTACCCCGGGGCGCCCCAGGCCCGTTAACTGGCGGTTGCGCAGACGCTGGCGGGGCGTCTCACGTCCCAGAAGAACATAACGTTGGGAGGTCGCATGGCGCTCCCTGGGAGGCCAGCCGTTGTTGCTCGAGCGCCTGGTGCCCTTCG
>CAZHQG010000026.1:0-42867 GCA_964534275.1 uncultured Binatia bacterium (SeqCode) | reverse complement strand
GACCTCCGAGGGTCCACGTCGTCTGTCATCCCGCCCCGTGCCTGGCAGCGGCGATCCCATCGCGGGATCCGATGCAACATGGCATGTTGCAAGGGCGGTTCGCGAACCGCCCCTACGACGCCCCGCGATGTTGTGGCGCAACCCGTGGTGAAACCTCCTGCAAGCGCGGCCGGCTCCGCCTCGGCGCAATGAACGCCGCGAGCATCGTGGGACCCCGTGTTCCTCGCGGGAAGGAACAAGCGAGGTCAGCTTCGTCGAGCGGTGCGGAATTGGGTGAACGCTGCGATCGATGCCTGGCGGGTTGCGGTCGGGTCGGCCATGGGTCGAGGATAGGTTTTCCCGAGTACGACGCCTGCGCGATCGAGCGCCGACTGAGGTGCTAGCCAAGGCTGGTGGATATACTCCGCCGGCAAGTCGGCTAGTTCCGGAACCCAGCGGCGTACGTACAGCCCCTCGGGATCGAATTTGGTGCCCTGCCGCACGGGCTGCAAAACCCTCCAGTAAGGCGCAGCGTCCGCTCCGCTTCCGGCGACCCACTGCCAACCGAACGGATTGTTGGCAGGATCGGCATCCACAAGACGCTCCCAAAACCATTGTTCGCCGTGCCGCCAATGGGCACGCAGATTTTTGCACAACCACGAAGCTACGATCATCCGCGCACGGTTGTGCATCCATCCAGTGGCCAGCAGCTCGCGCATCCCCGCGTCGACAACCGGAATGCCCGTGAGCCCTTGCTGCCACCGGCTCCAAGCGTCCGCCTCCAGCTCCACCCATGGGAACCGGTCGAACTCGGGCCGCAAGCTTCGCACCGGCAGCTCCGGATAGTGCACGAGCGTATGGTACGCAAACTCGCGCCACGCAAGTTGCCGCAAGAACGCTGCGGCAGCGGGGCTCGAACCCGCGGCCTGGTCGACCCGATGCCAAATTTGCCGAGGCGTCAACTGCCCGTGCGCCAAGTACGGCGACAGCTTCGAGGTGCCCGGCACCGCAAGCTGGTCGCGCCGCTGTGCATACTCCGACAATCCCTCGCGAACGAACTCTTCCAAGCAGCGAAGAGCTGCAGTTTCCGTCGGCTCCCAACAACGCGCCCAGGTTGCTTGGTTCGTTTGCGGCACCAGCTCCAACGCATCCAGCTCGTCGCTGCGCGGCACGTGCGACGGCGCGGCCGCTGCGACTGGCGGAGGCAACGGTCCCGCCGGTGCCCTCGTGGCCAATATCCGCCAAAACGGCGTGAACACGCGGTACGGATGCCCTGCCTCGCGGGCAAGCTCTTCCGGCTCGTGCCACAGGGCACCGGGAAACTGTTGCACCCAAATTCCTAGGCGACGCAACGATCGCGCAATTTGCTCGTCGCGGTGCGCCACCGCGGGGTCGTATCGTCGGTTCCAAAACACCGCATCGGCCTCGGCAGTCCGCACCACCTCCTCGATTGCCGGCAGTGCGGCCTCGCTTCGTCGTAACACGAGCGGAACACCGCACCGCTGCAGTGCGGCTGCAAGGTCCCGCAACGCGCTCCCGAGCCACCACCGCCTTGCTGCCCCGGGAGCCCGCGAGCCTGGTTCGGCGGGACTCCAGACAAACAACGCAACGACCGCACCGCGTCGGCATGCCGCATGAAGCGCCTCGTTGTCCGAGATTCGCAAGTCGCTCGAGAACCAAACAACGGTGGTGGCCACCCACGCACCTCGGGAGATCGTTTCAGTCGGGGTCGCACACCCCCGAGCAAAAGTTTTCGATTTTCCCTCCCGGGCGGAAAAACGCATCCACCTGGCGTTGCGCAACCTCGAGCTCGCGCTGCCCCTCGTGCACTTCGTTCGGCTCCTGGGGTGGAATCGGCAGAACTCCCGGGAAGGGATCCACGTTGTACACGAAGGCCACCAGCGCAGATCCATCCACAGGGAACCGCGCGGTTCCTAACAATGGAACTTCGTGCGCAGAGGGCTGAGCGAGCGGCAGGCCAGCAGCGCGCGCGTGCAGCTCGGTGGCAAGGTTCGGCACCTCCGCGTCGCCCGTGCCCATTTGCATCAAGATCCGCTTTGGGCGGGCCCCGGGCAAGGTTTGCCGGACCAAGTACGGCGCATACGTGAGAGGATCGATCCGGTCGAAAACTGTCTGCAAAAGCACGGTCATTTTTTGCTGGTCCAGTGGATCCGGGAACATGCCGGCAATGATTCCGAGGAACAACCCGAACGCCCGCGAGCGAAACATGATGAAGGTAAAATCCGCCCCACCCACACCAACGAGCGCGCGCTCGATGTGGGGCGAGAGCGCCAAGTACGTAGAGCCGAGGATATGGCCTTGGCTCAAGCCGACGAAGTACAGCTCTCGCGCGTCCGCCACAGGCATCCCACCACGCTGGAGTTCGCCCTGGGCGAAGATTTGCTCGCGCGCCGCCGCCAGGGCGAGAAAGTTCACCATTGCCTGGTGCACCCGGTCGGTAAAGCGAATGGCCATACTTGGATCACCGAGCAAATCCGCAGCGACGGTCGTGAGATCGTTCTGCGACATCCCCCACCACTCGGTGCCCATCGCGGCAAAGCCGTACTCCTCCAGGAACTTCGGCAAGTAGCCGCGCTCCATTTCCAGCACGGATCCGAAAAATCCGTGCCCGAACTGCAACAAGCGAAGCGGCGCATCGCTCCGCTCGGCCACGCGCGGCACCAGGACCAAAAACGGCACGCGAACGCTTCCGCGAGCCACGGGCCGACCTGCTGCATCGCGAGCAATGCGGGCTCCAGGGCGTGCACTTTCCATGTACAGTGGCACTTCCATGGTCCCTTCGATCCGGCGCGACAATTCCGGACGATCGGAGCTGCCCGCACTGGTGATTTCCACCCGCACCGGATTCGCCGCGAAGCGTTGTAAGGCATCGTTGCGGATGGCGAGCAAATCGCTCGTCACGTGGTCCTCGGATTCGACCGTGAAATCCCAAGCAAGTTGCAATTCGCGGCGATCGACCCGGGCTGCCGCGAGCACCGGGAAGATGTGCTGTTCGTAGTACCGGGCAAGCGGTTCCAACGCTGGATCGGCCAGTTGGCGATCGCGAATTTGGCGAAACCCCGCCGGCGCCGGCAACAGGCGCCCCTCGGAGTTCACCAACCGACGCAGCGCCACCACGTAACGATGTCGGGGAGAAAGGCGCACCAGCGGACGCAACACCAATGCGCGCCGCGCGTCGTCGCTGGCGCGAGGGTCCACATCGACCAGGTGAAAGATTCGTTCGCCCGTTGCCGCGTCCAAAATCAACGTGGGGCTGTTGGGCGCGAGCGACCGTAGCAGGCGCCCGGGCTCGCGCGGGTCGTACGTTGCGAGCGCCGCCGTATCAACCCGGTCGCCAAGCAGCGCCAAAATCTGCGTGCCCATGGAAAAGCCGTCGGCAACGTGAACCCTCGAAGGATCGAACGGGCGATCGTAAATGTCGTGAGGAAGTGCCGTAGCCGGAATGGCTACCCGGCGGCCCGAGGGAAGCGTTGCATCCTCGACGAGGAACACGTTCGATGGGAACGGCAGCAAGCAATCGAACTCGGCCGCCAGCGGGTTGCACGCTGGCGGCGGGCCCGGCGGCAACTCCACAGTTGTCGAAGTCGGTTCACCGTCCGATCCGCAGCCAGACATCAACACGCACACCAGCCCGAACACCACCACCCATTCGCGCCGCACTTGGCCTACTCGCTTGCACATGGCGAGCCTCCCTACCGGAACCGCGCCTGCCGTACCAGAGGACCCGCAGCCCCGCATGGGTGCCGCCACATCGTGTCTCCTTCACCGCTGAGCGTCCCTCCACCTCAGCGACCATGGAAGACGCCCCCGTCTCCCCGCGCTCAGTGCATCGTGTGGCGATGCACCCCTGCCAGACCTGGACCCAACGTGTCCCGTCCGCGCGCGCATAGGCAGCGACTGCGGGACCGATGGTCGTCGGACCAGGGGCCCGCGATTCCAGTCATGGCGCGAGGGCGCGGAAACTGCGCTCCTACATCCTTTCGGCACGGGAGCAACTACGCATCTCGTTGCGCGACCCCCAGCAGTGCCGAGGTCGACCCAACAGGCCGCACCGACATCGTCACGATCACTCGGGTATGGGAACGCTGCCGTGCCGCCTCGGGGCGAACAGCACCGCGCTTTCGCAGCGAGACCCACGGACCGTGGAACGACCACAAATGAGGGTCAATCGTTGACGTCCGTGAAGCGGCTGACATCGCTTCGAAGTGCCGGTGCGCTCATTGTTGCCTGCCAACACGAGCCGGCGGAGTTTCGCAGTTCGACGACGACCGAGGGATCTTGTTGCAGCGGCAACGAAGGCAGCGGAATTTTCGGTCCGCGCGCTCGGAAGCGCAGGCCTGCTTTCCCTGCGGAGCTCGTATACAGCGACAGTGTTACGACACCGAACGGGTTTCCCCACCGGCTCCGATACACAAACCCTGTAGAGCCTGCCGACCAGCACGGTCGGCCAGAGCATACTTCCCCGGCCCGTACGGGCAAGCTGAGGGCCAGGCTGGGCATGCCCGCCGTATGGGAGAACACGCACAGCTCATAGTCCGTGGAGATCCGGGGATCTCCAAATTCTGCGAGTGCGACCGGCGTTCCCGCACGCCATGTCCACTCCACCAGATCCCGGCGGTCGTTCGCCAAATCCACGATGCGCAAACGCGAGGTGCCCGAGCGGACGAGCTGGTGACAGCCCGTCGTCAGGGGCACTGCGGCTCCGGTGCACACGCCGCCGCCGTCGCACTGGTCGGGTGCTGTGCACAGCACACCGTCGGAGCATGGGCTTCCGGCTGGTTCGAACGTACAGGTTGCGGAACAGCAGTCGCCCCCGCTGGTATTGCCGTCGTCGCACTGTTCCGGCGCACAGACGACCCGATTCCCGCACACGGACGAAGCAGTGCAGTTGCGATCGCAACCGTCGCAATCCACCAAATTACCATCGTCGCAGCTCTCTCCCGGTTCGAGTGTACCGTTGCCGCACGTGAATTCGTCGGCGCCGATGTCGACACGTGCGCCCATTTGCCTTGGCGCCCCGTCGAGGTCCACGCTTCCGAAAGCCACACTCGTTGCCGGGTCGCCCCCGTCCACCGCTGGCGATGCCGCATCAAGGTGCATGTCGCCTTGTTGTGGCGCCCAAAGCAAAGGATCGGCAAACACCGAGTGCCCGTCTTGGCCCGATGCGGCGCGATACGCGGCAAAGCCGATCACTTCGTTGCCCTGCCACACCCAGCGGCTTTGCCCGGCACTCGACGGGCCAAACCACAAATTGAAGTCGATCAGGTTTGCTGTCGCACCGGGCGAAGTTGTCAGCAGCAAATTTTGCCGCCCCGCAACCACCAAATTGTTGCGTACCACGTTGTTCGTTGCCCACTGAATCCAGATTTCGCCAAAACCGCTCCAGAGCTGCTCGTTCTGGTACAGGGTGTTGTTTTCGAACAAGCAGTTCTCCACGCGGCCGACCTGGGGGGCATAGCCACCGAAGGCGAGCCCCGCTTTGTCGTTGCGCATCAATACATTGCTGCGCACTGTGATGTTACGCGCCACGATGCCCGCATTTTCTGCACCCACCTCGATCCCTAAGTCGCACTGAGCAACGAAGTTGTTCTCAATCGTGATATCTTGCCCGCCATCGACGTAAATGCCTGCGGCGAATCCATCGCCATAAATCGAGCGTGCTCTGAGCACGCGGTTCCCCCGCACCACCCCCAGCCGAGCGACCTTCGCCGGGTCGGGCTGAATGCCCCTCTCGCCTCCGATCAGATCGATGCCGATGTTGTTCACGTCGTGCACGAAATTGTTGGTCACACTGAAGTTGGTCACGTTCCCGTTCAACACGAGGGCTTCGCTTGGCGCAGGCTCACAGTCGAAGATCTCGTTGCCATCGATCACGAGATCAGAAAGCGGCTGCGCTTGCGTTCCGTAAACGGTGATACCCATCGCATTCCGTCCCCGCATGTCATGAATCCGATTTTGGCGGATCTCGATATGGGAGCCACTACCGGTGATGCGAATTCCCGACCCGTCGCGAACGTTCAAATTGTTCCGAATTTCGAAGCCTTGGATGCGCACCCAGCTCTTCGACTCGATCGCGATCATATTCGCGCCCGGCACGCCGGTTCCGTCGAGTACAACGGTCTCCCCGGGGTGGGCCTGCAACGTCACGAACGAGCCAGGACTCCCTCCTTGAGTCACGCGGAGCTTTTCGAAGTACACGCCAGCACGAACGACGATGGTGTCGCCGGGCTGCGCTGCGTCCAGCGCACTTTGAATCGTGGGGTACGAAGTGGGCACCTCGAGCATGGCCGCCTCTGCGCCCCGAACGAAGTCAACCAGAAGCAGGGCGAGCAACACGAAATCTTGGACACGCCCTACCTGTTTTCTCACCACTCGGTATCGAACCATGCCTTTCGTCTAAGGCAGCCAACGCCGATCCTTTGTCAACCGTGAATCGCAAAGAACCGCGATGGATGCGCAAAGGATTGTTCTTGCTGCACGACGATTTCTAGGTCTCATGTAGACCCGTCGCGCACAGGTTTTCCTCACCCTGGCCTCGGCGCGCGCGGTACCCCCGCTTATGCAGCGAGCCCCGGATCACCCCTCAACCCCAGGCAAATCGAATCGGTGCCGAACCGGACTTAGTTTGTCGTGCGATTTTCGCCAGAAAAGAAGCGCACTCCCGGAGGAACGGAGGCAGGGACCAAGAAAGCGGAAAAGCGAGCATCTTGGGCCACCGTTTCGAGCAAGAACGGAATGGCAAAGCGGAGGGCAAACAAGTGAGCTTGCTCGACTGTCAGGCTCGTGGGCGTGCATTCGAGGCAAAAATCGGAAAACGGCGAATGCGTCATGCGCTCGATTTCCACGAGCATTCGGGGCGCCGACAGCAAGTCGTACCCGAGCCGTGCATCAGCCAGAAGACCGTCGAGTGTCCCGACTTGGATCATCGTGGGTTGGACGATGGTACGCACCTCGTCCTGAATCGTGCGCACCACTGGAGCCAAGGCCAGTCCGGCCACAAAGCGCGGGTCGCGGGCCAACACCCGCAATGTGGTCAGACCGCCAAACGAGTGTCCCAGCACGCCGACACGGGTGGGATCGATGCGGCCGTACCAAAACGAGTCGGGCTTGGCATTTTCTTCCAGCAGTTTGTCGAGCACGAACACCATATCGGCGGGCCGGTTCACGAACGAGTCGGCCAGGACAGCCGGGGTCATACAGGTTTGGAACTCGGACGTGGTATTCCCGGGGTGCGGAGGGGCGGCAACGACGAACCCCCAAGTAGCCAGCCGGCGCACGAGAAAAATCGATTGGCGGTCGAACCCGCACGAACCGTGCGAAAAGAGCAACAACGGCCGAGGCCCTTCGGCCGCCTCGGCAAACGGCGCCTGTGGCTGGCCTCCCGGCAGGGTATCGCTCGGGAAGGTGCCCGGCGCCGCCGGGTACCACACGCTCGTGAGCAACCGGCGCGTGACTTGGGGGTCTGTTTCCGAAGGTTTGGACAAGTCCAGTCGCCGCCACCCCGTGCCGTACGGACCGTCTTCTGTCGGGTTCGACGAGCCAAGCACCTTGCCCACCACGTCGGCCGCGGTGGCGCGGCCATCGGCGTTGGTATCGCCGGCCACGTCGCCCACGACGGGCTCGAACAACCGCTGCGTGATCGGGGTAACCGCCCCGAAGGCAGCCGCAGCGCTCAGCAAAAGCACCGGCGCCAGCAACGGGCCCACCAACAGTTGCCTGTGCGTACGCATGACCCGTACATTGCGCCGAAGCCAACGCAATTGCAAACCCGGCCCGAGCAACGTTGATTCTCTGGGGTGGTAACTGTATTCGGGTCGGACAATGAGTCGACCGGTCACAATGGAAAAAATCGTAAACCTCGCCAAGCGGCGGGGTTTCGCATTTCAGTCGAGCGAAATTTACGGCGGCTTGGCAAGCTGCTGGGACTACGGGCCGATTGGCGTGGAGCTCAAGCGAAACGTGAAGGATGCGTGGTGGCGCGACATGGTCATGCGCCGCCGCGACATCGTCGGGATCGACTGCTCCATCCTGATGCACCCGCGGGTTTGGGAGGCCTCTGGCCACGTGGCCGGATTCACCGATCCCCTGGTGGACTGCAAATTGTGCAAGGAGCGCTTCCGGGCGGACAAGCTGATGGACGCGCAATGCCCGCGCAAACCTTCCAAGCACCCCGGCGAGTGCGAGGGAGAACTCACGGAAGCACGGCAGTTCAATTTGATGTTCAAAACCTTCATGGGCCCGGTGGAAGACACAGCAAGCATCGTGTTCATGCGCCCGGAAACCGCACAAGGCATCTTCGTGAACTTTCTCAACGTGTTGAACGCTTCCCGGCAAAAGATTCCCTTCGGGATTGCGCAAATTGGCAAGTCGTTCCGCAACGAGATCACGCCGGGCAACTTCCTGTTCCGCACGCGCGAATTCGAGCAAATGGAAATGGAGTTTTTCGTGCGGCCTGGCGAGGACGAGCAATGGTACGAATACTGGCGGGAACAACGCCTCGAGTGGTACGTGAAGTACGGGATCCGGCGGGAAAACTTGCGCTTGCGGGAGCACGAGCGTGACGAACTCGCGCATTACGCGAAGGCCTGCGTGGACGTGGAATACCACTTCCCGTTCGGCTGGGCCGAGTTGGAAGGCATCGCGAACCGCACCGACTTCGATTTGCGGCGGCATGCGGAGTACAGCGGGAAGGACCTAAGCTACTACGACGAGGAAACCAAAGAACGCTTCTATCCCTACGTGATCGAGCCGGCAGCAGGAGCCGACCGCGCAACGCTGGCATTCCTGGTGGACGCTTATGACGAAGACATTGCCGACGGCGAGCCACGAGTGGTCCTGCGCTTTCATCCGCGCATCGCACCCGTCAAAGTGGCCGTTTTCCCGTTGCTCCGGAAAGACGGCCAACCGGAAAAAGCGCTCGAAGTTGCCGATTTGTTGCGACAGCACTTTACGGTGCAGTACGACCAAGCCGGCTCCATCGGGCGCCGCTACCGCCGCCAAGACGAAATCGGCACACCGTTTGGCGTGACCATCGATCACCAAACGATGCAGGACGGCACCGTGACGTTGCGCGATCGCGATACGATGCAACAAGAACGGATCCCCATCGATCGACTCGTGGAGGAGTTGGAAAGGCGGATTGGATCATGAAACGCAACCGTGGCAAACGAGGAACGAACAAGGAACGGTCGCAGGCTCGCCGGGTGAAGGCTGCGCCCGCGAAGAAAAAACCGGCGGCAAAAAAACAGGCTGCACGCAGCCACACGCGCGCAGTGGCCGCGTTAGACCGTGCCCAGCCGGCTGGACCGCTGCGCAAACCAGCGCGGCAAGCGCAGCCACAGCAGCGATTCGTGTACTTTTTCGGCGGCGGGCGCGCCGAGGGGAACGCCCAAATGAAGGACCTCCTCGGGGGCAAGGGCGCGAACTTGGCTGAAATGGCTGGCCTCGGCCTGCCGGTGCCTCCCGGCTTCACCATCACCACGGAAGTGTGCACGTACTACTACAGCCACAACCGGACGTATCCGCCCGGGCTGAAAGAAGAAGTCGAGCGAGCCCTCGCGCGCGTGGAGCAACTTGTCGGCCGCCGCTTTGGCGATCCCGACAATCCGCTCTTGGTCTCCGTCCGTTCCGGAGCACGTGCTTCGATGCCCGGAATGATGGATACGGTTCTGAACCTCGGGCTCAACGACCTGACCGTCCAAGGGCTCATCAAAATGAGCGGCAACGAGCGCTTTGCCTACGATGCGTATCGTCGCTTTGTCGCCATGTACGGTGACGTCGTTCTCGGCCTCAAACCGCAAAGCAAGACCGAGATCGATCCATTCGAAGCCATTTTGCAGCGCAAGAAAGAAGCCCGCGGAGTCAAACTCGACACCGAACTCACGGCTGCCGATCTGCGCGAGCTGGTTGCCGAGTTCAAGCAAGCCATCCGCGAGCGCCTGGGCATCGAGTTTCCCGAGGACCCGCAAGAGCAGCTCTGGGGAGCCATCGGTGCGGTCTTTGGCTCCTGGATGAACGAGCGGGCCATCGTGTACCGGAAGCTGAACAACATCCCGGAAGAATGGGGAACTGCGGTCAACGTTCAGTCCATGGTGTTTGGCAACCTTGGCGACGATTCGGGCACTGGCGTGGCCTTTACCCGCGACCCGTCGACGGGAGAAAACGTGCTGTACGGCGAGTTCCTGATGAACGCGCAGGGCGAAGACGTGGTGGCCGGCATTCGCACGCCCATCCCCATTGCTGCGCTCGAGCAAGAAAATCCGCGGGCCTACAAGGAACTCCTCCGCATTCGGCGGATTCTCGAGCGGCACTACCGCGACATGATGGACATCGAATTCACCATCGAGCGCGGCAAGCTGTACATGCTGCAGTGTCGCGTGGGCAAGCGGACCGGCGTGGCGGCTTTGCGCATTGCGGTGGACATGGTGCGCGAGCGCTTGATCCCCGCACGCGAGGCGCTGCTGCGCGTCGCGCCGGAGCAACTCGAGCAACTGTTGCGACCCACGTTCGTTCCCTCAGCGAAAGAGCAAGCAATTGCGGAGAATCGGCTGCTTGCAAAAGGACTCAACGCGGGCCCAGGTGCTGCCAGCGGACGCATTTACTTTCACGCCGACGATGCCGAAGCCGCGAAAGCGCGGGGCGAGAAGGTCATTCTCGTGCGCATCGAAACCTCTCCCGAAGATATTCGCGGCATGGCCGCGGCCGAAGGCATCCTGACGGCGCGGGGGGGCATGACCTCGCATGCGGCGTTGGTGGGCCGACAAATGGGCAAGGTGTGTGTGGTCGGTTGCGAGGCCTTGCAAATCGACTACGCAGCCGGAGAGATGCGCGTTGCAGGAACCACGCACGTGCTGCGTACGGGCGACGCAATCGCGATCGACGGAACCACCGGGGAAGTGTTTGCCGGGGAAATCGCCACCCAACCGAGCGAGGTCGTGCGTGTGCTGGTGGAGAAAACCCTCTCTCCCGACGACTCGTCCCTCTACCAGCAATTTGCCCAGTTCATGAGCTGGGCCGACCGCGAGCGCAAGCTCGGCGTTTGGGCCAACGCAGACCTGGCGGAACAGTGTGCGCAGGCGCTCGCGTTTGGCGCGGAGGGGATCGGTCTTTGCCGCACGGAGCATATGTTTTTCGGGGAGGGGAAGATCGGCCCCATGCGGCAAATGATTTTGGCGGAAACCCCGGAGGAGCGCCGAGCGGCCTTGGCCAAGCTCCTCCCGCTGCAGCGCAGCGACTTCGAGGCGATTTTCCGGGTCATGCAAGGGCGGCCCGTGACCATCCGTACGCTCGATCCTCCCTTGCACGAGTTTCTGCCGCACGATGAAGCCGGCCAGCGAGCGTTGGCCGAAGAACTCGGGATTCCCTTCGAGCGTGTCCGAGCGCGCGTAGAGGCACTTCACGAATTCAATCCGATGCTGGGGTTCCGCGGCTGCCGATTGGGCATCGCGTATCCGGAAATTACGGAAATGCAGGCACGCGCCATCTTCGAGGCAGCAGCCAACGTGACGCAAGCTGGCATCCCCGTACTTCCGGAGATCATGGTGCCACTGGTCGGCCATCGGAAAGAATTGGAGCTGCAAGCCAACTTGATTCGCCGCGTGGCCGCAGAAGTTGCGCGAGAGCGGGGCGTGAAGCTTCGCTACCACATCGGAACGATGGTCGAAGTGCCGCGCGCTGCGGTAACGGCCGACGAAATCGCCCAAGTGGCGGAATTCTTCTCCTTTGGTACCAACGACCTCACGCAAACCACCCTCGGCATGTCGCGTGACGATGCGGGGAGGTTCCTGGCCCGGTACGTAGGGGAGTTCGAGATTTACCCGCGCGACCCGTTCGAGTCGCTCGACGTGCCCGGTGTGGGCGGGCTCATGCGCATCGCAGTGGAGAAAGGCCGCCAAGTGAGTCCGAAACTGAAGATCGGAATTTGTGGGGAGCACGGGGGCGACCCGGCAACAGTGAAGTTTTGCCACTACTTGCAGCTAGACTACGTCTCGTGCTCGCCGTACCGGGTTCCCATCGCCCGCCTCGCGGCTGCTCACGCTGCCCTCGCCGCGAGCCAAGCAGCACACGGCGACTAGCGAACCGCCCGGCGTTGGCGAAGCGGAGCATGTGCCGGTATGACGCCCCGATCCGCAGCGCCTCCTCCGCGTAACGCTGGAGTCGAGCGCGCCAGGCTCCGTGTGCGCGGCTCCACCCGCGTCGTGGGAATCATCGGCGACCCGGTGGCCCATTCGCTTTCTCCTGCAATGCACAACGCCGCATTCTCGGCACTGGCAATGGACTGGGTGTACGTTCCGTTCCCTGTCGCCCCCACGTCGCTCGGCCAGGCGATCCGCGGCCTCCGTGCGCTTGGCATTGCCGGTGTGAACGTAACCGTACCGCACAAAGAAGCCGTGCTGCGATACTTGGACGGCTCGAGCGAACTTGCTCGGCGGGTGGGTGCAGTGAACACCATCGTACATCGCAGCGGGCAGCTTTGGGGGGAGAATACGGACGTTTATGGCGTGCGCCAGGCCTTGCGTGCGGTACGATTGCGGGGTGCTTCCGCGATGGTCGTTGGTGCCGGGGGAGCTGCCCGAGCGGTACTGGTCGCGTTGGAACAAGCCGGCGTGCGGCGCGTGATTCTGGCTAACCGCACCGTCGCCCGCGCCCGACGAGTTGCACGCCAGCTCGGAACTCCGACGTTTTTCATCGACGTTCACGATCTCGGCGCGCTGGAGGATCCTCGACTGCTCGCACACGTGCGGCTTGTCGTAAACACGACGTCCGTGGGTTTGCACGGCGAGGGCTTTTTCCCCCTGAACGTGGATGCCACGCCTGCAGAGTGCGTGTTTTTCGACCTCGTGTACGGCCGCCGCACCGAATTTCTCGGACGCGCACAAGCGGCGGGGCGACTCACGATCGACGGTACGGAAATGCTCCTTTACCAAGGGGCGGGGGCGTTCCGGTTATGGACCGGTCGCCGCCCGCCCGTCGAAGTCATGCGCGATGCGCTGACCATGGCCCTAAAAGGGCAGCGCGCCAAAAGCTAAGCGGCATCGATCACGGGTGCCGTTTGCTTCGCGTTGAGCCCCGAAGCTGTTTGCGCGGGCGACGCGGTGCGTCGTGCTCGTCCCCCCGTACCACGACGCACCACGGGCGAGCAGCCGGCTCGCCCCTACACGTTCATGGTCGTGCTGTTGCCCATGTCGGCGCGCTGGGAACGCCCGCCACCCGCATCCAACATCCGGTTTGTTCGGGCCTACTGGGGGCAACCGGCGAGCGCATGGGTTACGGCAAGCAGGATCTCGTCGATCGTAATGGTTCCATCGGTATCGCGATCCATGGCGGCGCAGCGACTCACCGCCTCTTCGCCGAGCGCCGCGCGCACACCCAGCACCACCTCGTCCACGGTGACCACCCCGTCGCCATTGCAGTCGCCAACACAAACCGGCGGAGGCGCTCCCGCGACCTCCACGATCATCTCCCGTGGCCAGCCGACGTTGCCCGCCTCGTCGCGCAATCGGGCTTTGACAATGGTTTGACCGGGACGAAAAGCCCACGGTGCAGAGATCACGGCACAAAACTGCACATTGCTTCCCGGGGCAACGAAATGAAAACTCCCGTCGGGAAACGAGGTGCATGCAAACTCGGGGTCCGAACGGCCAAGCGGGTTGCCGGTACCATCGTCCACCCGGCAGCCAAAGTCGTTCGCCGCGCGAATGATGCCCGGCTGGTCGAGAAACTCCAGCGTTGGCGACGCAGGAACACCACCGAGGTTCGGGCGACGCACATCGCAGAGCGCGGGGTTTCCGTCGCCGAGTGGCCGAGATACCAGAACTTGCAAGTCGGGCCACGAGGTGTCCCCGCCCTCCACGGCGCGAGAAGCGGTCAAGCCTGGAGGCACGCCGTTTCGGCCTTGCTTCCCCTCGATCACGAGGATGAATCCGGAGCCGTGGTCGAGTCGGTAGATCGGGCGACCTTCGGCGTCGTAATCGGCGGGCCGAATCGGTGACCCGCTTGCCGAGGCCAAACCCAAGTACGTGATCTCGGGTCCGGAGGGACACGCAGGGCTGTCGAACGCAAGCCAGTACACGCCGGCCTCGGCCTTGCCACAAGCGCTCACCAGAACCGTGTACTGGCCGGTCACCGGCGCCCGCAGGGAGAGCTGCCCTCCGCACGAGTCGCCACGGCCCAGGGGCCTGCCGTCGGGTCCGAACAACCGCAACCGCATGCGCTGCTCCCCTGCTCGGGGCAATCCGCGCCCAGCCCAGACATCGATGGAGTCGCCAGCGCGCGCGAGGAAAGAATATGCCTGCGTCTCCCCGGCGACACCAAAGCGGCGCACGAAGGGCACACTGCCGCACGGCAACGGCTTGGCGCAATTCGCCGGCCCGCCGGAAACCACGGAGGCGGTGATCACGAACTGGCCCGTGTCGCGCCCGATGCAATCCGACACCTTGGCCTCGATGTCCTCGCCAGGGCGCACCCGCACAGCGGCCGAACCGTTGCACGTTGCTGCATCCCCTACGCGCAATTTGAGCAAGTCGAGCGTGCCCGAGCTGTCGGCCACGTCGATCACGACCGTGGCGGCTACACCGGACAGATTCCGCAACTGAAATTCTTGCTCCCGCTCGTCGCGGCCCAAAAAGCCCAAGACCGGCTGCCCGCACTGGAGCAAGACCACATCGTCCGCCGCTGCTGGAGGTTGTGCGGTTGCCAGCAGGACAAACCCGAAGGCTACTGCCACCGACCACCGCTGTGCGCGCAGGCAAAGTCGCCCGCATTTCTGACTCAACGGAACGCGTCCTGCTCGACCCATCCTACCGTGCCATCAGGCAGCGACACCCGATACCATTCTCGCTCCTCGCTTCCAATCGTGACCGTATCGCCTCGGCGCAAGGTAGCCACCACCTCGGCTCGCGGGTGGGGCTCTTTGCGAACCACCGCTGTGCGCGCGGAAACCTCGAGGGTATTGCGCACCGCGATCGCCCGCGTCGTCCGCTCGCTCGCATCGGAACTAGGCCACGGCCGGACTTGCACTCCCACTACGAGAAGGAGTCCAGCCGCCAGGGCCAAAGGCCACGACCACCTGGGGGGAATCGGCAGGCGAGCACGCCGCGCAGTTTGCAGCGCTGGCGCGCCGCCCGCCGATGTAGCAGCCGCACGGTGGGGGGTGGCCGCTACCTTTTCGGCTACCTCGCGTGGCACGGGCGTCAAGCAATCGCTGACCACCTGCAGGCGGTGCTTCGCCAGCGCCAAGGCAGCGATGCACGCATCGCAGCTCGCGAGGTGCTGTTCCATTTCGGCTGTACCTGGCCCGTCGAGCAGGCGCAAACCGTAAGCCAACAACAACTCTTCGTCTGGGCATTCGTGTGCAATCGTGTCGTTCATTTTTCGGCTCCTCGATTGGGGTCGCGCGGCAAGGCGGCCAATCCACCGAGATGACGGGCTACCTCTTTGCGCACGCGCAAAATCTGCGAGGCAACGTTGCCCACCGTGGTCCCCAACAGTCGGGCAATTTCCTTGTACGGCGCGGTCACCTTGCGGGCCTGCAACTGCTGGCGCAAGCGCTCGCGCTGGTTTTCGCGCCACACCAACTTGCGCTCCAGTTCCCGACATTCCGCATGCACACGCTCGGCAGCGGCCGTACCGGGAGCCAGCCGGGCAGCGTCGGCACGCAGCCGAGCGAGCCGGCGGTGGTACAAACGAATCCAGCCTTGTACCGACTCGAGTTGGTCATCGAGACGGCGCAGCGTGGCTTCGCGTTGCCGCACGAGGCCGCGTAAGCGCTCGACCGCGTCGATCACTTCGGCAATGCTCTTTCCGCTTGCTCGCGCCAAAGAACGAATCTCCTCGGGCGTAAAGTCCGCGTCTTCCACGTGGAGCAGCTTCAACAACAGCGCCTTTTGTGGCGAGAGTTCTCGCAAGGCCTGCTCCCACGACCGGCGCGCCTCGAAGGAGGCACCGTCGGGTTCCTGCTGCGCAATGGCACGGTGCAGCTCGGCCTCGCTCACGGCGTCGAGCGAAATCGTTTCCGCCGCGCGTTCCGCGCGTTTCCACTCGAGGACCAGGTGGTCCAACACGAAACCCGCCAAGTAACTGCGCAACGGCACTCTTCCGGCGTACGTGCGCAACCGTCGGAACAAGCGGCCGCCCTCGAACACGAACACGTAGAAATCGCCGGCTTGGTCCGCTGGCAGCCGATACGCGCGCAAGGGAAAGTTGTAAATCAGTTCGCCGAACTTCTCCTGAAATTCCCGAATCGCCTGCGCGTTCCCATCCAGGCACCGCTGCACCAAGGCGCGGTCCTCCTCGGCACCGATTTGTTCCGGCATCACCGTCCCACCGTCTAGCCCCGCACGGCGAGCGCGCAACGCCTCGCGGGCGCGCGATCTCGGCTCGGAAGCGAGCGAAGATTCGCGTTGCAACGCCATGTTTTGCGTGCTTAGCATGAGCGCTCCCTTGCAGGTCTCGTCAAACTGGCGGAACGATAGGATGCGACAAACGCGCCTTTTATTGCTTGGGGACGCGCCGCCAGTGCAATTTTCTTCATATTCCTTTCGCCTGCTGTGGTTTGGCTCAGGCTGGCGAACCGTCGTTCGGCGGTGGTTTGCGGGCTCGCAGCCGCGGATTCCTCGAGCAGGTTGGTCTGCGTTGTCGTTTGTCGTGGTTTGGTTGCTGTGCCAAGTCGGATCGCTTCCACCGGCGGGACCGGTGAAGACACAGGCCCAAACCGTGGCAGCATCGCCGCCCGGGGAGCTTTGGCTACTAGCCATTGGCGTGAGCCGGTACGCCCAGCCCGAGCTGCGCCTTCGTTTTGCCGCGGCGGACGCGCGGGCCATCGCGGCTGCCCTCGAGCGGCAAGCTGGCGGGAGTCTCTATCGGACCGTGCACACTCGGGTGTTGCTCGACGAGGAAGTCACCCGCGAAGCCATCATCGAGAGTATGACGCAGTTCCTCGGGAGTGCCCGGCCGAACGACGTTGCCGTGCTGTTCCTTGCAGGGCATGGAGTGCAAGACCGCTCCACGGGCAGCTACTACTTTTTGCCAGCCACGGCGACAACGACGAATTACGCCAGCGCCGGGCTCCGCATGACCGACCTGGACGAGATGCTACGGGTCGTGCGGCGCAGCGCTCGCGCGGTGTTGGTCATGCTCGACACGTGCCACGCCGGTGCCTTGCGAGCAGCCTCGCCCCACCTCGAAGCACTCGACGACCCCGCAGCACGACTGAACACTGGCGAGGGCTTCTTCTTGCTCGCAGCAAGCAAACCTGGGGAGGAGTCGGAGGAGCGCGCCGACTTGCAACAGGGCGCGTTCACGTACGCGATTCTCCAAGGTCTTGCCGGTGCTGCGGATATCGACGGCAATCGCGAAATCACCGTGACCGAACTGTTCGGCTACGTGACCCGAACGGTGGCGAGCCTCACCAACGGGCGGCAGCACCCGTATTCCAAGGTGGAGGGCAGCGACTTCACGTTTGCTGCTGTGCGCTTGGGTTCCGCCGCTCTGCCCACACCTGCGCGCACGGGTGCAGGGAGCTCACCAGACCCATTCGCCAGCCAAGCGGCGAGCAACTCCGTGGCGGTGCTCACCTTTCAGAATCTCCGTTCCGACCCCCAGCACGATTGGGTCGGGGTCGCCTTGCGCACGGCCTTCAACACCGAACTCAGCAAAGTCAAAGCGCTACAAGTGTACGCACCCGAGCTGATCGACCGTGCCCTCGCGCAGCGCTCGGGAGATTTGCTCGGCGTGGCGCGACAGCTTGGGATCGAGCGACTCGTGACCGGGTCGTTCAGCATCGTCGGCAACGAAATCCGCATCGATGCGCACATCGTCTACAGCCGTTCTGGCTTGCAGGAAGGATCCGATAGCGTTCAAGGATCGCTGGACGATTTTTTTACCCTGCAGCGGCAGCTCGTGTTCAGCTTGCTGCGTCGAATGCACATTGCCGTCCCTGCGGAAACTGGCAGCGGAAGCGAAAAGAGCAACCTCGACGCTCTGCGGTTGCTGCTCGAAAGCGAAGGCGAACTCGAGCCTCGCCCCTCTCCTGCGCGTCCGGCCACCCCCACGGCACCGCGGCGGCTTCCGCGCAAGAGTTCCCTGTGGCAACAACCGTGGCGTGTGTTCGGACTTGCCGCTCCTGCTTGGGCGGAGGAAACGCCCGCGCCCCCACTGCACGAAGCGCTTGCCGTTCTCGAACAGTACCGCCGCGCGCTATCGGCTAAGGATCTCGAAGCCTTTGCGCGCTTGTACGTCGACTTCCCCGCCGATCGGCGAGCGACCCTGGCCCGATATCTGGACAATGCCGCGGATCTTCAGGTGGAAATCGAGGACGTGTGGGCGGAGCGCCAAGGCGAGGAGCTGGTCGTGTCGTTCCTGAGGAGAGACAAATTTGTGGACCGCCAAACGGGGAAGCCGGTTACTTTGGAAGTGCGGCTCACCCGCCGCTTGGTGTTCACGCCGCGAGGGTGGCTCATTGCGGGCAAGCCGTGAACGAGACACAGGGATGCTCTTTCGCTCGGTAAGCGCGTTGCGGGCCACGGTCGGCTTCCCCGTCCCAAGTTGGGGACTTGGGCGACGCACCGCTTGCTTGACGTTCCTTGCCTGGTTCGTTGCCCTGGCCGGTTCCGCCCGCGCGCAACCGCTGGGCGAGCGCATTCCTCAGCTCTTCGGGGGAGTGTTCCGCACATCCATTACGCCGCGGGCCTTCAACGACGTGCAACAGCCCCGAGTGGCCGATCAGTTTCGGGCACTTTCGGCAGCACTGGCAACCGCGCGCGCGCAAGTGCCGCCGCCTTCGGCAACCGGAGCCTTTCGCTTCGAGTTCGACGACGCTTCCGAGAGTTACGTGCGGCGGTCGCAAAGTCTAGGGCCGAACTTGGCAGAACGTGCAACGACGCTAGGCAAGGGAACCATTTCGCTCGGATTTTCGTACACGCGGATTGACTTCGACACCTTGGAGGGAACCTCGCTGCGACACCTGCACTCAGCTCAACCAGCGCTCTCCGCTGGCTTTCTGGCGGAGCTGCCCGACGAGGATCGTGTGCGCGCGGAAGATAACATTCTCGAGACGAACCTCGCCCTCCGACTCGGCTTCGACCTGTGGTTTCTGACCGCCGCATATGGCCTCACGGACAACATCGATGTGAGCCTGAGCTTGTCGTTCGCCCGCGCACGGATGCGTGCGGATGCAACGGCGGTCATTCGCGACCCGCACAACGACGGAGGTGCCTTCTTCACGGTGGATCAAAAAGGGGTTGTCGTCGACAACCTCGGCTCGTGTCCGGGCGAGTTCCTGTGCGCGCGCGATGGCTTCGACGCCAGCGCGTTTGGTACTGGCGACGTGTATCTCCGAACCAAATGGCACCTCGGAAACTTCGCTTGGGCCAACGTCGCTTTGGCCCAAGTGACGACGTTGCCGACCGGTCGTGCGGCGGATTTGCTTGGCTTTCACGACCCCACGTTGACGCCTTGGCTGATCCTCTCGAAGCAACTTGGCAACTGGGAGCCGCACCTCAATCTCGGCTACGCCCTCCGCAGCCGGCGCGATGTGAGCCAGGCCCAATGGGTGGCTGGCACCGATTGGATGGCGGCGCCGTGGCTCACATTGGCCGCTGACGTGCTGGGGTTCCACGACGACTGGCGCGACGGCGTGAACGACAACGTGATTCAAAGCGCCCTTGGCTTCAAGCTCAACCCTTTCGGCCAATGGGTTGCAGCCGGCAACGTGCAGCTGCCGCTCAATCGCGATGGCCTCCGCGCGGACGTGATTTACTCCGTACAACTCGAGTACGCGTTCTGACCGCCCGTCGTACGCGCGGTTTCGGCGCCATTCATGCACGCGGCGACGCGTGCGCGGCCTCCCCACGACGCTCGACTCCAGAATCAACGGAACGGGGTGACACGTTGGAAACTCGCCTCTGGCCCCGTGTGGCGCGACCGATCGGGCTCGGACTTGCGCCTGCCCGAACTGCTTGCGTCACAAGGCTCGAACTCGCTAACGGTACTCAGTGGTCGTTCTGGAGGAACGCGCAAATATGATCATCGTGATGAAGGCCGACCTCGAACCCGATTCGCCCGCCGTGCAAGAGGTAGTGAAACTTGCAGAGCGCTACCCCAACGTGCGCGCCGAGGTCCGCCGGATCCAAGGCGCCACACGCGTGCTTACGGAAGTGTACTTGCTCGGTCCCACCACCTCCGTGCCCGTGGAGCCGTTCGAGGAAATGGAAGCGGTGGAGAAAGTCATCCGCATTCGGGAGCGCTACCGCGCCATCGGGCGGCACGAAGGACAAGCAGAGGTCGTGGGCTTCGAATACAATGGAATCCGTTTCACCCAGGATACGTTCCACGTATTCGCTGGGCTTTGTGCTGTAGACACTCGGGAGAACGTGGAAGCGATGTTTCGCGCCCTGCGGGACGTCGGTCTCACGACGACCCGAGCTGGCGCGTACAAGCCGCGCACGAGCCCCTACGACTTTCAGGGTCACGGAAAACATTGCTTGCCCTACGTCTTCGAGCTGGCCGGCAAGTACGGCATCAAAATCATCGCGATGGAGGTGACTCACGAGTCGCACGTCGACGAAATCCGCAACGCGTTAGCGGCAGCGGGAAACCCGACCGGGGTCATGCTGCAAATTGGAACTCGGAACGCGCAAAATTTCGAGCTGCTGAAGGCTGTGGGGCAGCAGCAGGATTTCCCCATTTTGTTCAAACGCGGCATGGGCATCACCCTCGACGAGTCGCTGAACGCTTGCGAATACTTGGCGACCGCTGGGAACCATCGCATTGTATTTTGCTTGCGCGGGATGAAAACCCACCTTGGCGACCCGCATCGGAACTTCGTGGATTTTGCCCACGTACCTGTGGTCAAGCGGCTCACCCGGTTGCCGGTGTGCATCGATCCTTCTCACTCCGTGGGCAAGAAGACGATGGCGCCCGACGGCATCTTGGACATCGCACACGTCACCGCGCAGGGAATCATCGCCGGGGCGAACATGGTGCTCGTGGATTTTCACCCCCGCCCAGAAGAAGCCTTGTGCGATGGTCCGCAAGCCCTGTTGCTTTCCGAGCTGGAGCCGTTCCTGCGCGACGTGGAACTTGTGCGCAAGGCCTATCTGGAGCGGCAACGGATCTACGCACCGAGCGAATCGGAAACCCGAGCAACTGCGACAGGTTGAAGAGCAATACGGCGGGTCTCCCTCCTGCGCCGAAAACGGCGGGGGAACGGAAGCGAGGGTGTTCGCCCCGCCGTACCTCGAGCGCAGGCAGTTACTCGGCTGCGCGCCGTTACGGCCGCTTCCGGGTGCCCGGGCGTAGCGGCACCACTTGCGGTTTTCCGAGCGGCTGCTTCCGCTGCTCCTCCTCTACACGTTTCCCCTGCTTCTCGGGGTCCGGCAACGGCACCACCATGCTCCAACGCCGCTGATCCTTGAGCCATTTGCCTCGAACCAACAACCGCATCCGCTCCTCCTCCAAAGAAAACTGGGGAGTAGGGACGGCAAGCCGCGTGCCACGGTGGCGCCTGCACACACGCCGTTTCACGCAGCGCACAGTGCACAAGTTCGTTCAGCCGGCATGCACACATTTGCACGCGGCACGGGGCAAGGATCGGTTCTGTACACCTCTATCGATGATTCTTGCCCTCCCGGCGGCGGACGCTCCTCGACGGGTTCCACTCGAGGCGACCAGTATGGTACACGAGAAGGGCTGACGACGGGTCCATGGAGTTCGCAAAGGAAAGCCGCGTTCGGTATCCCGCTCCGTTGCTGCTCGAGACGATGATCGAGCGCATGGAGGCAATCGTTCCGTTTCTGCCGAACATCGAGGCAATCGAAACCCTCGAAAAGAAGAAGCGGCGCGACGGATGTTGGGAGATTTTGCGCCGCTGGCATGCCAAGGTCGATCGCGTGCCCGCGGTGGTGCGGCCGTTTCTCTCGGAAGAAATGTACCAGTGGTTCGACCATGCCCTCTGGGTGCCGCGGGAGTACAAGGTCGAATGGCGTCAGGAGCCCGTGTATCGTGCCGCGAGCAACTTGTACGAATGTCACGGTACGAACTTTTTCCTGCCTGCGCCCGAGGACCCCGAGCACACGAGTTGCGTGCGGATCACAGGTTCGTTGCAGGTGTACCCTGAGCGCCTGCCCGGCGTGCCTGCGTTCCTGGCGCGCCGTGTAGCCCCCCAAGTCGAGGCCTTCCTCATCCGTATGATCGAGCCGAACCTCACCGAGCTCGCAAAGGGCTTAGAAGAGTATCTGGACTCTCAGCGTGCCGGCCGGCGGCGGCGCCGCTCATGAAGAAGGGTTTCCGTTCCCTGTCGAGTCGACCTGCTGTCGTCGGCGTTGCCAACGCTCGAAACTCGCGAGGAACAAGATGACACAGGCTTGCACCACATACACCACGACCGAAGACACTCCGGCCACGCGTTGCATGGCGTTCGACCCCGCATCGAGAGCGCCGAAAAACAACGCAGCGAACACGACGCCCACAGGCGAGAGGCGGCCAAGCAACCCGACGGCGATCGCTGTGTATCCCCATCCTGGAGAGAAGCGCTCGTAAACGCGACGCGTAATGCCGCTGAGTTCCACGCCCCCAGCCAGTCCTGCAAGCGCCCCACTCAGCACGAACGCCCAAAACAGCCTGCGGGCAACCGGAATACCTGCCAAGCGCGCGGCCGCAGGGTTGAGCCCAGCCGCCCGCAGTTCGTATCCCGGGCGCCACAAAAAAAGTCCCGCGTGCGCCATGGCTGCAGCGAGAAGCGCTACGACCAGCCCCAAGTGGACCCGGTACGGTGCCCAACGAGGCAGCAAAAATTCAGCGGGGAGCGCTTCGGTTTGGGGATAGCGCCCACTTGCTTCCATCAGTGGCCCCTGCACGAGGTAGCTTACCAGCGCTGCGGCGATGAAGTTCAGCATGATCGTGGCGATCACCTCGTTCACGGCGCGTGTCAGCTTGAGCACTGCAGGAATCATGGCCCACAGAGCGCCGCCAACGGCGGCAACGATAAGGGCAAGTACGAGGGCAATGGGCCTCGGCAGGCTCGTGCCCACCAGTTGGGCCAGCGCGGCGACACCCACCGCGCCAACGAGAAGCTGGCCTTCCGCGCCGATGTTCCACACCCCGGCACGAAACGAGAGCGCGACCGCAAGTCCGGTAAACACCAGCGGGCACGCTTTTACGGCCACCTCCGCCACGCTGTCGCGACTACCAAAGGCCCCTTCGAGCAAAGCGGCAAACGCGAGCGATGGGCTGTGTCCACTTGCCCACACCACCAGAGCGCTCACCGCCAGCGCCAGGACAACAGCGAGCAGCGACGGCAAGAACTTGCTTGCCTCATCCCGCATGGTTTCCAGCACCACTCGCTTCCAATCCAGCCATCAGCGCTCCGAGTTTCGCTGGGTCCCAAGGGGGCGGCAAACTTTCGCTCAACCGACCTCGATACAACACAGCCACGCGGTCGCTCAGGGCAACAATTTCATCGAGGTCCGTGGAAATGAGCACCGCGGCTGCCCCCTGGCTTACGGCCTCGGTAATGGCGGCGTACACAAACTGCGTGGCAGCAAAGTCGAGGCCGCGCGTTGGGTTCACGGCCACCAGCACCCGTGGTTCTGCCGCAAGCTCGCGCGCGAGAATCGTGCGCTGTTGGTTGCCTCCCGACAACGTAGCAACAGGGGCGTCGAGAGCACCGGCCCGGATGCCGTACTTTTCCACCAGTTGCTGGCCGTACTCGCGCGCCTGTGCCCAATCGATCCTTCCCCCTCGTCGCGTGAACTTACCCAGCACTCGATCGTGCAACAGCAGGTTCTCGAGAACGGTCATTTCCAGCACCAACCCCTCACGGCGTCGGTCGGGAGGCACCAATCCCAAACCCGCGCTCAAGGCGTCCTTCGGGTTCCGTGCGACCGTGGTCTTCCCGGCCACGCATAGTTGGCCGGAGGTTGGCGGACGCAACCCCGCCAGGACCTCGAAGAGTTCCCGCTGACCGTTGCCATCCACCCCAGCGATTCCCAACACCTCGCCGGCGTGCAACGTAAAGGAAATGTCGCGCAACGAGGTACCGCTCGGCGCAGGCTCGCACGTCACCCGACGCAGCGCGAGCACTTCGCCGCCTCGGGAAGCCGGTGGTTTGCTCCAGCCGAGCGTGAATTGCCCCACCATCGCCCGGGCAAGGTCCGCCAAATCGGCTACTGGTGCGCGCATCTCGGCGACGACGCGCCCCTGGCGCAGCACCGTAATGCGGTCGGCAATTTCCTGCACTTCTGCGAGCTTGTGGGTGATGAACAAGACCGCTCGCCCTTGAGTTCTCAGTTGCCGCACCATGGCGAACAGTTGCTGAGTTTCCTGCGGCGTCAGCACCGCAGTGGGCTCGTCGAGAATGAGCACGCGGCTTGCGCGCCGGAGGGCTTTGAGGATTTCCAGTCGTTGCCGGGTGCCAACGGGCAAATCGCCCAGCCGCGTGTGCAAAGGCGGCAACTCCAGGCCCAGCTCCTGTGCCCAAGCCCGGACACGCACTGCGAGCTCGGCGGGTCGCAGCCGCCATTCGCCCGGTTCGGCGAAACTCAGCGCCAAATTTTCGGCCACGGTCAAGGAATCCACCAAGGCAAAGTGCTGGTGCACCATGCCAATGCCTGCAGCACGCGCGTCCGCCGGAGACCGGAAGTCGACCCGCTGCCCGTCGATCCATACTTCGCCAGCGTCCGGCACTTCTTCGCCTGCGAAGATGCGCATGAGCGTGGTCTTGCCCGCCCCATTCTCGCCCAGAACCGCATGCACTTCGCCCGCAAAGCACTGCAAGCTCACGTCGGCGAGCGCCTGCACCGTCCCGTATCGTTTGGAAATCCGGCGTGCGGCCAATACGACCGAAACGCCATCGGATGCCGCGCCTGGCGTCGACGCTGCCTGAACGGAGCGCTCCATATACCGCCGCGTCAGAACTCCACGGTTGGCACCTGGAGCTTGCCGGCCACGATTGCCGCACGCGCGTCAGCCAGTCGCTGCTTGACCTCTGCAGGAATCAGATGCTCGAGCCGGGGATTCAGGACCAAATCGACGACGCCGTCCTTCATTCCCTTGCGCTCGATCTTGCCCTCGAACTTCCCTTCCTTCACTTCGCGGGCAATTTGCACGAACGCCCGCGGGATATCGATCGTAGCACTGGCAATCACCACGTCCGGAGCCACGTCGTTTTGGTTTTTGTTCGCACCAAAGGCGAGCACCTGTTTCTCCTGTGCAGCTCGGAACACGCCTAGCCCTGCCGCATCGGCATTGTGGAACAGGAAATCCGCTCCCTGCTGGATGAGCGCGAGGCTCGCGGCCTTGGCTGCGCCCACGTCTTCCCAATTCCCGATGTACACCGTGGTCACCTGAAAATCGGGGCGGACCGACTTGGCGCCTGCCTCGAATGCCACGATGGTGCTCTTCACGGATGGGATCTCGATTCCGCCCACGGCCCCAGCCTTGCCCGTTTTTGACAACGACGCTGCCAGAATCCCTTCCAAGTACGTGGCCTCTTCCAATAGGAAACGGATGGGCGCAACGTTTTTCCGCACGGTATTTCCCGAAGTGGTGATGAACACCGTTCCAGGAAAATCCGGAGCTACCGCAGCCGCCGCTTCTTGGAACTCGAAGCCGTGGCCAAAGATCAGGTGGTAGCCGCGACGGGCAAAGTCGCGAAAACCCTCCTCGAACTCCGCTGGCGTTTTGGTTTGGATTTGCGCCACCTCGGCGCCAAGCTGATCGCGGATCGCAAGCAGTCCCTCGTACGCCAGCGCGTTCCATCCTGCATCGCTGACCGGGCCAGGGCTTAGCAGCGCGACTTTGAACGGCTTCTTTTCCTGCCCTGGCGCAAGCCCTGCGACCGCAACCGCCAACAAGCCGGCAAGCCAAGGCAGCCAAGAGTTCTTCATGCCCGCGGCTATAGCCAAGCACTTTTCGCACGCGCAACTATTTGACCCGCGCTTGTTCGTTCGCCAGCATGGAACGGATGTTCTCCGCATTTCTTGCCACTTTTCTTCTTCTGGCTACGCACACATCCGCCGCGAACCGCGACCCGCTCGTGGTCGCGGCAACCCTGTTTGCTCCCGCAAGTTGGCTGCAAACACTCGTGGGTACCGAAGCACAGGTAGTGGTGTTGCTCCCCCCAGGAGCGAACCCGCACACGTTCGAGCCACTGCCTGCGCAAGTGCGCTCGCTCCGCGAAGCAACACTGCTCGTGCAAATTGGCGCTGGTCTCGACGAATGGGCCGCCAAGCTCACACGGGTCGCCGAGCGACCGATCCGTGTGTGGACATTGGCAGAGCACGTACCTCTGCTGCCGCTCGACGAACACGAGCACGGCCGAGACCCGCACTTCTGGCTCGACCCAATTTTGGTCCGGGACCATGCGGTACCCGCATTGGTCGCCGCGCTCAGCGAGCTCGACCCTACGCGTGCAGAGGCGTTCCGGGCCCGGGGAGAACAGTTGCGTGCAGAACTCACGCAGCTCGATGCCCGACTGCAGCACCTCCTCGCCCCAGTGCGCGGCCGAGCATACGTTGCCGTCCACTCCGCGTGGCGTTACTTCGCCCGTCGCTATGGGTTGGTGGAAGCAGGAAGCGTGGAACCAATACCGGGGCGAGAACCGTCGGCCAAGGAGTTGATTCAGCTCGTGGAAAGCATCCGCCGCACCGGGGCGAGGGCGCTGGTGGTAGAGCCGTACTCCTTTTCGCGCACGGCCGAACAGCTTGCCGCCGAAACGCAGCTTCGGCTCGTGACGATCGATCCGTTCGGCTCGGGGGCGTTGATCGGCGGATACACTCGTTTGCTCGAAGCGAACGCGCACGCATTTGTGGAGGCGTTGCAATGAGCGAGGACACCTCATTGGTTGTCGAAACCCGGGACCTCGAAGTTCGCCTCGACGGGCGGCGCGTGCTTTGGGACATCGACCTGGCCATTCCACCTGGCCGCTTTGTGGGCATTATCGGCCCCAACGGCGCCGGCAAGACGACCCTGTTGCGCGTGCTACTCGGGCTCGTTCCAGCGAGCAGCGGCGTGGTGCGCGTGTTCGGCTTTCCGCCCCTCGAAGCGCGCCGGCGAGGGCTTCGCGTCGGGTACGTGCCCCAACGGCCCATGTTCGATCCGTATTTCCCGGTGTCCGTGTGGGACGTGGTGTTCATGGGCCGCGTACCGCGGATTGGCTGGTTCCGTTGGGGCGGAGCCGACGACCGTGCTCAGGTAGCCCGCGCGATTGCTCTCGTGGGCATGAAAGGCCACGAGCACCAGCGGCTATCGGAACTCTCGGGAGGCGAGCAGCAGCGCGTGTTTCTTGCGCGTGCCCTGGCTAGCGAAGCGCGCTTGCTCCTGCTCGACGAAGCGACTACGGGCCTCGACTTGCCGGCCCAGCACGAGCTGTACGCGTTATTGCAGCAGTTGCGCCGTGAACTGGGGCTCACGATTGTGGCGGTCTCCCACGACCTCATGGAGCTGGCCGCGCACGCCGATGAACTCGTATGCATCAACGGCACGACACACATTCACGGCAACCCGCAGGTCGTGCTGCACAGCCACGAATTGCGCGAGGCTTACCGGTGCGAGTTCGATTTTCTCTATGCAGACCGCAGCCAGGCTGCGGCAAGTGTGCACAGGGCGGGAGAATGACCGACTGGCTTACGTACGGGTTTTTGCAGCGCGCCTTGTTGGCTGGGCTCGTGGCGTCCTGCCTGTGCGGTGTCCTGGGATTTTTCGTCGTCTTGCGGCGCCTGTCGTTCATTGGCGTTGGGATTTCCCATTCCGCTCTGGGAGGAGTGGCGCTCGGGGTTCTGCTCGGCATCGAACCCGTGGTTGCAGCGGCGGTTTTTGCCGCGTTGGTCGCGTGGTCGATTGGCTGGCTCGGCACAGCTGCCCGCCTCCACGAAGACACCGCGATCGGGGTGCTGTTCTCGGCGGCGATGGCACTGGGGGTGATCTTGCTGAGCTTTTCCACTCAGTACCAAAGCGACTTGTTGAGCTACCTCTTCGGGAACATCCTCGCAGTGTCGCGCAGCGATGTCTGGCTGCTCGTGGGTATGGCCGCTGTCGTTTTGGCAGGCACCGCTCTGGTGTTCAAAGAACTCCTGTTCGCTGCCTTCGATGAAGAGGTGGCGCGGGCCAGCGGGTTGCCTGTACAACTCTTGGACTATTTTCTCCTCACCGCGCTGGCGCTCACGGTCGTTGTCGCGATGCGGGTCGTTGGCCTCGTGCTCGTCGAGGCCTTGTTGGTGATTCCCGCAGCTGCGGCCTACCAGCTAGCCCGCGGCTACAAAGGGATGCTCGCTTGGGCAGTCGCGCTCGCAAGCGGCGGAACCGTACTCGGCCTGGTCAGCTCGTACCAGTGGAACACACCCGCCGGAGCCACGATCGTGGTGGTGCAAACCGTTCTGTTCTTGCTCGCACTCGCTAGCCGCCGCGTGCGCGACACACACGCGCGGCGCTGAGACGGCGATCGCGCTCGCGATCCGAACGCTTGCCGCCGGATCCGTGTTGCGTCCGCGCGGCGCGCGGCTACTCGCGGAAGCCTGCAGCGGCCGCAAACGCATGCCGCAGCTCGTCGTACGAGTAAGCCACACGGAACTGAGGGAACTCGCCAGCGATTTTCTCAGGCGGTCGGAACAAAATCCCGTGGTCGGCCTCGCTGAGCATACTGATGTCGTTGTACGAGTCGCCCGCAGCCACCACGTCGAAGTTCAGCAGCTTCAAGGCCATCACTGCCTTGCGCTTGCCATCGCGGATCCGGATCCGGTAATCGCGCACGCGGCCCTCGGCATCCACCACGAGAGAGTTACAAAACAACGTGGGGTAGCCGAGTTTCGCCATCAGCGGGCGGGCGAACTCGTCGAACGTGTCCGACAGGATGATCACCTGGAAGCGCGCGCGAAGCCAATCCAGGAAGGCTGGAGCACCTTCGAGTGGGTTCATGCTCGCAATCACGGATTGAATGTCGGCGAGTTTCAACCCGTGCTGGTCGAGGATCTCGAGCCGGCGGCGCATGAGCTTGTCGTAGTCCGGTTCATCTCGGGTGGTGCGGCGTAGCTCGGCAATCCCCGTCCGCTCCGCCACGTTGATCCAGATCTCTGGCACCAGTACGCCTTCGAGGTCGAGACACGCAATCATATGCGGCGCCGTTAAGAACATCCTTTCGGTGGTTGCAAGAGCGCCGCTCATCCAGCCGGAACTTGCAACGCAAGCTCGGGGTGCCGCGGTTTTAGCGGCCGCCCACCGGTGCGCTCGAGCAATGCCGCCAGGGCAGCGATGGTTGCGGGAACGTCGTTTTCGGCCCAACGGTGCGGATCGGGCGGATTTGCCAAAGAGAAAAAGTGCAGCCAGCGATGCGGCTGCCACACGAGTTGCTTCGACGGGCGACTGACCTCGACGGTCGCACTTGGCACCCCAAAGGCATCGAGGAGGAACAAATCGAGCTGGCCGGCTAGTGTCGACCACGGCTCGGGCACAGGCCGGTAACGGCACCACGTTTGGTGCGCGGGGAACACCGTACGAAACACGTCGAAGATCCGTGCGCACTCCTGCGTGTCGGGCTCCGGGAAAAACACCACGCCCCCGAAACTGTGAAAGTGCAACGCGGCGCAAAATCCTTCGCGCAGACACAGGCGTGCAAGCGCCATACACTCGGGCTCGCTCAACGGCTGCGGTCCGCGGTAGTAAGGCGACCACGTGCGCTCGCTACTGGAATTCCAACCGCGCCGGCCGGGAACAGGCACATACGGGAAGTTCCGATTCGGGTCGACCCCGTTGGCGGTCACCCGCGACCCAGCAAGGCCCACCCAACCCCAGCGCCGCCATACCCGGAGTGCGCCGTCGGGATTCAACAGCGGGACCACGCACACCACTGCTTGTTGCACCAGAAGACGCGCCTCCGGACCACCGCCAAGGAGCCTCTCCACCAATGCGCGCGCCACAAATCCAGCGACAAATTCTGCCGCGTGGATTTGGCCAGTGACCAGCAAGCGCGGCACGCCGGTTCCGCCGGTAGCACTGGATAGGTGGAAGGCAAACAGCGGATGCCCACGCGAGGAAGTACCGATCTCCTCTACTTGGCAGCCGAGCGCACGTGCGCGCTGCGCAAGCTCCACTGTCGCTGTTACGGGATTCGGATAGAAGCGCAACCAGCGGCTGCCCACGCGCTCTCCTGCTCGTTCGGGCATCGACACCGCCCTTACTGCAGGAGCCCCGGAACCGCGAGCGTGAACGGCGCAATGCGTACGTCGAACGCTTCGCCGCTTTCGCTGATCATGCGATAGCTGCCGTGCATACTGCCCAAGGGCGTCGGCAGCGGGCAACCCGAAGTGTACGCAAACTCCTGGCCTGGTCTCAGCACGGGCTGTTCCCCCACCACGCCAAGGCCGCGAACTTCCTGCACCTCGCCATGCGCATCGGTGATAATCCAGTGGCGGCTCCATAGCTGTGCGGAAACATCGCCTTCGTTGGTAATACGCACGTGGTAGGCAAAGAACCAACGGCCCTGTTCTGGGTCCGAGTGTTCCGGCAAGAACCGCGATTCCACCCGGACCCGGAAACCACGCGTACACGCCTCGGAGAAAAACGTTTCCGACATGTCGCCGCGCGCCATAGTCTCTGTGGAACCGCTGGTCAACGCGGCCGCGGTGCAGCTTCCCGCACGACCTCGGGACGCCGCCGGCCGCCACAGCCCAAGGCTCACTGGGTGTCGGATCGGCATGGGGCGGCGCCACCATGCCCTCCGCCGCACGCACACCACTCAAGGCCGTTCCAGAATCCGGTAGAACAAGCTGGGAGCGCTGGCAGCACGCCGGCAAAACGAACAATCAACGAAACACACTCAAAGCCAAAGTGGCGCTCGGCTTCTTTGGCTGCCCTTGACTCGGCAGGAAACTATGCCATCCGAAGCGGCCCGAGGTTCGCGCTGCAGGAGGTACGATGACACAGCGTCCCTTTCGAGTGTTAGGAGTGCAACAAATTGCCATTGGTGGGTTGGACAAATCCCGCCTGCGCCAATTGTGGGTGGACTTGTTCGGCCTCGAACTCACCGGCTCTTTTCGCAGCGAGAGCGAAAATGTCGACGAGGACATTTGCACCCTCGGCCAAGGCGCCACGCGCGTAGAGGTCGATCTGATGCAGCCGCTCGATCCAGAAAAACGGCCGAAGGTTCATGAACCGCCACTCAATCACATCGGACTGTGGGTCGACAACCTCCGCGCCGCTGTCGATTGGCTGACCCAAAAAGGCGTGCGCTTTGCGCCAGGAGGCATACGCAAAGGCGCTGCCGGGTACGATGTGTGCTTCATCCACCCGAAGGGCAACGACGAATTTCCCCTCAGTGGTGAAGGGGTTCTCATCGAGCTGGTGCAAGCTCCACCGGAAGTGATTGCCGCCTTGTCTCCGTCCCGGTAGCTGTCTCGAGCGAACCCCAAGGCAGCGTGCGCCGCGCGCGAGCGGAGGTCCGGTTCAGCCGCGCAACCGCTGGATTCTATTCCCCACGAATTTCGCGGCTCGGCTGACCGCGCCGTGCAGCACCCGCAAGCCGCGGCGTTGAAAACCGCGGATCCACCTTTCCACTTGCTCCAAACTGACACCTACGGTGGACGCGATGTCTTCCTCGTCCTTGCCCTCGGCAGCAGCCAACAAAACCTGAGCTAACAGCCGCCGCCCTGGGTTCGGACCGCGGCTCCAGGCAACGAGCAGTCGCTCCATTGCCGGAGTCAGCCGAATGCGCAACTCGCGACCGCGGCGCCAGTAGCGCTCCGGAATATCGTGCCCGCGAAGGATTTGGCGAATCCCTTCGACGCTCACGTCCTCGACAATTCCCTGCTCGATCAAATAACTCCGCAGCCGCCGCAACGACCAACGCGCGTGGCCCAAGCCCAGCGTCCGTGGCGAGGTCTGCGCCAACTGCACAATTTTCGCTCGCACTTCCTCGCTAAAGACAATAGGGCGAGTGGTCCCGGTGGCCGCGTGGGTCAGGCCCGCAACCCCTCGCTCGTAAAACCGTAACAGCCGATTCCGCACCGTGTTGGGATGCACACCGACCGTCAGTGCCACTGCGCGAAGCGGCAACCCCTGTGCTCGGGCCAACACGATTTTCGCGTTCCGCGCAACCCCCTCCGGACCGTTTCGAGCAAGCCATTCGAGCTCACGCCGTACCGCTTCCGGCAGGTCGAGTGGCTTGCGAAGCGACTGTTTCGTCATCGATCACACTCCTCCTAACCTACTCTGACCCTGCGCAATACGCATGCTGCGTACTCCAACCCATCGGCGAAGTCAACATCAAAGCAGGGACTGTTGCGCGCTTGGTTGTTGCTGCGGTGGAGCGATCTGGAGTCCCAGTGACTGTTCGCTGGGCAGCACCTTATCGCTCGCTCGCCGAGATACCCGGCAACGTTCCTCTCGTCTTCGCCGAGCTCCGGTACGAAACTCGGCAGAGGAACAACTTGTCAGCGCGCCCTAGCAGCAGAGCCGCGTTCCGAAGCCCGCGCGCAGGGCGGCCCAACGCATTTGCGCGGGGCGCTCGCCTGCATGTTCCGCAAATGGTCCTCCGTGCAGCGCCGGCGGGCCCAGCCACCGCGAGCGCTCGACCGAGGCTGCCCTGCTTTTTCCGGTCATCACAGGTTGGGCGGGAGGTTCCCGGCGCGAACACTGGCACGAGCGCCCGCGAGTGATTAGTAACTGTGCCGCTTTCCTACCGGCGCATTTTGTCGTCCGATGGTTTCCTACGAAGTTCCTTCCCGCTTTCGGCTTAGCAGGGTGAACAAGAACGAACGGAAAGGAGGAATCATGCGGATTGCACAAGTTGCCCCGTTGATCGAAAGCGTTCCGCCCAAGCTTTACGGGGGCACGGAGCGGGTGGTTGCGTATCTTACCGAGGCGCTCATCGATATGGGTCATGAGGTCACCCTGTTTGCCAGTGGCGACTCGAACACACGCGCGCGTCTAGTATCGACGTGCCCGCGGGCGTTGCGCCTGGATCCCGCGGTGCGCGATCCGCTTCCGCACACGTTGCTGCTGATCGAACGGGTGCGCCAAATGGCCGACGAGTTCGACATCCTGCACTTTCACGTCGACCTGCTCCATTTCCCGACCTTCCGGGGGTACAAGCATCGCAGTGTCACGACTTTGCATGGGCGGCTGGACCTGCCGGATCTCCTGCCTTTTGCTCGCGAGTTCGACGACATGCCGGTGGTATCGATCTCCGACGCCCAGAGAACTCCCCTCCCGTTCATGAACTGGGTGGCAACCGTTCCGCACGGTCTGCCAAAAGATCTGTTGACCTTTCAGCCCAAGCCAGAGGGGTACTTGGCATTTCTCGGCCGAATTTCCCCGGAAAAAGGGCCGGAGCGAGCCATCCGAATTGCGCGGCGCGCTGGTTTGCCGCTCAAAATTGCCGCGAAAGTAGACCGTGCAGATCAGGCTTACTACGAGACAGTCGTCCGCCCGATGCTCCGTCAGCCTGGGATCGAGTTTCTCGGGGAAATTCGCGAAGCGGAAAAGTCAGAATTTCTGGGAAACGCCCTTGCTCTGTTGTTCCCCGTAGACTGGCCTGAGCCGTTCGGACTGGTGATGATCGAAGCGATGGCGTGTGGCACGCCCGTGATTGCATTTCGGCGGGGTTCGGTGCCCGAGGTTCTCGACGACGGGGTTACCGGGTTGATTGTCGACGACGAAGCGCAAGCCGTGCGCGCAATCGAGCGCGCGCAACGTCTCGACCGAAGGGCCATTCGCGCCGTGTTCGAGCGCCGCTTTACTGCAGAGCGCATGGCGGCCGATTACGTTTCGGTGTACCGACGGCTGCTCCAGCACGAGTACAACGGAAAGCTCGAAGAAGCCGCATGAACGAGGCGGACCTCAACGCGCCGACCTTTTACATCCCGGCGCTTGGCTCGGGAGTGGAACGCAGCCGTATTTTGAAACACGGCGACACGTTTGCCGTGTTCGACCTTCTCGGCGACCTTCCCGGCCAACCCCGGAGTGTGGAAGGGATCTACCATCGCGACACCCGCCACCTGCATTACTTGCGGCTGAAACTCGACGGGCGTACCCCGCTGCTGCTCAGTTCACACGTGCAACGCAACAACGCACGCCTGAACGTCGACTTGACGAACCCCGATTACTGGCGCGACGGCCAACTCTTGCTGCCTCGCGATACGGTACACCTCGGGCGCATGAAGTTTTTGTGGGAAAGCGGGGTGTACGAAATCCTCACGCTCAGGAACTTCGCGAACCGCCACCTACGCATCACGGTGGACCTCGAATTCGGGGCCGACTTCAGCGACATTTTCGAGGTGCGCGGCCTGCGCCGCGAGCAGCGGGGAACGCGCGAGGATCGCGTCGACGGAACCTGCCAAGTCTGGCTCCGCTACCACGGCCTCGACCGACAGACACGCTTCACGCGGATCGACTTTCACCCGCAGCCAGCGGAACTCACCACTGCCTCGGCACGTTACGTTTTCGAGCTGGCGCCCGCCCAACGCGTGCGCGTCGCCATCGTGGTGCGTTGCGGAAGCGATAGCGGCGAGGTGCCTGCGGCCGCGTCGCTGGCGCGCGGTGTGCGCAAAGCGCACCGCGCCCGTGTGCTTGCCAGCAAGCGCTTTCCAACCATCACCACCGGCGATGAGTTGTTCAACGAGTGGCTGTGCCGGAGCACCGCCGACTTGGTCATGCTCACCACCGACACGCCGTACGGTCCTTACCCCTACGCAGGCATCCCCTGGTTTTCCACGGTGTTCGGGCGCGACGGACTCTTAACGGCGTTCCAAGTTCTCTGGGCGAACCCAGACTATGCTCTTGGCGTGTTGCGGTTCCTCGCAGCCCACCAAGCCGACACACGCAACCCCGCGCAGGCTGCCGAACCAGGAAAAATTCTGCACGAGCTGCGGCAAGGTGAAATGGCCAACACGGAAGAAATCCCATTTGGTGCGTACTACGGTAGCGTGGATGCCACGCCGTTGTTCGTTTGGCTCGCCGCGGAGTATTTCCGGCGCACGGGCGACGCCGCAGCCATGCGTGCGTTGTATCCCCACATTCAGCGCGCGCTCGAGTGGTTCGATACGGCCACCGATCCCTGGGGCTTCTTACGCTACTCGGGAGAAACCCAGCGCGGCCTCGCCAACCAAGGGTGGAAAGACTCCGAGGACTCCGTGTTTCACGCCGACGGGCAGCTCGCCCGTGGTCCAATCGCACTTTGCGAGGTGCAAGGCTACCTGTACGCGGCCCGTTTAGGAGCCGCCACCATCGCGCGTGCGCTCGGCGATCACGAACTGGCGCAGGTGCAAGAAGCAAAAGCCGCAGCATTGCAGCAACAATTCGAGGCTCGGTTTTGGTTGCCCGAGCGCAAGTATTACGCCCTTGCACTGGATGGCGACAATCGACCCTGCGCGGTGTTGGCCTCGAATGCTGGTCACTTGCTGCTTTCCGGCATTTGCCACCCCCAGCGAACCCAAGAAGTACGAGCGGCCCTGTTGTCTCCCCGGTTTTTTTCCGGCTGGGGCATTCGAACCGTGGCCGCAGGCGAGGCGCGGTACAACCCAATGTCGTATCACAACGGTTCCGTGTGGCCCCACGACAATGCTCTCATCGCGATGGGCTTCGCATGCTACGGAGACGCCGAGGGCTTTGCCCTGTTGTTCCATGCACTGTTCGACGCGGCGGTGCACATGGAGCTGCGCCGGCTGCCAGAACTTTACTGTGGATTTACGCGCCGCAGAGATGCTGGACCGACGCTGTACCCCGTGGCCTGCTCGCCGCAAGCATGGGCGGCAGCCGTGCCGTGGGCTCTGTTGGGCGCCTCTCTTGGAATCGATGTTGATGCCGCTCGGTCGGCTGTCATCTTGCGCCGACCGGTACTGCCCCGGTTCCTCGACTGGGTGCGAATTTGCAACCTGCGTGTCCTCGGCGGAGAACTGACCCTCCACTTGCGGCGGGCCGATCGCACGGTCGCCGTAGAGGTGGAAGACGCGAGCCCTGGTTTGCGGGTCGAAGTACAACCGCGGTAGCGACCTCACTCGCGGGCGAGGCGCAGCCGCGCATCGACCACCACCACACCTTCTCCAGGCGGCAGCACTTTCACCGGGTTTAGGTCCAACTCGCGCAACTCGGGAACAAGTTCGACAAGCGCCGACACGCGCTGGATCAACTCGGCAAACGCATCCTTGTCACCCGCCGGCATGCCGCGATAGCCAGACAGCAGGGGTGCGGTGCGCAAGCTTTCGATCATTTCCCGCGCATCCAGGTCGGTTACCGGTGTCAGCCGGAAGCACACGTCGCGCAGTAACTCCACCAGCACGCCTCCCAAGCCACAGACCACGAGGGGGCCGAACGTGGGGTCGGTCACCACTCCCACCATGGCCTCGTGCCCTCCCACGATCTGCCGCTGCACGAGTACGCGTTCCAACGCCCAGCCATGTTCCGCCAGTTGGGCCCGCATTTCCGCCACGGCGGCTTCCACTTGCTCGGGGGCGAATAGGTTCATGACCACTCCACCAACTTCTGTTTTGTGCAGCAACCCAGGCACCTGTGCTTTCACCACGAGCGGGTAGCCCAGGCGCTCTGCCGCTTCGACCGCTTGCTCGCACGGAACGGTTTCCCCTGCTGCAACGCGAATTCCCGCGGCTCGCAGCAGTAAACTCGTGTCGTGCTCGTCGACCCAGATCGGCTCGGTGGCGTGAGCGACGACCCGATCGACCACGGCACGGATCGTGTTCTCGGCAAAACGATCGAGGCGGAGTTCCTGGCCCCGAGGGCGCTCGCGCCATCGCCGATAGCGATACGCTTTTGCCAGAGCACGCGCAGCGTCTTCTGGAAAACGGAACGACGGTAGCGGTCCGCGGGGCCCTCGAGCCAGTTCTCGTGGGATACCGCGGGAAGACAGAAACACATTCAGTGTGGGTTTGTGCGCCGGAATGCGGCCAACCGCGCGGGCGATGGCTGCCGCGGTTTCCTCCACCTGTGTGAGAAACAACGGAATGAAAATAGCCACCACACAGTCGATGTTCGGATCGTTCCCTACCAGTTCCAGGCTGCGCTCGAATTGCTCCGGGGTTGCCGATGCAATGATGTCGACCGGGTTCGCGAGGCTCGCTTGGGGAGGCAAAAACTCCGCGAGCGCGGACCGCGTCTGCGCGCTCAACTCGGGAAGCGTCAGGCCGTGCGCTTCGCAGGCGTCGGCGAGCAAAATGCCCGGACCACCCGCGTTGGTCACGACTCCGACCCGCGGCCCTGGCGGCACTGGCTGGGTCGATAGCAACGCCGCAACATCGAACAGCTCTTCCAAAGTGTCCGTGCGGATCACGCCCGCTTGTTCGAACAACGCGTCCACCGCCACATCCAGGCTTGCCAATGCCGCCGAGTGGCTCGCGGCTGCGCGCGTGCCTGCCGCAGAGCGCCCCGATTTGACTGCCACAATCGGTTTTTCGCGCGCCACCACAGGTGCAATTCGCGCAAATTTGCGCGGGTTTCCGAAACTCTCCAAGTACAACAAGATGACCTTCGTCGACGGATCGTCGAGCCAGTACCAAAGTAAATCGTTGCCCGACACGTCGGCCTTGTTCCCGACCGACACGAACGTGGCAATGCCGACGTCCAGAGTGCGTACCGTGTCCAAAATCGCCAGCCCGAGTGCACCGCTTTGCGAGAGCATGCTGATGTTGCCTCGCGGGGGAAACGTGGGGGCGAAGGTGGCGTTCAGGGAGACTTCAGGGTCGGTGTTCAGCAACCCCATGCAATTCGGTCCGACCATGCGCATGCCCGAGCCACGCACCAATTGGCGCAAGCGCTGCTCGCGCTCCCGGCCTTCAGGGGAGCTTTCGCCAAAGCCGGCGGAAATCACCACGACAGCCCGCACGTGCGCCCGGGCACAGTCCGCCACCACCTCTTCCACCGCTGCTGCCGGCACCGCAATCACCGCAAGATCCACCGGCCCGGGCGCTTCCGAAACCTTGCGGTACACCGGCAACCCCTCGATCCGATCCTCGCGCGGATGGATCGGATACAATGCTCCGCGAAAGCCGCACTCCTTGAGGTTTTTCACCAACGCATTGCCCACGGTGTTTGGTCGGTTGGACGCGCCCACGACTGCCACCGCGCGGGGATAAAAAAACGGGCGAATGCTTTGCGCCACAGCTTGGCGTTCTCGGGTTTCCACGGCCACGCGATATTCGGGTGTTTCCGCCGTGGGGAACGACACGTGCACGATGCCGCCCTCCACCGTGCGGGCCACGTGGAAACCACTGCGGGCAAAAACTTCGAGCATCTGATTGTTTTCCCCAAGCACATTTGCCTCGAACTCGGTCACCCCCATGTTGCGGGCAATGTTCACGAGGTGTTCCAGCAAGGCAGTGCCAATGCCCTTGCCCTGGTACTTGTCGGCCACGGCGAACGCGACCTCCGCTCGGTGCGGGTCGCCTCCCGGCGGCACGATGTAGCGGCCAACGCCAATAATTCGCTCGGTCCCGTCCTCCAGCAGCGTGGCCACCAAGGCAACGTGCGTGACGAAGTCCGGCTCTGTAAACGCCTTCAGTTCTTCGTCGGTCAGTCGCTTCTTTGCGCTAAAAAACCGGAAGTACACGGACCGCTCGCTCAAGCTGTTGAAGTGGTCGAGCAGCCGCTGTTTGTCGTCTGGCCGGATCGCGCGGATGCGAATCGAACTGCCGTCCCGCAACACGACCGTTGTGTCGTACGACCGCGGATCGAATCCCATGCCTCCACCTCGTAGGCCAACAACAAAGCACGAAGCCTGCGGCGGGGAAACGTCTGAAATCTTGCGCGAGGCGAAATTCTTCTCTTCCCCCCGTGACAACGCCGTGCCATTCGGTACATTGCGTCGGCTTTTGTAGGCGGAACCACGGACGGAGGAGGACGATTGTTCCATGTTGGTGATTGGTGTGCCGCGGGAAAGTTTCCCAGGGGAGCAGCGGGTAGCGCTGATTCCCGCGTCCGTACCGGCACTCGCAAAAATTGGCTGCAAGGTGTTGATCGAACGAGGCGCCGGGGAACTCGCTGGCTATACGGACAAGGCATACGAGGAGCACGGGGCGACGCTGGTGCCGGATCGCGCCACGGTATTCGAACAAGCGCAGGTCATCGTGCAAGTGTTAGGGATTGGCGCCAACCCCCCACGCGGACGGGAGGACTTATCTCGGTTCCGTGCCGGGCAAGTGGTGGTGGGGTTCCTGCGTGCTCTCGGTAACCCAGAGGCAATCGAAGAACTCGCCAAAACTGGCGTGTCTGCGTTCGCCATCGAGATGTTGCCCCGGATTACCCGCGCGCAATCCATGGACGCCCTGACCTCCATGGCCACGATTGCCGGATACAAAGCAGTGCTCGTCGCCGCCCACGCGCTGCCAAAAATGTTCCCCCTGATGATGACTGCGGCGGGCACCTTGCGCCCAGCCAAGGTGCTCGTTCTCGGTGCCGGCGTGGCGGGCCTGCAAGCCATCGCGACGGCCCGAAAGCTTGGCGGCGTCGTGTCCGCGTACGACATTCGCCCGGCAGCGAAGGAACAGGTCCTGAGTTTGGGAGCGCGCTTTGTCGAACTCCCGTTGGAGACGCAAGACGTCGAGGACAAAAGTGGCTATGCGAAGCCGCAGGACGAGCGTTTCCTCGAGCGGCAACGCGAATTGCTCGCGAAGGTCATTGCCGACAGCGACGTGGTGATCACCACGGCAAACGTACCCGGAAGGAAGGCCCCCGTGTTGGTGACCGCGGAGATGGTTGCGGGAATGGCTCCGGGTTCGGTCGTTGTGGACCTCGCCGCCGAGCGGGGCGGCAACTGTGCCGTAACTCGGGCCAACGAGGAAGTGCTGTATCACGGAGTACGCGTATTCGGGCCGGTAAACCTCGCCAGCACTGTTCCGTACCACGCCAGCCAAATGTATTCGAACAACATCGTCGCGTTCTTGCTCCACGTCTTTCCAAAGGGAGAACTACAGTTCGACCTCAGCGATGAGATCACGGCGGAGACCCTCGTCGCCCACGAAGGGCGCGTGGTTCACCCCGCGGTGCAAAATGCTCTCGCACGCGGGCAATAAGCGTTGCATCGACAAAGAAAGGAGGCCGGTGATGGGCGATTTTGTCGACATCCTCACCATCTTCGTGCTCGCCATCCTGGTGGGATTCGAGGTGATCAGCAAGGTGCCCCCGACGTTGCACACCCCGCTCATGTCGGGCTCGAATGCAATTTCGGGGATTACCATCGTGGGAGCGATTCTGTCGCTCGGCATGCAGCACACAACGCTGACGGCAGTTCTGGGATTCGTGGCTGTGGTGTTCGCCATGATCAACGTCGTCGGCGGCTTTCTCGTCACCGACCGCATGCTTGGTATGTTCAAGAGAAAGGAATGAACCCGTGTCGCTGGCTGTCATCAATGTCGCGTACCTCGTCGCGGCGCTGCTGTTCATTTGGGGCCTGAAAGAGCTTGCCCATCCGCGCACCGCACGGCGCGGCAACTGGATTGCCGCGCTGGGCATGCTCATCGCCATCGTGTTCACGCTGCTCGACCAGCAAGTTCTGTCGTACAGCGCAATCTTCGTGGCACTGGTGATCGGGTCGGCCATTGGTGCGGTGCTGGCGATGCGGATTCGCATGACCGCCATGCCGCAAATGGTGGCGTTGCTGAACGGCTTTGGCGGCGGCGCCTCCGTGTTGGTTGCGGGGGCCGCGCTGATCGAAGCGGTAGGGATTGCCGAGCGACCGGTGACCCTGCAATTGACCATCGCCACGGCTGCATCCGGCCTGATTGGAGCAGTGACGTTGTGGGGCTCCCTGGTTGCCTTTGCCAAGCTGCAGGAAATCATCTCCGGCCAGCCGATTCTGTTGCCAGCGCGCCATGCCATCAACGCTGTGCTGGCCGTGGTTACGCTCGCTCTTAGCGTTGGCGTTGTGGCGCAGCCGGAGAACATGTGGCTGTACTGGCTCGTGGTCGCAGTAGCTTCGGTGCTTGGGGTGCTCACGGTCATCCCCATTGGTGGCGCCGACATGCCGGTCGTGATTTCCCTGTTGAACTCCTACTCCGGTCTTGCAGGGTGCGCCACAGGCTTCGTTCTCAACAACAACATGCTGATTATCGCCGGGTCTCTCGTCGGCGCGAGCGGCATTATTCTCACGCAGATCATGTGCAAAGCCATGAACCGCTCGCTCCCCAACGTGCTGTTCGGTGGCGTGGGAGTCGTTGCTGCCGGCAGCGCGACCGACGAAATTTACGCTGGCCGCATCAAGGCGGCCACGGCGGAGGAAATTGCCATGCTGCTCGAGAGCGCCCGGCGGGTGCTCATCGTCCCGGGGTATGGCATGGCTGTGTCGCAAGCGCAGCACGCGGTGCGTGACCTCGTGCGTTTGCTCGAATCCCGAGGAACCGAGGTGGCCTTCGCCATTCATCCGGTTGCCGGCCGGATGCCCGGGCACATGAACGTCCTGTTGGCAGAAGCCGACATCCCATACGAAAAAATGCTCACCATGGAGGAAGCCAATCCCCTGTTCGAGCAAACCGACGTGGCCATTGTCATTGGTGCGAACGACGTGGTGAACCCGCTTGCGCGCGATCAAGCAAGTGGCCCGATTGCAGGCATGCCCATTTTGGATGTCGATAAGGCCCGCACCGTCGTCGTGGTCAAGCGCTCCCTTTCCCCCGGATTTGCCGGCATCCCGAATCCACTGTTCGCAGCAGACAACACGCTCATGTACTTCGCAGACGGGAAAAAGGCCATTTTAGACCTGATCAACGCCCTCAAGGATTTGTGATCCCGCACCCTCGACCGGGTGAGGGGCAACCGTTCTCTACTGCCAGGAGCGGAGCGTGGCGCGGTTTGTCGTCAGCGTTGACGTCCTCGTCGCCCAGCACAATCCCGAGTAACCGCTGCGCCGTGAACTTGCGCACAGGGAGCCCGACCGCGCCAGGATTACGGCTGTCGGTTCCGTAGCATGGTAGGGGCGAAAAATTTTTCTTCCCTACCAATTGCTACGCGGACTGCCGCGGGCCGCGCACGCCTTGGGGGCATGTAGCGACCGCTCCGTTTTCGCACGGCTAAGTGCCGCGATACATGTGAATGCGTTTCTTGTCGGGCGTCGTAGCCAGAAGTTCCGAAATGGTTTTGTGTAGTTCCGGGTGCCGCAAGCTGGGTGCAAGTTCGCTCAAAGGCAGCAAAACGAACTTTCGGTTCGGCAGCTCCGGGTGGGGAATTTTCAGGTTCCGCTTGTTCAAAACCAACCCCTCGTACAGCAAAATATCGAGGTCGATCACCCGGTTGCCCCATTTCTTGCCTTTAACCCGCTTCCGCCCCATTGCTTTTTCGATTGCTTGCAGCTTGCGAAGCAGCTCTTCCGGGGAAAGCTCGGTTTCCACCTCGATCACCGAGTTCACGAACCACTGCGTGGCATCACCGTGTGGCTCGCTTTCATAAAACGACGACTGTTTCACCACCCGCGTACGGGGCAGTTCCTGGATCCTCCGCACTGCTTCCAAGTGGTTGGCTTTTCGGTCGCCGAGGTTCGAGCCAATTGCGATGAACACCTGATGAGGCATCGTCGCTCAACCTCCCCTCTGGCTTTCCCAGCCTCCTCCTAATCCCTCGCGCCCCGGCAAACCGGGCCACCGCAGAACCGCAAGCCGACGTTCGTGTTCATATCCTGGTTTGATGCCCTTGACAACTTTCCAAACGCCATTCTTTCCGCCGCCGCGCCCCTTCGCACGCGATCCACGAGACCGGTCACGCCCTGCTGAACCCCCCAAAAGCCCAGGTCCCGAACTGGCTTCGGGCTCGCTCTACGTTCGCCCTATTCGCCACAGCCGGCCCGATGACGCCCGACACGCACAGCCCCGCATCTCGTCCCGCCGCAACCCCCACCGCGGGCTGCTCGCGCATTTTGCACGGAGGCGGGGTGACTCGGCGGGTGCC
>CAZHQG010000025.1:0-48395 GCA_964534275.1 uncultured Binatia bacterium (SeqCode) | reverse complement strand
CCCTCCGGCCCACGTCCGCTGGCTCGGCGGCAAACAAGGCAGGCCCACTCAGGCAGCGCGTAGCGCCGCTGGGCGGAAGCGCTGGCGGCGTACCAGAGGGCGTTGATGCGCCCGCCGCCAGCGCAGGAGCGCCCGGCGTACGCCCGCAGGGTCGAAGCCAAAAACGGTGCACAGGTTCACGAAGGAGAAGGGCCAGTTCCAATCGTTCTGGAAGATCCAGGTTTCCGCTTCCAGAAAGGCCACTTTCCCAGCGGTGGTCGTGGCATGGGCGTAGCGCCGATAATTCTCGATCCCGTCCGCAAACACTGCCCACATCAGCGCCCGCTCCCCGGAACTTTGCGTGGACCCCCGGGGCGTGAAGAATTGCTCCGGCAGTACGGCATCGGCCTCCAACAAGTCCTGCAGCGTCACCATCGTCGTCGTCGGGTCTCGCGTGTCCATGTGCACCTCCCTCCGGGCGGTGCCACTGGCTCAGCAAGACCTTTGCCAACGCCGGAATGTCGGAAAAATTACCTAACAAACCACGGCCGGAACAATTTCCGTCATTTTGAGCGTTTCGCAGCCAACGTTTCGTTCACCCTTTGGCGGTAAAGCTGCAAGAGCTGTCGAGCGAGGGGTCCCGGCTTCCCATGGGCAATGCGGTGGTCGTTCACGCGAACCACCGGCAAGACTTCCACCACGGCCGAGGTCAGGAACACCTCCGCTGCCTCGGTAAGTTCGTCCACTCGGAGTTGCCGCTCGGCTGTGCGAATGCCAGCCTCCCGCGCAAGTTCCAACACCAGCGCGCGCGTGACGCCCGGGAGCAACTCCCTGGTGGGCGGGGTCACCAAGGTACCTTCCACCAGAGCGAAGACATTGGCCGTTGTCGCCTCGCACACGGCGCTTTGGTGGATGTAAATGGCCTCTTCGGCACCGTGATTCCTTGCCCAAATACGGGCCAAGATTGCTGGCACGTAGTCCAATAGCTTGTGCGCGGAGAGCCGTCCGGACCGCAGCACTGGCACGGTGACCACGCGAATTCCTTTTCGCTGCTGCTCGGCCAGGGCAGGGGGCACTGGCAACGCGAACGCCATCACCGTCGGGGTCACGTGCGCTGGAGGAATCAACCCGGGAGCTGCCGGGCCCCGCGTAACCGTGATCCGCACCGAGGCATCTGCTTCCACCAATTTGTTCGCAGCCAGAAGCTTGTGGACCATTTCGTGCCACGACACATTTGGCACCGGCAACTCCAAGAATTCTGCCGAGCGCTCCAGGCGCCACAGATGCTCGTCGAGCGCGAACGGCCGACCGCGATAGCAGCGCACAGTTTCGAACAACCCGTCGCCGTACAGGAAGCCGCGGTCGAACACGCTGATGCGCGCGCGTGCTGCAGCCGTAATGCGCCCGTTCAGCCACACAAACCCTTTGAGTTCCTCCAACGTCACCGCCTTTGCGCCTCCTCCCAGCCAGCCAAAAATACGCGCGCCTTGAGCAAAGTTTCCTGGTACTCGCGTGCCGGGCTCGAATCTGCCACGATGCCGCCGCCAGTCCAGTACTCCACCCCAACGGCGTCGACCACAGCAGTCCGAATCAGCAATGCGAAGTCGGCTTCCTCCGGGCTGCGCAGCCAGCCCAGCGCGCCGGTGTAAAAGCCCCGCGCGCCGACTTCCAGTTCGTCGATGATTTGCATGGCGCGGCGCTTGGGCGCCCCCGTGACCGAGCCTCCCGGAAACACGGAGTGGAGAATCTCCGACCATCCCGCACCGCACCGCAACCGGCCACGCACCGTGGAGACGAGATGGTGCAACGAAGCAAACGTCTCCACTTCGGCGTGGGAGGTCACTTCGACAGAACCGTATTCGCAAATTCGGCCGAGATCGTTGCGTTCCAAATCGACGATCATCGTGAGTTCCGCGCGCTCCTTGGGATCGCTTCGTAAAGCGTCCATCGCCTCCAGATCCTCTTTTGCGCTGGCACCACGACGCCGCGTACCTTTGATCGGGCGTGTCACCAACCATTCGCCACGCCGCGAGAGAAAATTCTCCGGCGAGTTGCACACGAGCTCGAAGTCACCGCCGTGCACGTACGCGCCAAACGGAACCGGCTGCAGTTGCTGCATGAGCCGGAAGAGAGTCCAAGCTGCCCCGGGCCTCGTTGCGCGCAGCGGGTAGGCCAAATTCACTTGATAGATGTCGCCCGCCGCAATGTAGTCCAACGCCCGCCGCACCGCACGCTCGTGTTGCGAGGCATCCCACGCAGCGAGCTTGGCAGCCTTTTCCGCGGTGGCTGCAGCGCTCTCTTCCGGCAAGGGCTTTGGCTGATCGACAACGATGGGGGCATTGGACACGGCAACCCACGGAGTTTCGTAGCCCGCGGCCCACAGGAGCGGACCACGCTGCAGCCGCCTGGGTGCGATCCCGTGAAGGGGGAGACCAGCGTCGTACGCGATTGCGACAACAACATGGCGCTCGCCCGACATGTCTCCGCTGCCAAAAAATTCCCTGCAAAAGCGCTCGAACAAGTCGAACGGAGTCCCGTACCATGCCTCGCTGCTTCCAGCGCTCGTAAACCTGGCCTCCCTGAAATTCGTAACCCGCAACGTTGCCTTCGGGTTGCATGCGTGCAGGGAGAGACCGCAACCCCAGGCATGCGGCGGACTTCCCGCGAACACGACCGAGTACGGTGGTGGCGGCTCGTCCGGGAACGCGGCAACGGAAACACAGGCTGCTTGCGTGCGCATGGAATTCCTGCTTTGCGGTCGCCTAACGAGCACACCGTTCGGGTGCAACGTAGAACACCGACAATATGAACGCAGTGGTTTCGTTGCTCGAACGTACCGTCGCCGCCAGCGTCGCCGTGAACGTCGCCGTTCCGGAGTCGCATCCCTCGGCGCCGTTGTTGGGGACACGCCGGCACGGGAGTGGGGTGATTTTCGATCCTCTTGGACTCGTGCTCACTGCCAACTACGTGACCCTCGGCGCGCAAACCATTTTGCTGCGCACTGTGGATCACCAGCAATGGACCGGCCGCCGGATCGTGCAAGATTTTTCGTCGGGCCTTGCGGTGGTTGCCATCGAGGAAAGCGGCCGATTCCCCGCCCTGCCGCTGCGTCCTTCTGCCGACCTCGCTGTGGGGGAAGAGGTGTTTTTGCTTGCGGCTGTGCCTGAAAACGGACGCCGCGTGCACAACGGCGTGGTCTCTGGTCTCGACCCGTTCGACGCGTACTGGGAGTACCACCTCGATCGTGCTGTCTTTACCACCGCCCCCAACCCTGGCTTTGGCGGAGGCGCGTTGGTCGATCGGCATGGAAACGTGTGCGGTGTCGTTTTGCTCGAACTTGCCGAAATCGGCCGCTTCACCCTGGCAACGCCGGTGGACGAACTCATCGAGAATCGCGAGGCGTTCCTGAATCGAAAACCTGGGAGCCGCGCAGCGCGAGGCTGGCTGGGGCTGTTTTGCTATTCGGTGAGCAACCACGTGGTGGTGGGCGGCGTCGTTCCTGGGAGCCCCGCCGCAGCCGCCGGCTTGCAGAGCGGCGACGTGGTGCTGACCGTGGACGACGAACGCATCCACGATCGCCATACGCTGTATGCCTCGCTGTGGAAGCACAAGCCAGGGGAGCGCGTGCATTTGCGGGTGTACCGGAACAACCAAGTGCTCGTTCTTTCGGCCGAGCTTGGCGACGCGGAAGCATTCTTTGCTTAATGGGTGGAAGCGCAGCTCCCGCGCACCGTGCGCTGAGAGCCCTCCCTGCTAAGAGATGGCGGCTGTTTTATGAAAGTTGCCGTTGTTTACAGCCGCATGTTCGCGCCCTGGGTAGAGTCCATCGCGCGCGATCTCTCTGCTTACAGCGCACCGCCCGACCGAAACATCGAGGCAATCGTGCTGGAAGACCTGATCTCCTCGTATCAATTTCGCGACGATATCGAGTGGCTCTACGTGTTGCCCTGCATCGATCCCTCCGGGCGCCCGGTTCCCGACCTGCTCCGCAGCCGTTTTCCCCGCGCCCGCTCGTTCATTCCGTTCGAAGTTCAAGACCTGTGCTGGGATAAAACCGCCACCCAGAAACGCTTGCTCGATCGGGGCGTTCCCACACCCGAGACGCTCCTCACCCACGACCCGGAAGACGTGGAACACTTCGTAAAACGACACACGTACGCAATCCTCAAGGAGCCGCGGGGCTGTGCCGGCACGGGCCACTGGGTGCTTTGGTTCGAGGACTCTACCCTCATGGCCGACAATGGCTGGGCGGCACATCCTCTTCGCTTTGTCGGCGAGGGACCGTCGCGGATCGTGGGCGACGAGCTGTACTACGCGCCACCGTACTACGTGCAACGCCTCGTCGGTACCTTCCGGCGCACCGGGTTCGAGATCGGCCAAGTACTGCGTGCGTACGTGGTCGAAAGCGAAGTGCCTTTTTGGGGCGAGCGCTATCGGGAACATTACCGGCGTCCCGGCGACTGGATCCTCAACGTTGCCCGCGGCGCCCGCTACCGATTTGCGCTGTCCGTCAGCGAAGAAACCAAAAACACCGCGCTGCGCGCCGCCCGTGCTGTCGGTGCTCGTGTTGCAGCCGTGGACCTGGTACGCACCTCCGCCTCCGGCCCACTCGTGTTGGAAGTCAACGTCGACAGCTACCACATGTGCATCGACCGCTCCTTCAAGGACCTGCCCGAGTTCCGCGACTACTACGATTTCGATCGCCACGTTGCCCATGCTTTGCTGCGCACCGAAGAAACCACGGGCGTGCGGACCTTGAGACCCGCGCGGCCGCGACAGCGGCAACGACGGCGGCGCCATCCTTGAACGCACCGGAGCTTCAGCCAACCGACCAAGAGGACATGCGCTGAGTACGGCCTGCCAATCACGGCGAGACGTTTTGCTGCCCAGGAGGCGCCGAGGCCGGCACCGCGGATCGGCCGCCGCCGCTCAGTGCTGCAGAGCGAGCCGGCGCTCGAGAATGCTCCGGTGCACCGACGCCATCGTGCTGGCGAGCGGCTCGTTGAGATTGTCTTCGATGTCCACCACGCCGATCAGTTGATTCTCTCCGTCTCGCCGGCCCTCTTTCGGCTGGTCTACCCACTGAAACCAGTGCGCGCCCAAGACGAACGGGCGAGCCAGGATGCGGTCCATGTACGCCCGGAAAGCCGCCGCTTGCGCTTCGCCGTCCTGTACCTCCGGCAGCACGGGCGGATAGGAGCCCTCCGGTCGCGCCCGACGATAAAACCACTCCGTAATCAGAATGGGCTTGCCCGTCAGACGCCAAAAGTCATCCAGCCGCGCGAACGGGTCGATGGCCGTGAAGCCCAATGCCTCTAGCTGTTCGTCGATCCCTTGGGGCAGCACGGACCGAGCGTACGCCGCGATGTCGTAGTTGTTCGTGGAAAGCACGTCTACCGGCGCCGCAAGCGCCCGAACCACATCTGCCGAAAACGGGCCCACGACCAATCGTGGTCCGAGGTTGAGCACTCCGGGCCCGAGTTCTTGCAACGCCGCAGAGGCTAACTGAGCTACCCGACCCGCCACCAAGGCTTCGAAGGCGAACCGGTCGGCGCGTCTTTCGGCTGGTTCGCCGAGAACACACAAGTCATCCTCCAAGCCGAGGGTGGCAGGGCAGTTCCCGAGGAAAGTCCGTTGCTGTAGTTCTGCAAAGTCCTGCAGTTGCGTTCCCCACACGCGGTTGAACGCCGCCACGTCGTTGCTGTACCGCTGGCGAAAGAACTCCTCGACTGCGCGTTTTCCGGAGCTGCCCGCGGCTTGCGCGAGGTACGCGTCGAGATGGCCTCCTCCTGCCAACAAAGAGGGTGCGTACGGCACTTCGTTTTCCACGTACACACCGACACACCACGGGTCGCGGGCGCAACGTGCCGCCAAGGTGCCGTCCTGCACAGCGGTGCGCGCGCGATCGAGAGCGTCGGGTGCAAATACGTCGCGCCGAGAGCGGAGCGAAGGTGGCCCGCCACGAACCGCCGGCAAGGTGTCGTACACGTCGATATTCACCGTGTACGGAAAGCGCCCGGCAAACAAATCGAGATCGTCAGGTCCCATCCAGCCTCCCAGCACCCGGAACCCTAAGGAGCATAAGCGCTGGGTGGTGCTGTCGGCCCAAGCTTGCACGGAGCCATGCTTCCGGAGCACGTTCGCCAAGTAGGGCGACTCGTTCGTACCGCGCACAAAATCGCCAACCGGGTCGACCCCCGTTACGCCAGCGGAAAACAACACATGGCCCTCAGGTGTGATGAACCACCAGACTCCCCGCACTGCCTCCACGCGAAACCGCCCCGTGGCCGATACTCGAATGCCTTTCCAACCTCCGTAGCGGTCGAACCCAAACCCCCGGAAAGCAGGCGATGCGCACACATCTTCCGACCGGGCGGCATCTGCCACCACTGCGCCGGGCGGTTCGCCGTCCGAGCCGCAGCCAACCCACACGAAAAGAAGGACGCACGGCAAAAAGAGTCGTACCACGAGGGGATACCCCGTGCCGGCACGGCACAAAAACCCGGGAACGCCGTTGGCCGAGGCGACGACAGCACCCACGTTGCCGTTGCGCTGCGCTTCGCTGTGCGCCGGACGCCGACTTCCTCCTAGGGAACCCGGTAGCGTCCCTTGGCGGTAGGGTTTCGCTCGTGCGCTAGGGACGTTCCCCCGAGTCCAGGGAACCATGGACGCAACGCTAATGTGCGGCGCCTGCTGCCAGTGGCAATGCGGGCTCGGTTTCGCGGACTTCGACTTCTTGAGCGGTCACGATGCGATAGTCGGAACGGTCGAGGTGCCGTGTTTTCCACCAGTACCAGAACGTCGAGTACGGCCAGTTGTTGGTGATGCGACCCGCTTCGTCTTTGTACCAGCTACGGTCCACGCGTGCCCATGCAGTACCCTGAAGAGCAGCCTGGATTTCCTGATTGAAGGCCTCGAAGACGTCCGGGCGAACGTCCAGGTACAGCGCGCCTTCCTCCAATACGCGCAGCGCTTCGAGGATGTACTGAAACTGGCATTCGAGCATGAAGAGGATGGAGTTGTGCCCCAAGTTCGTGTTCGGCCCGTACAGCATGAAGAAGTTCGGGTACCCGGGAACGGTGATGCCGTAGTACGCGCGGGCGCCTTCGGCCCAGTCGTTTTCGAGCAACCGCCCCTCCAGGCCCTCGATGCGCAGCCCGGCTAGAAACGGATTGGTGCGAAAGCCGGTGGCGAAAATCACCGCATCCACCTCGAGCTCCTCGCCGGTTTTGGTCACCACGGCATGTTCCGCAAATCGCGCCACGCCGTCGGTAACCAAGCGGACCTGCGGGAGGTTCAACGCCTGGTAGTAGTCGTCAGAGATCAGGATTCGCTTCGCTCCCACGGGGTAATCCGGCACGAGCTTCCGGCGAAGCTCGGGGTCGCGAACGGTGGTCTCCAGGTACTCGAGCGCGATGCGCTTGTAGTATCGCATGGCCCACGGCTTCTGCTGGATGACCGGCAACAGGAACAACTCCAGCGCAGCCCATAGCCGCGCCCGATACAGTTTTGCCCAGCCAGGTACGTGGGCAAATACCCAATGCTCCCACTTGCGGTACGGGCGATCCCCCCGGGGGATCATCCAGTTGGCACTGCGTTGAAAGATGTACAACCGCTCCGTGAGCGGAGCAATTTGCGGGATGAACTGGATCGCGCTGGCAGCATTGCCAATGACCGCCACGCGCTTGCCCCGGAAGTCGTACTCGTGGTTCCAGCGCGCGGAGTGGAACTGTACACCTCGAAACAGTTCTTGGCCCTCGATTTTGGGGATGTGGGGATAGTGGAGCTGCCCAATGCCCACCACGAGTGCGTCGGCCCGCAACGATTCGCCCTGACGCGTGTGCACTTCCCACGTGCCGCTTGCGGCATCGAAGCGAGCCCCCGTGAACTCGGTGCCGAAGCGGATATGAGGTACGATCCCAAAGGAGTGGGCGATGTCTTCCATGTACGCTTGAATTTCCGCTTGCGGTGCCCATTTGCGGCTCCAGTCGGTTTTCTGGGCGAAGGAAAAGCAATACGACATCGAGGGCACGTCGCAGGCCGCACCGGGGTAGGTGTTGTCTCGCCAGGTTCCGCCGAGTGTCCGCTCTTTTTCCAGAATCGTGAAGTCCCCGAGCCCTGCCTGCTTGAGACGAATTCCTAGCCCGATGCCGCCAAAACCGCTGCCCACGATCACTGTGCGTACGTGCCGGCGTTGTTTCATGAGTGCCTCTCCAACAGCAATTTCTGCTCCGTTGACATCCCTCAAGCAAGCCGCTGGTCGTGGAATTCAGGTTCGCATTTGCGCGAAGATCAGCGGCCACGAATTCGCACTTCTTGTGGCCGTCGCATCAATCGAGGCCCACGGCCTGCCGGAGCTTTTGCACTTCGTCCACCGTGAGCAGGCGACTTTCGCCCGGTTCTAATCGCCCCAGATGGATCGGGCCGATAGCCACCCGTTTGAGTTTTTCCACGTCGTGCCCGACGGCGGTACACATCCGGCGGATCTCCCGTTTGCGGCCTTCCCGCAGCTCCACTTCGAGCCACGTCTTGGCGCCGTTGGAACGAAGCACGCGCACGGCATCGGCGCGCGCCAGGCCGTCCTCCAACCGCACCCCGCGCGTGAGTTTTTGCAAAGCAGACTCGCTGGGAACGCCTTCCACCTTCACGTGATACACCTTGCGCACACCGTACCGTGGGTGGGTCAAGCGCAACGCCAACTCGCCGTCGTTCGTAAACAACAGCAGTCCGGACGAGTGGTAATCGAGGCGTCCGACGGGGTAAACGCGCGCCCGCAGCTTCGGCAACAAGTCGCGCACCGTGGGGCGCCCTTCTGGGTCCGACATGGTGGTGACCACCCCGGTGGGTTTGTGCATGATGAGGTAGAAAAATTCCGGGGCAGCCATCACGCGGCGGCCGCCCACGGTAATTCGATCGCGCACGGGGTCGGCTTTCGTGCCGAGTTCGGTCACTACTTGCCCGTTGACACGGACCCGGCCCTCAAGAATCCACTGCTCTGCCTGGCGGCGGGAGGCTAAGCCCGCCTGGGCGATGATCTTCTGCAGACGCTGCTGGCGCGGTGGTCGGTTCTTCGGTGGCAGGGGTGCTGGTTTGGATGCTGACATCTTCTCGACCTTCAGAAAGTGTAAGTGCCTCGAGTGCGTTGGTGAGTTCTTGCAGAGCCGGCAAGTCGTTCAAGTCCTTGAGCCCGAAGGTTTCCAAAAACTCCGGCGTTGTCGCATAGAGCAAGGGCCGGCCGATCGTTTCCTTGCGGCCGGCAATTTTCACCAGCCTGCGCGCCAGCAACGTGTTGAGGGCCGCATCGCAGTCGACGCCTCGGATGGATTCAATTTCCGCCTTCGTCACCGGCTGCTTGTACGCGACGATCGCCAACGTCTCCAGCGTCGCCCGCCCGAGGCGCTGGGGTTTTTCTTGCAACAGCGCCTGCACCCAAACGGCATTCTCGCGGGCCGTGCGGAACTGGTAGCCGCCGGCAACTTCCACCAGGTGGATGCCGCGCTTTCCCGGGGCGTAATCCTGGCGCAACAGTTCCAGGGCTGCGCGCACTTGGGCAACCGTCGGGCCGTCAAGAACTTCCACCAACTTCCGCAACGAAACCGGGGCGCCCGAGGCGAACAGGAGGCTCTCGAGAATTGGCGCGAGCCGTCCCGGGCTGAATACGGAGTCGAGCAGTGCCTCCTCTGGTTGCGTGGAGTCTGCCTCGTCCGGCCCATGGCCTTGGGCGCCATCGGACTGGCGGAGGGATGCATCCTGCACTTCTGGGGATCCTGTGTCGCTGCGCGTCATCGGTCGCCTTTTAGTCGCCGTAATCTTGCTCGACCTCCGCAAGCCAATCCAAGCGCACGTCTTCCTGCAGCAGCTCTACTTCGATCGGAGCGCGCCAATGTTCTTGTACGGCAGCGAGGGCTCCGAGGCGAATGAGTTCGAGCAGCACGAGAAACGTGGCGATGACTTCCAAGCGGGAAGCGGTTTCGGGGAACAGGGAATCGAACTGCACGCGGCGGTGGATTCGCAACTGGCTCAAGAGTCGGTTCGCGCACGCACGCAGCGACACCTGTTCGAGTTCGACGCGATGGACCGGTTCCGGTTTGCGGCGCGCGAGCAGCGCACGCAAGGCCTCCACCAAGTCCCAAAGCTCTACCTTGAGAGGCTGTGGCCCGGAAGGCGGTTGGGCCTCGCGCGGGCGTGCAAACACGTCGCGATTCAAAAACGGCCGTTCGGCTAAGGCCAAGGCGGCCTCGCGGTAGCGCTGGTATTCGAGCAATTGCTGCACGAGTTCTTGCCTGGGGTCTCCCTCGTCCTCTTCTTCGTTCTCGTCTTGCGGTAACAGCATGCGCGACTTGATCAGCATGAGCGTGGCAGCCATCACCAGAAACTCGCCAGCGACATCCAGGCGAAGCTCACGGAGCAAGTCCAGGTACTGCAAGTATTGCTCGGTGATGGTGGAGATGGGGATGTCCGTAATGTCCACCTCGTTTTTCTTGATGAGGTGCAAGAGCAAGTCGAGCGGACCCTCGAACACATCGAGGCGCACGCGGTAGAAGGGCAGGGGCAACTGCTCGGGAACGGGGGCACGCAGCCGCGTCATGCCGGCAAACCTACCGCCGTGCGGACCTCGCGCATCGTAGTCTCGGCAACCTCCCGTGCTTGCTCTTGCCCACGAGCCAGGACCTCGTGCACGACCTGCGGTTCCTTCTCCAGTTGTTGCCGCCGTTCCGCGATGGGCGCCAAGTCGGCAACGACGTGGCGGATCATGATCTTCTTACATTCAAGGCAGCCGATGCCCGCACTGCGGCACCCCCGGGTGACGTAATCGATCTCCTCGGGGGAACAGTAAATGCGGTGCAGGCGGAAGGCTGGGCAGTCTTCGGGTTCGCCCGGATCGGTCCGTCGGACGCGTCGGGGGTCGGTCATCATGCGCGAGAGTTTCCGGTCGACCTCCTCCGGCGAGTCGCGCAGCCAGACGGCGTTGTGGAAGCTCTTGCTCATCTTGCGGCCGTCCAGCCCGGGTACTCGCGGAGCCTCGGTGACCAGCGTTTGCGGCTCGGGGAACACAGGGGAGTAAAAATGGTTGAACCGGCGGGCAATTTCGCGTGTAAGTTCGATGTGCGGTGCTTGGTCTTCCCCAACCGGAACCGCGGTTGCCTTGTAAATCAGCACGTCGGCACTTTGCAGCACTGGGTAGCCGAGCAATCCGTAGCTCAGGCTCAAGACCTCTTGATCTTCCTCTCCGCTAATGAGGCCGAGGTCGCGCGCTTGCTCCTTTACTGTCGGATTGCGAATGAGCCACGGGGTAGGGGTGACCATCGACAGCAGCAAGTGCAGCTCCGCATGTTGCTTGATGGCCGACTGGCGAAAGATCACTGCTTTTTGCGGATCGATGCCGACGGCAAGCCAGTCGGTCACCATTTCCACCGTGTTTTGCTCGATCGACTCGGTTCCTTCCGGCTTGGTGGTCAGGACATGCCAATCGGCAACGAAGAAGAAGCAGCGTCCGCCCTCGTTTTGCAAGCGAACCCAGTTGCGCAAGGCTCCATGCAAATGGCCCAAGTGCAAGCGACCGGTGGGACGCATCCCACTCACGACCACGCGCTTTGTCACCTCTCCACTCACAACAACCACCCCAAGAGCACGCGAATGATCGGACGCATCGCCACGCTTGCAACGTTTGTGGCAAGCAATGCAACGACAATCAACATGCCGTACGGTTCCAACCGAGCGAGCAGGCGCGCAGCGGGAAGCGGGACGACTCCGGCCAACACGCGCCCGCCGTCGAGCGGAGGCACTGGCAACAAGTTGAACACGGCCAGCACCACGTTGATGAGCACTCCGCGCAAGGCAATTTGCGCGGCGATCGACTGCGCCGCAGGCCGAAGCTCGGGCACCCAAAGCAAAGGCAAGGCTGCCGCGAAGGCCGCTGCGAGGAGGAGATTCGTGACCGGTCCCGCTGCGGCAACCAGCACCATATCGCGCCGCGGATGCCTCAAGCGGTGAAAGTTTACCGGTACCGGACGCGCATACCCGAACAAGAACGGCGCTTGCACTACGACGAGGAACAACGGCAGCAGCACGGTGCCGAAGAGGTCCATGTGTGGCAGCGGATTCAAGGTGAGCCGCCCCGCTTCCTTGGCGGTGGGGTCGCCCAACATGTACGCCACGAGCCCATGCGCCACTTCGTGCAGAATCACTGCAACCAGAACGGGCACAGCCCAAACCAAGATCTCTTGGAACAGCGTCGGCGACACGTGGAGCTGGCTAGCACAAGAAAAAACCCCTGGCCAAGCCGAGGCGAGGACACGCTCTTGAAGCGCCTGGAGGAAACAGGGAACCAAGAATCAGGCAGCGCCAGCACCAAAGTCGTCTGCTTTTGCTGGCACGCGCAGGGCTGCGGTGGCTGCGATGCTCCATGGCCAGCGTCAAGGGAAGAGTTGCGTGCGTGGCTGCCTGCAGTTGCTCACGATCGTTCCGAGTGCTGCCGCGGCCTGCCCCGCCTCCAGGCGCGGTGCCCGAAGCAAGGATCGAGGTGCACGGAACGTTTTCCATGGGAGGCTCTTGCCTTGAACACACGCCCTACTGGCGGCTGTGTTCCCCGAACACCTCGGCCTAAAGGAACTCCTGGTTCCCACATTCTGTGGGGGCACGTGAGGCTGGATGCGTCTCTGCGACCGCGACGGTTCGGCCTGCGGGCAGAGAATCGAAAAAGCGATACAACGTGGGCAACACGACCAGCGTAAGGACCGTCGACGTAATCAATCCGCTGATGACCACGATCGCCAGCGGGCGCTGCACTTCGGAGCCTGCGCCCGTCGCAAACAAGAACGGAACGAGTCCGAGTGCTGCCACGGTTGCGGTCATCATCACGGGCCGGAACCGGCGCTCCGCACCGTCCAGCACCGCCTGGTACACACCCGCTCCTTGGAGGCGCAAAGACCGAATGTAGGATACCAACACAACCCCATTCAAAACCGCGATCCCCCACAGCGCAATAAAGCCAATCGAAGCAGGAACGGATAAGTACTCACCTGTGATGTACAGGCCAAACACGCCACCAATCGAAGCAAACGGAAGCACGAGGATGATCAGCGAAGCGAGGCGTACAGACTGAAACAGCAAGAACAGCAAGAAGAAAATTGCGGCGATCGTAATCGGGACAATGACCATCAAATGGGCTCTCGCCCGCTGCATATTTTCGAACTGTCCACCCCACTCGAAAAAGTAACCAGGAGGCAACATGACCTTCTTCTGTACCTCCTGCTGCAGTTCGGCCACGTATCCCCCGAGATCGCGATCGCGCACGTTAATCGCCACCGCGATCCGGCGCCGGCCTTGCTCTCGCTTGATTTGCGAAAGTCCTTCTTGGACTTCGATTTTCGCCAGTGCCGACAAGGGTATCGGCTCTCCCTGCCTCTCGCTGACGTTGATATGCGAAATTGCCGAAACGCTATTCCTCAAGTGTTCTGGGTACCGTACGACGACGTGAAACCGCCGCTCCCCCTCGTAAATTTCGGTCACCGATTCACCCCCAATGGCAGCCTCGATCACCGCGTGCACGTCGGAGGCGTTGAGTCCGTAGCGGGCAATTGCCTGGCGGTCGATCACGATTCTCAAGTTATGTTGGCCGCCCACTCGATCGATTTTCATCTCACCAGTGCCCTGGATCGCGTTTGCCACTCGGGCAACCTCATTGGCCTTGTCCAGTAAAACGTTCAAATCTTCGCCGAAGATTTTCACTGCCACGTCCGCCCGTACGCCAGTGACCATCTCGTCCACACGGTCGGAGATCGGTTGGGCCATGACCAAATTCACGCCGGGCAAAACCGCCAATCGCCGTCGCACTTCATCGGCAATGTCGTCTTGCGTACGCCCCCTGCGCTGTTCCGCAGGCAGAAGCTCAATCATCATGTCGGTTTCATTGTACCCCGCCGGGTCGATCGGCGACTCTCCACGCCCCAAACGCGAAACCACGTAGTCGACACCGGGGATGTCGCGCACGAGCCGCTGGGCTTCCAGTTCCATCTTGATCGACTCGTCAAGGGCGATGTTTGGTGCCCGGTTAATGTTCGGAGAAATGGTCCCTTCCTTGAGTTCCGGGATGAAAGAGGTGCCTAAAAACGGCAACAGGACGAGTGCACCGAGGAACAACAGGGCCGCGATCCCCAACGTGGTGCGCGGCCGCGATACCGCAGCACCGAGCAGAGCCGCGTACGGCCTCTTGAGCATGCGCACTAAGTGGGTCTCGTGTTCATGCCCGCCACGGAGAAAGAAGAGACAAAGCACCGGCGAGAGAGTGAGCGAGACTGCCAACGAAACCGTTAGAGCGATCGCAATGGTATAGGCGAGAGGGGCGAACAATTTTCCCTCCATTCCTTGCAGGGTCATCAGCGGGAGAAAGACGAGGATGATCACCCCGACGCCAAAGGTGACCGGGACGCCCACTTCGCACGCCGCCTCGCACACGATGCGGAACTTCGTTTGCCCATCGGCGCGAGCTAAGCGCGAGTAAACGTTTTCCACGATTACCACGGAGCCGTCGATCATGAGTCCGATCGCGATCGCGAGACCGCCCAACGACATTAAGTTTGCCGACATGCCGAGGGTGTTCATCGCCAGGAAGGTGACCGCTGGAGTGACCAACAAGGTGGCAATGACAATGAGGCTCGAACGAACGTCGCCGAGGAACAGGAAAAGGATCACAATAACCAGGACGATGCCCTCCACGAGGACGCGGCTCACCGTCGCTAACGCGGCGTCAACGAGTTTCGAGCGGTCGTAGTAAGGGACGATCTGCAATCCACCAGGAAGAAGCTGTTTGCGGTTGATTTCTTCCACCCGGGCTTTGACAGCGCTCACAATTTCCTTCGCATTTCCGCCGGCAACCATCATCACGATGCCACCCACGGCTTCGGTGTACCCCCCTTTGACCATGGCGCCGTAGCGAACGTCCTCTCCGATGCGGACCTGAGCAAGGTCGCGCACGTATACCGGGGTGCCGTTCACTTCTTTAACTACGATCGACCGCAGATCGTCGAGCCCTCCAACGAGCGCAAAGCCCCCCACGAGCAAGATCTCCGGGCCGCGCGGCAGGATGCCGCCGCTCGAGTTGGCGTTGTTATTGGCCAGCGCTCGCTTTACGTCCGCGATGCTGAGCCCGTAAGACTGGAGCCGAAATGGGTCAACCAGCACCTGGTACTGCTTCACATAGCCACCCGTGGAGTTGATTTCGGCGACTCCCGGGACCGAGCGCAGCAGCGGCCGTACGACCCAGTCCTGGATCGTGCGCCGCTCCAACAGTTCTTCTTTGGTTAACGGGCGCTCCCCGTCGTCGGGTCTCTCCAAGGTGTACTGGTACACTTCGCTCAAGGCGCTCGAAACCGGCCCGAGCACCGGCATCAAATCAGGCGGCATCCGTGAGCGGACCTCCGCAAGTCGTTCCGCGACCAGCTGCCGGGCAAAATACACGGGCGTGTCGTCGGTAAACACCAAGGTCACAATTGAGAGACCCGGCTCGTTCTGCGAGCGCATTTCTACCAATCCAGGCAGCCCCGTCATCCCGATTTCCACCGGAATCGTCGCCATGCGCTCGACTTCTTCGGGCGTCCGACCTGGCACTTCCGTGGCAACTTGCACTTGAACGTTCGTAACGTCCGGGAAGGCGTCAATGGGAAGATCGCGCAAGGCTGCCACCCCTAAGGCAGTAACGACCACAGCAACCACCGTCACGACAATACGCTGTTCCAGAGACCAACGAATCAGCGCAGACAGCATGGTTCAGGCCCCTTCCGAACGGAATTGTTGCTGGCGCCGCTCGTTATTCAGGTGGAAAGCGCCGTCTAGAACCACTTGCTCCCCTGGCTGGACTCCTCCTAGCAGCACTCGGTGGTTTTCGACCTCGTCACCTAACTCAACCGGGCGCAACACGAACGTATTCGGGCTCCGTTGCACGAACACAAATTCTTTGTTGCCCTCACGGACCACGGCACTGTTCGGAAGAACTCGTTGTGTGGCAGGCGCGCGTTCCAGCACCATGGTTGCCATCATCGCCGGTTTGAAGCTCCCTTGCGGGTTGGGAAGATTCATCCGCACCCGAATTGTGCGGGTCGGCGGGTCCACCGTTGGCGCAACAAAAGACAATTCGCCGCGCACCTGCCTGCCATCCAAAGAAGGCACCTGTGCCTCGACCTCCTGGCCGACAAACAGCATCCCTGCGTACTGTTCGGGCACGTCAGCAACCAACCACAGTGAGGACAAATCCGAGATTTCAAAGAGCACGTCACCCGGTTCGACGACTTGGCCGATGGTAACGTGTCGGCGCAGCAGCGTCCCGTCGATCGGAGCGACTATCTCCAGCGCCGACTCGATGCGACGGGTTCTCTCCAAACGCTCCACGTGCGCACTCGACATGCCCAAGTTCAAGAGCTGATCGCGGGCCCCACCCAGCTCTGCTTGGGCCTCAGCAAGCTCTACCTCGCGCCGGTGAAATTCCGCATTGCTGATGACCCCGGCGTCGAGCAGAATTTGTGCGCGCTCCAAGGCTCGTAGGGCGAGTTGTTTGGTAGCCAAGGCCTTGAGGAAGGCTTGCTGGGCAGCAGAGAGTTCCGTGCTATGCAGGATCCCCACCACTTGGCCCCGCTGCACCCGCTCCCCCTCGACCACAGGCAACCGCGTCACGCGAGCGAGCACGGGCGATCCGACCAGCACGGTTCTAGACCCGTCCACTTCGATTCTTGCGGGAACGGGAATTCGTACCTTGACTGGCAGCTGCTCCGGCTCCCCAAGGCGCAACCGCGCAAGCAGCTCGCTGGATACGACCACTTCGTGCGGATTGTTTGGCGCACGGCCTTGATCCGAGGGCCGTGCGCCTGGATCTGCGGAACATCCGTAGACAAGGAGAGTCAAGCAACTCCACAGCGACAGACGAAGCACAATGTACGCAATCGACATTTGGCGCCCTTTGTTTTCAGTTTGTTCGCTGGCGGGGATCGACCGCCCGGAGCGCGTCCAAGTCGATCATCGCTGCTTGGCGCTCGAACTGCGACTGCACGAAACTCAACCGCACGCTCCGGAGTACGCGTTGTGCATCGAGCACCTCGATCAATCCCCGCTCGCCCAACCGGTACGCGGTTTCAGAAGCTTCGAGCGCCTGCTGCGCTTCGCGCAGTAGAACTTGCTCGATGGTCTGAGCTTGCTGATGCGCAATTTGGTAACGCCCGTAAGCCGCCTCGAGAGCGCTGAGGAGTTCGAGCTCGCGGTGCCGTGCCATTTCTTGCGCCCGCCGTAGTTGGGCCTGAGCTTCGGCGATCGGGCCTTGACGGAGGTTCCACAGCGGGACAGGAACCGCAAACCCAACCAGGTACACTGGGGTATCGGGTGGGTAGTCCACCTGCGCGAGAAGCGACGGCTGGGGAATCCGTTGGGCTGCCTCGTGACGCAGCCGGGCCTCGGCCGCATGAATTTCGGAACGAGCTAGGCGTAGCGCCGGGTGCCGGTCGAGCATTTCAGCGCGAAGAGCTTGGAGGTCCGGCAGCGTGGCAGCGGGCTCTGGAGCTCCCACTACCTGGATTGGAGCTCCCTCAGGCAAACCGATCGCCGTGCGAAGCGCACCGAGTGCTCGCACGAGCTCCAGCTGCGCTTTGTTGGCCCCCGTAGAGGCAACTGCAAGCTCAGCCTCGGCGCGGATTGCCTCCAACCGGGCCCCTTCACCCACCGAGACGCGTAGTCGAACTCGCTGCAGCAGTTCTTCGACGAGACGAACGTTTTCCTGCAGCAAGGCAATCTCGCTTTGGAGCCGGAGAACCTCGTAAAAGGCGCGGCGCACGCCGCTCAACACTTCGAGGCGGGTAAGCTCTGCCAACGCCCTTGCACGTGCCTGATGCCACTCCGCTAGAGCGATCCGTGTCGAGCGAACAGGACCCCAGTCGATGACTTGTTCCGCCGTAAACCCATAAGCCGTCCCTGCCGTATTGCCGGGGGCACGCACGGTCTGCCTACCCGCAGCAAAACTCCCCAACGGATTCGGGACAGCGCGCGCCGTACGTATGGCGGCCTGCGCTGCATCGATCTCGGCGAGCGCCGCCTGCAACAGCGGGTGCTGTCTCTCGGCGAGCTCCAATGCATCGCGCCAAGAAAGCGGCTCCGCAAACACGGGCGTGCCGATGAGCGCGTACAGCGCAACACCCAGGCAAGCGCCTCTCCCAGAGGAACCCGACCATATTCGTGACCGAACACACAGGCCTACCCAGCCACCGTTCCGTTCAGGGTGGGCTCTCAAACTGAGAGTGGATCGTTTCCGACCTCTTGCGATCGACGCGTGGCCTCGCATACACATCTTTCCGTATCCTGTCATCAGCCGTGTTCCCTAAAGAGACGGTCAACACGGACACACTGCCGCGAGATCCCTGCAGATCCGCTGCGCCCTGCTGGTGACCTTGTGCCCCACTGCTCGACTGGCCGACCGCACTCCGGTGGCAAACCTAGCGCGGACGCAGCGTCTCGAATTTCCAAAAGATGTCGCCTAGCCCTCAGACCGGCGACGGCGCTTCCTCAGCGTGAAGAAGCAATTAGCAACGCAAGACACACAGCCGCACAATATCGGTGGGGCAATGTAACGGTGGCTTCCAAGAACACCCGAGCCCTCGCGCAAAGGTACCAGCGCTCGCTCGGGCATCCACTGGAGCCCATCCCCGCGATTCGAGCCTTCGTTTCAACCCCTCGTTTGGCCGCACGACACGTGCGCGGGGTGTTAGTGAAGTGGCTCCGTCGGGCCCGTCAGTGGCCACTTCCAAGCCAGGTGGAAGCACGCTCGTTCCCGCAAGCTCGAGAGGGTCTGCGAATGCGGACCAACAAGGACGCCAACTGGTGGCAACCAGCAAACAAACCAGCAAAAGCCACCGCATACGGAGAGGCACCCCTAGAAAAGCGAGCACAACGTGTCAACGAATCCGCACCCGTTGCTAGCTCGGCCTGGGTAGAAACAAAAACTCACCAATCTGCGGGATCGGGCGCAAGACTGCTTCCAAAGCAGAACGATTTCTCCGCATTCTGGCCGCCGCAGAGAAGTGTCCTCGAAGATCACGAGGTCGACACTTACGCTTGATCCACTCACAACGGAGCAGCAACGAAGTCGACTGGGAGGACCTTCGGCGAATCCACATTTCGATCGGTACTGGTTGCCCTCGGAAGATCCGATAGTGGTTAGCCGCAAAGCATCTGCGCCTCTCTTTCTGGGAATGCCGTCCACCGACCCGATGCTCTCCAGGTTTGTGGTCAGGCGCTTACAACGCGAAGAAACGCAGCCCGTCGCGTCCCCAGCCGGTCGCCACCGCGACGCTGTCGGTGGATGCGTTCTCCATAGAAATGGTCGCCACCACTGACAGAAGGAGTCTGGCACAATTCCCTTGTCTGTGGCAGACCCATTCCCGGGCGCTGAACGTTGCCCCTATAAGAAAGCCACCTCGCAGGCGCATCGCGAAACGACATACAGCCCTGCTGGGCGTGGGCAGATGATTCCCTTTGCGGGTCTCGTTCGCCGATGCGCAGCCGATGGCGACGGAATGCTCTATTCCTAAAATCAGCGGCTACGCCCCTCGGGCTGGATCGATGCGCAACCGCGACCAAGCCAGCACGAGGACAGTTACAACCACCAAGTTGCCTACCAGCAGGAGAGGAAACACATCCGGCGCTAATCCGAGGAACTCCCCCGTGAAGTTCATCATCCCATGAAACAGGATCGCTGCCAGAATGCTCCGGTTGGTGCGGTTGTACACCCAGACAATCAGCAGGGCGTGCAATACGATGGAGGGCAGCCACCACCACAATTCAGGCCTGAACGACATGTTCTCGTAGTATCCTGGAAACCACACGAAAGGCGTGTGCCAGACCGCCCATGCGGCCCCATTGATCGCGCCGGCAACTGGCGGCTCGAAGCGCTCCTGAAGTTTGTCAAGCCAGTAGCCGCGAAGGCCAATCTCCTCGACTGCGGGAAAGACGAACGACAACAGCAGCATGAACGCCATCGTGCGCGGCGCGGTCACCTTGTCCCAGGCGATGGCCAGCGGCCGGTCTACGACACCGAAGACAACCGCTCCACCCGCCACGAGCACGTCGAACACTGGCCAAAAGAGGAAGATCACCACCCACCAGCGAAGGCTGATGCGCCACACGTCGATTAACCGCCACCACAGTTCGTAGAGGCCCGCCTTCCCACCCTCGACCGCTGCCAACGTTACGCCCGCGAGCAGCGGGCTCGCTCCTCCGACCAGGAAAAGCAGCACATTCGGAAACGACCAGACGGACAAACTCGAAGCACATAGGGGCGCCCAAAAGAGGTAGGCCCACCCGAGGTAGATTAAAGGGAATGCCCAAATCCCCAGCCGGCCGGCTAGCGCGGCCAACCGCGCAGAAGCGTTGTACAAGCACACCCCCTACGACACCCTTCGAACGCGGGGAACCTCGCTCGCTCGCCCCACCGTTTGCCGAAATACCTTCGGCTGCGCCCTTCGGTACGAGCGCCTGGCATGCCTTGTCGGACCATCGAGGATGGTTGCAGCAACGTCACGGTATGTTCGAGCCTCTCCACGGGGGTTCCGATACGGCGGTCGCGTACCACGAAGCGTGCAAGCGCGGCAATCTTCCCCTCCTGATCTCCGGCTACGGACCTCTCCCACGTGACCAATACGTGATCAATCTTCAAAACGGGCGAGCAAGCGAAACGCGCTTCTAACAAGGGCGACCGACGTGCCTGCGTCTGGAGCTCCCGGACCGGCCGGGTGCAACGAAAACCAATCGGACTGCATGCTTCACTACAAAAGAGCTGTCCGGCCATCCCCTGTCGGTACCGCCGGGAGAGACCGAACTGCCGTGCAGGCGGAGGAGGCTCGTGTGGCCGATGGACTCCGGGCAAAGACTCCGCTCTGCGGGCCGACGAAACGTGGGTGGCGGACGAAGAGTTGCGCGGGCGGTGGAGCTCCCGCTGGGCCGTGCAAGACAACTCGGTGTGGTGCGGTTGCTTGCCCTCGCGCTGCCGTGCAAGAACATTCCGGCCCAAATGGAAGGAGGATCCCCGCACTGACTCGCCGACGCAAAGCTTCCTCTCCGCACGCACGCCAAGCGCCTCGCAGCCTTGCAACTGCCAGTACGAACGCCGGGAAGCAACCACTGTCGGAGCCAGGGGTCCGGATTGGCTCGCGTCGCGATGTTTGGCTTGCCGCAGCGCTGGTCGTGCTTGTCCTCGTTGCGTACGCGCCGGCTTTCACAGCAGATTTCGTTCGCTGGGACGATCAGTTTTACGTCACCGAGAACCCTCTTTTGCAAGAGCCCGGAGGTCTCCGCGCCATTTGGAACCCAAGCGACCGCCGTGCTCCGCAGTTTTACCCGCTCGTGTTCACGAGTTACTGGGTGGAGTTTCGTCTCTGGGGGCTAGACCCTCGAGGCTATCATGCGGTGAACGTCGCTTTGCACACGGCAAGCAGCCTCCTCGTGTTGGCACTCGTTCGCGGGTGGGGCTTTTCCTCGTGGGCGGCAGCGCTTGCCGCCGCAGTGTTCGCGCTCCACCCCGTGCAAGTGGCCTCGGTGGCATGGATCGCGGAACGGAAAAACACGCTCGGGGGGTTTTTTTTCTTGCTCGCCTTTTGGTGCTACTGGCGCGCAAGGCTGCACCGCTCGAACGGCTGGTACGTCGCTAGTTTTTTTGCCTTCGGGGCGGGCCTCCTCAGCAAAACACAAGTGGTCGCACTGCCTTTGTCGTTCTTACTCGCGGAATGGGCGAGCGCACAAGGCCCTAGTAAACGGCAGCGAATCACGTTTTGGACTGAGGGGCTCGTGCGACTTTTCCCCTTTTTCGCGCTCGCAGGCATGCTGGCCCTGGTGACCGTGCGCTTCGAGCACGAACGCTGGCCGCCGCAGCCGTTTTCGTTGCTCGAACGAATCCTGATCGCGGGAAATGCGGTGGGCTTTTACGCCACCCGGGTGATCTGGCCGGAGGGGCTCTCCCCGATTTACCCGAAATGGACTGTCGATCCGTCGGCGCTCCGCTGGTGGATCGCACCGGCACTTGTACTGTTGGTTGGAGCGACGATCCTCTGGATGCGCCACCGGATTCCGCGATGGATCCTGTGGGGCGTGGCCGAGTTTCTCCTGGGAATCTTGCCTGTGTTAGGGTTGGTCCCGTTCAACTTCTTTACGTACTCCTTCGTTGCCGACCACTTTTTATACTTCTCCATGCTCGGCGCCGGAGCGATCGCGGCCCAGGTGGCGGAGGAGTGCTTGCCTCGCGCTCCCGGGGCGACGCGAGCGGTCGCAGCAGCGTCCGTGCTGGGGATGAGCATCCTGACCTTTTACGAGTCCACGCATTGGCGTGACAACCTGAGTTTTTGGTTGCACGTACGCCGCCGCGACCCCGACGGGTTTCTGGCGAACTACAACCTTGGCCTGCATTTCCGCCAAGCGGGCGAGTGGGAACGGGCGGCAGCGTACTTCCGGCAGGCAGCCCGAGCGCGGCCTAATGCGGACTTCGTCTTTCGTCGCTACACCGAGGCGCTGCGCGCGGCGCGCGGGAACGAAGCGGTCATCCAAGCCTGCTCGGAGCGAATTGCCCAAGACCCAAACTTTGCTCCGGCTTACGTAGAACGCGGCTATAGTTGGGAGTTGCTCGGCCGTTTCTCCGATGCGCGAGCGGACTACGAGCGAGCGCTCCGCACCGCGCCCCCAGGAAGTGCATGGCGCGAACAGGCGCGGCAGCGCCTTGCTGCGCTGGAGGCACCCCCGCAACCAACAGGACCTTGAGTCCGTGCCCTCGCGGCCCCTGCACGCGCGCTCGACTTCGCTGCTCGGCGTCTCCCTACGCCAAGCGAAGGCCCAAACGGGCCAGCAACGCATTCAATTGATCGAGCGAGAAGTACTCGATCTCGAGCTTGCCCGTACCGTCTCGGCGCGGCAGCAAGCGCACCTTGGTGTCCAGCAGCCGCCGGAGTTCGTCTTCGACAGCGCGCCAGTTGGCATCGGGTAGTTGTTTACGTGCAGGCTGCGCACGGCGCTCCGCGTCGCGCACGCTCGCCCCCGTACGCAGGAATTCTCGCGCGAGCCGGCGCTGTTCTTCGGGAGAGTCTACGCTCAACAGCGCGCGCGCATGGCCCGCCGTGAGCCGGCCGGCCGCAAGCTCGTCCTGCAAGTCTTGTGGCAACCGCAACAGCCGCAGTGCGTTTGCAATCGTAGAGCGATGTTTTCCAACCCGCGCAGCAATTTGCTCCTGCGTGAGACCGAACTCGTCCCGCAGCCGCTCGTACGCGCGCGCCTCCTCGATGGGGTTCAGGTCCGACCGCTGCAAGTTCTCGATCAGCGCGAGTTCCAAGGCTTCGTGATCGCCCACCTGGCGCACGATTGCGGGAATTTCCTGCAAACCCGCACGCTGCGCGGCCCGCAGCCTGCGCTCTCCGGCGACCAGCTCGTACTCCGCGCCCTTAGCTCGCACTACGATAGGCTGTAAAAGGCCGTTGGCGCGAATGGAGGAAGCAAGTTCTTCGAGTTCGGTGTCATCGAACTGCTGGCGCGGCTGAAACGGGTTGGGGCGAACCCGGTCGACCGGGATGCGGAGGAGGGCCGTGTCGGTCACCCCACTGCTGGTGGCGACCTCGGGGCTGCCGGTAGGAATCAGGGCATCCAGTCCGCGCCCGAGCGCGCGCCGTTTTCCGGAACGCTCCACGATTTCACTCCCTCCTTTCCGCAACCTCTTCTCCGCGTGGATCGGCGAACGGTCTTCCAGAGAGGAACTCGTCGCAGAGTTGCTGGTAGGCCTGGGCGCCTTTCGAAGTCGGGTCGTACAAAATCACGGGTTTTCCGTAACTCGGGGCCTCGCTTAAGCGCACGTTGCGAGGGATGACGGTTCGGAACACGTCGCCGGGAAAATGGCGACGAACTTCTTCGGCTACCTGATGGGAAAGCGTGTTGCGCATGTCGAACATGGTGAGCAGCAATCCTTCGATTTCGAGGGAGGGATTCAATCGGCGACGAACCAGCTCGATCGTTTGCCGCAAGCTGCTGAGCCCTTCCAGGGCGAAGTACTCGCATTGAACGGGGACCAGTACCGAGTCGGCCGCGGTCAGCCCATTGAGGGTGAGAAGCCCTAGCGAGGGAGGACAGTCGATCAACACGTAGTCGAAGCGCTCGCGTACTGGCCGGAGCGCCTCAGCCAGTCGATGCTCACGAGCGAGCAGTGGAACCAGCTCGATTTCCGCCCCAACGAGATCTCGCGTTGCCGGCAAGACACTCAACTGGGCGACACCGCTTTCCACGAGCCCATTGGTAACCGGCTCCTCGCTAAGCAGGACCTCGTAAGTCGTCGTTTGTCCTGCCGATGCAACGACCCCCAACGCACTACTTGCACTCGCCTGCGGGTCCAGGTCGACTAACAAAACCGGCCGCCCCCGCATTGCCAAACAGGCGGCCAAATTGACGGCAGTCGTGGTTTTCCCCACGCCACCCTTTTGATTTGCAATGCAAACGATCCGGCCCAACTGCACCAGCTCCGCGGAAAAGTCGTGAAATCATTACCACGAGCCAGCGCCAGTGAGAAGCGTTTCACGTGAAACACCATCTGCGATCTCATCCTTGTTCATCACGCGCGCTCTCGCCCATTCGTCCAAAGAATCACCAGGGTCCTCTCGCCGAAACCTTCCGGCAAGCGATAGCGCTCGATCCGCCTGGGCCAGGAGGGATGGGGACACTTCCGGAGTTCGTCGTCCGGGTTCGGTCCTTTCATCGCGATCAGTCGTCCCCCGCGCTTCAACAGCGGGTACGCGAACCGTGCTAGCGTGGCCAGGTCTGCGACCGCGCGCGCTACGACAACGTCGAACGTCCCGCTTTGCGTCCGAGCCAACTCCTCTGCACGCGCCTCTTCTACTCGGACATTTGCCAGACGGAGTTCTCGCGCCACATGGCGCAAGAAGGTGGCCCGTTTTCGGCGAGCCTCCACCAGCGCGAAGGAGCAGTCTGGCCGGGCAATCGCCAAGGGAATACCGGGGAAGCCTGCACCGCTTCCGAGGTCTGCAACTGCCTCGCCCGCCGCCAATTCAGGAGCCACGTGCAAGGAGTCGAGCACATGGGCAAGCGCGAGTTCGCGAGGCGTCTCCGCTCCCGTGAGGGACATTCGCTCCTTCCACTGCAAAAGCAAGCGGAGGTAGGCCGCAAACAGGCCGGGAGCGGCCGAAGGAAGAGGAAGGGGCTCGCGCTTGCAATGCCCTACCAGCTCGGCCACGGCGGCCTGAACGGCTTTTTCGTCGATTTCAGGCGGCACCAGCTCTCTTCAAGTGAACGGACAGCAACGCCAGCGCTGCGGGTGTGAGGCCTGGGACCCGCGCTGCTTGACCCAACGAACGGGGCCGCACTCGGGCCAGCTTTTCGCGGACCTCGCGGGAAAGCCCAGGAATGGAATCGAAGTCTAGATCCGGCGGGATCGGGGTCTCCTCCATCCGGCGCAATCGCTCGATTTGGTCCTCCTGCCGGCGCACATAGCCCGCGTACTTCACTTCCACCTCCACCTGGGCGGCAACATCTGGCGGCACTTCGATTGGCGGAGGGGCAAGGAGTGCAACCACCGGGTACGAAAGCTCGGGGCGCCGCAAAAGCTGGGCAAGGCTGGTTGGATTCACGATTTCGGCAGTGCCGAGCGAACGGAGGCGCTGGTTCGTTTCCGCGGTCGGGTACAACACCGTCCCCTCGAGGCGCGCGATCTCCGTAGCCACTTGCTCGGCTTTTCTTCTCGTGCGTTCGCACGCTTCCTCGCCCACGACGCCCAGCGCTCGGCCAAGCGGCGTCAGACGCGTGTCGGCGTTGTCTTCCCGCAGCACCAGACGGTATTCCGCTCGCGAGGTGAACATGCGGTACGGTTCGCCACCCACGCCCTTCGTGACCAAGTCGTCAATCAGCACCCCGATGTACGCCTGGTTCCTGCGAAGGACGAAAGGTTCGCGCCCTTGTACCTGAAGCGCCGCGTTGATGCCCGCGATGAGGCCTTGGGCAGCCGCTTCCTCGTACCCAGTGGTACCGTTGATCTGCCCGGCATGAAACAACCCGCGCACGAGCTTGGTTTCCAGCCACGGATGTAACTGGGTCGGATCGACAAAGTCGTACTCGATGGCGTAGCCCGGACGCATAATGGTGGCGCATTCCAACCCAGGGATCGATCGAACCATCTCGATTTGCACGTCCAACGGAAGGCTTGTCGAGAGGCCATTCGGGTAAATTTCGATCGTATCGCGACCTTCGGGCTCGAGAAACACCTGGTGCCGCTCCTTCTCGGCGAAGCGCACGACCTTGTCCTCGATCGACGGACAGTACCGAGGCCCGCGGCCGCGGATCTGCCCGGAAAACAGCGGCGATCGATGCAGCGCGTTGCGGATGATTTCGTGGGTCCTGGGAGTCGTGTACGTGATGTAACAGGGGATTTGGGGCTGGGTGATCGCCGTCGTCGAAAAGGAAAACGGGCGCGGCGGGTCGTCACCATGCTGGACTTCCAGGCGCGAAAAATCGATGGTGCGCCGGTCGAGCCGCGGGCAAGTGCCCGTTTTCAACCGTCCCACGGAAAACCCTAACGACGCGAGCTGCTCGCTCAGTCCATGAGCGGCAAAATCCCCGGCTCGCCCTGCCGCCATCTTCCGCTCTCCCACGTGAATGAGGCCGTTGAGGAACGTGCCAGTTGTCAAAATGACCGTTCGCCCCTCGATCCTCTCGCCCATTTGCGTTTCCACGCCCACCACGCGCTCGCCGCACAACAAAAGCCGCTCCACGCTTGCCTGGTACAACGTCAGGCCGGGCGTGCTCTCCAAGCGGGCCTTCATTCTTTGCCGATACAGCGCTTTGTCTGCTTGCGCTCGGGAGGCACGCACAGCCGGCCCTTTCTTGGTGTTCAACTGGCGGAACTGGATCCCTGTTTCGTCGATGGCCTTCGCCATCTCTCCGCCGAGGGCATCGATTTCCTTTACTAAGTGCCCTTTGCCAATCCCCCCAATCGCAGGGTTGCAGGACATCTGCCCAATGTGGTCGAGGTTCAACGTCAACAGCAGTACGTCGCAACCCATCCGCGTGGCCGCCAGTGCGGCTTCGATTCCTGCGTGCCCAGCGCCAACAACGATTACGTCGAAGCAGCGATCGAACGGACCCATACCCGACCCCTTTGTTTCACGTGAAACATCAAGGCGAGCCCTTTAGCGTCGGTTTGCTGCCAAGAAAACCCGGAGGCTTCGTTCCGAAGGAGTTGTGCCTGCTCCACGGAACCAGCACGTACTGTACGGCCGTCCCCCGGCGTTCCTAAGACCGTTTGCGAGCAAGCCGGCGGGCTGTTTCGATGAGCAAGCGGAGGTCTTCAGGGTCTAGGGCAGAAGCTACACGCAAAAGTTCGGAAAGCTCCATCCCAGGCTTTTCCGGCTCCCACCCGTGAGGGACCTCGGCGCCAGTCGGTTTTCCCGGCGGCCTGTGCGCTTCCCTCTGCGCGAAAAAGAAGGACTCCTCGAGCACGGGCTTGACCGGTTTTCGCCAACGCTCTCGCCCGAGAGCCTCCACCGGTTTGACCGGCTTCTCAGCGTATACTCTCAACACTTCAGCGCCTGGCTTCGCAAATTCTCCTAGATTTTCTCCGGGACGCACGTCGCCAGCGTACCCCGCAGGTGTCTCGCCGGCAGGTCGGGAGTACTCCTCGATAAACCGCACCAATTCGGACGGCTTCATCCCGAATGCTTCGGCCAGCTTTGCAAGAACGTCGGCCGACGGGCGCTTCGTGCCGCGCTCGATTTCACAAAGGTACGAGTACGACACCCCGGACGCATACGCCAGCTCGTGGCGGGTCAGGCCGCGCCGAAGCCTCAGCGTCTCGATTGCCCGGGCGTAGTCCAAAGAGTCGTTCATGGCGGAATCCCTGTTGCTAACGCGATCGTGGTATGCTATTGCGGAAGCACGCCGCTAAAGCGTATACGCGATCGAAGAAGGAGGTAAGGCGATGGACGAAAAACGCAAGCATGTTGGCAAGGGGCGTTCTCGAACTTCCGAGGAAGTGTTGGGGAGAGACTGTAGCCATCTCGTCGAGGCTCTGCAGAATTCGGCGCTGCATTACCACCAACCAATACACTTCCGCAACCTCACGCTTGTGCCGATTGTTCGCGACCCTGCGCCTGAAAAGCGCAACTACGTGACCTCGACGGAAGCGGGCCGAAAGCTCGAGGTCACGGAGACGGGAAGCGTACCGCGCCTCCGGGTGCGGAACAACGCAGCCGTCCCCGTGCTTCTCCCCGAGGGCGAACACCTCATGGGTGGCTATCAGAACCGGATCGTGACCGTGAGCATCCTCCTGCCACCCGAAACCGAAACGGAGATCCCAGTAGCCTGTGTGGAGGAAGGCCGCTGGGGCAGCCGGGGTCGTTCGGGGAGAATGCACGAAGGGGACTTTTTCTTTGCCGAGGGACGACGTGTCGCCGCCGAGGCCGTCAGCAAAGCCGCTCGTTGGCGGGGCACCTACGATACCGACCAGGGTGAAGTATGGAGAACCGTTGCCGGCAAACTCGGCCGCCTCCGTGCGCACTCCGAAACCCGGGCCATGGCTGATGCATACGAAAGTGCCGAGGACTCTCTTGCCCAGTTCACGGCGGCACTCCCCTACCAGCCCGGTCAAGTTGGCCTTGTCGTCGCCATCGGAACAGAGCTCGCAGGCGCGGATCTTTTCGACCACCCGGCCACCCTGCGCTCCCTCTACGAGCGCCTCTTACGCTCCTACGCCATCGACGCGCTCACACGCGTTCAGCGAAGCGCACCAAAGTGGACCGACCCAGCATCCGAGGCTTCATCGGCTACACCCAAGCCCCCGGTGCTCGACGCCACTCGTGCACGACGCTTTGTCGAAAGCGCGGCAGAAGCAGTGCTGACGTTCCACACCCCGGTTGGCCTTGGTGAGCAGGCTCGCATCACCGGCGACAGCGTGACCGGCTCCGCGCTCCTTGCGTTCGACACCGTTGTGCACCTCGCGCTCTTCAACACCGACTACCGCCCCCAGTGACTCCGCGAAGCCCCTTCGAAGCGCTCCGGGTGCACCCGAAAGCCCGAACCAAGGCCCGTTGTCACGCTCCTCGATGGCTCGTTCCACATCCTCGCTAGAGCGAGCGTCCGCACTTGCAGCGGCTGCCCGGGTGGGCCGGATCGTGGCTGCCACCGTCGCCGCAGCGTCCTCGAAGGCGGAACGCTTTGCCAGCAGCACAAGGGCTATCCGCTTCAGAGGATTGATCCGTTCGATTTCTCGTTCGGCAAGCCGCGAGGCACGTGGCCACGAGAGGAAGGATGGCTCTTCGGAGCTGCTCGCGATGTTGCGCGAGGCAGCCCGCCACCCGGCCCGCCTCACGCACCCCCTGCACGCCTACTTCTGACCGCTGCGCCCACACTGCCCGCGCTAACGGCGGGGAAAAAGCTCGCCGCCGCAATTTCCCCGCCCGAACCCCAGCGGACCTTCCTCGAAGAACTCACGCGTGGGAGGGGGCCGGCGGTCCAAGTCGATGCGCCCTGGGCCGCGCTGCACGCGATCATTGCTGCCGAGATCTTGACGCCGGCGCCTCGTTCGGCATATCCAGGCGTCGGGTTGGCAAGCAGTATGGGGCGAGGGGAAAATCAGCCACTGGATGCACGAGGCGCCTGGGGCGACCGGCACGAAGGGGAGAACGGACAGTGAGAAGGATCGAGCAGCTCTTTGGGGACGTGGTGTCGACGATCGGTTTCGGTAGAACGGCTCGCTTCTCCACGGCGAGCCGTCGGTGGGCGATGGCCTTGCTCATCCTTGGCGCATTTTTGCCGCCGCGGGTCGCACTTGCGCAGACCACGTTTGTGGTTGAACTGACCGCTGTAGATAGGCCTGACGCGAGCCCGGGGGACGGGGTGTGTGCCGACGTGGTGGGCTACTGCACGCTGCGGGCGGCGATCATGGAGGCCAACGCGCTACCGACCGACGACAGAATCGTGTTCGCAGCGACGGGGCCGATCGTACTGGGATCGACGTTGCCGCAGGTGGCCGATGCCCGCAGGGCAGGGGCACTCGAGATCGACGGCGGCGAGCAGGTAACGCTGAGCGGTAACAACAGGGTGCAAATCCTTTCGGTAGCGAACGGCGGCAACCTAACGCTGCGCAACATTCGCTTGGAGCAAGGCCGCGCCGAATACGGCAACGCCGGGGCGATCTACGCCACGAGCGGGAGTACGTTGACGATCGCGAGTTCCACCTTCAGCGGGAACTCGGCACCCAACGGTGAGGGCGGGGCCATCTACTCCGAAGGAACGCTGACCATCGAGAACTCCACGTTCAGCGGGAACTCGGCGATGCGGCACGGCGGGGCCATCTCCTCCGGGGGCACGCTGACCATCGAGAACTCCACCTTCAGCGGAAATTCGGCACGCAACGGTCAGGGCGGGGCCATCTACTCCGAGGGCACGCTGACCATCCAGAACTCCACCTTCAGCGGAAACTCCGCGACGTACGCCGGCGGGGCCATCTACTCCGAGGGCACGCTGACGATCACGAACTCCACCTTCAGCGGGAACTCAGGGTACAATGGCGGGGCCATTTACTCCTCGCGCACGCTGACCATCGAGAACTCCATCTTCAGCGGAAACTCGACGAACTCGTACTGGGACGGAGGCGGGGCCATCTACTCCTCGGGCACGCTGACCATCCAAAAGTCCACCTTCAGCGGAAACTCGGCCGCGTACTACGGCGGGGGCGGGGCCATCTACTCCTCGGGCACGCTCACTGTCGGAACCTCCAGCTTCAGTGAGAACTCTGCGTCCTTCGGCGGGGCTATCTCATCGTCCCGGACGTTAAGCATCGAAAACTCCACCTTCAGCCGCAATTCCGCATCGGAGAGTGGCGGCGCCATCGTCTCGTCGGGCGCGCTCCAAGCTGTCGGCGTGCGCATATCGGACAACCAGGCCGGGGCAGGCGGTGGAGGTCTCTCCCTTGGGGGCACGGCGGACATACGGGCTTCGACCCTTGCCCGCAACACGAGCCGCCGCGGCGGGGGAGTCTCCAGTACGGGGGAGCTGCGGCTTCTGAACGTGACCCTTTCGGAGAACGCTGCCACGGCAGACGGCGGAGCCGTTTACCATAGCTCGCTCGACAAGCTGGCGGACGTCGTTTTCAGCACGTTCTACCTCAATGCCGCGGGTGGGCGCGGCGCCGCGATTTTCGATGACACAGCCTCCACTCGGATCAAGAACTCGATCGTCCTCGGCTCGGGTACCTCCGGGAACTGTTTTGGCACCTTGCTCTCCCGCGGCCGCAACTATTCTACCGACCATACATGCTCTGGGTTCACGGTCGCCACGAGCGACGAGCTGCGATTGGATGTGCTTGCCGACAACGGGGGACCGACGGAAACCCACGCGTTGCTCGGTGGTAGCGTAGCCATCGACAGCGCCCCGGACTGCAACGACTTGCGAGGCGGGGCGGTCGATTCCGACCAACGAGGCGCCCTTCGGCCGTGGGGGGTAGCGTGTGACGTCGGCGCTTACGAAGCCGGCGCCGTGACGCCAACCCCGACCTCAACGCCAACGAATACGCCGACCCCAAGTCGCACGCCGACGCCTAGCCCGACAGCAACGTGGACATCGAGCCCCACGGTAACACCCACTAGAACGCCAACCCCAACACGCACGCAGACGCCCACACGGACGCCCACCGCACCGGAAACGCCGACGCCCACTCGCACGTCGACGCCGCAGGACCGTGGCGCAGCGGTCATCGTGGGCCAAGCGACTGGCGCGCCTGACACCGAGGTGACGTTCCAGGTGAGGTTGCAAACGGGCGAGGATTCCGTGGCCGGTATCCAACACGAAATCAGCTTCGATCCCGCCTTTGGTGTAATCCCTCGCACTGCCAGCTCGCGGCCCGATTGCAGCGCCAATCCTGCCATCGGGAAGGAACTGACTCAGTTCGCTTACGTACCTATGGGGTGTACTCCGGGACCCGGGTGCACGAGGATTCGGGCTGTAGTGGTGTCTGCCTCGAACACTTCAGCTATTCCTGACGGTTCGTTGCTGTACACGTGCAAGTTCCGCATTGCCGCGACGGCAAGGGGAACCTCCGTTCTGACGACGAGCCGTCTCGTCGGTAGCGATCCGGAAGGGAGGCCAGTGTGGCTCAGTGGGGTGAATGGGTCCGTCACTGTTTACCTCCCGACACCTACTCCCACGCACACCACTACACCGACGCACACCCCGACGCTAACCCGCACGGCTACGCCGAGCACTACACCGACTGCCACGCTCACGGGGACGCCAACGACTACTCCAACGCCGTCGCCAACGGAGACACCGGTGTCCCTTTGCCCTGGCGACTGCAACGGCAACGGGGAGGTGACCATCGACGAGCTGGTCATGATGGTCAACATCGCCCTCGGCGCCCGGCCCCTGTCGGACTGCGAGGCTGGCGACTCGACGAGGGATGGAGAAATCACCATCGACGAAATCATTCGGGCAGTCACCCGCGCTTTGAACGGGTGTTGAGCTGCCCACCAGCAGCTTCCGTGGACCCCAAGGCTACCAGCGGGGAGAAATCGAGCGCGGTCATGCAAGCGGGCGGAGGTTCTTCCATCCTTTCTTATCCTTTTTGACAACCAGTTTGGCTCGTGTTATACGCCGCGCGCTTCAGATCCCCTCCGGAAGGAGAAGTATTGCTATGGCCTTGTTTGGCAAGGACGACAAATCACAACGGTCCGAGGATGCCAGGCCAGCGTTTATCAGCTCTCCGGGCCTCCCAGGCGAACCCGCGCCAGTCGAGCCCAGTGTCCAGGCTCACCTGGGCAAGGGTAGCCGGGTGGAAGGAAAGCTGAGCTTCGAGGGGAGCGTTCGCATCGACGGGCAGGTGGACGGAGAAATCCAAGCGCAGGAGGCGGTGATTATCGGTGAGAGCGCTGTTCTCAACGCTCAGGTAACCGCAGGTACAGTCATCCTCACAGGGAAACTGACCGGAGACGTGGTTGCGCGAAAGCGCGTCGAACTGCGTGCTCCGGCGCGCCTCCTGGGCAACATCACGACCCCATGCCTCGTCATTCACGAAGGTGTGATTTTCGAGGGGCGCTGCTCGATGGGTAGCTCGCAAAGCGAGGGGAAAGCGACCGCTGCGGCCCAGCCTGCCGCTTCGGCAGAGCGCGCCAAGGTGGCCCAATTCCCGCGCGAGGAGCGGCCTAGCGTAACGACTTCGTTGGGAGGTGGAAAAGCCACGAGCTCCTAGGCTTGCATTCTGCTGCGGTTTTCTGTTTGCACCCTGCCAACGCCTCTTTACGGTTCCTCGCCGCCGAGGCCCGAAAGAGGCGTTTGTGCGTTCGTGAATAGAGGTGGTTTTCTAATAGGCTCGATTATCAACGCTTGTGAAACGGCTCTGAGAAGAAGGCGTTCTCGCGATGTTAACGTTTCCGCCTGATTACACGTTTTTGGTGCAAATTGTCTCGTTCCTGATCTTGTGGCAGCTCTTGCGCCGCTTGGCTTGGGCCCCGATGCTGCGCGTGCTCGAGGAGCGGGACGAGCGAACGATCGGCTACCGGAAGCTCGCCCGGCAGGAACGCACTGCTGCCGAGCAGGCAGCCCAGCGATACGAAGAGGAGTTTGCCCGCGCCCGGGCCGTGGTGATGGCCGAGCTGCAAAACGCCCGGAACCGAATCGCGAGCGAGGAGCAAGCGCTCCTGGCCGAGGCACGCACACTTGCCCAACAAACGCTCCAAGCAACGCGCGAGCAACTCGCTCGCGATCGCGCAACGGCACGCCAAGAATTCGCGCGGCAAGCAGAGGTTGTGGGCAAGGCCATTGCGCAACAAGTGCTGGGAAGGTCGTGGTCATGAAGCGCATTCTTTGCCGGTTTCCCTACGCTTGCCTGCTTTTCGCTGTTTCGGTCGCAGCCGCTGGGCCCGAACAACACGCCGCCGGGGGCCACGACCATCACGGCATCCCGTGGGCGACGTTGTTTTTCACCTTCGTCAATTTCTCCCTCTTCGTGTGGTTACTGGCCCGGTATGTCTGGCCTCAGGTCCGACTTTGGTTGCGGGAGCGGCACACGACGGTTGTGCAAGAACTCGAAGCGGCGGCCCAAGCACGCCGCGAAGCCGAGGAGCTGCGCCGGCAATGGGAGCAGCGCCTCGCTCGATTGGACGAAGAAATCGCGCGTCTGCGCCAACAAGTGGAGGCGGATCTGGCCCGCGAGCGCGAGCGCGTGCTGCAGCAAGCACAGCGAGCTGCCGAAGCAATCCGCCGCGACGCAGAGCGCACCGTGGCTGCAGAAATGCGCCGCATGGAAGAAGAGCTGCGGGCAGAACTCGTGCAGCAAGCGATGGTCATCGCGCGGGACCTGATTCGGCGCCACTGGAGCGCGGCGGATCAAGCCCGCACAGTCGACGAATTTTTACGGCAGGTGCAATCATGAGCGCAGTTGCCCGGCGCTACGCCAAAGCATTGTTCCATCTCGCTCGCGAGGCAAACCAGTTGGAGCAGGTTGCCGACGAGCTCGACCAACTTGTGACCCTCGTGACCAGCCCGGAACTCGCTCCCGTATGGAACAACCCCCTACTCAACGCACAAGAACGGCGCGAGATCGTGGCCGTGTTGCAACGCCAGTTGGGGTTCAGCGACCTACTGGGCCGGTTTCTTTCCTACCTAGCCGATCACAAGCGTCTGCGAGAATTGCCGGCCATCCGTCAGGTCTACCAGCAGCTTCTCGACGAAGCGGCCGGCCGCACCCGTGCACGGATCGTCAGCGCGCTGCCCCTCTCGCCTGAACAAGTGGAACGACTGGTTCAGTTTCTCGAACGACGCACAGGCAAAAAGGTGCTAGCGGAAACGGTCACCGACCCTTCCCTGCTCGGAGGTTTTCTCGTCGAGGCCGAGGGCAAGGTGTACGACGCTAGCGTCACCAATCAGCTTGCTTTGCTTGCCGCTCGTCTCGGCGCCGGAACATCCCACTGAGGAGGAGATTCATCGACGATGCAAATTCGACCAGCCGAAATCAGCGAAGTCATTCAGCAACAGATCGCCCAATATGGGCGCGAGATCGAAGTACGGGAAACAGGCCGAGTGCTGTCGGCCGGCGACGGAATCGCCCGGATTTACGGGCTTACCGAGGCCGCGGCCGGAGAACTTCTGGAATTCCCGCACGGCATTTACGGCATGGTGCTGAACTTGGAAGAAGACAATGTCGGCGCCGCGATCTTCGGTGAAGCGCATTTGATCAAAGAAGGGGACGAGGTACGCCGGACCGGACGAATTGCAGAAGTGCCTGTGGGAGAGGCGCTGCTCGGACGGGTCGTGAACGCCCTCGGACAGCCCATCGACGGAAAAGGTCCCATCGAAGCCACGGAAACACGCCGGATCGAGCTCAAAGCGCCCGGCATTGTTTGGCGCCAGCCCGTGAAAGAGCCATTGCAGACGGGCATCAAGGCCATCGATTCGATGATTCCCATTGGCCGTGGCCAGCGCGAGTTGATCATCGGCGACCGCCAGACAGGCAAAACCGCGGTCGCCGTGGACACGATCATCAACCAAAAAGGCGGCGACGTTTTTTGCATCTACGTAGCTGTGGGCCAAAAACGGTCGACGGTCGCCCAAGTCGTGGAGAAACTCTCTCGCTTTGGCGCAATGGACTACACGATCGTGGTCGCAGCCACGGCTTCCGAGGCGGCCCCGCTGCAATTCATCGCTCCCTACGCGGGGTGCGCCATGGGCGAGTACTTCCGCGATAGCGGGCGACACGCGTTGGTCATTTACGACGACCTGTCGAAGCACGCCGTGGCTTACCGCCAGCTCTCCCTCCTGCTTCGCCGGCCGCCCGGACGCGAAGCGTACCCAGGCGACGTGTTTTACCTCCACTCCCGGCTTCTCGAGCGCGCCGCAAAAATGAGCGACGAGCGCGGCGGCGGCTCGCTCACGGCCCTTCCCATCATCGAAACCCAAGCAGGAGACGTGTCGGCCTACATCCCGACCAACGTGATTTCCATTACCGACGGGCAGATTTTCCTCGAGACCGACCTGTTCTATTCCGGCGTGCGCCCCGCAGTGAACGTCGGGATCTCGGTGTCGCGCGTGGGTGGCAACGCCCAAATTCGCGCGATGCGACAAGTTGCCGGTTCTCTGCGCATCGAACTCGCGCAGTACCGCGAAATGGCCGCCTTTGCCCAGTTCGGCTCCGACCTCGACGCGGCCACGCAGCGCCAACTCGCACGCGGGAGCCGCTTGGTGGAAGTGCTCAAGCAAGGCCAGTACGAACCGTTGCCCGTGGAAAAGCAGATCCTCATTATCTACGCGGCGACAAACGGGTACGTCGATCACCTGCCGGTGGAAGCGGTGCGCAAGTACGAGGCGGAACTGTATCGTTTCGTCGACAACCGGCATCCCGAAATCTTGCAAGCCATCCGCGAGAAAAAGCAGCTCGACGATGCTCTCAAGGCGCAAATCAACGCTGTGCTCGACGAGTTCAAAACCATCTTTCAACCCTAAGCGCTGTGATTGGGAGCCATGGCTAGCCTCAAGGCAATTCGCAAACGGATCGCCTCGGTAAAGAACACTCAGAAAATTACCAAGGCGATGAAAATGGTCTCGGCGGCCAAGCTGCGCCGCGCGCAGGAGGCCGCCACCAACGCGCGCGCCTATGCCGAGAAGCTCACCGAGCTCATGCGCCATGTCGCAGCCGCCACCGCCGCCAGCACCCACCCCTTGCTCCAACAACGCGAACCGTACCGGTCGGTGGATTTGCTCTTGGTCACGGCCGATCGCGGCTTGTGCGGCGCATACAATAGCAACCTGATTCGTCGCGCCGAGCAAATTCTTTCCGAGTTCGGACGCGACAAGGTGCGGATCACCTTCGTGGGCCGACGTGGCTTCGATTACTTCAAGAAGCGGGGTGTGATCATCGCCGACAAGCACATCAACTTGTTCGGTGGGCCCGACGCCGCGCTAGCGCACCGACTTGCCGACCAGCTGGCCGCCCAGTTTGCCGAAGGCCACACCGATGCCGTGTTCGTCTTGTACAGCCACTTCCGCTCGGCGCTGTCGCAAGTACCCACCGTCGAGCGCTTACTCCCAATCGCTCCCGCAGCCGTGGAGGCCAACGGCGCGAGAGAGTACGTCGTCGAGCCCGACTCCGCCAGCTTGCTCGATCGGTTGTTGCGGCAATACGTGCGCATCCTCGTACAGCGAGCGTTTCTCGAAGCCCTTGCCAGCGAGCACGCTGCGCGCATGACCGCAATGGATAGCGCCACGAGCAATGCCGCGGAAATGATCGACCGCTTGACCCTCGAAATGAACCGCGCCCGGCAAGCGGCCATTACCAAGGAACTCATGGAAATTGTCAGCGGCGCAGAAGCACTGAAGGGATGAGAGGTTTGCCAACATGAACATGGGGAAGATTACACAGGTGATTGGTCCAGTCGTCGACGTCGAATTCCCGAACGGCGACCTGCCACCGATTTACAACGCGCTTCGGGTAAGCAACCCGTCGATCAGCAGCCAGCCGTGGAACCTCGTGCTGGAAGTGGCACAGCACTTAGGGGAACGCACCGTCCGGTGCATTGCCATGGACGCCACCGAGGGCCTCAAACGGGGCATGCCCGTGCAAGACACTGGCGGCCCCATCAAAGTGCCTGTCGGCCCGCAAGTGCTGGGCCGCATTCTGAATGTCGTCGGAGAGCCCGTGGACGAAGCTGGGCCCATCGAGGCGCAGGACTATTACCCGATCCACCGCGAGCCGCCCAAGTTCGTCGACCAGGCCACGGAAATCCAACAGTTCGAAACTGGCATCAAAGTCGTGGACCTTCTCACCCCCTACGCCCGCGGCGGTAAGATCGGTTTGTTTGGCGGCGCCGGCGTCGGCAAGACCGTGTTTATTCAAGAGCTCATCTCCAACGTGGCCACGCACCATGGCGGGTATTCCGTGTTCGGTGGCGTCGGAGAGCGTACACGCGAGGGGAACGACCTCTGGCTGGAAATGAAAGAATCGGGCGTGATCTCGAAGACCGCCCTCATTTACGGCCAAATGAACGAGCCCCCTGGTGCTCGTGCGCGCGTCGGCCTGACCGCCGTCACCACCGCCGAGTACTTCCGCGACGTCGAAGGCAAGGACGTGCTGCTGTTTATCGACAACATTTTCCGTTTCACCCAAGCGAACTCCGAGGTGTCCGCTCTCCTCGGCCGCATCCCCTCAGCCGTGGGGTACCAGCCCACGCTGGCAACCGACCTCGGTGAATTGCAAGAGCGCATCACCAGTACCAAGCGCGGCGCCATCACCTCCGTGCAGGCGATTTACGTGCCGGCCGACGACCTGACCGACCCCGCACCGGCAACCACCTTTGCGCACCTCGACGCCACCACGGTGCTTTCGCGCGCGCTCACGGAAATTGGCATTTATCCTGCCGTGGATCCTCTCGACTCGACCTCCCGGATTCTCGACCCGAACATCGTGGGAGAGGAACACTACCGCGTGGCGCGTGCCGTGCAGGAGGTGCTCCAACGCTACAAGGACCTGCAAGACATCATTGCCATCCTCGGAATGGACGAGCTTTCCGAAGAGGACAAGCTCATCGTTGCGCGTGCCCGTAAAATCCAAAAGTTCCTGTCGCAACCGTTCCACGTGGCCGAAGCATTCACGAACATCAAGGGCGTCTACGTGAAGCTTGCCGACACGATCCGCGGCTTCAAAGAAATCGTCGAAGGCAAACACGATGATGTGCCGGAACAAGCCTTTTACATGGTCGGGACGATCGAAGACGCGCTCGAAAAAGCGCGCCGGTTGGCAGCGTGACCTATGGCGAACCGCATCTTGCTCCGCGTCGTGACTCCCAAACAACCGGTGCTCGAAACCGAAGTGCTGGAACTGACTGCCCCTGGCACCGTGGGGGAGTTCGGGGTGCTGCCGGAACACGTGACGTTCCTTTCGTCGCTCGAGTCGGGTGTTCTCCGGTACCGGAAGCCGGACGGGGAAGCCGCCATCGCGATCCGGGGAGGCTTTGCAGAAGTTCGCGATAATGTCGTGACCATCCTGGCGGACGAAGCGGTGCTGGCCGACGAAATCTCCGTGGAGACCGCTCGCGCGGAGCTGACCGCGGCGGAGGCCGAACTGAAACGGCTCGATGCGTCGAGCACAGAATACAGCACCGCCGAGCAGCGCCGACGTTGGGCGGAAGCGCAGCTCGCGGCGGCCCGGGCACGCTCGGCACCGCTTTGATGCCGGCACCCGAAGCGCCTCCGACCCCGGCCTCGTTGCGCCGACTCCCTGCCTCGCTATAGAGTGCCGCCGTGTCGGCAAACTCGCACGATTGGATCCCGATCGCCAACGCACGCGACGTTCCCGAGCGCTCCACGCGCAAGTTTGTGGCCAACATCGACGGGAACGAGGAGGAGTGTTTCCTCGTTCACTACGAAGGCCGGTTTTACGCGTACGTAAACCGCTGCTGTCACGTGCCGATCACCTTGGACTGGGTCGAAAACCGTTTTTTCACCGCCGACGGCCGCTACCTGCAGTGCGCGACCCATGGAGCGCGGTATCTCCCGGACACCGGCGAATGCGTGGCTGGCCCACCGTGCGGCAAGTTTTTGCGCCGCCTTGACGTTGCAGTCGTGGACGGAGTTGTGTACGCACGCGCTTCCCAAACCGAAACAGACCAAACTCATCCGACAGGGGGAGTGTATGGCTAAGCAAGATCGTCGCTGGGAAATTCGCCGCCGGCGCAATCGCCGGAAGAAGCTGGCCAAGCTGCGGCTTCGTTACAGCGCCGCGCGAACCGCTGCGGAACGCGAAAAAATTCTGGCGAAAGTACAGCGCGTGGCGCCAACCGTCACCCGGGAACAGTTCATCGCCAGCGTGCCGGCGCCGACACAGCCGACCCGCCCAGCAACCCGCCGAGGGGCATCGCGTACCGCTGCCGGATCCGCGGCAAGCGCGTAAACGAACCCCTCCATCCTCATCCCGACGGCGGAGAACTTCCTCCGGAAGTTCCCGCCAACGAACCGGCACGCGGGGAGAACGACCGCTCTCGGGCGCCGGCGGTGTGTATCCTTCTAATCAACTTTTAATCGATCGGACCCTCACCGAAGGCAAACATGGCTGCTGTGTACAGCAGGGCGTGCTCCCAAACGTGCGGGACGTCGTTTTGTGGCCAGTAATCCGGCGCAATGCCGTCGCCGTTCCGATCCACCTGCACGCGGCCGTAAGACTCCGACATGTGCAGGGTGCCATTCGTAGTGATGTTGCGCACGAAAAACTTCACTGCGCGTCGCGCCTCTTCTAGCATCGCTCGGTCGTTCCGCTGGCGGGCCAGGTACGCCACAGCCACGAGCGGTTCCGCATTGTAGCCACTCTCAGGGGCGGTTCGTTCGAGGATCACCTGAACTCCTTGCCGCCACAGGAGCTGCGCGTGCGTGGTCGCCAGCGCGTCGCCAGGTCGGAGAAACTTCACCGGCCAAATTACCCACGGACCGCGTGGCCCCTCCAAATGAGGCACGGGTTCGGAGCGGAGGAAGTGCCGCGGGATTGCCTCCTCCAGCTCGGCTGCTCGCGCCTGCCATCGCTCCACTTCCGCGCTATCGAAGCCGCAGGCACTTGCAGCCTCGATCGCGGATCGGAGTGCGAGCAGCACGGTTTGCGCACCCAACAAGCTTTGCGTCAGCGGAATGGTGTCGTCCTCGTTCGCGTAGCATTGGAGGTTGTTCGTTTCGTCCTTGCAGTTCGCCAAGTTCGTCGCCCCGAGCGAAATCGACGGACACACTTCAGCCAGGTACTGTGTGCGTGCCTCCGGGTCGCGCAAGAACTTGGCGTGTTCCCACAGCGTCCACACCACCAACCCGGCCGCGTCGATTTCAAACGAAAGTGGCAGCCCGGGAATGGCTGCTTGGGGGTCGGTGTAATAGTTCGCCTCTACAGTGCCGGCAGGTACGCAGTTTGGGTACACGGGCCGCTGGGGATCGCACGGGCCGAAGTCGTACAGCGGCGACCACGGTGCGGGCCGTTTGCGCTGCACGCGCGCATAAAAGCGGTTGTGGCGCGTGACCAGATCGTGATAACCGGCCAGGTCCAAGGCGTAGTTGATGAACGCGCCGTCGCGCGGCCAGTCCTCGCCATACGGAGGCTGAGTGTTCACGCTCGCCACGATTCCTCCGCTAGCTTCATCCATTGCCGTTCGTATGACAATGAGCGAGCGCTTCGCGAACGCCAACACCACAGGGTCGTCGGTTTGCGGCAAGCGTGCTGGTGCGAGGAACCGTTCCCACCAAGCTTCGGTGGCACTGCGCTGCGCCTGCGGGGATTGCGCACGGGCAGCACGCAGCAGCTCGTAGGCGCCGTCGCGCGTGTCGGCAATCGCGATGTCGATCGTTGCCGAGGCAACGTTTCCCGAAAACGTCAGCCGCTTTGCCAGCGCCGCGTTGGCCTGGCAAGCCGCGATCGGCGAGCCGGATAGTTGCCCGTCCATCGCATCCGTGTAGGCACTTTCTGCATCGTAGGTCCATTGCAAACGGCTGCGGCACTCGCCGAGGGGCCCGTCCGGATGGGTGATCTGGCGCTCGCACTGAAAGGCAATCCGCACGAACTCCGCAAACGCATCCCCCAAATCGAACACGCGGATCGTGTTTTCGGTCAGCCGACTTTGGATGCGGCAAATGTCCGTTTGGTCGAAACCGCACTGGTACCCGTCGTCGCCACCACGCGCCCCGGCGGCAATGTAAACGCCGGGTTCCCCCAGCTCGCGGATCAAGCTTGCCACTTGAGCGCGCAAGGCATTTCCGTCGCCAGGCTGCCGCAAGATTTCCGACACTCGGGCCAAGCGGTGCGGGTTGGCTCGTTCGCTTTGCGGCAAATAGTGCAGCAGGGCTCGTTCTTGTTCGTCGTACACAACCGCGTGGTCGTTTTTGAAATCCAATGCCCAGTCGGCAACGGGAAACAGCGCCTGCCGCGCCATCGTAGGCGCAAAATTGGCATAGAAGATCAAGGTGGCTTCACGGACAGGCGACGTCGGCTGGCGCTCCACCTCGTAGTGGTTCACCATCACGTTGGCGTCCGGAAGAATGAATTGGTAGGCGCGGACCACCAACCCCAACGCCGTGTTCCGCATCGTGGTCACGGCCACGTTCGACGTATCACTCGTGTAGGTTTGCTCGTGCTCCCAAGGCAAATCCCGCAACCACGTAAAGCCCCGCTGGCCAGTACGGGTCACATACGCCAGGCCTGGGAAGGCGCCCGCGCTATCCAGCGCCCCAAAGTGCGGCTTTAGACGCGCGTCGATATCGTTGGAGGTGAGATAATCGATCTGGTCGTAGTAACTGGGGCTTGGCCACTTGAGCGAGGTGATTTCACCGCATAACGATACGGTGCTCGTCATCCTGCCCGAGCCCAGCGCTGCGTTCGTATTCGTCGCACCCCACTGGAGCTCGAATGGGTTGGGCGCATCGGGCAGCACTCCCAGCAGCGGGCACGGAGGTCGCTGTGCTGCGGGCGCGCCACCTGCAGGCGGCTCTCCATCGGACCCACATCCCGCAAAGACCATGGCTCCCAACAAACCGACTCGCAGCCACGCGAGCGTGCGGCGCACCGTTCGCTTCACGATCATCCTCCTCGACAAGTTCCTTTTGGACACAACTCCCTCGCTTTAGCAAGAATTCGTTTCCCCGACTCGGTTGGCCAAGCGTTGCTTCGACCATCGCAACGGCCGCTTGGCAGCGTGCCTTCACGCGCTCACGCGCACCGCCAAGCCTAGCGCAGCAATGCGGCCTGCCAACTCTTCGAGCCAACTCTGCGGCAAGGCGGCAAGATCCCTTGCTTCCCGTTGCGCGGAAGGTCGCGCGAGCGAGTACAGGAGCACGCCTTTCAGCGGCAGCCGTTTTTCCTGCTGCCGAGCCAAAAACTGCAAGTAAGCCTGGATCTCCTCTTCGGGCGGTGGCGTACCACGCCAAGCAAAGACGCACGTTTGAATCCACGTCGGACAACGCACCGCCGCGATCTCCAGGTTTGCTTCCACACGCGCGGGCGAAAGCCGCGTACCGTTCACTTGCCACAGTCCCGCGGCCGTCGCGCGATCGAGTTTGAACCATACCTCCCCGCTCAGTTGCGCAAGTTCTTCCAACCCGCTCTGGACGCTCTTTCGGTGCATCTGGCTGCCGTTCGTAATCAGGACCGTTTTCACCTCCGGGCCGATGCCAAGCCCTTGCCGCACGCCAGCAACCACCCGGATACACTCCACAAACTCCCTCGCGGTTGTCGGCTCTCCGTTGCCCGAAAACGCAATGTCCCGAAAGACTCGTGCCTCCGGAGGCAAGTGCCGCTGCAAGTAATCCCCCTGCACGACCTCGCGCAAAAAGCTCTCGAGCTCCTGCCGGAGCTGGTTCAAGTCCACCGCTGGTGCAGCCCCCCGGGTGAGCCCTTCGACCTGGCAGTAAACGCACCGCCAATTGCACGCGTTGTTGGGGTTCAAGTTGATGCCCACCGACAAGCCCGCCGAACGGCGCGCGTACACTGGGTACACGTAGCGCAAACCGGCGCGATCGCGCGCATGATCCGAGGTGGTGAGGACAGAACTTCGTAAAGCCACGACCCTCATGTGTAGACGCCGGAGCGCACGAAACAACAACGTTTTGCCTTTCGGGCCCCACTCGTACGCTGGAACCCAGCAGCGCGGCGGAACCCTCCCCTCCGCTTGCCTGACGCAGCGCAACATACTAAACGTTCAGTATGTCCTCTGCGGCACCGGTCTCCAAAGACGATTCCCGCCGCGAGCTTCTCGCGGTCGCCATCGATTGCTTTGCCACTTACGGTTACGCGGCCACGTCGATCGATCGGATCGCCAAGGCAGCCGGGGTGACCAAGGGCGCCGTGTACTACCATTTCAAAGACAAGGAGGAGCTCCTGCGCGAAGCGGTCAAGCACCGCTTGGGGCAGTTCGAGCGCCGCGTGGTGCAAGAAATCAACGCTCTTTCCGATCCGGCGGATTCCATCCGGGCGCTCGGCCGGATCTGTTACGAGCACGCCACGAAGAGCAATCACCGCCGGCTGATCGTTACCCTCATGGTCGAGGCGTTGGACACCTATCCGGCGCTCGATCGGCTGTTCCGCAACATGATGCGGCGCTTCCGGGGATTCGTTGCCAGCCTCGTGCAACAAGGCCAAGAACGTGGGCGTTTCCGCAAAGAAGCGGACCCGGAGTTGGCAGCCGGGTTGTTTGCTGGGGCGGTGATGGGACTGGAGATTCAGTTCTACCAAGATCCGAGCGGCTTCGACCTGCGCCGTGCACTCGAGGAACAAAGCGAACTGTTCCTTGCCTGGCTCACGGGGCCCAATGGCGAGGTCAGGAAAAAAAGGAGGAAACCACCATGGTAAGTTTCGAACCAAGCGACGAGCAAAAGCTCATTCGCGACACTGTGGCGGCCTTTGCCCGGGAACAAGTACGCCCGCAGGCACGGCCGAGCGACGAGAGCGGGGAGATCCCCTCCGCGCTCGTGCAGCAAGGGTGGGAGCTTGGACTCACGCAAGCTCTCGTCCCGGAAGAATTCGGCGGAACTGGCGAGGCGCACAGTGCCATCACGAGTGTTTTGCTCATCGAAGAGCTCGCATGGGCGGATCTTTCCATCGCGTGCCATTTGCTCGCGCCGCGGCTCGTGGTCATTCCCGTGGTCAAGGCTGGAACCGAAGCGCAACGACGGGCCATTTTGCCGCGATACGCTACGACCAATTTCACGGCCGGCACGGCCGCAGTGGTCGAGCCACGGTGGGACTTCGACTTAGCCTCGCTTGCGGTGAAAGCCCTACCCCGCAACGGGAACTTCGTCTTGCAAGGGAGGAAGTGCTTCGTGCCGCTCGCGGCGGAGGCGGAACACATTCTTGTGTTTGCCCAGCTTGGCGACAGCGGCGAGGTGGGCGCCTTCTTGGTGGAGCGCGGCACTCCCGGCCTCCGTGTGGTGGAGCGCGAAAAGAACATGGGTTTGAAGGGGCTTGCCACGTACGAGGTCGAGTTCGACCAATGCACCGTTCCTGCAGACCAACGGCTCGGAGGCCCCGAGGGTTGCGACGTCAACCGGCTGTTGAACCTCCAGCGCGTCGCGCTGGCAGCCGCGGCCGTAGGTGTGGCCCGTGCCTCTTTCGAATACGCTCGCGACTACGCCAAGGAGCGCAAGGCTTTCGGTGTGTACATCGCGCAAAAGCAAGCCATTGCTTTCATGTTGGCCGAAATGGCAATCGAAATCGACGCCGCCCGTCTCCTCACCTGGGAGGCGGCATGGAAGCTCGACCGCGGCGAAGATGCTACGCGCGAGGCCGTGCTCGCAAAGCAATACGCGGCCAACATGGCGCTGATGGTGGCCGACCGCGGCGTGCAGATTCTCGGTGGTCACGGCTACATTCGTGATCATCTGGTGGAACTGTTTCTTCGCAACGCGCGCGGATTCGCTACCTTCGAAGGCTTACTGACTGCGTAAGGCAATCGAGAGAGAAAGGAGCAGCGAGTCATGATCGACTTCGAACTTCCCCCGCAGGTCAAACAAGCGCGCGACATGGTGCACATGGTCGCCGAGAACATGATGCGCCCGATTTCGCGCGAATACGACGAGCGAGAACACGAGAAACCGTGGGACTTCCTCAACGCCATGTGGGAGGCCTCCAAGGCAACCAACCCGGTGAGCTTTGGCGGAGGCGGCAAGAAAGACCCGTCGGCCCCGTCCGTGCGCAACTTGCAGACGGTGGTTTCCATCGAGGAACTTTCGTGGGGCGACGCAGGCTTGTACCTCTCGATCCCGAACCCCGGCCTGGGCGGCGCAGCCGTGGCCGCAGCGGGCACACCGGAACAACGCGAACGCTTCCTCGCTCGGTTTCGTTCCGGCCCGCCCAAGTGGGGAGCCATGGCCATCACCGAACCCCATTGCGGCTCGGATACCGCCGCAATCACGACCACCGCGGTTCGCGACGGCGACCACTGGGTCCTGAACGGCACGAAAATTTTCGTCACCAGCGGAAAAATGGCCGCTCAGGAATCGGATGGCTTCGTCGTCGTCTGGGCGACCGTGGATAAGTCCGCCGGACGCGCGGGCATCAAAGCCTTCGTGGTCGAACGCGGCACTCCGGGCATGACCGTGGTGAAGGTCGAAGACAAAATGGGTATCCGCGCCTCGGACACGGCCATGATCGTCTTCGAGGACTGCCGCATTCCCCTCGACAACATCTTGGGCAGCCCCGAGGTGAAGCAGTCGACAGAGGGCTTCAAGGGCGCCATGGCTACTTTCGACGCCACGCGGCCAGCCGTAGCAGCCAGCGCCATTGGTATTGGCCGAGCGGCGCTGGATTTCGTGCGCGAAGAACTCGAAAAGCACGGGATCAAGATCCGGTACGGCGTGTCTCGCAACAAACTTACGGCCATCGAGCGCGACTTCATGGACATGGAAGCGAACCTGCATGCAGCGCGCTTGCTCACGTGGCGCGCTGCGTGGCTCATGGACCAAGGCCGACACAACAACCTGGAGGCTTCCATGGCGAAGGCCAAGGCCGGCCTCGCCGTAACGCAGGTGACGCAAAAAGCCGTCGAACTCCTCGGGCCGCTCGGATACTCGCGCAAATACTTGCTCGAGAAATGGATGCGCGATGCGAAAATCAACGACATCTTCGAGGGGACTCAGCAAATCAACCTCCTCATCGTAGCTCGCCGGATTCTCGGCTACTCGAGCAAGGAACTGAACTGATCCTCCAGCGGCGCACGCGCTTGCGTGCGCCGCTTCTTCCTCCCTTTCCTCACCGGCCTTCGAACATCCCGCGCCGCCCTTGAATCTCCTTCGCTGCCGGAGCGCCTTTCGGCGCTTCCTGCAGAACGAGGCCCTCGACAGAATGTCGGGTTCCGAGGTTACCGAGGACCTGGTAAGTCACGCCTAGCCCGGACCGAATCTCCTCCCCTTCTTTGACAAGCTGGGAGCTTGGCTGTCCGTTCGTGCGCCCTGCTTGCGGCTGCGGCTGCACTTGCAGTAGGGTCGCCCGTTCATGGCTGTGCTTCGGGTCGGACTTCTTGGCGCTGGCGTCATCGGCTCTGCGCACGCCGCGGTGCTGCAACAAATTTCTGCGGCGATGCCCGGGTGTCTCGATCTCACTGCGGTCGCGGATCCTGACCCTAGTGCGGGCGCGCGTGCTCAGGCAGCGTTCGGGTTCCAGCGCGTGTACACCGACGGCCACGCGTTGTTGGACCGCGAGCGCTTGGACGCTGTGTTTGTTTGTGCACCCACGGCTTTTCACGCCGCGTACGTGGAACATGCTACCGAGCGTGGTTGCGCAATCTTTTGCGAGAAGCCGCTGGCGATGTCCTACGCCGAAGGCGCAGCGATGGTCGAGTGCGTCGAGCGCCACGCAGTGCCCCACCAGATTGGCTTGGTTTTGCGCTTCTCCGCCGTGTACAACGTCATGCGATCCTTGCTCGACAACCGAAACCTTGGCGTGCCGCTGGCGGTGGTGTTTCGTGACGACCAGGTCTTCCCCATCCGAGGGGTCCATTCCAGCCCTTGGCGAGCCGATCGTGCCCTCACCGCAGGCGGAACATTGATCGAGCATGGTGTGCACGACCTCGACTTGCTCGCGTGGTTTTTTGGCCCGCCGGTCTGGTTGCAGGCATGGCAACGAAACGTGGCAGGGCATCCAGGCGTGGAAGACTACGTGGCCGTAGAACTCCGCTTCGCGAACGGACTCCAAGCCCAACTCGTCAATGTCTGGCACGACATGGTTCAGCGCCCCTCGAACCGCCGCCTGGAGATCTTTTGCCAGCGCGGCTTCCTTGCCAGCGATGCGGACTTCCTGGGCGATCTTACGTGCCAGTTTGGCGACGAGGCGGAGGGATTGCTCGCCGCAACGGAGGTCCTCCAACGATTCCAGGAACTCCTTCCGCCCAGTATGCCCTCGGCGCTGCGCGAATTTGCCGGAATTGCCTACCTCGTACAGGATTTTGCCTTTGTCGAAGCGTTGCGAAACGGCCAACGACCACAACCCGGACTCGAGGTCGGTCTCGAGGCACAACGCTTGGCCGAAGCCGCCTATCACTCGGCCGCCACAGGGCGCGGTGTAGAGCTGGCCTCTTATTTCCCCACGACACCCCCGAGCGCTCGCCCCTAACGGGCCAAAGATGTAGGGGCCAGCGGCGCCGTGCCTCTACACCATACGGAAACGCGCGTGGTGCGGAGAATCCTGCACCCTACCGCCGGGCAATGTAGGAGCGACCCGGTGGGTCTCCCGGCGGGGCCGTGGTGGGCGGGCGCGTTGGGATGATGAGGTCGCACGACGACAGGATCGACCCTCACCCGGCGCTGCGCGCCGGCCTCTCGCTGCCAGGGAGAGCCGTCTTTTCTCTGCCGTGCAACTGCGTGTGCAAACCGTCACTCCGTCGCACCAAGCCACGTCGACTCCTCTCCCTCGCCCT
>CAZHQG010000024.1:0-51616 GCA_964534275.1 uncultured Binatia bacterium (SeqCode) | reverse complement strand
GATCCCGCCCCGTGCCTGGCAGCGGCGATTCCATCGCAGTGGATCGGGGTGCGACTAGCGTGCACGATGGTCTCACAGAAGGCGACGCTGCTCGCCAGCGTTCAGCGCATCCCGTGGGCGACCCACCGGGTCGCCCCTACATGGCCTGGCGGTAGCGTGCAGGATCGTGTGCACCACGGGCGCTTCCGGGTGGTGTAGGGCCACGGCGGCGTCATGTCTCGGAAAAGGATCGTGTGCAAGTGGGCGTGCATCACCACGTTCGCATCACGGTGGGTGCGGACGAGGGGAAGACGCGCGCGCTGCGAGGCGATTCCACCGACGGTTCCGCCGCAACATGGCAAGTGTAGGGGCGGTTCGCGAACCGCCCCTACAACGGTCGTGAACTTGCATGGTCAGCGAGGTGAGAGTCCTCGTTGGGCACGCACTCCCCGTCGTCGGCCCCGCCAGCCGCAGGTACGCTGGAGTGGAAGCCAGTCGCAAGGGCGGCGTCGGGGCGAGTCTTGCAGGCTTTCCTGACCGCTGACTCCTCGCTATAAGGGCGGCCACCCCACACGGCAGTACGAAGTCCGTGGCTCACACATCGGGGCGTAGCGCAGCCTGGTAGCGCACTCGCTTGGGGTGCGAGTGGTCGTGGGTTCAAATCCCGCCGCCCCGATTTGGCTTGCACGCGCTCCGCAATCGTTGTGTTTGCCAGGAAAACGGCCTCCTGTTAGCTTGCGCGCGTGGCGATTTTGGTGAGTAATGACGACGGTGTGAGCGCTGCCGGATTGCAGGCCTTGGTCGCAGCGCTGGAAGCGGTGGACGAGGTCTGGGTGGTCGCTCCGGACCGCAACCAAAGTGCCGTGAGTCACGCGCTCACCTTGCACCGCCCATTGAGAATCGAACCTGTTGGGGAGCGGCGGTTTGCCGTCGACGGTACCCCGACCGATTGCATCAACTTGGCTGTGAACGCCATTTTGCCGGAGCGGCCGCGTTTGGTGGTTTCGGGCATCAACCACGGCGCGAATTTAGGAGATGACGTGACGTATTCCGGCACGGTTTCCGCTGCGATGGAGGCAACGTTACTCGGAGTGCCGGCAATTGCCGTGTCGTTGGTCGGTACGGATGCTTTCGAGTTCACCGCCGCGGCCCAGTTCAGCCAGGCATTGGCGAAGGCGGTGTTGCGCGAGGGGCTACCGCCAGACACGTTGCTGAACGTGAACGTGCCCCCAGGGCCCCCGGAAGCCATCAAGGGGTATTTGCTCACCCGTCAGGGCAAACGCCGCTACAGCGACGTGATCGTGGAGAAAGTCGACCCCAGAGGAAAGAAGTACTACTGGATTGGCGGCGGCGAACTCGACTACGTGGCTGCCGAGGGAACCGACTTCGCAGCGGTGCACTCCGGATACATTTCCATCACACCGCTGCACCTGGACCTCACCAACTACGCTTCCTTGCAGCGCTTAGCGAAGCTGCACGTTCCTTGGCCGTAGCCTCGGGCTTAGAGCAACCCGGCAATTTGCTTCACTGCGTTCGAGAGGTACTTGGCCTGGCGGCGGAAGCGCTCCCGGAACTCCGGATGCAGCGCAAACCACTCGCTTGGCGAGAGATTGCCTTTCTCCGCATTACAACTCCGGCAGGCGAGCACCTGATTGGACTTATTGTCCAACACGCGGCGCTTGAGACCGAACTCCCGCCAACGTGACAGCGGCACCACGTGGTCGACGGTGAGGTCGCTCGTGCTGCCACAGTACACGCAAGCCTGGCCATTTTTGTTTCGCTTGCTCATCTCTGTCCCCCAATTGCCAGTCGATCTTGCGCGAAGTCGCGAGTCGGAAGAGCGTTTTACGAAGCTCGGGAATTGGACTGCCACACTTATTCGTCCACGGAAACTCTCGCAATCCCCGGTCAATCCCGTGGCAATGTTGCCCCGGGGAGCCGGATCGTGCGGACGAGATTGGGCACGACAAGCGGAAAAATTGTGGTACCATACGCGGGCCACGAAGAAGGGTCGTGGAGGTGCTGGAGAGGATGCTCTGGACTGCACGAAGACCGTGGGTGCTCGGACGGTGGCAAGTGCGGGTGGCTGGTTGGGTACTCGTCTTCGGCTCCCTGTGGGCATGTGCGGGCGGCACCGTGCACCGGGTACGTCGCGGAGAAACGCTGTCGGCCATCAGTGCCCGCTACGGTGTGTCGGTGGAAGCCATCGTTCGAGCGAACCGCCTAAAGGACCCGAACTGCATCAAGGTGGGCCAGGAGCTCCGCATCCCGAAGGTGAAGAAAGCGCGTGCCGGTCAAGCCGGGGTCGCGCTGGCATCCACGGGCGCGTTCCGGCAGCCTCCACGCCGGGTGATCGAGCGATGGCGGAGGGAAGTCGACTGGCCGGTGACCGAAGGTCAGGTTTCGTCGTGGTTCGGACCACGGGGCGACCGGTTTCACGAGGGCATCGACATCCACGCGCCGGAGGGTGCCCCGGTGCTTGCGGCTGCTGACGGCGTCGTTGCCTTCGCTGGAGAACTGAGTGGATACGGACTCACAGTCATTCTTGCCCATCGCGATGGGTGGGCGACGTTGTACGCGCACAACGAGAGGAACCTGGTGCGCGAAGGACAACGGGTTCGCCGAGGACAGGAAATTGCCCGCCTGGGGAAGACCGGCCGCACCACTGGTCCAAACCTGCATTTCGAGATCCGGTACGACAACGTTGCCCTGGATCCGTATATCGTCCTGCCACCGGCGCGGTTGGCGGAACCGAACAAAGTGTCTCCCTGGGGCGGCTGACCATGGCCTTGTTGCGGTGGCGACGCTTCTGGTAGACGCTCTGCGCGATGCAACCAACGCTGAAGACCGCGGATTTACGGCAGTGGATTCGTGACGTCCCGGATTTCCCCAAGCCAGGAATCATCTTCCGCGACGTGACCCCGTTGCTGGCGAACGGGCCGGCATTTCGCGCGACGGTGGATCACCTGGCCGCGCCGTATCGCGGTGCGGTGGACATGGTACTGGGCATCGAGTCGCGCGGATTCATCTTCGGAGCGGCTGTGGCCTACGCGCTCGGGGCTGGGCTCGCGGTGGTGCGCAAGCCGGGCAAGTTGCCCGCGGAGAAGCTGTCCGCCGCGTACGACCTCGAGTATGGCAGCGACGCACTGGAGATCCATCGCGACGCGTTTGGGAGCCCCACGCGGGTGCTCATCGTGGACGATTTGCTCGCCACCGGAGGCACGGCCAGCGCTGCTTGCGAACTCGTGGAAAAGCTCGGCGGCGAGGTGGTGGCCTGCGCGTTCGTGATCGAGCTGACTGCCTTAGGTGGGCGTCGGCGCTTGGCCCCACGCCGGGTAACTTCGTTGATCCAGTATTGAGGAGAGGTCGCCTGCGATGGCGGACGCAGTACGCTGGGAACACGACTCGATGGGACCAGTTGCTGTTCCCGCTCATGTGTATTACGGCGCATCGACCGAGCGTGCTCGCCAAACCTTCCAATTTTCTTCGTTGCGCTTCCCGCGGCGATTTCTGCGAGCGCTCGGCTTGGTGAAGGCGGCTGCGGCGCGGGTGAATGTCGCGTTGGGGCTGCTGCCGCCGGCAATCGGTGAAGCGATCGAACGAGCTGCCCTGGAAGTTGCGGAAGGCCGGTACGACCAAGATTTCGTCGTCGACGTGTTTCAAACCGGCTCGGGCACGTCGACAAACATGAACGCCAACGAGATTATTGCAACCCGCGCGCGGGAGTTGCTCGGGCACGATCGGGGCGATCGAGCTGCGGTGCATCCGAACGACCACGTCAACTTGGGGCAAAGCACGAACGATGTGTTTCCCACGGCGATCCATGTCGCTGCAATGGAGGCGTTGGAGGAGCACACGTTGCCGGCGTTGCGGCGGTTGGCGGATGCGCTGGAAGCCAAGGCCGCCGAGTTTGCGCACATTGTCAAGGCAGGGCGGACGCATCTGCAAGACGCTGTGCCGCTTACGTTGGGACAAGAGTTTTCAGGGTATGCGAGTGTCGTGCAGCATGGCGTGGTGCGGTTGGAGAACACGCGCCAGCATCTGGCGGAACTTGCGGTCGGGGGAACTGCCGTTGGCACCGGGCTGAATGCGCATCCAGAATTCGGAGCCAGGGTGGTCGCGGAACTCCGGCGATTGACGGGTCACATGTTTCAGCGTGCGCGGAATCCGTTCGAGGCCTTGCAACAACGCGATGCTGCATTGGAGGTCTCTGCTGCTGTGCGCACCGTGGCCGTTGGGTTGATGAAGATTTGCAACGATTTCCGCTTGCTGACCTCCGGTCCGCGCACCGGGTTCGCTGAAATCGAGCTGCCTGCCACCCAACCTGGATCAAGCATCATGCCGGGAAAGGTAAACCCCGTGATCCCGGAAGCGGTGAATATGGTTTGCGCACGCTTGCTGGGAAACGACGCCGCAATCGCCGTGGCTGATATGAACGGCAACCTCGAACTGAACACGATGATGCCGCTGATTGCGTATGCGTTGCTGGAAAGTCTCGAACTCCTTGGCAATGCAGCGCGAGTGTTGGCGGATCAGTGCGTCCAGGGCATTCGCGCAAATCCCGAGCGTTGTCGGGATCATGCCGAGCGATCGGCAGCACTGGTGACGGCTGTGGCACCGCGCATCGGGTACGACGAGGCTGCCCGCCTGTACAAAATCGCCGTGGAACGGAACCTCTCGATTCGGGAGGTCCTTTTGCAAGAGGGCAAGCTGAGTCCGGAGGAGGTCGCGGAGCTGTTGGACCTCGAGCGCATGACCCGCGGCGGGCGCCTGTGAGGCCGCGGCCATGCGCGGCGCCAAGCTTGCGTGGTGGTGGCCAAGCGTCGGAGCCTTGGCGTTTGTCGCCTTGTTGCGGTTACCCGGATGGGCACCCTGGAACGCGCTCGAGGAGCGGCTTGCGGATTACCGCCTGGTGGCTCGTGGTGGAGGTGCCCCGCCGCACCGCGACGTCGTGGTCGTGGCGATCGACGACCGCAGCATCGAAACCGTGGGGCGTTGGCCCTGGCGGCGCAAAACCATGGCAGAGCTGCTACGCCGCATTGCGGCGGCGCAGCCGAAAGTCGTGGCCATGGACATTGTCCAGTCGGAACCAACGGCTGGCGCTGGCGGGGAGGAAGAAGACCGGGCGTTGGCGGTTGCCGTAGAAGAAAGTCGGGTAGTCGTTCTCGGGTACTTCTTCGATTTTGCTCGAAGCGCAGGGCAGGTCGATCCATCGCAGGTGCGGTTTTACGATGTAGCCCATGTGCGAGATCCACGCGGCTGGAGCTTTTTGCCGCCGCACACCACGGGGGTTCCGGCGCTCACGGCCAATTTGCCGGAGATTTCGCGAGCCGCTGCCGACCTTGGATATTTCAACTTTTTTCCCGACCCCGACGGCACCTTGCGGCACGCAGCGCTCGCACTCCGATACGGAAACGAAGTGGTGCTGCCGCTTGCCTTGGCCACACTGCGGCAAGCGTTTCAGGTTCCTGCGCGCATTCGCGTTGGCAGCGGGGGAGTCGAAGAGCTGAGCGTAGGAGATTGGCACATCCCGGTCGATCGAACGGGTGCGCTGCGAATTGATTATCGCGGTCCTGCACGCACCTTTCCCCACGTTCCCGCGGTGGAGGTGCTCGCGGGTCGCGTCGAGGCTTCGGTGTTGCACGACAAGATCGTCTTGGTCGGGGTGACTGCGACCGCCGTGTACGATTTGCGGGTCACACCGTTCTCCGCCGCGTTTCCCGGCGTCGAGGTGCACGCCAACGTGATCGATAATGTACTGCAACAGCGCTTTCTGCGCCGGCCGGAGGCCAGCGCGCTCGTGGAAGTCTTGGTCATGGTGGCACTGGCGCTCGGGGTCGGCTGGGTGGTCGGCCGTGCACGTGGAACGCGAGGGGCGTTGGGTTCGCTTGGCTTTCTTGCGGTCTACGCGTTGGGGAGCGAATGGTGCTTGCGCAGCAAGGGCCTACTGCTTCCGTTGCTTGGCCCGATTGCCGTGACGTTGCTGGCGTTCAGTGGCACCACCGTGCAGCGGTATGTGTGGGAAGAACGCGAGCGGCGGAAACTTCGGCGGGCACTGGAGCTTTATTTGAACCCGGCAGCTGCTGCGCTTGTGGCCGAACACCCGGAGCGGTTGAAGCTCGGGGGCGAAAAGGTGGAGTGCACGGTGCTGTTCTCCGACGTGCAGGACTTCACCTCTCTCGCAGAGCGCTTGCCGCCCGAGGTTCTGGTCGAGCTCTTGAACACGTACCTTGGAGCCATGACCGAGGTGATTTTCGCGTACGGCGGCATGCTCGACAAATACATGGGCGACGGGATCATGGCGGTGTGGGGCGTGCCCTTGCCTCAGCCAGACCATGCCGCGCGTGCGTGTCGTGCGGCGCTAGCGATGGAACGCCGTCTGGCGGAACTGCAACCGGACTGGGAGCGACGCGGTTGGCCTGCGTTGCGTGTGCGGATTGGAATCAATTCCGGACCGGTTGTGTTTGGCAACATGGGGTCGACGGAACACTTGAGCCTGACCGTAGTCGGGGACCATGTGAACCTGGCGTCGCGCCTCGAGGGGCTGAACAAGGTGTACGGCACGCGAGTTCTGGTTACCGAGTTCACGGTGCGGGCACTTCCAGAAGGGTTCGTAGTACGAGAAATCGGTACGGTTCAAGTAAAGGGCCGAGCCCAGCCCGTGCGTGTATTCGAGTTGCTCGCTACCGAAGGCGAAGTTGCTGCTGGTGAGCGCCCGGGCAACCTCTGACAGTTCGTGGCCGGGCGCCCCGCACGGACCATACAGCGGCTGGTGGAAGCAGCAGGGATTTGCTGCCGAGACTCGCGGAGGACAGCTACGGACCTGCAGCTCGTTTGTACGAGCTGGTCGCTTAAGGGCAAAGGACGAGTCCGCGCAGGGGACCTGTGCCCGACATGCGAGGGGCTCTGATGCGGTCGCCCGTCGACGCGGCGAGGGCTGTGCTAACCCGACCACGTCTGCAGAATGCGCATGTAGTTGCCACGTTCGAACGCGCTCGGGTTCGGGCAGCGGGCGAGGCTTAAACACCCGCGCATCTCGTCCACCGACCCGTACCCGTGGTCTTCCATCCATTGCCGCATCCCATGGAGGGTTTTGCGCAAATGGTCTGGCCCGAACTGGAGTAGTGCAGAAACCATTTGCACGGCATCTGCGCCGGCCATGATGGCTTTGATCGCGTCGTGTGCCGAGTGGACCCCACCGGACGCAGCCAACGAGGCTTGCACTTGCGGGCGCAAGATCGCGAGCCAGTGCAAACGCAACAAAAGCTCGCTCGAATCCGACAGGTGTAGGCGGGGCACTACGTCGAGGGCTTCGATGTCGAGATCCGGTTGGTAAAACCGATTGAACAGGACGATCCCGTTGGCTCCGTGCGCGACCAACTGTGCCGCCAAGTTGCTGAGCGCAGAATAAAAAGGGGAGAGTTTTACGGCGATAGGGATCCGCACGCGGCTCCGAACTGCGGCCACCGCCTCGATGGCTCGGCTTTCGACCTGCGCGCTGGTTTCCTCGGGAGAGGTTGGAATGTAGTACACGTTGAGTTCGAGTGCGTCGGCCCCGGCTTGCTCCAGCAGCTCAGCGTAGCGAAGCCAACCAGAGGGAGTCGTGCCGTTCAAGGACGCGATGACGGGAACACCGACCGCAGCTTTGATTCGGCGAAGCTGCTCGAGGTATTGGTCGGCGCTGAGCGCGTACATGTCGGGTCGCGGGAAGTAGGAGAGCGCCTCGGCGTACGCCTCGGAATGGACATCCATGCTCCAGATGGTGCTCCGCTCCTCCAGCTCGATCTGTTCCTCGAACAGCGAGTGCATGACGATCGCAGCTGCTCCAGCGTCTTCGAGCCGGCGGACGGTGTCTAGATCATCCACCAGGGGCGACGCTCCTGGCATCAGGGGATGCGCGAGTTCGATGCCCAAGTAATTGGTCTGCAGATTCATGCTTGCGGCCCCTCCTTCGCTCCGCGCTCGGGAACTGTGAATGCGCGCAGGCGGGCGATTTCTTGGTACAGTTGAAAACGCCGAAGGATTTCTTGCTGTTCCTGCTCCATCAAGGCGCGAAAACGCGCCCGGTCCGTTTGCTCCACCATGCGGAACCGCGTCTCTTGGTACGCAAACTCGTGCAGCGGGAGGCGTGGCTCGGGCATGTCGAGTTGCAAGGGATTTTCTCCCTGTGCAATGCGCCGCGGATCGAAACGGTAAATCGGCCAGTATCCTGATTGCACTGCCCGGCGTTGTTGCTCGCCGGCGAACGCCAAGTCGTAACCGTGCGCGATGCAATGGCTGTACGCCAGAAGCAGCGAAGGCCCATCGTACGATTCCGCTTCGAGAAACGCACGCAGCGTATGCTGATCGCGCGCGGCAAAGGCGACGCGAGCGACGTACACATGGCCATACGCCATCGCGATCAAACCTAGGTCCTTTTTGGGTGTGGACTTTCCAGCCGTGGCAAACTTGGCCGCGGCCCCTAGTGGGGTGGCCTTGGATTGTTGGCCTCCGGTGTTGGAGTACACCTCGGTGTCGAGCACCAGAATGTTCACGTTTGCCCCGGAGGCGAGCACATGATCGAGTCCGCCAAACCCGATGTCGTATGCCCAGCCGTCGCCACCCACTGCCCATACGGTTTTGCGCACCAAGAAATCGGCCAACTCGCTGAGCGTGCGCGCGAGAGGGTCCGGTACGTTCGCAAGCTTTTGGCGAAGTAGATCCACACGCTTTCGCTGCGCAGCCAGTTCCGCCTCCGTGTTCTGCGGCGCGTGGAGCAACTCATCGACCAAGGCGTCGCCCAGGATGCTTGCGAACTTCCGCAGCAGAGCCTGGGCGAAGCCGTTGAGGTGATCCAGAGCCAGACGCATGCCGAGGGCAAACTCGGCGTTGTCCTCGAACAGCGAGTTCGACCAGGCTGGACCCCGCCCTTGGCGGTTGGTCGTGTACGGCGTCGTAGGCAGATTGCCGCCGTAAATGGACGAGCAGCCGGTCGCATTCGCAATCAGGAGTCGGTCACCAAAAAGCTGTGTGAGCAGTTTGATGTACGGGGTTTCTCCACAGCCCGCACAAGCTCCCGAATACTCGAACAGCGGCTCGAGAAACTGCGAGGTTTTTACGTCGAGGTGCAGGGTGGTGCGATCCACCTCAGGGAGTTCGAGGAAAAACTCGTAGTTCCGGCGTTCCCGTTCGCGCAGCGGCAGTTGCGGTTGCATTTCCAGCGCCTTGTGGCGCGGATTTCGTCGGTCTTTTGCCGGGCAAATTGCGTAGCACAGGCGGCAGCCGGTGCAGTCTTCGGGAGCAACTTGAATGGTGTACATGTGGTCGGGAAATTCGTGACCTTTGTACGGGACTGCAAGGAAGGATTCGGGAGCGCCGGCTAGCGCCTCTTTGGGGTACACTTTGGCTCGGATTGCCGCATGGGGGCAAACGAGCGCGCATTTGTTGCACTGAATGCACACTGCGGGGTCCCACACCGGGAGATCGATCGCAATGTTGCGTTTCTCCCACTTGGCTGTGCCTGTGGGCCACGTACCGTCCACAGGGAACGCACTGACCGGCAGGGCGTCGCCTGCGCCGGCCAACAGCGCGGATGTCACGGTGCGCACAAACGGGCGCGGATCCAGGACGGGTGGAGGTTGGCAGTGACGCTTCGAGCCGAGCGCACCGACGGGAACCGGAAACAAATAATCGAGCGCGGCGCGGACTGCAGCGATGTTTTGCTCGGCCACCGATTGCCCGAAGCGGCCATACGTTTCCTGAATGGCCTCCTCCACCGCCAGACGTGCTTCCTCGAGGGGCAGCAATCCGGAAAGGGAAAAGAAGCACATTTGCATGATGGTGTTGATGCGGCTGCCCAGCCCGAATCGTTCTGCGAGCGTTTGTGCGTCGATCGTGTACAATTTGAGCTGTTTGTCCAACACGGTTTCCTGTGCTTCGTACGGCAAGTGCTGCCACAGCTCGTCGGGGGCATACGGGGCGTTGAACAAGACCGTCGCTCCTGGCGCGGCAACGCGGAGCAAATTTTGCCGGTCGAGAAGCGAAAAGCGGTGGCATGCCACAAAGTTCGCTTGCCGGATGAGGTAGGCCGAGCGGATCGGTCGAGGGGAAAATCTCAGATGCGAAACCGTGACCGAGCCAGCCTTCTTCGAGTCGTACACGAAGTACGCTTGTGCCCAAAAGGAAGTACGCTCGCCGATGATTTTCACGGAGTTTTTGTTGGCACCGACGGTTCCGTCCGAGCCGAGTCCATAAAAAACGCCCCGCCACACGTCCGGTGCTTCCTGACCGGCCGTGTCGTCGTAGGGGAGCGAAAGATGGGTGACGTCGTCGACAATCCCGACGGTGAACCGCAGTCGCGGCTGTTCGGAGGCCATGTTGGCGAAGATGGCGTGCACCATCGGGGGCGAAAATTCTTTCGATGCGAGGCCGTAACGGCCACCGGTGAGCCGAGGCAGCGGTTTGCCCGGAAAGGCGTCTGGCCAATGATCCAGGAGCGCGGTGGCAACCTCTTCGTACAGTGGTTCCGCCGAGGCGCCGGGCTCTTTGGTGCGATCGAGCACGGCGAGATGGCGAGTCGACGGCGGGAGCGCGGCAAACAACGCCGGAGCGGAGAACGGCCGGAACAGCCGGACGCGCACGAGCCCCACTCGTTCACCTTTCTTGCAAAGGTCGTCCACCACCTCGCTGATCGTCTCGCAGGCGGAGCCCATGGCGAGAATGACTCGATCCGCTTCCGGATGCCCGTAGTAGTCGAACAGTTTGTATGCCCGACCGGTGCGGGCGGCGAACCGCTCGAAGACGCATTGCAGCAGTTTGGGAAGGCCATCGTAGAACGGATTGACCGCCTCGCGTGCCTGAAAGTACGTGTCGGGGTTGTGTGCGGTACCACGAATGACCGGCCGATCCGGTGTCAACGCCCGGCTGCGGTGTGCTCGAATGGCGTCTTCGGATACGAGAGCGCGCAAATCTTCGTCGCTAAGCGTGTAGATCTTGTTGACTTCGTGGGAGGTGCGAAAGCCGTCGAAGAAATGCAAAAAGGGCACGCGGCTTTCGAGCGTTGCCACGTGCGCCACGCAAGCAAAGTCCTGCGCTTCCTGAACCGAGCCGCTCGCCAGCATGGCAAAGCCCACGGGTCGGCACGCCATCACGTCGGAATGGTCGCCAAAAATCGAAAGGGCATGCGTCGCCACGGTGCGGGCTGCCACGTGGAGGCAGAACGGCGTGAGTTCCCCAGCGATTTTGAACAAATCAGGAATCATGAGCAGGAGACCTTGCGACGCAGTGAAGCTCGTGGCCAGGGCTCCCGCTTGGATGGCGCCGTGGACGGCAGCGATCGCACCGCCCTCCGACTGCATCTCCACGATGCGGGGCACGGCACCCCACAGATTTGGTCGCCCTTGGGCAGCCCATTCGTCGGCCCATTCGCCCATCGGCGATGCCGGGGTAATCGGGTAAATTGCGATGACCTCGCTGAGCCGGTAGGCGACCGAGGCAACAGCCTCGTTTGCGTCGATCGTGGCGGTTCGTTGCTGCTTGTTGGGCATGCGACACGCTCCTGATGATCCTGCTTGCACCCTCTGCCTATCACCCAGCAGGGGAAACTTGTCTAGGTGGCGCGGGTGCCCGGGAACCTGGCTTTCGGTCAGAGAACTTGCCGAACGGCCCACGGGAGAACGAGAAAAAGCTGCACTGCGTCGAAAACTCCGTGGGCTACGATGCAGGGCAGCAAATGGCCAGTGCGCTGGAAGAGCCAGCCCAGGAACAGCGATACGACAAAGACTCCGACGACCAAAAATGGCAGGCCGTAATTGAAGTGGCTCAGTGCAAAGCAGACACTGGCGCCCAGAAGCCCTAGCCGGGGCTGCAAGAAGCCACGGAAGAACGCTTCCTCCACGGTCATGGCCACAAACACGATGGCGGCTTTTTGTCCGAAGGAAAGGTTGGCAATCCACGCCAAGACGGGCGGAACCTGAGTCGGCGGAAGGGCCCCTGATGTTTCGACCCAAAGCCCGGCAACCACTCCGGTGGCGGCAATGGTAATCACCCAGCCGGCTAAGCCGGCAAACACACCGAGGAGCAGCCGACTGCGCAGGAGTTCCGGTGTCCAGCGTAAGTGCAGAAAGTCCAGAAAGCGTTGATCGCCGCGCAGCGCCCACCAAGCAAGCAAAAATGCACTCATCAATGCGTGCCCTACAAACAACGCTGGAAGCGCTGGAGCGACGGGTTCGTCCAGTTCGTGGCGACCCCCGCTCGCAAGCGGGAAACACACGACGATGGCAAAAATGCTGAGCCACAGCCCGAGCGCAGCGAGTCGGCGCGGCCAGGAGCGAAATTCGTCGCGATACGGGGCAAACCCAAGCAAGCTCAGCAGGGTAACGAGGGTGAGGCTGAGCAAGTAAGCGTGGGCGAGAATGTCCATCGAGGACAAGTCATTTGTTCAGCTCGTCGACTGAACGGATGATGCGCCCGACAATACCGTACTCCAGCGCTTCCTCTGCGGACATCCAAAAATTGCGTTCCGTGTCCCGCTCCACTCGTTTCAGGGGCTGGCCAGTCTTTTCCGCAATGATGCGACTCAGTCGGGCTCGCATTTTCAGGATCTCGTGGGCCTCGATTTCCAAGTCGGTGGCGCGGCCTCCAGCCCCACCAGCCGGTTGGTGGAGAAGAAAGCGAGTGTTGGGAAGGCAATAACGGTCGGGCTTGTCTGCAGCGAGATAAATATGCGCTCCGGCGCTCGCCACCCAGCCGGTGCCGATCATCCGAACCCGGGGGCGGATGAATGTCAGGACGTCGTAAATGGTATCCGCCGACTCGACGTGCCCGCCCGGGGAGTGGACAATCACCGTGATGTCGTCATCGGAAACCGCAGCCAGTGCCAACGCTTGCGCGGTCACCGCATGGGCAAGCGGCATGCTGATCTCGCCGCAAATGATGATTGTGCGGGTTTCGAAGAGTTTCTGGCTCACCGCCCGCGCGATTCCGCGTGCTTCGGGAGGGAAGGCCAAACCTGCGGCGTGTGCTTCGATGTTGTCGGACTCGAATTCGCGCATGGGACGCATGTAGAGCAGGGGCCGAGTGCGGGCAACTAGGCGGCCGCATTCGCTTCGAGGATCCGCACGCGACGACTCGAAAAAGAGAGTGTGCGGATGCCCGCATGCCAAGGTGCGCTGCGTGCGCGCGAATCGAGACGACCACCCCGCAGGTTCGGCACGGGACGGGCTTCGCGCAAAGCGGCGATCGGCGCGCGAGAACTGAACGTACCGGGAGCTTTTGCTCCTGGTTGCGCTTGCCGAACGAGAAAAGTTGTGATTGCTCGGCAGGACGACTTCCATGTTGTACTTACACGAGACCATCGACATCCGCGGCGACGGGGCGCGCCCTTACATGGAAGGAGTGTTGGAGCGAGCTCGTCACTCCGAGAAAGCGGGCATTTCGCGGTTGGTGGGCACCTGGCAGGTCGTCGGGAGTACGCACCGCTGGCCACGAGTCGTCAACTTGTGGGAGCTCGACGGCTGGGAGCACTGGGCACGATCTCTCGAGCGGCAGTTCGACCCAGCGAAGAAAGATGCGCACTTGGCTCCTTGGTGGTCGTCGATGGTACGCTATCGGCGCGGCGGGTTCGATCGCATCCTCGAGCCCGTTTGGTTTTCGCCGCGGCGCAGCGACCTCGAGTCTCGCGGCTACAAAGGATCGGTGGTGGAGCAGCAACTCTGCCGCGTCCCCGCGCAGTGGCAGGAAATCTTTTTCGAAGAAGTGAGCGCATCGCTGGTGCCGTTGCTCGAGGCAAACGGGGTGCAGCTGATTGGGGCCTACAGGGCTGTGATGCGTGCTGATGAAGTTCTGCTGCTTTGGCTAGCGGAGACCTTCCGGAGTTTGTGTGCCTGGAAGCAACGATGCGGCGGGGACCAGGCTTACGCGGCTTGGTTACAGCGCCAGAATGCTTGGCGCGTGCGCGTGGAGACGCTTTGGTTGGTGCCCTTCCCGGGGAGTTTGCTGAGCCCCGCAACGGTGGTCGCATGAGCGCCAAACGCGCGTTTCATGTTTGGGAAGGGAGGGGCCGGGGCCCGAGGGGTTGCTCGGGTCCCCGGCGGCACGAGGAGGGGAGGGGGAGCTGGTGGGTGGGGGGAGGGACCCACCAGCTCAGCAGCTCGCGGAGGGGGGATCCGCTGTGGCTGCACGCGCACTCGACGCAGTGCGCGAAAAAAAATTCAATCTGAGGCACGAGGATCGTGGCGATCGGGTCTCCAACGAGTGCGAACGAACGACCTGAGTGGCTGGTTCTTGGGCTGGGGAATCCCGGCGAGGAGTACGCAGGAACCCGCCACAATGTAGGATTCGAGGTGGTGGATCTCTTGGCGGAGCGCCACGGGATCGAGATCGACCGGCGGCTCCCTTCGCTGCTTTACGGGAGCGGCACCATCGAAGGAGTGGCCGTCATTTTGGGGAAGCCGCGGACGTTCATGAACCTTTCCGGTGCGGCGGCCAAGGAAGCGTTGCGGCATTTTCACCTGCTCCCCGAGCGGCTGCTGGTCGTGCTTGACGACCTTGCGTTGCCATTGGGTGTAGTGCGGGTGCGCAAAAAAGGAACGGACGGCGGTCACAAGGGCTTGCGCTCTGTGATTGCGGCTACGGGGACGACAGAAGTACCCCGCGTGCGGGTGGGCATTGGGCAACCACGGCGGGGCGATGCGGTGGATTACGTGCTGTCTCCGTTTACGCGCTCGGAATGGCCGGCGGTCGCAGAAGGCTTGGAGCGCGCGGCGGACGCAGTCGAGGTCGTGGTCACGCAGGGACTCGAAGCCGCGATGAACCGGTTCAACGCGATGCCTCCTCCGTGAGGACGCGCGCTAGGGTAGCGGAGACTGTGCGCAGCGATCCGTGCGGGCAACACGGTTCGCCAGGCAGCCGTGAGTGTTCAGCGACGCGACCGTTCTCGTGTTCAGGCTCTTGGAACCGCCAGCGCACGGCTTAAAGAACGGCTCACAATTGAGGAAAGTGGGCAGCGAGTAGTTCGGAGCCGCGGCTTTGCTGGTCCACTAGCCGTTTGGTCGTGGTGGAAGCTGCAGGGGCATCTCCGTTGGCCGAGCGTCGTCGAGCTCGTCGCGGTGCAGTGGGGTTGGGGGCGAGTTATGGCCCTGGGCGATGACGTTGTGCGTTATCCTCCCGCGAAGAGCGACCGATCAGCCGGTGCTTACTGTGGCATCCGGTGTTTGCCGGCTCATACGACACGCCGCGGCGCGCTTTCGCCTCATCGTTGGCTCCATGGGGGCGGTCGGCGGTTGACTTCGACGGTGCGAGGCGATATCAGGGCAGGCACTTTTTCGGTTCCTTTAAGCTGGTCCAGCGAGGCCAGAAAGGAAGTTGATGAAAACCACGACAAAAAATTCCGCAGTCAAACGTTGTGCCCCCTCGCCGCGAGGGGGCTTTTTTTTGCCAGGGGCGAGCCAGTGACGGAACGGGTCGTGTTGGATGCTCAGGGAGTGGATCGTGCCCTTACCCGAATGGCGCACGAGATTCTGGAGCGCAACAAAGGGGTGGAGGACCTGGTGTTGATTGGCATTCGCTCGCGGGGCGTGCACTTGGCGGAACGCCTGCGGGCGAAAATCGAGAGCATCGAAGGGGTGAGCGTGCCCATGGGGATCATCGACATCACGCTGTACCGGGACGATCTCAGCCGCAGCCGCCAGCAACCGCAGGTGAAAGGAACCAGAGTGGATTTTCCGATCGACGATAAGCGTGTGGTGCTGGTGGATGACGTGTTGTTCACCGGGCGCACCGTGCGTGCCGCGCTGGACGCCCTCGTGGATTTAGGTCGGCCGAAAAATGTTCAGCTTTGTGTGTTGGTGGACCGCGGCCACCGCGAGCTGCCCATTCGTGCGGACTACGTAGGCAAAAACTTGCCAACGGCACTGGACGAAGAGGTTCAAGTGCGGCTGACAGAAAGTGATGGCCGGGACGAAGTGGTGCTGGTTCGGCAGGGAGGCTGAAATGGAATTCTCGCGGCGCCATCTGTTGGGCTTGGAGGGGATGCCAAAGGAAGAAATTCTGTTCCTGTTGGACACAGCCGCTTCGTTCAAGGAAATTTCCGACCGCGATATTAAGAAGGTCCCGACCCTGCGTGGAAAAACGGTCGTTGCGGCCTTTTTCGAGCCGAGCACGCGAACGCGTGTGTCGTTCGAAATTGCGGCGAAGCGTATGAGTGCCGACTTCGTGAGCTTGTCGGCGCCCGCCAGCAGTGCCGCAAAAGGCGAGACGTTATTGGATACCGCGCGGAACTTGTCGGCGATGCAGCCCGACGCGCTGGTGATCCGCCACCCCAGTGCTGGGGCCGCGCACTTGCTCGCCCGACACTTGGACTGTGCGGTGATTAACGCTGGCGACGGTGCCCACGAACACCCCACACAATCCCTTCTCGACTTGCTGACGATTCGCGAACGGAAGCCACAATTCGAAGGTCTGGTGGTGGCAATCGTGGGAGATATCTTGCACAGCCGGGTAGCGCGTTCGAATCTGCACGCGTTGCGAACCTTGGGCGCGGAGGTGCGCTTGGCAGGTCCGCGCACGTTGCTCCCGCGAGAGTGTGCTGCGTTTGCGGTCGCAACCACGGACCTTCGGGAAGCCGTACGTGGGGCCGACGTCGTGATGGTTCTCCGGCTTCAACGAGAGCGGCAGGTAGGCAACTACATCCCGTCGATCGAGGAGTACGCGCGTTACTTTTGCTTGCGCGAAGAGCACCTTGCAGAGGCGAGGCCGGATGTTCTCGTCATGCATCCCGGCCCACTCAATCGGGGGGTCGAAATCGCAAGCTCTGTGGCCGATGGCCCATACTCGGTCATTCTCGACCAAGTGCGCAACGGCATCGCAGTGCGGATGGCCGTGCTGTACTTGCTGCTGACGGGGGCGCGCGAAGCCATGGCGGCAACGCGGGAACAGTTGCAAAGCATACCGGCGGGCAAGCAACGGAGGGTCGGTCGGTGAGTGTGTGGATCTTGGGCGGGACCGTCATCGACCCCGTCAATGGGCTGGATGCTCCGGCGGACGTTCACATCGTGCACGGGAGAATTGCCGCTGTTGTACCGCCCGGCAGCGTCGTTCCCGAACCTCAGGACCTCGTGATTCCGGCCGGAGGTTTGTGGGTCGTCCCGGGTCTCATCGATATGCACGTGCACCTTCGCGAACCAGGATTCGAGTACAAGGAAACCATCGAAACCGGCACCCGCGCGGCAGTAGCGGGCGGTTTCACGGCGGTGGCGTGCATGGCGAACACGATGCCAGTGAACGATTCGGGCGCAGTGACGCAGTTCATCTTGGAGCGCGCGCGGCTAGCGGGCCTTGCAAGGGTGTACCCGATTGGTGCGGTGACGAAAGGGCTCCAGGGTGTGGAGCTTGCCGAGATCGGTGAAATGCGTGAGGCTGGGATCGTGGCCGTTTCCGACGATGGCCATCCGGTGCAAGACGGCGGCATCATGCGCCGTGCGCTCGAATACGCTTCGATGTTCGGTTTGCCGGTCATCGCCCATGAAGAGGATCGCACGCTTGCTCGGGGTGGAGTGATGAACGAAGGAGTTTGGTCGTTCCGGCTCGGTCTGCGCGGCATCCCCAAGGCAGCGGAAGAGGCCATGGTTGCACGCGACCTGGCGATCCTGGAGCAGACCGGTGGGCATCTGCACGTCGCGCACATCAGTACTGCAGGGGCAGTGGAGCTCGTACGCCGCGCGAAGGCACGGGGCCTCAACGTCACCGCAGAGGCGGCTCCCCATCACTTTACCCTGACGGAGGCGGCAGTGGCGGAGTATAACACGCAGGCCAAGATGAACCCGCCGCTGCGTACCGAAGAGGACCTGCGTGCGGTGCGCGAAGGGTTGCTCGACGGCACCATCGATTGCATCGCAACCGATCACGCGCCGCACCATGTCGACGAGAAGCACTGTGAGTTCGACCTTGCTTCCAACGGGATCGTCGGATTGGAAACAGCGGTTCCGCTCACCTTAGCGTTGGCTCGCGAAACGGGTTGGAGCCGCATGGCCATGGTGGCGGCCCTGAGTACGAACCCCGCCCGTATTTTGGGCGTTCCTGGCGGGAGCTTATCCGTGGGCGCTCCTGCGGACATTACGATTGTCGATCCCGAGATGTCTTGGGTCCTTGCCGAGGAGGAACTCCATTCACGGTCGGCGAACACACCGTTTCTCGGGTGGGAACTGCGGGGCCGTGCGGTGATGACCCTGGTTGGTGGCGAGATCAAATGGCGTCTGGGGGAGCCGCTCGCGCGAGCAGAAGTTGGAGACAAGCGATGAAAGCGATCTTGGCGCTGGCAGACGGTACGGTCTTCGAGGGCGAGAGTTTTGGTGCGCCCGGCGAAGCGGGCGGTGAAATTGTGTTCAATACGTCCATGACCGGATACCAGGAAATTCTCACCGACCCCTCGTATTGTGGCCAACTGGTGTGCATGACCTACCCTGAGATCGGCAACGTGGGGGTCAATGCCGAAGACGTCGAATCTGGCCGTCCGTGGGTCGAGGGGTTTATTGTCCGCGAGTATTGGGAGCGGCCAAGCAATTGGCGCGCACAGCGCTCGCTGGGTGAGTATCTGCGCGAGCATGGAATTCCCGGGATTCAAGGTATCGATACGCGCGAGCTGGTGCGGCACATCCGCGACCGCGGCGCTCAATCTGCAGTGCTGTCGACAGTGGAGACCGATCCACGGCGGGTGGTGGAAAAAGCACGAAAAGTACGCCCGATGGTAGGCCAGGATTTGGTGCGGCGGGTGACCTGTAGCGAGCCTTATGACTGGGAAGAATCGACGTGGGCCCTCGGGTCGGGCTACGGAAGCGCTCCGCCGGAGCGCGAGTTTTTCGTGGTGGCGTACGACTTTGGGATCAAACGCAACATTTTGCGCAATTTGGTTCGCACCGGGTGTCGCGTGCGGGTCGTGCCTGCCACGACGAGCCCGCGCGAGGTGTTGTCGTGGAACCCGGACGGGATTTTCCTCTCCAACGGACCTGGCGATCCAGACGTTGGTTCGTATGCACACATCGTGCGCGAGCTGGTTGGACAGCGCCCGATTTTCGGCATCTGTTTAGGACACCAAATCCTCGCCCTGGCGTTGGGAGGCCGCACGTACAAGCTCAAATTCGGGCACCATGGGGGCAACCAGCCGGTGAAGGACCTCACCACCGGCAAAGTCGAGATCACCGCCCAAAACCACGGCTTCGCGGTAGATGTGGATTCGTTGTCGGGTGTGGCCGAGTTGACCCACGTAAACCTCAACGACCAAACAGTGGAAGGCCTCGCGCACGCACGGCTGCCCCTGTTTTCCGTGCAGTATCATCCCGAGGCTTCGCCGGGTCCGCACGACGCATCGTACTTGTTCGACCGGTTCGTCGAGTTGATGCGGCGGTGGCGAGCTAGAGCTTAGGAGACTGCGTTCATGCCAAAGCGTACAGATCTGCATTCCATCTTGTTGATTGGATCGGGGCCCATCGTGATTGGCCAAGCTTGCGAGTTCGATTACTCCGGAACCCAGGCTTGCAAGGCGCTGCAGGAAAACGGCTACCGCGTGATCCTGGTGAATTCGAACCCGGCGACGATCATGACCGACCCTCGGTTCGCCGACCGGACCTACGTGGAACCAATTACTGCGGACATCGTGGAGAAAATCATTGCTGCAGAGAGGCCCGATGCCTTGTTGCCCACAGTCGGCGGGCAAACCGGCTTGAACGTAGCCCTCGAGCTGGCGGAAAGCGGTGTGCTCGATCGTTATGGCGTCGAGCTGATCGGGGCCAAGGTTCCTGCCATTCGCAAGGCTGAGGACCGGGACTTGTTCAAAGAAGCCATGCTCCGGATCGGCTTGGACTTGCCCCGATCTGGGTACGCGCGCACTCTCGAGGAGGCGACGCGCATTCGCGAATGCCTCGGCCTGCCGTTGATCATTCGTCCTTCACGCACGCTCGGGGGCACCGGGGGAAGCTTGGTGGAGACGGACGAAGCGTTTGTCGATCAAGTGCTGTGGGGACTAGCCGCTTCGCCGGTGCATGAAGTGCTCGTGGAAGAGTCGATTGCGGGCTGGAAGGAATTCGAGCTCGAAGTCATGCGCGACGGGAACGACAACGTCGTCATCATTTGCTCGATCGAGAACTTCGACCCGATGGGCGTACACACCGGGGACAGCATTACGGTGGCTCCTGCGCAAACTCTTACGGACAAAGAGTACCAACTGATGCGGGACGCTGCGATCCGCATCATTCGGGAAATCGGTGTCGACACCGGCGGATCGAACATTCAATTTGCCGTGAACCCTAACGACGGACGGTTGGTCGTGATCGAGATGAATCCGCGGGTTTCGCGCAGCTCGGCGCTCGCGAGCAAGGCAACCGGTTTTCCGATTGCCAAAATCGCGGCCAAGCTCGCGGTGGGGTACTCGCTGGACGAGATCCGCAACGAGATCACACGCGAAACGCCCGCAAGCTTCGAGCCGACGATCGACTACGTCGTGACGAAAATTCCCCGCTTCACCTTCGAGAAGTTTCCCTCGGCGCGAGACGAACTGGGACCGCAAATGAAATCGGTCGGTGAAGTCATGGCCATTGGGCGGACCTTCAAGGAATCGCTGCAGAAAGCCATCCGGTCGCTGGAAATCGACTCGTACGGGTTCGACGATCGGGGACGAGGCCCGGCCGCAACCGAGCGCCGGGATTTGGAGGAAAAGTTGCGCCGCCCAAATGCCCGGCGTTTGTGGTACATCGCCGAGGCATTTCGGTCCGGCATGTCGGTGGACGATGTATACGCTTTGTCGCGCGTCGACCCCTGGTTCCTCGACAACGTCAAACAAATCGTCGACGAGGAAGCATCCATTCGTTCCGCCGCACGTTCGCGCGGAAAGCTGTTACCGAACGAGCTCCGCAAAGCGAAGGAGTGGGGCTTCTCGGATGTGCGGATCGCACAACTGTGCGGAACGGACGAAGAGACTGTGCGGTCCTGGCGCCGCGAAGCAAACCTCGCTCCGGTCTATAAAATGGTTGATACCTGTGGCGCAGAGTTTCCTGCGTACACACCGTATCTTTACTCGACCTACGAGCGGGAGGGTGAAGCGCCGCCGTCGGAACGACCGAAGATCGTCATTTTGGGCGGAGGACCCAACCGGATCGGCCAAGGGATCGAGTTCGATTACTGCTGCGTGCATGCTGCCTTTGCGCTGAAGGAAGACGGATTCGAGACCATCATGGTCAACTGCAATCCGGAAACGGTCAGCACCGATTACGACACCTCGGACCGCCTATACTTCGAGCCTCTTACGATCGAAGACGTGCTCGCAATCGTCGAGCGTGAGCGACCGGAAGGGGTGATCGTGCAGTTTGGCGGGCAGACCCCCTTGAAACTAGCTGTCCCCCTCGAGCGCGCAGGGGTGCGGATTTTAGGGACCTCCCCCGATGCGATCGATCGTGCGGAAGATCGCCAACGTTTTGCTGCCATGCTGGACAAACTTGGGTTACGCCAACCGCCCAACGGGAGTGCGGTGTCCGTCGAAGAGGCTTTGGCGATTGCACGGCGGGTGGGCTACCCGGTACTGGTGCGGCCGTCGTACGTGCTCGGCGGGCGCGCGATGGAAATCGTGTACGACGATGAGAGCCTGCGTCGGTACATGGAACGGGCGATCGATGCGGCACCGGGCAGGACGATCCTGATCGACAAGTTTCTCGACGATGCAATCGAGCTGGATGTCGATGCTTTGGCAGACGGACGTCAAGTGGTCATTGGCGGAATCATGGAACACATCGAACGGGCGGGCGTGCATTCGGGTGACAGCGCTTGTGTGCTGCCAACCATTTCATTGCCGCCCTCGGTGCTTGAAGAAATTCGGCGCCAAACAAGGGCCCTTGCCCTCGAACTGGGGGTAATCGGGCTCATGAACGTCCAGTTTGCCGTGCAAGGAGGCGATGTGTACATCCTTGAGGTCAACCCGCGAGCCTCGCGGACAGTGCCCTTTGTCAGCAAGGCCATCGGCGTTCCGCTGGCGAAGATTGCTGCCCGTGTGATGGCTGGCAAAACGCTGGAAGAACTGGGAATCGTACACGAGGTGGTGCCACCACACATTTCGGTCAAAGAAGCGGTGTTCCCGTTCTCGAAATTCCCTGGCGTCGATACGTTGCTCGGGCCGGAAATGAAATCGACTGGCGAGGTCATGGGGATCGATGCCAGTTTCGGGGCGGCTTTCGCGAAGGCCCAGATGGCTGCCGGAAATCCGCTTCCCACAGAGGGTACGGTGTTCATCAGCGTGCGCGACGAAGACAAACCGGCTGCCCTGTCGATTGCCCGCCGTCTTCACCGCCAAGGGTTTCGCCTACTGGCCACTCGGGGCACCGCAAACTACTTCCGCAGCCATGGTCTCGAGGCGGAACCCATCAACAAGGTTGCGGAAGGCAGCCCTCACTGCGTCGATGCCATTCGTTCTGGCGGGGTCCAAATGGTGATCAACACACCCCAGGGGCATGGGCCACAGCTCGACTCCTTTTCCATCCGGCGGTCCGCCCTGGAATGCCGAGTGGCTTATTTCACCACCATTGCGGGAGCCGAAGCCGCCGCGGAAGCCGTGGAGATTTTGCGTCGCCAGGCACTAGGGGTGAGGCCCCTGCAAGACCATTACCTGCAGGCAGGCGAAGTGGATGCTCGCGCTGCGGGTTAAGTCAGCGGCCAGGGCGGGGCTGCCGCGGTGGGCGTTGGGGTACGCATCGGCCAGGTTGCGTACCAAAGCCAGCTTCGCTGTGGGATGAGCACCGGCAGGTCGGACAGAACGAGGCCCCCGGGAACGACCCCAGGCAAACCTCACGGCGAACCTGGTTGCCACAAAAGGAAGGTTGTCCACTGCTGACGGGTACTTCGCAACAGCCGATACCTGGCGTCGGCGTGTAGGTCGCCGTCGGCGTGGCTGGGGGAGTGCGACGCGGAGGCGAGGGCGCAAGCGTCGGGGTGCGGGTCGCCACTGGCGTAGGGGTGAACGCCGGAGGTACGCATCCCCCCCGCACTAGTTGGAAGCCCGGGCTGGAATGTGCCGAACATGTGCAGTTCTCACAAAAAGCCGCTCGAAAGCCGAACGCTCCGAAACACTCGGCGGCACTGACACTGTTGCCGCAAAATGGAAACGGCACCGCTCGGCTCGCCGCCACTTCGCAGCAACCTCTCGGTTCCTTGGTGGGAGTAGGCGTGGGTGAGGCGACGGCGGTAGAGGTTGGCGTAGGAGTAGGAGCTGTCGTTGGGGGAAGCTGAAAAACGCAACGTTGGCGGACCGAGTCGCAACGCTGCCCACGGAAAAACGTCGACGTTGGGCGGAGCGCATCGCACTGTGTGCGGGTGAGCGTCGCGCAGCGCCGTGCCGGCGAAGATCCGGTGGTCAAAAACTGGCAGCAACCAAGATCCGATTGGGCTTGCGCTGTATTTGTGAAGCTTGCGGCCGCGCACGACCACGCGAGCACGGCGGTGATGAACAGGAGGATGTCGTGCAGGAAGCCAGCACAAGTGGATTCGGCCTGACGGAAACCACTACCACGTAGCATGAGGGTCCTTCGGCCTCCTTCCTCGATCTCCCCGTTCCAACGCGACTTCTCCACAAGGTACGGCAACTCGCTAACTCGATGGACGTGCCGAAGTCAAGATAAAAAGCCGCGCTGCTGGTCTGCGCGTGGGCTGCTGCCTGCGGCAGCGGGAGACGGTCGCGAGAGGCATCTGTCGCTCGTTGAACAAGAGGCTAGATTGTACCGGCGAAGCGTAGTAATCAGAGAAGCCATCGAAGGTGTGGGTGGGTGGTGGAACCAACGTCGCCTCCCGTAGCTGAATCCGTAGAAGTTGTTGCAGAACGACCCCCTGTGGCGGCACGGGTGAGCTTTCGACGCGCCGCGCAATTCGCCACTTGGATATTCGAGGTCCTTTGCGGGGCGCTTGTTGGGGCCGCGTTGATGTACGAACTGGAAACGTCTGCCCTGCAGGCTCGGTGGTTTAGCGCCTATGCAGCCAAGGCGACGTTTTCCGTCGAAGAAGGTCCAAGCCCAGCAATCGCGTTCCCAACCAAAGGACCTTTCGACTACCAGCGGGGGTACGCACTCCTTCCAAGTTTTTTCGCGCGCCTGTACGAGGCGGGCTACCGGATTCGCTGGCAAGCACGGCAATCGCCGGAGCTTCGACGCTTGATCGAAAACGGAGTTGCGCCTCCGTACCGCGAGCCAGCGGTTGCTGGACTCGTAGTGCGGGCAGCCGACGGAACGGTTTTGCTCGACGCAGCACGAGGACGCGGAATCTTCGAACGGTTCGAGGAAATCCCTGACGATGTAGTCGACGCCTTGCTGTTTATCGAGAATCGCGAGTTGCTGAATCCGCGCGATCCGAGGAGCAACCCAGCGGTTGAAATGGACCGATTGGTATGGGCGTCGCTGTCCTTCATCGGGCGCCATCTGGGGTTCCAGTTCGACTTGCAAGGTGGAAGCACCCTGGCGGTGCAACTGGAAAAGTACCGGCACTCGCCCCTGGGGCGCACCACCGGTGTGGGTGAAAAGTTCCGGCAAATTATCGGGGCATCGCTCAAGGCGTACCGTGAAGGACCGAACACGCTGGCTGCACGGCGCGAAATCGTCGTAGACTACTTGAACACGATGCCCTTGGCTGCGGCTCCCGGGTTTGGAGAGGTACACGGCTTGGGGCCCGGGCTGCGGGCTTGGTTTGGGGTGGATTTGGAGGACGTCATCCGGCAACTCAAAGAGCCGTACAGCTCGCTCGAGCGAGCCAAAGGATACAAGCAGATTCTCTTTTTGTTGGCCGCGGTGCGCGCGCCCAGCGAATACCTGCTTGGCGACCGAGAAAAGTTGGAGCGGCGCGTTGCTTCCTATTTGGACCTCTTAGAGCAACACGGGAAAATCGACCCAGACTTTGCGGCCTCGGTTCGTAGCGTGCGGGTAGAGTTCGAAACGCCGCCGCGCCCTTCGGAGCCTCCGCCCTTCATCGAACGCAAGGGGATCAATGCGCTGCGAACTCACTTGATGCAGTTGCTACGCGTCAGCGACGTGTACGACCTCCACCGGTTGCACTTGGCGGTGGACAGTACCGTGGATGTGGACCTGCAACAGCGGCTGACGCAGTTGTTGCTGGAACTCCGCTCTCCGGAGTTCGTTCGTGCGCACGGGCTGAATGCCGAACGCCTATTGCGCAGTGGCGCGCCGGAAAAAGTCATTTACAGCGTGCTCTTGTTCGAGCGGACTCCCGCAGGAAACGTAGCCCGCGTTCATGCAGACAACCTCGACCAGCCCTTCGACATCAACGATGGCGTGAAAATGGAGCTCGGGAGCACGGCGAAAGCGCGTACTCTCGCCCATTACCTCGAGGTCATCGAAGAACTGTATCACGCGCTGCTCGGTAAGAAGGAAGACGAGCTGAAACTTGCTGCGAGCCAGGATCGCGACCCCTTGACGCAGTGGGTCGCCACCACGCTGCTCCGCGAGCCCGGACTCGACTTGGAAACGCTGCTGGCTCGTGCGTTGGAGCGAAGGTACTCCGCGAGCCCGTACGAGGCGTTTTTCACCGGGGGCGGGGTCCACACCTTTGGAAACTTCGACCGCGATGACAACGCGCGCGTGTTGTCGGTTCGGGAGGCTTTACGCCACTCGACGAACCTCGTGTTCATTCGGCTCATGCGCGACTTGGTGCGCTACCACCAAGCGCGATTGCCGTACGATGCGCAGGCGGTGCTCTCCGATCCAACCCATCCGGTACGCGCACAAATGCTGAGCGAAATCGCGGACGCGGAGAGCCGGCAACACCTACGCCGTGCGTTCCGGCGGTTCCATCACCAACCGGAGCCTGCGGTCACAGTGCGATTGCTCGGTTCGAAGGCGACGAGTGCCCGGCACTTGGCCGTTTTGTACTTTGCTTGGAAAGTTGGGACGGACGAGGCAGGGCTCCGCGAGTGGTTAAGCGGGCATGGAGTTGCCGCCGACCCGGAGACGGTCCGGCGCCTCTATCGGGCATACGCAAATCCACGGCTCACGATGTCGGACTATGGGTACTTGCTCGGCAGGCACCCGATCGACGTATGGGTTGCCGGCGAGGTAGTGCGCAATCCGGAAGCTACGTGGACCGAGCTGGTTGAGCGCAGCGCCTCGGTGCGGCAGGAGGTTTCGGCTTGGTTGTTGCGACCGAAGAACCGCCGCGCGCAGGACCTGCGCTTACGCATTCGCATCGAGCAAGACGCATTTGCACGCATGACCCCGTATTGGCAGCGGCTAGGCTTCCCCTTTGCGCGGCTGGTACCGAGCTTGGCAACCGCCATTGGAAGCTCCTCCGACCGCCCCATCGCTTTGGCGGACTTTGTGGGGATCCTGGTCAACGACGGCGTACGGCGTCCTTTGCTGCGAATCGAGCAACTGCACTTTGCCAAAGGAACCCCGTACGAAACCGTACTCACTCCTGCCGCCGACTATGGGGAGCGGGTGATGTCCGAGCCCGTGGCCAGGACCTTGAAACAAGTGCTCGCAGAGGTCGTAGAGCAAGGCACTGCGCGGCGGCTCCGTGGTGTTTTCGTGCACCGGGATGGGACTCGGGCGGTAGTCGGCGGGAAAACCGGATCGGGAGATAACCGCTTCAAGATGTTTCGGCGTGGCGGCGGCGTGGTATCGGCGAGGGTGGTCAACCGGACGGCAACCTTTTTCTTTTTCATCGATGACCGGTTTTTCGGTGTGGTGACGGCACACGTTCCAGGGACAGATGCTGCTCAGTACGAATTCACCTCCGCTCTGCCCGTGACCGTTCTTAAGCTAGCCGCTCCGGTCATCAACGAGCGCTTGTAAGGACTTCGGCCGCTCCCCAAAGACCGCGGGAAGGTGGCTGCCGGTGTGGATGGGACGCGATCCCAAGGCGCACCCTCCGCACTGGTCGTAGCGCGGCTGTCGCAGGGGCCGGCTATGCGCAAGAGGGGGCGTTGTCCGGCTAGGCCATCACCGCTCTCACCGAGAGGCGAAAAATCTCCGCATGTGCCCCTTGAAAGTTGGTCGAGCGTGATTATTTCGCGAAACCGCCGAGTTGCGGCAAATCCTTGAAGAAAGGAGGTGAAGCGACGATGACGGCCTTGACACCGTGGCGACCTTTCGCCCAATTGTCCACGCTGCACAACGAGATCGATGACCTGTTCGCGCGCTTCTTCGGTGAAGAGGAGCGGTGGTGGGTACGGCCCTTCGAGGGTCCGCTTGCGCCGGCGGTAGAGTCGTTTGTCCGCGGCGACGAGTACGTCGTACGCGCTGACCTCCCGGGTGTAGACCCCAAGGACGTGGAGGTATCCGTGGAGGGTGACCGGCTCACCATTCGCGGCGAACGCAAGGAAATGCACGAGGGCAACGGCTCGACGCGGTTCTATCGGGAAATCCGCTACGGCCGCTTCGAGCGCAGCCTGACTTTGCCGCCCGGCGTGGATACGGACTCGATTCGAGCAAGCTACCACAACGGTGTGCTCGAGGTCACGATGAAGGCGCCGCGCGAGCTGGCCAGTAAGCGCGTTCCCATCACCATCCATTAAAGAAGCGGGTACAGGCGTCGCGTCTCGGGTGCGAACGCGCTCGGCTCACGCCGGGCGCGTTTTGAAGTATCCGGGACCGGCAGTCTCGGTTTGAGCAACAGAAGCGAACAGCAGTGAAGTAACCCTGGTTGGTACGTCAGCTAGGGAAAATCTCGAAACGGAGGAGGGCATGGCACTCAAGATTCGACCATTGCACGACAGGATTTTGGTGAAGCGGATCAGTGAAGAGGAGAAGACCAAGGGCGGGATCATCATCCCTGACACCGCCAAGGAAAAGCCCCAAGAGGGCAAAGTGGTGGCGGTGGGCCCCGGCCGGGTCGAGGATGGCAAGACGATCCCGGTGAGCGTGAAGCCGGGCGACCGGGTCCTCTTTGGCAAGTATGCTGGAACGGAGATCAAGCTCGACGGGGAAGAGCACCTGATTTTGCGCGAGGATGACGTCCTTGGCGTAATCGAAGGCTAAAAGGAGGAGTGTATGGCTGCAAAGGAAATTCGTTTTGGCGAAGCCGCGCGCCACAAGATCGTTCGTGGCGTCAACATTCTCGCGGATGCGGTTACGGTGACCCTCGGGCCGAAGGGCCGCAACGTGGTGATCGAAAAGTCTTGGGGCGCACCGACGGTCACCAAGGACGGCGTCACCGTAGCGAAGGAAATCCAGCTCGAGGATAAGTTCGAAAACATGGGCGCCCAGATGGTCAAAGAGGTGGCGTCCAAGACTTCCGACGTTGCTGGAGACGGTACGACCACCGCTACCGTATTGGCGCGCTCGATCTTCATTGAAGGCTCCAAGATGGTCGCAGCGGGCCACGATCCCATGACCATCAAGCGGGGGATCGACAAGGCGGTGGCGAAGGCCGTCGAAGAGCTGAAGTCCTTGTCCAAGAGCACCAAGGGTCGCGATGAAATTGCTCAGGTCGCAACCGTCTCGGCCAACGGCGACAAGGCAATCGGCGACATTATTGCCGAGGCCATGGACAAGGTCGGGAAAGAAGGCGTGATCACGGTCGAAGAAGCCAAGAGCCTCGACACCACGCTCGAAGTGGTGGAGGGGATGCAGTTCGATCGTGGCTACCTCTCCCCCTACTTCGTCACCGATCCGGAGCGGATGGAGGCGGTGCTCGAGGACCCGTACATCCTCGTACACGAGAAAAAGATCAGCTCCATGAAGGACCTCCTGCCGCTGCTGGAACAAATTGCCAAGGCTGGCAAGCCGCTGCTGATCATTGCCGAAGACGTGGAAGGCGAGGCTTTGGCCACCTTGGTCGTCAACAAGATTCGCGGGACGCTGCAGGTTTGTGCGGTGAAAGCTCCAGGCTTTGGCGATCGCCGTAAAGCAATGCTGCAGGATATCGCGATCCTGACCGGCGGCAAGATGATTGCCGAAGAGCTCGGCATCAAACTGGAGAACGTGACGCTGCAAGACCTCGGTCGTTGCAAACGCGTGGTTGTGGACAAGGACAACACCACGATCATCGATGGTGCCGGCAAGAAGGCAGACATCGAAGGCCGGATCAAGCAAATTCGCGCTCAAATCGAGGAAACCACTTCGGACTACGATCGCGAGAAGCTGCAAGAGCGCCTCGCCAAGCTCGTGGGTGGTGTTGCCGTCATCCGGGTTGGCGCGGCCACCGAGGTGGAAATGAAGGAGAAGAAAGCCCGCGTGGAGGACGCTATGCACGCCACACGGGCAGCCGTGGAGGAAGGGATCGTTCCAGGTGGTGGTGTTGCGTTGGTGCGCGCAGCCAATGCTCTGGAAGATCTCGACGTTCCCGAAGAGGAAAAGGTCGGCGTACAAATTGTTCGGCGCGCAATGGAAGAGCCGGCTCGGCGCATTGCGATGAACGCTGGGCACGATGGCTCCGTGGTCCTCGAGAAGATTCGTGCTGGGAAGGGCGCCTTCGGCTTCAACGCCCAGACAGAGCAGTTCGAGGACCTGATGAAGGCTGGGATTATCGATCCCACCAAGGTTGTGCGCACGGCCTTACAAAACGCTGCCTCGGTTGCTGGCTTACTGCTGACCACCGAGGCGATGGTGGCGGAGAAACCGGAGGAGAAGAAAACTCCAACCCCGCCAACGCCGAACTACGACGAGATGTAAGCCACGACCGAGAGCCAACCGGTCGAAACGGAAGGGCACGCGGCTGCGTGCCCTTCTTTTTTCTCTCGAGGCTGGTTACGCCCGCCCGCGAGCGAGCCAAGCGACTAACAGGAGGCCGCCTTCCACGCACGCAGCGACCTGCCCTGGCGGAAAGTCGTAGTGGTTGGCCAGCACGAAGGCCACAATCGTGCTGCCGAGGGCGATGCAAGGAGCTGCCCAGAACATCGTACGCACTTCTCGCACGAGGTTTTTGGCCACCAGTGCAGGCAGCACGAGGGAGCCAAAAGTAAAGAGGAGGCCGGAGACGCGCATGGCAAGCCCGATGACTAGCGCTGCCCATAGAGAAAGGGCGAGATTCCACCGCGGAACATGGAGACCGACTGCACCCGCCATGTCAGCGTCCATCATGAGAAGTGCCAACTGATCACGGCAAGCGAACGCGAAGGCAGCGGTAACGGCGAGCAAGCTGGCAAAGACGACGACGTCCGCTTCACGAGCTCCGATAATCGTGCTGGACAAAAGCCGGTGAACTTCCTCCAGCCCATGCGGGCTTCGCGAGAGAAGCAATACTGCAGCACTGGCGGAAAACACGTACACCCACCCGGTGCGAGCTTCTGGCGTTTCTTTTCCCGGGCCACTCGGGCGCGCAGTGGCCGCCGCCCCCAACATCGCAAACACGATGCTCCAGGCGGACAAGCCCCACTCGCCCGAAAGTGGCTCGAAAGCAGCCAGCGTGGCACCGACCCACATCCCCGTAGCGACGCCGAGTAAGGACGCTTGCGAAACCGCCAGCCCGAGAAAGACTTGGTCGCGAGCGACGATCACCAACCCTACGAGCGACAGCAACGCGGCCAGACACCAGCCGGCGATGTACGTATTGTGGAAGAGTGGCCACGAGTCCAGAAACGCTTGGATCACGGATGCCCTCCCAACAAAGGCCGAAGGAAGGAACCGCCGGGCGCAGCACCGAAAGTCGCTTGGAGGCGTTCTCGCGTGAGAATGGCTTCTACAGGTCCCGCTTCGACCCGACCTTCGTGGAACAACGCGACATGCGTTGCGTATCGCAACGCGAGGCCTATGTCGTGCGTGACCAACAGGATCGTGCGCCCGTCTTTCTGGTGCAGGCGCCGCAGAGTTTCGAACAAGGCGTACTCGGTGGGCGGATCCAAACCGGTCGTCGGTTCGTCGAGAATCAAAACTTTGGGCTCGCGAATCAGCGCCCGAGCGATCAGACAGCGTTGTCGCTGCCCGCCGGATAGCGTCCAGTACGCACGCCGCTCGAGACCAGCAAGCCCGACGACGTCGAGTGCTTGAGTCAGTCGGCGCCTCCGCTCGCTGCGCGCGACCTGCAAGCCGACGAGACCTAAGGACACAAACTCGCGCACCGTAGTGGGGAGGCTCGGGTTTAAGTCGCAACGTTGCGGAACGAAGCCCACGAACTGTGGGACCGACTCCGCGACGTGGAACTCGACACGTCCTGCAAGCACAGGAACCATTCCCAGGAGTGCTCGCACCAGAGTTGTTTTTCCTTCGCCATTCCCGCCGAGGAAAAACCAGAACTCACCCGGATGAATGGTCAGGTTGACATCGCGCAAAACCGGCTGGCCGGTGTAACCGACGGTCAAGCCTACGGTGGTCAGGATCGGGAGGGAATCCGTGAGATGTTCGCGGTTCACTGGGGCGCTCCCTGGGCCTGGAGACGTTCAAGCGCTTCTCGCAGCATGCGTACGTTGTAATCGATCATGTCAAGGTAGTTCTCGGTGCCAGGGCGGCTGCCGGTCATGTGTGCGAGCGGAACGATGAGTGCACCGGTCGCCTCGGCGAGGAATCGGGCGTGGCGAGGGTCATAGTAGGGCGAGGAGAAAATGAGCCTGACCTGTTCCGCGCGCATTTGGCCAACGAGTGTCTGAAGTTGTGCGGTAGTCGGAGGAATGCCGGGCTTGGGCTCCATGTGGCCGACGATCTGAACCCCGAACCGACGCGCAAAGTACGGCCACATGTTGTGGTCGTCGACAGCTTTGATGGGACCGAAGCGAGCAAGGGAACCCCACCATCCAGCGAGGCGTGCGGCGTCTCCTTGGCTTTCGAGAAAAGCGACCAAGCGTCCCTCGCTTTGGAGCACCGCAAGTTTCGCCACGTCATACTTGGCGGCCAGTTCCCCTCCGGCCAGGCGCTCGTACACGGCGTTGCGGAATGCGGTTGCTCGGCTGGCTAACACCTGGCGTTCGTTTGGCCGTAGCCGAGCAAATGCTTCGGCAAGGCGCTCGGCGATGACGACCCCGTTGAGCGGATCGAGCCAAAAATGCGGGTTGCCGTAAGGGTGAACGTCGCCCATGGATCGGTCGACCGGCGCCGACGGAATTTCGAGTCGCTCGATGCCAATCGAGCAGTCGACGAACCCGGGTTGGCCCGGAAGAATCCTCGCGTTGCGGGCGTTTTGGAGCAACAAAGGCAAATAGCCGAGCTCGAGATCCATGCCGGCAAACGCGAGAACGTCAGCGGTGGAGAGCAGTTTGACGAAACTTGGTTTTGCCTCGACAAAATGCGGATCTTCCCCTCCTTGGAGGAGAGACGTTGCTCGTACCGCTTCGCCGCCGACGGAACGTGCGATGCTCGCGAAATCTGGCAATGTGGCAACGAGCTGAAGCGGCTCTTGCGCCCAAGCCGCCTGAGCGCACAGCAAGAAGGAAGCGAGTGCGACCCCGCAGCGGCGCACACGCTGGAGGCGGCGAATGCTGTGTACGACGATGACGGAAAGCAGGTTGCCTATTCTGATCCATCGCATGGCGAGCCCTCCTCAATATTTGTGAGCGGGGTGTCGGCCGTAAAGGATTTCCGCCCCGAGCCACACGGTATGGGCATCTTTGTCGGATAGAAACGGCGTCCGGTCGTAGTTGTACTGCAATCTCAGCCGGGAGTACTCGGTAGGATGCCAGACCAATAAGGGGGAGACCCGCCAGCGGTCGCTACGGAGCGGATCGGAGGCGCGTCCGCCCAGACTCTGGCCGCGTCCGCTGGCGTACTCGAGCCGCACTCCGGTTGCCCAACCGTACCGGAAGCCGTACAGGGCCTGAGTATAAAAGCCCGCATCGCGCAAAATGTCTCCGGCAATGGGCTCCGTAGGAAGGCCGCTGTCGCCCGGTGGCTCGTCTCCTCCGCTGTGCCGGGGATGCAAGCGAAGAGCTTGGGCCGAGCTTTCCGTCTGTGCGGGAAGAAAGTGCGAGGCTGTGTAGTCGCGTTTGTGTACCTCGGTTTGCCAAAGGAAAAACGGCCAGCCGCGAAAGTTGTTTTCCGGACGCCACCGCAACTTGAAGTCGAGTCCGTAAATCCAGGTTTCGCCGTCGCTGCCCGTGGAATTGGGCCCGTGCAACAGGTTCGAACCAAACTTGAAGCCCACATGCGGCGTCAAGTTCCAGAAATTCTCCCAGCGGAGAAGATACAAGAGATCGCCGAAGCTCCGCGTTGAAGTTCGTACGCCAGGCCGGCCACCGACCGCGTCTGCGCTCAAGAAGCTCGGTGTGAATTCTCCTTCGTTGGCATTCTGGGCGCCAAAGTGGAGTTCGGAGAACCAAGGCAGAGGTGTGAGCCAACCAACACGAACACCAGGAGAGCGCAGCCCTTCGGGGCCGAGCAGGCGAGAGAGAATCACTGGCTGATCGATCCAATCCCATGCATGCGGATGAAGAGGATTCAGCAGACCGTATTCCGTGAGCATGTACCCAGCTTCCGCCTGCAGGCCGTAAGGAAGGCTCGTCGTCGTCAGGAACGCTTCTTCGAGCTCGACCCCATGGGTTGTGGTCAGGATGTGCGCCTCGCCCGTGAAGTACGGATCCACGGCCCCAATCAGCGAGATCTCGCCTTGCTGCAGTGTAAATCCTCGCCGAATTGGATCGTGGCCGCCTGCTTGTAAGCCCCCTCCGAGTTCGTTGTCCGTAGCGGTCGACCATCCGCCTGCCACCATGGCGTCGAAAGAAAGGTCGAGCAAACGGAGAGGCACCCCGGCCACGGTGCCTCCCCATATCGGGGCAGGCGCTGACGCCGTAGAGGGCTGGGGCTGGGCTTCACGCACCGCTCGCTCCAATGCTTCGTTCGCTGTTGCCTCCGCGGCTTTGCGCTCGAGTTTTCGCAGCTGTTCTTCGAGCGCATCGATTCGCTGTTGCTGCGCATCTCGGGTCCGTTGGAGCTTTTGGATTTCCCGGCGCAACGCGTCGATTTCGCCACGGACGTTTTCTTCAGCGTTCGCTGCCGTGCAGCAGAGAAAGGTTGCAAAGATCACCGCCCCACAAGCGCCCCAATACGAAGGCACCTTTGTGGAGCACGAAAGCAATCGTACCATCGTCTCCTCCTCTTTCGGGTGAACTGCTGTTCTTGGCGCCTGGCTAGTCCGCGAGCGGAGCCAGGTCGCGAAATCCTAGGAACAGAGGTTCCCGTGGCTCGGAGGAGCACGAGGAGCGGCGATCGCTACGGGATCCAGTGCCGGCGGAGCGGAACCCACCGATGCCCGAGCTCGAGAGGGCAACCGGAGCTCCACTTCGGGCACTACTGCGAGACCTGCATGCGATAGATCGCGAGCGGCTCGGCAGGCTGCACACTGATCCAGATTCTGACGGAGGTCGCTCTCGCTAGCGGGCGAGTGGCAAACGGCAGGTTGAGACCAGCCGCGAATCCCCAGGACTCCACAATTGTGACCGCTGTGCTGCCACAGGTGTGCAGAGGCAAGGCCGCTGTGCAGGCAGAGCAGAAACGCGAGCACGCTCGCTAGAAAGCGAGCGGGTGTAAGGAGGTTCCTACGGCTGCCAAGCCCGCGGGCCATGGGGGCACGCCACTAGCCGGCCACAAGGGGAGCTGCAAGGCGACCGACACGACGAGAAAACATGGCGCCCTCGGGAGGCGGGCCAGAGCGAGTCGACCCGCAAATGCACGCGAGACGCGTCAGGGGCGGTGTGCCCAGGGACCAGCAAGGCACCAGCTGGTCAGGTGCTCCTTGCTGGTGGACCTCCGATCTAGCCGGGGGCGGATCCTTCTTGCCTCTACCACGACCCTCAGGTGACGGACTGGTGACCCTTTGGGGCGTGCAGCGCCGGCGCAGCGCTTCCCTCGTGCTTTTGGACCGCTACCCGCGTGCCCGATTCTGGGGCACCTGGCAACGACGACTCCGACGGGCTCCTAGGCGCCGAGTTGGTGGTTCGCCCGAAGCGCGTCGAGTTTCGGTAACAGTGCTGCACCGACCTGACTTGCGTGCAACACGTCGTTGGCCCATTCAGCCACCTCCGTGTCGCGCAATTCCGACTCACCGTCGGTGACGACGAGGATTCCGACCTCGCGGCGTTGTTCCTTGAGGCGGCGAACAGTTTCGCTGAGCTGTTGGCGGTGCTGCTGATTTCGTAGATCGGCTTCGAGCAGAAGTACGCCCCCGAAGCGGAGCCGATGGATGCACTCGTGAATTTCGCCTCGGGCGCACAGCACACAGTGCTCGCCCCTCGACTCCAGGAGAACCTCGCAAATGACGCGGGCGTTCACGTTGTTGTCTACAACGACCATCACTGGCTGCATGGGCACCTCCAAAACACGCGGGTAGACGCGCTACGTTCTAGGAGCTTCAAAAATTTTCTTATCGAGAACGAGTTTTCGTTCGGGGTAGCGCAACGCTGCGGAAGTCGTGATAAAGAGCCAGATATGAAGCGAGCTCTGATTGTTTTGTGTTTTCTCGCAATCGGAGGGTGCCGGGCTTCCCGAGGGCAGGTGGTTCAGGCGCCACCGGCGCCGACTCAGCCTCCGGAAGTCACGCGCGCATTAGAGGCGATGGACGCGCTATTGCGAAGTTTACAATCGCGTCTCCAACAGGCCCTTGTCGAACGTGGCGTGGCCGGTGCTGTAGAAGTGTGCCGGGAGGAGGCACCTGCGCTGGCGGCGAAGATTGCTGCGGAACGCGGATTGGAACTGGGTCGAACGAGCCACAAGTTACGAAACCCCGCGAACGCTCCGCGCCCGTGGGTCTCTCCGTACTTGCGGGCGGCTGCGGGAAAGCCGGCAAGTGGAGTCCCTCAAACCGTCGTGGATCTAGGGGATCGTATCGGCGTCTTGCGACCCATTCCAACTGGCGGCGCATGCTTGTTATGTCACGGCGACCCTCAAGGCTTCGACCCAGAGCTTCGACGCACCCTCGAGCGACTCTACCCGAACGACAAGGCGGTCGGGTTTCGCGAAGGAGAATTTCGCGGCTTCGTTTGGGCAGAGGTGCAGAAGTCTCGCCCATAAGGAACTTGCAGTGCGGCACATCCCGGCGACACGTGCATTTGCTCCCTGCGGGTTCGAGTAGGACAACTTTCCCAGCACGCTAGCGATGACCGAGGCGATGGACGCCGCAGACCGGGCGGAACGCGAGCAGCCGTACGCTGAGGAGCTGTACTGGCGACTAGGCTTTGCCGTGAGTGTTGGATTTTTCGTCGGGCTGCTCGCGGCGGTCCTTGCGGTATTCGTGCATTTGTGGGTTGGCCGCTGGGTGCTCAGCGCTTTGGTGGGTTTGCTGGCCCTATGTGCGGGCGCTCCCGTGTCCTTGTACCTGTTCGCCTCTTGGAGTCGGCGTGGGGCCCCGCTTCGGGAGAACACCTGGGTTGGCCGGGCTGTGCAACGCTGGCTGCAGTGGGTCTCCGAGCTATTTGACCGAATGCCGGCACCGGGCACCGGACCGCAAGGGCCTGGCACTCAGGAGGTTGGCCCGCGAGGCGAACCCACCCGAATGTTTGGTGCGGCGCGCCTGGCCCAACGGACCGTGCGCGAGGTGATGGTACCGCGGCCCGACGTGGTGGGGATCCCGGCAGATGTGTCGGTCGCAGACGCGGGGCGGAGAATGCTCGAGCACGGGATCTCGCGTGCACCGGTGTACGTGGGCGATCTCGAAACGACGGAAGGCGTGGTCCACATCAAGGATGTCTTTGCCGCGATGATGCGCGGCGAGGGAGACCGGCCGATCCGCGACTATGTACGGCCAGTGCACTTCGTGCCGGAAACGAAGCCGCTCGCCGAGCTCCTTCGAGAGATGCAGGAGGGGCGGTTCCACTTGGCAGTGGTGAGCGACGAATATGGTTGCGTCACTGGCATCGTGACGCTGGAAGATCTGCTCGAAGAGGTGGTGGGTCGGATCGCCGACGAATTCGACCAAGAAATTCCCGAAGTCGTTCGCTTGCCCGACGGCACGTACCGGGTTCAAGCGACGTTGCCCATCGTAGATCTCAACGAGCTTCTCGGTACCAACCTACCCCATGCGAGCTGGAACACCGTGGGAGGGCTCGTGTTTGGACTGGCCGGTCGGATCCCTGAGCCGGGAGCCGTCGTCGAACTGGAAGGGGTGCGATTTGTCGTGGAGCGGGTTCAGGGTCGGCGGATCGTCACCGTACTTGTTCAGCCGCTGCCCCGGCCAGAGTCGTCAGCGACCCCGGCCGCGTAGGACGTCTCTCCAACCCGTGTCGTCAAGGCAGCGTCAAGCCCCGGAACCGCACCGTCCGCAACCGAAAGATCCCTGCAAAAAGGGAACCGGTTTTCGACGGGGGACGACCGGTCAACGCGTTGTTCCTGATGGAGCGGTCCGACGGGCTCCGCGCGTCCCGAGCGTGCGCGCGATCTTTGCGGATCGACCGGCATACACGCGACGCGAATCAAGACGCAGCAGGAACACTTTTGGCGACTGAGGATCGCCACTCATCCAAAACGACGGGCCGCCCTCCCCAAGGTCGATGCCTGGATAGCCTATCCGTCTGAGCAGGCGGTCACTGATTTCTCCGCGAGCACAGCAGTGGCGTTGCTCGAATCCCGGCGTACGGCGTGTAGCTCCGAGCAGGTTGGCCGCGATGACGTACGCAGGAGGAGGAATCAATGCCATCACCAGTGCGTTCCTGAACGCGTCCACGCGCGGCGCACAAAAGCTCGTCGGCTGCCTCCTTGGGTGCAAGCCTCACTAGAACCTGTTTGCGTCCCGTCCGATTCCTCCGTGGTGGGCTCGCCCATGAGTGCAACGGGGGTGTCGCCGTGCTGGTGGAGGCGTTCTCTATCCCGGGGCAATGCAGGTTAAAGGTCTGCTTGCTGTTTCCGCCGTGCCTCGCGTAACGCCGCGACGATGCCGCGCTCAGTCTCTGGTGAGTAGCCGGCAAACAACGCCACGATTTTGCCGTAGGACACTAAGATCGTCGTTGGCATTCCGGGGGCGCCCAGGCGCGTGAATTCCCGTCCCCCAGGGTCGAAGCGCAAATTGATGGATGCCTCTGCCAGCCCGCGCATTTCCAAATATCGCTTTGCGCGTGCGAGTTCGGTGTCGATGTTCCAAAGGACCACAAGGATCTCACCGCCGCTTTCCGCACGAACGGCCTCCACCAGTCGGGGCAACGCTTCATGGCACGGAGCGCACCACGTGGCCCATACCTGAACGAGAACAAGCGGGGCCTCCTTTGCAACTGCAGGAGCCTCGCGGGCGTCGCCGTCCACCAACGACACCGAAGGAAACGGCTTGCCCACCTCGAGTGCGCCGCCGAGGGCAGCCTGCGGCCAGCGCACGGCTGCAAGCGCGAGGCAAGCGAGGACCCATCCGATCAGGCTAGGCTTGCTTTGTCTCAGAAGCGCCATACGAAGCCCGTCCGCACCCGAATGTCGGGCATGATTTGGAGCGCTGTGTTGTTGCGGATCGCTGGCACGTCGATCGCCACGTCGGCACTGAGATTGGTCTTCCAGGTCCAGTGCACCGCCGGTCCGGCGTACAGGATGGTCATTCCTGTGTCCCCGAGGCGTTCCCCATGCATGACGTCGGTGCCCTTCGTGTCGACGGTGAGCAACGACTGGACGCCAAGGGTGGACGCGTGACTAAGCCAGACAAACACGCCCGGACCACCGGACACGATCGTTTCGTTCGCATACGTGTAGTCGAACGATCCCTCGGTGCGCACGAAGTACTGCAGCATCGCGGTGCCGTAAAGACGGCGGTACGTGCCAATCCACTGTGCTCCCAAAATCACGTCCGTAGATCCGGTCCCCAATGCTAGGTCGTGCCCGTGAATCCCGCTGGGTGGGCCTGACATCGTGTGGCGTGGCCAAAACCGGTGCGAACGAAACACCGGGGGGATGTTCGGATCGTCGGCGTGGGCGTCTCCTCCTAACTCTTCACGGAGCCGGCTGGGGCTTCCCGTGGGCAGCTTGACGCCAACCGACACGCTGACGCGTTGCAAGCTGTTTTCGCTCACGTGGCTGTAGGCCGTGCCGATGGCATGCAGGGACAAATCGCCCACGCCGCTTTCGCTGCTGCGTTCCGTGCCCGTGCCGTGAGCTCGTTGGAACGACCGGTATATGATCGGGACGTTGGCTTGAAGGAATACTCGTGGGTGCACGCCATACCCAATGAGAAGCTGGGTGATGGAGCTGTCGAGCCATTCGTCCGCCGGGTTGTCGGTGTCTTCCCCGTCGTTCTGGAGCGTAGCCGCGTGAGTAAATTGCTCGGCGATGCCCACGCGTGGGCCAGAGCGGCTCTCCTGCAATTCCGTTCCGGTATACACAGCACAAATGTCGCACGCGCAGGCATGCTGCGGCCGACAAACAGTAGAGAAGAGAACGACAACGGCCACCACTGCTCCGAAGCCAAAGCGCATCGCGGCAGTGGATAGCCAGTTCGAAGTGGCGGCTGAATGCGGCAAATTGTCACTGGCCTCCGTTGCGAGATGCACGGGAAACGGGATTGTCTACGATAATGGCGATATGCACGTAGCGGCCTCCTCCGCATTTTCTCCAACGCCGACCGAAAACATTCAGTTAGCGTGGTTGGTGCGGCTGCGCTGGCTAGCTCTGGCAGGACAGCTTTTGGTGGTTGCGGGGATCGAGGGTTTGCTCGGGATTGCTTTACCTTGGGGCCCGCTTGCTGCGGTGCTCGGCGCCGAGGCAGCGAGCAACGTGCTTTGCCGCTGGGCGGCAACACATTGGCGAGTTACGGAAGGCTGGCTCGTGGCGGTTTTGGCCTTGGACGTCCTTTTGCTCACTGCGTTGCTGCACATGACGGGTGGGCCCGTGAACCCGTTCAGCTTCTTGTACCTTGTGCACATTGTCTTGGCCGCCGTGACGTTACAGCAGGCAGCCGCTTGGGCTCTTGCCGGTTTGGGGCTTCTCGCGTTCGGCTTACTATTTGTGTTGCCTCCTTGGCCCGGGTCCACGGTGCACGCCCATGCCGGGCACGCCGACCATCTTTGGCTTCACCTCCAAGGGATGTACGTCGCGTTCGCCGTTAGCGCGGCATTCGTCGTGTACTTCGTTCAGCGGATCCGTCAGGCCCTGACCGAGCGAGAACACGAGCTTGCCGCTGCAAGGGATCTTGCCGCCCGGCAGGCGAAATTTGCTGCGCTCGCGACCATGGCTGCTGGCGCTGCACACGAGCTCGGCACACCCCTATCGACGATCGCCGTGGCTGCAGGAGAATTGGAAAAAGCCCTGGCTGGGTGCGCTCCGGGTGCGTTGCCGGACGTGAGACTCATCCGGGAGCAAGTCCGCCGTTGTCAAGGAATCTTGCAGCAGCTTTCGGTCGAAGCAGGCCAAGGGATGGGGGAAGGGGTCGAGAACGTGCCGGTTGCCGAATTGGCTGAGCGCATCCGTTCGAGGCAGCTTGGAGGCAAGGTCAAGGTGCAGGTAGAGGTGAGCCCCTTGCTGAGAGACAGGAAGATTGCCGTCGTGCGGCAAGCGTTCGTTCGTGCCGTGGAAAACTTGGTGCAAAACGCCGTGCAAGCTTCTCCTGATGGTAGCACCGTGATGGTTCGCTGGGGCGAGAAAAACGGAGCTCTGGTTGTGGAGGTGGAGGATCACGGAAAGGGCATGTCTCCAGAGGTTCTCGCGCGGGCCGGGGAGCCGTTTTTTACGACCAAAGAACCTGGGCAAGGCATCGGGCTCGGGTTGTTCCTTGCGCGCACCATGATTGAACAAATGGGTGGACAGCTGGACATCTCCTCCGCAGAAGGTCGGGGAACAACGGCGACGCTCGTTCTCCCTTGGGACGGTGCGACAAAACACCACGTTGCAACAGATTCCCGTCATGCAACGTTGAACCAGTTCCACAGCGAGGATGCCGCGGATGACTCCAGGAGAACATGACGCAGAGCGCACGCTGATGTTGATCGTCGACGACGACGAAATTTTCCGCGAGCGTTTGGCGCGGGCGTTTCGCGAGCGCGGTTTCGATGTGCTGACCGCTGCCAACTACGAGGAAGCGATGGACCAGGCCCGGGCGGAAGCGCCGGACATGGCGGTGGTGGACTTACGCATGCCGGGACCTTCGGGGCTCGAGCTCACGCGGGATTTGCACGCCCTCGATCCCACCATGCGGATCGTGGTCTTGACCGGTTATGGCAGCATTGCCACCGCCATCGAGGCGATGAGACTGGGTGCAGCCTATTACGTGAGCAAGCCGGCGGACGTCGACGATATCTTGGCGGCGTTTGCAAGAGCGGAGTCGCCGCCATTGGAGCCAAGCCCGGGGTACACTGCGCCATCGCTAGCCCGGGCCGAGTGGGAACACATCAGTCGCGTGCTGACCGATTGTGGCGGCAACATTTCCGAAGCCGCCCGTCGTTTGGGCATTCATCGGCGTTCGCTCCAACGCAAACTCCGAAAGTACCCTCCGCGCGCCTAGCGGGCCGGGCGTCTTGGCGCCCCCTTCGAGATGGATCGGACCCTGCTGGTGGAGGCTCCGCCGGATCGCGTGGTAGAGGGAACAAAGTTGTGCCCGTCCGCTGAATCCCGGGTCCAGCGGACACACCGCTATTTCCACGGGGCGGCTCGGCCGAACAGTTCCATCGCCGTTTACAGAAGAACGCGAAAACGCGTGGACCACACCTGAACGGGCCCCCGATCCGCATTGTAACCAGGATTCCAGATGGCCTGGTAATCAAGACTGACTTCCGCCTGCGGCACGATGGGCACAGCATAAAATAATTCCAATACGGTTTCCGGGCGGTAGCGCAACGCGCCGTCCCCAAGGAAAAACCCGAGACCTCCAGCTCGCAAGTACTCTCGGTGAGGCGCAGACAGCCACTGACGTGCAAGGGCGATCCCGGCTCGGTCGAGAGCACGTCCCCAGAACTCTCCGGAAATCGTCACTCCGCCGGAAGCACTGCGATCGGCTTCGGTAAACGCGTACGTTTCGGTCTCACCATCGGCCCAAAAGCCTCGGCCAAAGACGCCGACAGTGGCGGACAGCTCTTGTTCGATGTTCAGGCCCACTCCAAATTTTTCTCGCGCCGCAGAGCGAACCAAGTTCAGGTCTGGCAGGCTGCCTGTGGCGGTGGCCAGGCGCAGCGCGTCCGCGTAACGCGCCATCCGCGCTCGATTGCGCATGCCGAGTACGCGTAAGGCCCCGGCACGCGAAGACCAGTTGAATTGCCGCTCGATCTCCAATTGGTCGCCAAAGTGCACGAAGATCCGGGAATCGAGGGGAAGCTGGTTCGGTTCCTTTGGTTGTGCAAAGCGCCCCACGCGGACGGCCCAGTCGTCCCAGTAAAACTCCGCGACACCTCCCCACGAGTAACCGCGCGCGTCGGCAGCGTAGTCGTACGCCGCATGCGTCATGAAAGCCCAATTCAGGAAATCGCTACGTGGGTCGTGCGCAAAGCGGTTCTCGTCGAAGATATCCAGAAGTGCCAAGTTTCCCACGGTGAACACGACCCGACGGGCCGTGGTTTCCAATGCCAGCTGGTTTTCCCCTTCTTCGATCGATGTCGTTGCCCCTGACAGCGGAATGACTTGCTGCGCGTAGAGCCGCGCTCGGTAGAGCCTTAAATGTGGTCCGGCGGTGCGAGAAATCTCGCCGTTGGTAAACCCGGCAAGGCCTGTCAGGCGCGACAATGGAACCCCTTGAGCCGCCTCCGGGTTGAAGTACACAGCACCTCCCGACCAGAGGCGGGCGCCAAGGAAGAGGGTAATCGTCCACGAGTAACTGTCCTCCCAGCGAGGGGAAAGACTGTTGGGCCCGGAGTAGAGAGCCCGGAACCCCGGCTTAGCCTGGAAAATGTACGTTGACTGAGCGTGAAGCTGCCATGGCTGGTCGTCGGCCCCTAATGCCTGGCACGGCAACAACCCGATCAGGCATACGAACGCGAGAGCGGATGCTTGCGCCTTGCCATCCCGTTGGCGCTTGGGCCTTCGGATTGGCCGCTCCCCGCGTTCGCTTGCAGTGGCGCGTCGGTGCTGATGGCAACCGCTCGGTTCGACACGAGGAGCCAAGCGAGACGGGCGCGTTGCCGCATTGGTGCGCGAGCACGACGGTCGCAAAAGACCTGTGCCATGCGGCCAGCGCGCTTGGAACCAAGCAAATGCAGCGCATTGTCGAGCGCGCGGCTCCTCCGATGCCCGATGTCGTTGCATTTTACGTCTGAAACCTGCACAGTCCTGGTGCAACGGCGGCCGTGGGCCGACCGCAGCGCACGGCCGGTAGCGGCGTACGCCCTGCTACTCCGCCCAAGCGGGTTTCCGTTTTTCGGCGAATGCGCGCATGCCTTCCTGAGCTTCGGCGGAGGCGAACAGTTCTCCGATCAGCGCGCCCGTAAAGCGGAACGCTTCGTCCATGCTCATGTAGGGCACCTTGCGGACGAGTTCTTTGGCGTGCCGCAGGGCATTCGGGCCGGCGAGTCGCAGCATCTCCAGTGTTTGCTCTACAGCAGCTTCCAGTTCCGAGCGGGGATGAACGCGATGCACAAGCCCGATTTCCCGTGCGCGTTCCGCGGAGAATCGCTCGGCCGTCAAGAACAGCCACATGGCATTGTGGATGCCGATTTTCGGAAGCACCACGACCGAAATCATCGCTGGCACCACTCCAATGCGCACTTCGCTAAACGCAAACTGCGCCTCGCTGGCCGCCAGCACGAGATCGCAAGCAGCCATCAGTCCGAGGCCGCCCCCATAAGCCGATCCGGAAACTGCACCGACTATAGGCTTCGGGTGGTGCCACATGGAGCGCAACAACGTGACGAACGGTTGCTCCTCGGAACGGGTTGGCATTCCCCCTGCCTTCAAGTCGGCTCCAGCGCAAAATGTGTCGCCGTTTGCAGAAAGAACTACGGCGCGGATGTTCGGGTCGGCTTGGGCCTTTGCAAAGGAGTCGAGCAAGGCTTGCACCATGGCGTCGCTGAGCGCGTTGCGGCGCTCCGGGCGGTCGAGAACGATGCGCGCAATCCCACTGCGAACGGAATACTGCACTTCACTCATGCTTCGCCCTCCTTGGCAGCGCTGGCGCCGTTGGATGCCAGGACGACCAGTACGGCACCAGCTTCGACTTGCTGTCCTGCTTCGACACGCACTTCCTCTACCGTGCCCTCTTCCGGAGCCACGACCTCGTGCTCCATTTTCATCGCTTCGAGAATGACCAAAACCTGGCCGCGCTCCACTCGCTGCCCGGGCTCGACCCGGACCGCCACGATTTTCCCCGGCATTGGCGCCACGCACCCGCCACGCGGCACCTCCGCCTCTGGCACCGGAAAGCGGGGGAGTTCTTCCAGCGCCGTGCTGCCGAGCGTGCTGTCGACATAGCGAGCAGGACCGTGGGCGGCGACCCAGTAGCGGCGGCGAACACCATCGACTTCGAGCGCAACGCCACGCTCGTCGGCCGCATGGAGGTGTCCTTGGTGAGCCACACCGTTCACTTCGGCGTCGACTCGTCCGCGCGCATCGATCCGATACTCCACCCGAATCGTGTGGTCTCCGTCGCGAAACTCCACCCATTGCCGTTGGCTAGGGTTGTTGCGCCAACCGGAAGGAATGGATCGAAGAACACTCGCTTGGGTGCGGCGGCGGTGTTGGTCCCACAAAGCCGCAGCCAGCGCGTGTAGAGGTGCAAAGTCCTGCCGATCGGGAGGCGCCAGCAACTCGGGATGCGAGGCGATGAAATGGGTGTCGAACCGTCCAGCATGAAAGTCGGGGTGACGAAGCACACGGAGGAGAAACTCGCGGTTGCATCGTACGCCATGCACGCGAAGTTGTTCGAGTGCGCGAGAGAGGCGCCGAATGGCCTCCGTACGATGCGAGCCTCGGGCGATAATTTTGGCCAGCATGGGGTCGTAGTAAATGGTGACCTCCGAGCCTTGCTCCACGCCGCTTTCGTAACGCACGCCTTCGATCGATGCTGGCTCCCAGCACACGATTGTGCCGGTAGAAGGCAGAAAGTCGTGCCACGGGTCTTCCGCATACAACCGCGCCTCGATGGCGTGTCCGCGCAACAAGATGTCTTCCTGGTTGAAGGGCAACGGTTGCCCTTGGGCAATTTCGAGTTGCAAGCGAACCAAATCGAGACCGGTCACCTCTTCCGTAACGGGGTGTTCGACTTGCAGCCGCGTGTTCATTTCGAGGAAGTAAAAGGCTCCGTTGGGATCGACAACGAATTCGACCGTGCCCGCATTCGTGTACCCGATCGCCTTCGCAAGGGCCACTGCGGCCGCTCCCATCCGCTCTCGCAGCACGTCGTTCACGAACGGCGAAGGGGCTTCCTCGAAGATCTTTTGGTAGCGGCGCTGAATCGAACACTCGCGCTCGAAGAGGTGTACGACATTGCCGTGTTCGTCGCCGAGGACTTGGATTTCAATGTGGCGCGGCTGCTCGATGTAACGCTCGATCAGCAGGGTTGGGTCGCCAAACGCACTTTGCGCTTCACGGCGGGCAGCCGCTAGCGCGGCCGGTAAATCCTCCGCGCGCTCGACGCGGCGCATGCCTTTTCCACCACCTCCTGCGGAAGCCTTCACGAGAAGCGGAAACCCGACTTCCTGTGCGCGACGCACCGTGGCGGCATCGTCGGTGCCTGAAGCTGCAAACCCAGGGATGACCGGAACTCCGGCACGCACGGCAATGTCCTTGGCCTCGATCTTCGTTCCCATCGCGCGGATGGCTGCTGGCGGAGGGCCGATGAACACCAAACCCGCATCAGCACACGCTTGGGCGAAGTCGGCATTTTCCGCGAGGAACCCGTACCCTGGATGGATGGCGTCTGCGCCGGTGCGTTTTGCCGCAGCAAGGATGGATTCGATGGCGAGGAAGCCCTGACCGGTTACCGGCGCGCCGAGGGCAACGGCCTCGTCGGCCTCTGCGACGAACGGGGAATTGCGATCCGGGTCTGCGTACAACGCCACGGTTTGCAGCCCCATGCTGCGGCAAGCGCGAAAAATCCGCCGCGCGATTTCGCCACGATTGGCAACCAAGACTTTATGGAAGCGCGCCACCCAAAAACCTCCCGTTACATGCGAAAGACACCGAACGAGTCGGTACCTTTGACGACGTTGTTAAAAGCTGCACTGATGGCGATGCCCAACACGGTGCGCGTCGAGCGCGGGTCGATAATCCCATCGTCCCAGATGCGTGCGGTTGCGTAAAACGCGTTGGACTCTTGCTCGATTTGCTGGATGACCATCTGCCGTACCGTGCGGTCTTGCTCCTCGTCGTACGGCTGGCCAGCCCGTTCGGCAGCTTGCCGCCGCACGATCGACAACACCCCCGCCAATTGTTCTGGTCCCATAACCGCAATTTTGTGGTTCGGCCACGTGAACAAGAAGCGCGGGTCGTACGCTCGCCCACACATCCCGTAGTTGCCGGCTCCGTAAGAGCTGCCAATCATCACCGTAAACATGGGTACGGTGGAGTTGGCGACCGCGTTGATCATTTTGGCTCCATCTTTGATGATTCCGCCTTGCTCGTATTGCACGCCGACCATGTAGCCCGTGATGTTTTGGAGGAACAGAATCGGCACGTCGATCTTGTTGCACAACTGGATGAACTGAGCGGCCTTTTGCGACGAGTCGGAAAACAAAATGCCATTGTTTGCGACGATACCAATGGGATAGCCGTGCAAGTGGGCCCAGCCGGTCACCAAGGTCGTCCCATAGTTCGCTTTAAACTCCTCGAAGTACGAGCCATCGACAATGCGAGCAATGACCTCGCGCACCTCGAACGGTTTGCGCAAATCGACCGACGGAATACCGAGAAGTTCCTCGGGATCGTAGCGGGGCTCTTCGACCGGTCGCATGCGGGCCTCGCCGAGTTTACGCCAGTTCAGGTGCGCGACGATTTCTCGCCCAATGCGGATGGCGTCGAACTCGTCTTCCGCCAGGTAGTCGGACACGCCCGAGACCCGGCTGTGCATCTCGGCTCCACCTAAGGTTTCTTCGTCGGCATCCTCGTTCGTGGCCATCTTCACCAATGGCGGACCGCCCAGAAACACCTTGGCTTGCCCTTTGACCATCACCACGTAGTCCGACATGCCCGGCACGTAAGCGCCGCCCGCGGTGCTGCTACCGAATACCAAGCAAATGGTGGGCACCCGCTCGGCGGAACGGCGCGTGATCTCGCGGAAGGTCTTGCCACCGGGGACGAAAATCTTCGACTGCACTGGAAGGTCTGCACCGGCGGACTCCGTAAGATGGATGAGCGGGAGCCGATTCTTGGCGGAGATCTCCAGGGCGCGCAGGCTTTTTTCCAGGCCGTACGGGTTGATCGCTCCACCTTTGACCGTGGGGTCGTTGGCCACGATCATGCATTCCACGCCACTGACGACCCCGATGCCTGTGACCACGCCCGCGCCAACGGTGTACTCTGTACCCCAGGCTGCCAGCGGGGAAAGCTCGAGGAACGGCGAGTCGGGATCCAGGAGGAGCTCGATCCGTTCGCGCGGCAACAACTTGCCTCGCTGGCGATGCCGCTCGACGTATTTTTCCCCTCCGCCGGCACGGGCCAAGGCCAACTGCTCTTCCAGGTAACGAACCTGGGCAAGCATCGCTTCGTAGTTGGCACGGAAGGCCGGTGATTTTGGGTCGATCCGAGTCGGCAATACGGGCATGGCGCGCAGCGACTAAATTTGCAGCAGCTTGGCGACGATCTGCTTCATCACTTCGTCGGCTCCGCCCCCGATGGTCAACAGCCGAGAGTCCACGAACGCCCGAGCTGCGGGGTTTTCCCAACAGTATCCCGCACCGCCGAACAACTGCACGCACGTCGTCGCCACGTACTGCAACATGTTACTGTTGAACACCTTGGCCATGGAAATATCGCGGGTGGCATCGACTCCCCGCATCATCAAGCGGATGCAGCGGTAGGCGAGCTCTTGCGCGGCCGTGATTTGGATGAGCATGTCCACGAACTTGTGTTGATTCACCTGGTGCTTGGAGAGGGGCTTTCCGAACACGATGCGCTGCTGGCAATGCTGCAAGGTGATTTCCCAAAGCTGCCGTGCCTGCACTGGGGCCATGACCACCGGCACCATGCGTTCGTCTTGAAACTGCATCATTTGTTGCTGAAACCCACGGTGCGGATCGCCGATCGTGTTGGTGATCGGAACCCGGACGTCATCGAAGAACAGCAAACCGGTGTCCGAGCCGATGTTCCCGATTTTGTCGAGCAACTTGTAGCTGAACCCTGGAGTGTCCGTGGGTACGATGATTTGCGTGAAGCCGTTGTACCCAGCATCGGGGTCCGTCACCGCAAGCAAACACAGCCAGTCCGCAGTGGCAGCATTCGTGATGTACATTTTTGAGCCGTTGATAACCCAGTAATCGCCATCGCGGACCGCGCGGGTTTGGATGCGGGCGACGTCGGACCCAGCTCCTGGCTCGGTCACCGCAATGGCGGCAACCATTTCTCCGCGAATCGCTGGGACCAGGTACTTTTGCTTCAGCTCTTCGCTACCGAATCGATGCAACGCCGGTGTGGCCATGTCTGTTTGCACCGAAATTCCCATGGCGACTCCGGCGTTGTCGCACTGCGCAATCTCTTCGAGGAAAATTGCATGGTAGGAGTAGTCGAGCCCGAGTCCCCCATATTTGGGGTCGTAGCGAATTCCGAGCAGCCCGAGTTCCCCCATCTTGCGATAGAGCGATTTGTCGATCCGCCCCATTTTGTCGAACTCGCGCGCGCGCGGCACCAGCTCGGTTTGCACGAACCGGCGCACGGTCTCGCGAAAGGCACGATGTTCGGGGCTTCCGTAAATGTCTTCACCGGGTTCGTAGCTCACTGCTGTGTTCCTCCGTGCGCCCCTTCTAACGAAGGCGCGGTCTTGGGAAAACATAGGCTCCTGGGAGCTTGGCCAAAAAGACACTTTTGAGTGGGCGCGGGGAGCGAAATGCCATGCCCGACGCCTGCGGCCTCGCGGTGGCATGCATGCTCGCCTGCTCCGGCATCGAGCCGCGCAGAGCGCGAGCGCTGGTCCCCCGCCCAGCTCGAGGCTGATCCGGCAGTTCCCGTGGGCAGAGAGGAAACCCTTGCCGCGTCTTCTCGCTCGACCGGAACGCGGGGCCCTCTCGAGCGAATTTATTTTTCTGCCGTGCCGCGGTTGACTTTCGACGTTGCCTGCGAAAGCGCGGGTGAAGGAGGTGCCGTGTTATGGCTTGGGACTTTTCCACGGAGCCGGAATTTCAGGCAAAGCTGGATTGGGCGGATGCGTTCGTGCGCGAGCGCGTAGAACCGCTGGACGTGGCTTTTCCCGACCCGGCAGCGCCGTATGATCGGCGTGATCCGCTCCTGCGAAAGTTGACCGAGCCGCTGAAGAACGAAGTGAAGCGGCAGGGGTTGTGGGCGTGCCACCTGGGGCCGGAGCTGGGCGGTCCGGGATACGGCCAAGTCAAGTTGGCGCTCTTGAACGAAATCTTGGGGCGGTCTCAGTGGGCTCCGACGATTTTCGGCTGTCAGGCTCCCGACTCCGGAAATGCGGAGATTTTGGCGGCTTACGGCACCGAGGAGCAGAAACGTCGCTATTTGGAGCCGTTGCTTGCCGGCGAGATCGTCTCTTGTTTCGCAATGACCGAGCCGCAGGGCGGCAGCGATCCAGGAGGCTTCCGTTGCCGTGCCGTACGCGAAGGGGACCATTGGGTGTTGGAGGGCGAAAAATACTTCGCGTCGCACGCAGACCTCGCCGAGTTTTTGATCGTGATGGCGATTACCAATCCGGACGTTCCTGTGCACCGCGGAGCCTCGATGTTTCTGGTTCCTCGCGACACCCCCGGATTGCACATTGTGCGACGTGCGGGCCTGGGCACGGAGCCCCTGGGGGAGGGCCACCACTGCCATGTGCGGTTCGACCGATGTCGCGTTTCCGCCGAAAACTTGCTTGGCGGCGAGGGGCAGGGTTTCGCGATTGCCCAAACGCGACTGGGCGGCGGCCGGGTGCACCATGCGATGCGCACGGTGGCAATGGCGAAAAAAGCCTTGGCAATGATGTGCGAGCGGGCCTTGAGTCGAACGGTTCAAGGAGAGCCGTTGGCCCAGAAACAGTTCGTACAGGGAATGATTGCAGAGTCCTTTTTGCAGTTGGAACAGTTCCGCTTGCTCGTTTTGTACACTGCATGGCACATCGACCAGGGCCATCGCGAACAAGCTCGGCTGTACATCGCTGCGGTGAAAATCCAGATGGCCGAAGTTCTGCACGACATTGTTCGACGCGCGGTGCACTTGCACGGCGCCCTCGGGTGTTCGAACGAACTTCCGCTGATGCGCTGGTGGTTGGCAGTGCCGGTGATGGGAATTGCCGATGGGCCAACCGAGGTGCACATGCTTACCGTGGCCCGGCAACTGCTGAAACAGTACCAAGCGTACTCTGGACCCTGGCCGCCCGAATTCCTGCCCGAGGCAGTACCTCAGGCACGCTTGCGTTTGGGTTTGGAGCCGGAACCCGGTTCGTGAGCTGGATGTTGTTCCAAAGCCTGTCGCACGTTGGCTAAATAAGTCCGCACCGCGGCTCGTGCTTCTTCGGTGACATACGATTCGATGAACCGCTGCAGCAGGCGCGGGACTGGAGTGTCGGGAGCCAACATTTGCTTGAGGGTAATCTTCGTGCCGCCATCGCCAACGGGCGTCAGGGTGATATGGCCTTCCACCGCCGTGTTGTCTCCGGGGGCGTCGATGCCTTGGAAGTCGATGCGGTCCTTGCCATTGCCGCGGTAGCGAGCGGTGTAGCGTACGGACATCCGCACAGGCCCAGCAGAACGCTCCTGGTACGTAAAGCAATAGGTATCCTTGCCGACTGCCTCGCAACTTGCGATTCCGGGGATGCAAACGGCCGAGCCGGGTACGTCCCAAAGAAACGGGTAGACAGTCTTCAAGGGGGCGCGCACAAGGATGGATTCTTCGACCTCCGTGGGAAACTTTGCCATGGGCGAATTCCTCCGGCCGACGCTATGCCTGCCGTTGGCCGGATGTCAAATGCCTATGGTTTCCCCAGGCTCGTTGTGGCCATCCTGCCGCTTGCGCGGAACCGAGCTGCACGATCGTCACGGATCCAGCCCTGTTGCCTCTACTGGTCACCAGCGCCGGCGGCACGCGGCCCCATGGACCCTCGATGAGTCGCGCCGGGATAGACCTTGCCGGCCGAGCTTGCCGTGGTAGAGGCACGGAGCGCCACATGTTTGTGGGGATCGACGTTGGCGGAACGAAAATCGAGGGCGTCGTGATCGATCGCCAGGGAGAGGTTCGCTTTCGGCAGCGCGTGCCGACGCTGCGGGAAGAAGGCTACGAAGCCATCCTCGCGAGGGTGGCTGGTTTGTTCGAGCGGTGCTGTGCGGCTGCAGGGAGGCGCCCGCCCGTGGTGGGAGTTGGAACTCCGGGTGCTGTATCGCTTGCCGATGGCACGATGAAGAACTGCAACACGACGTGCTTGAACGGACGGCCCCTCCCGCGCGACCTCGCAGAAGCTCTGGGCACTGAGGTGGTGGTAGAAAACGACGCGAACTTGTTCGCTTGGGCGGAAGCGAGGTTCGGGGCCGGGCGAGGGTACGAGTTGGTGTTTGGGGTGATCTTGGGCACCGGCGTGGGTGGTGGCTTCGTATGGCGTGGGGAAATCGTGCGAGGCGTCCAGCGGCTGGCGGGCGAGTGGGGACACCACCGAATCGCGACCGCAGGTCCACGTTGTTACTGCGGACAGCAAGGGTGCGTGGAAACGTTTCTTTGTGGCCCTGCGGTGGAAGCGCGTGCCCAGCAGGTGCGGGGCGTGCGCGCGAGCTTGGCGGAAGTCGTGAGCTGCGCGCGGCGGGGCG
>CAZHQG010000023.1:0-47500 GCA_964534275.1 uncultured Binatia bacterium (SeqCode) | reverse complement strand
GGGGCCGGAAAACCTCGCTGCTCGGGCGGCCGTGGAGTTCTTGGAAGCGCTGGGTAGACCCACCCCGCGTATTCGCATCCATCTCGAAAAAAACATTCCAGCGGGTGCGGGTCTTGGCGGGGGCAGCAGCAATGCCGCCGCGGTGCTGTTGTTGCTGCAAACGGCTCTGGGGAGCCCGCTCACCTGGGAGAGACTTCTAGAGATTGCCGGTCACTTGGGGAGCGACGTTCCGTTTTTCTTGCTGGGGCGCCCCGCAATCATGCGTGGAATAGGAGAAGAGCTGGAGCCAGTCGACCTCCCGCGGAAGTTCCATTTGGTTTTGTGCGGGAACGGCACAGTGTTGCTGAGCAAAGAAGTGTACGCACAGGCGCGCGTCGCGTTGACAGATTTCAGCAGTGCTTCTAACATCGGGGACTTCCTGATGGGGATGTCATCGATCGTAGATATTTTGCACAACGACCTGGAAAGGGCTGCTGCCGTGCTGGAGCCGTCGATCCCTACGCTCAAAGAGGCCACGGTGCGGGCAGGAGCAGTGTCCGCATCCATGACTGGCAGCGGATCTTGTGTCTTCGGTGTGTGCCCAAGCCGCACCCAGGCCGTAGAAACTGCTGCTCGATTAAGGGCGATGGGGTTTTGGGCCCAAGCGGCTGAGACCCTTTCGAGTGCATGGGCCTTGTGTCATTGAGCTCCCCGTTTAGTGCGTGATGGGCGGTAGCCAAGCTGGCAAGGCACCGGTCTTTGGAACCGGCAATCGAAGGTTCGAATCCTTCCCGCCCAGTTGCCTTTCGAAAAAAAGCTAGCGGATGGGAACAGTGCGCGACGAGATCAAGGTGTTTGCCGGAAATTCGAACCCAGCGTTGGCAGACGCTGTGTGCGCGTACCTCCGGGTACACCGTGGAGCCGCGGAAGTGCGCCGTTTTAGTGACGGTGAAGTCCTTGTGGAAATCAAGGAAAACGTACGTGGCGGGGACGTTTTTGTTATTCAGTCAACCTGTACGCCGGTGAACGATAACCTGATCGAGCTGCTTTTGATGTTAGATGCTTTCCGGCGCGCTTCGGCAAAACGGATCACGGCTGTGATCCCCTACTACGGGTATGCGCGGCAAGACCGGAAGGTGGCTCCGCGAGTGCCCATCAGCGCCAAACTGGTAGCCGATTTGATCACGACTGCCGGCGCTTCGCGCGTGTTGACGGTCGACCTGCACGCTGGGCAAATTCAAGGGTTTTTTAACGTTCCGGTGGACAACTTGTTCGCCACGCCAGTATTATTGCGGTACATCCGGGAGCGGCTTCCAGGAGACGATATTTGCGTTGTTTCTCCGGATGCCGGAGGCGTGGAGCGGGCGAGAGCGTTCGCAAAACACCTAGATGCTGGGCTAGCCATCATCGACAAGCGGCGCGCACGTCCAAACGAGGTGGCCGAAATGCACATCGTTGGGGATGTGCGCGGACGTGTGGCAATACTGATCGATGACATGGTTGATACAGGCGGCACCCTGGCAACCGCAGCGGAAGCGCTGATGGAAAACGGAGCCAAGGACGTGTTCGCTTGTTGTACACACCCTGTACTGTCGGGCAACGCTGTGCAGCGAATCGAACAGTCGCTCTTGCGGGAGCTAATCGTTACGGACACGATCCCGCTTCGGCCAGAAGCTTCTGCTTGCACGAAGTTGCGGGTGCTCTCAGTAGCTCATCTTTTGGGAGAGGCCATCCGGCGCACCCACTGCGAAGAGTCGATTAGTTCACTGTTCGTGTAACGCATAGGTTTTTGGGGGGGCGCGGGAAGGCCTTCGATCTTCTACCTAGCGGAGGAGACAAAACGTAATGGAAACAATTGAGTTGAGCGTGGAGAAAAGAGAGCGAGTCGGAAAGGGGGGCGCGCGTAAGTTGCGGCGGCAAAAGAAGGTGCCGGCAATTCTCTATGGGCGTAAGCGGCAACCGGTACCGCTGGCGATCCCGGAGAAGGACTTCCAATCGAAAGTGGCGGCCATCGAGGGAGCCCACCTGATTCGCCTAAAAGGCGAGGTCGAGGGCCTCGAAGAATGCGTCGCTTTGGTGAAAGAGGTCCAGGTTCACCCGGTAACGAGCGCCTTGCTTCACGTGGATTTTTACGAAGTCGACCTGGCGGAAAAGTTAACGGTTGCAGCCCCACTACACTTTGTCGGCAAAGCCGCGGGCGTTGCGTTGGGCGGCATTTTGCAACCGCTTCGGCGCGAGATTTCTGTTCGCTGTCTCCCCATGAGCATCCCAGAGTTCATCGAGGTCGACGTATCTGCCCTCGGGATCCACGATACGATTCACGTCTCTGAACTCCGTCTGCCGGAAGGGGTGGAAGCTGTGTACACGGAAGATTTCCCTCTGGTCACGATCTTACCGCCAACCGTGGAGGAAACTCGGGCCGAGGCGGCCCCTGAGGCAGGCACCCCGGCTCCAGCGGAGCAAGCCAAAACTGCCGGTGAAAAATAGCTCTGAAAGGGCTCAAAACGGGCCACAGTTAGGAGAGTCACGATGCGAGAGTACGAAACGCTTTACGTTCAGCATCCTGAGGTGCCTGAAGCGCGGTACGAAGAAATCAACGCCAGGGTGCGAAGCTTGATCCTGGAGCAGGGCGGCGAGGTGATCTCCTTCGAGCCGTGGGGAATGCGCGAACTTGCATATCCGATTCAAAAACAGAAGCGCGGCAGGTACGTCTTAGTACGCTATCGTGCGCTACCGGCTGCTGTCACCGAACTGGAGCGCAACTTGAAACTGCTCGATGAGGTCATTCGCTTCATTACGGTGCGAATCCCGGAGCACATCCGGAAGCGACGGCAACAATTATCTACGGCGGGCGAGGAAGCGGCGACCAAAGAACATCGCCCTGACGAAGGAGCAAATGCATGACGACGACTGGTCAAAAAGCTTCTCCGACGAAACGCGTACGTACGATGGCAGATGACAAGGTGCCCATACGTCGCCGTGGCCCAGGGCGTCGTAAGGTATGCCGGTTTTGCGCAGATAAGGTTCCCTGGATCGATTACAAGGATACGCGGACCTTGGCAGGTTTTTTGACAGAGAGGGGCAAGATCGTGCCAAGCCGGATCACAGGAAACTGCGCAAAACACCAACGCCAGTTGACCCTTGCGATCAAACGCGCGAGGACTGTTGCGTTGCTACCCTACACCGTAACCGAGGTGTAGGCTGCGCGGAATGACGACCTAAGAGCCTGCTGGACGAGGGGAATGCCATGGAAGTAATCTTGCGTGCGGAAGTTCCAAATCTGGGGAAGAGCGGGGACATTGTGAAAGTTCGCCCGGGCTTTGCCCGTAACTACCTGATCCCGCGTGGATTGGCCGTCGTGGCCGACCGTCGGAACAAGCGCCTCCTCGAACACGAACAACGGATTGCTGCTGCCAAGTACGAGCGCGAAAAACGGGCAAGCGAAAGCCTGGCGCAACGTTTGACGCAAATGCGTTTAGTTGTGCGCGTGCGGGCAGGCGAAGAGGGCCGTCTGTTTGGGTCGGTGACAAACCTAGACCTGGAGCGGGCTCTGGCCGAGCAAGGCGTCACGGTGGAGCGACGTCGAATTCGCCTAGAGGAGCCCATTAAGGCGTTGGGCGAGTATACGGTGCCAGTGCACCTACCCGCTGGCGTAGTTGCCCACGTCACGGTGGTTGTCGAGCCGGTCACCGCGTGATTCTGACGGCTTGAGACACGCTTTAGCTTGCTGCTTGCCAGTAGTGCCAGCGCTCGACCTGAATTCGTACGGCAACGTTGTGGGGGAACGTCAGCTTCATCGCACGATATCCTTGGTAGCGCTGCTCCAGTAGCTGAACAGCAAACTGCCATTCACCTAGTTCCGCTACCATGTTTGCCGTTCCGTGGACGAGCACGTATGCCAAGCGTGTCCAGTCCTCGTCGTAACGGTCGATCACAAGGGCCACGTGGGGATTGACCTCGATGTTGCGCAATCGCTTCAGGCGGTTGCCGTGCCGCTTGGGCTTTTCGTCTACAACGAAGTAAAACCGACCAGTGTGATACGCGTAGCAAACCGGGACGACGTGTGGTCGCCCACGGGCATCTACCGTCGCCAGGTGGGCGAGGCGGCCTTCGTCGACCAAAGCCAGCGCATGTCCTTCAAGGTTCATCTGGTGGAATCTCGCCGCGGAACGTTGCTTGCGCTTCTGTAACGAGTCTTTGGCCGTTACCACTATAGCGCGGGGAGAAATGGAACGTGCGCAACTGACGTACGCCCGCCAGCCGCGCAATCGTGCCGGCCTGCCGTGCCGTGAGATGATAGCGCTTGGCAGCTTCGTCCCGGTCTTCGTCAGCGAACAGCGACTCGCAAAACAAGATGTCCGCGCCTTGCGCTAAGCGCACAACACGGTCGAGGTTCTCTTTATGGAACATCGTATCCACCACGTAGCAAAGCTTCGTCCCCGGAGTTTGCAGAACCAACTGCTCTCGCAACTCGCCGAGTCGGAATTCTGCGCAGCGCTCAACCCCTTGTTCCTTCCATCGTGCAGCAACGACGGTGTTGTCATCCGCACCGCTCCGGATGAGTTGCTTCAGTTCGTTGAGCCATCGGCCTGGAGGAACCCCGAGACGCTCGAGGGCATCCGTTCGGATGTTGAGTCTCACTGGTTCACAGAGCGCGAAGGCGAGGCACGGAATCCGGTGGTCGACCAGCGCCGCGTCGACCCAGAACGATTCCTCGCGGTGCAGCTCGCCGTTGAACGGCCGCTCCCCAACTTCCTCGCAGGCAAATCCTGTGCAGGCCCGAAAACGGCGAACGAGAATCGTGTCTGGGTGAACTTCGTGGACCAGCATGGAGAATGTGTAGTTCTCCACCAAGTTCCACGTATATCCCTGGAGTTTGCCCGCGACGTTCGCGGTGAAGCCCGCCGGTCCAAAAAGGCTGATCTCCGCGGAGCGTGAGAGAAAGACTCGCAACACGCGGTCAAACCCGACAAAGTGGTCGAGGTGCGTGTGCGACACAAACACATGACTGACTCGCGCGATTGCCGGGCCAGGGATGCGTTCTAGGTTCCCTAGGTCGAAGAGAAGCGCCCTACCAAGCCATCGGAGGCTTACGTAGAGACCCGGGTCGCCAAAGGGCCCGTTGACGAGCCGCGGGATGAATGCGGATCTCACGAATACAGCACTTAGCGCCCAGCTTGAAGTTCGGAGAGCACCAGGCCGGCCGCTTCGCTCATCATTTCTTGAAGGATGTCGCGGAGGCTCTTCTGTGGGTCTTCAAGCTTCGCTACAAGCGCCGATAGCACCGCAAAGTAGCGCTCTTTCTGTTCCGGGAGCATATGTGGCAGCCGCGCCTCCATCGCCGCAATAAAGCGCTGCTGCGTAAACATAATCTCGCTATCGAGTCCTTGAAGGAGCTGCTCGGTCCTATACGTATTGCTAGGCACGTGGGAGCGCATACCTTGTCTCTCCAGGCGTTTCAAGGTATGCGCGGCCACCATGCGCGACCGGAAAAGTTGGCGCCGCATGTGAGGTGGGTCTGGGGTGGTTGGGCGGATTCTTATCAGGGTTCTAGTCGCCGGTTGCGCCGCGATCTGGGCCCAGCAAGCCCGCGGGTATCGGATGGAACTCGGAAGGCATCCTGCGGAGCTGGGTATTAGCGCGTCGGTACGCGAGGTGATCGAAGAGAACCGAGCGACGCAGCATGAGCGCACCCAGGGGAAACTACGTGTCTCCCCACGACTCGACTGGAGCCCAGGCCTCCGCCTGGCTGGCTCGATCGTGGGTACCGTGGGGGGCCCAACGATGCAGGCTCGACGCAGCGGGTTTTTCCATTGGCGTCAGGTATTCCAAAATCGCTCCCCAGCACTGGACCTCGAGGAAATTTACTTGGACGGTGCGTGGAATGATTTTGACTTCCGGATTGGAAAACAGCGTGTGGCCTGGGGAAAGCTGGACCGGTTCTCTCCCGTGGATGTGTTCAACACGCTCGCGTATACGGATCCCTTCTTGCTCGAAGAGGGCGAACGGCGAATCGGAACACCGTCGGTCCGCGTGACCTACAACCTGCCCGACAGTGTCGGTTTCCAGGAGTTGCGATGGAGTGTTGTGTGGGCACCGCTCTACTTGCCGTACCGGTTCCCCGATGCTCGTTGTGAGCTCGATTTTTCAGGGCGTTCAGCGTGCATAGCAGAGCGTTGGTTTCCACCTGCCGCTGTGCCACCCAGCACGTTCGTAATCCCGAGCAAGCTGTTGCCCGGCAGCGGAGCAGGAGGACTACCTGACGTGTCCGTACCCTTGACCTTTCGCGTGCGCAATGAAGCGCCGCGGGCAACGCTGCGCGACGGGTCTTTCGGGACACGGTTGGCTGGGCGCGTATCCGACGTGGATACGTCACTGTACTATTTTCACGGTTACGACAGTCAGACGGCGTTTTTGCTCGAAGCTTGGGCGACCGGTACCCCCGACGCGAACCCCGCCAATCCGTTGGGGGTAAGAGACGTTGTGGGACATACGTTCCTGCGACCCGTGTTTCGCGCGATCGATCTGTGGGGCGCGGATGCAGCGTACTCTTGGGAGAATTTGACGTTTAGAGGCGACATTGCCTTTGTGAGTGGGAGACCCTTTGCCCGCGATATTCGTAGCTTGGTCGCTGATCCGACTGCGATTGCTCCAGAATTGCGACGCGCCTTGGCGGCATTGGCACGTGGCGCCGGAGCAACCCCGGTGGTGTTGCCGGATTCTTTTGTGATTCGAAACGCAGTCGAATGGGGCGGTGGAATGGATTTATTGGTGCGCGGTTGGCTTTTTATGCTGCAAGTGAATCAAACCGACGTGCTGAGTAACTCGGTACGACTACTCATTCGAGACATTGAAACACGAGTTCTACTTACAGTGCGGAAAAACTTTCTCGCGGAGCGCTTACAGGGGAACTTGTTGGGGGGCTACGGAATCGACAGCGACTACTCATTTTTGCGCCCCCGCCTGACCTACAAGTGGAACGATTACCTGAGTACGGAAGTTGGCTACTTGTTTATTGCCGGCCGCCGGCAATCCTTGATTGGTCAGTACCGCAGGAACGATCAAGGTTGGTTGCAAGTGTCGTTGCGGTTTTAGCCAGGCTGAGCGGGTCCGCTCAGCGTAAAGGGTTATTTGCTGAGGTCCTCTAAGAGCATGGCTGCGACTTTCCGGCCAAGGGCTACCGCGTAGTTTGTTCCCCGGTCCCAGGGGTAGACTTGGCTCATGGACGCGAAGTACAAGCCCCGGATCGGCGTCCGCAAGTCAGGAATGTTTTGCGAGTGGCAAACGGGTGGAATTGGCTGCGCGTACGTTGTTCGCCACAACCAGGATCCCCGAACCCAACTGCGCTCGAAATGCGGATTGAACCTGGGGAAGGCTGCAAGGAACCGATCGAGGAGCTCCTCGCGGGAGAGTCGGAAGTATTCGTGGCTGGGATCGAGATAATCGCCGCAATACACGAGGTGGTCGCCCCCGAAGTGCTCTGCAGGCACGAAGTTGGTGTGTTCCACCAGAGCGAGAAAGGGAAAACCCGCACTCTTGGGCAGGTTGTGCCAATAGTAGCGGGTTAAGGGCCGATCGAGCGCTACGATCAGCACCACGGCGCCCAAGGAGCGAAGCGAACGGAGTTTCTCGGCATAGGTCTCCGGCAGCGCGGGAATCATGCGGGCCGTGAGGGCCGGTGAGGAAGTGCAGATGACGGCATCAAAAGCGTGCTGCTCCGTAAGTGCCTCTACCGCTAGCCGGCCGTCGGAGGCTGGGATCACACCCGTCACCGTAGTCTTGAGGTAAAACCGAACGCCTTGCTCCTGGAGCAAGCGACCGAAACGATCGAAGAAAGCCTGGAAGCCACCGACAAATGTTCCCAAACGTGTGGTTCGCGATTTGATCCGAGCCCAAAACCAAGCCATGTTGACAACGTCAACATTTTCCTCGCCGAACTTCCCGACTAGCATCGGCTCCCACACAGATTCGTAGATACGGTTTCCTGCCCAACGTCGGAGCCACCTCGAGGCGGGAACCTTTTCCAGGGGACGCCACCATGGGGTCAGCCGCAAGTACAAGCCAACAATTCCGAACCGCACTACGTCGTGAAGGGGAAACCGTGGCAAGAAAAACCGCGCCGCTGTAGCAAGCGAGTCGGCAGGGTAAAACTCCCCTTCGTGATACAGTACCGTAAAAGGACGAGGAAAAAGCACTTCTTTCTGCCAGCCAAGCTCACGGATCAAACCCAGGATTGCGCGGTCGGACGTGAACCAGTGATGGTAAAATTTCTCGAGAGACCACTCCCAGTGTGGTTCCCGAAAACCACCGGCGAGCCCGCCGAAGTTTTCGGATGCTTCGAACACGGTGACTTCGTGGCCCTGGCGGGCCAGGTCGTATGCGGCTGCTAACCCTGCAGGGCCCGCCCCAATGATGCCAATGCGCATGCGACGCCGCTTAGCACGAAGAGCAATACTTTGCTTGGCGGAAAAGGTTGATTCGGAAATTCGGCTTTCACCCTCCGAGGCGGACCCGCCAGGGCTCCGCGCACTTGCACCTCGAGTCAGCCGGAGAAAGGCCCGGGACTTTGATCGGCAAGTACGGGGTAAAGCGCGTTTGACACGACATCGGGTGAAATTCAGCTGCGATGGGCGACGAAAAGCGAGAGTGAGAGCGCCATACCCGGTACGAGCAGGGTTTGAACTCCGACCGACAAGAGCAGTCCGTTTGCTCGAAAGCAGCAACGCATCTGATTGTGGCGTCTGTTCCCTGGTGCCTTGCACCTGATCACCTGAAGCCTAATCGAGCTTCCAGAAGTCGAATGAAGTTTTACAGCGTTCCAGGTATGAATGCTTGCCACTGAGGAGAAACGAGTGCCACGCTCGTTTGAAGCAATGGTCGCCAAACGACACTGGTTTTTGCGCAAGGTCTGGAGGACCGTGCATGAGCACGCGATGCTCCGCGAGGGCGACCGTGTGGTTGTGGCGGTATCCGGCGGGGCCGATTCCGTTGCAACCTTGCTTGCCCTGCACGCCTTTGCACGGCCGCTATCGCTTCAGCTTACGGTCGCCCACGTAGACCACGCTTTGCGGGCGACCAGCAGCGAGGATCGCCAGTTTGTGGTTTCGCTGGCCGCGAAGCTTGGCCTGCCGGTTCGTATCCGAGAACTGAGCCCAGGTGCTCTCGGCAAAAGTAACCTCGAGGCGCAGGCTCGTCTGATGCGTTACCGATTTCTGCACGAAGTCGCTGCTTCGGTCGGAGGTGCGAAGATCGCAACCGGCCACACGATGGACGATCAGGCTGAGACGGTTTTGCTGCGGCTTCTTCGAGGTTCGGGTCTGCGTGGACTCAGGGGCGTCCTGCCCGTGCGAAGCGACAGCGTCATACGCCCCCTGATTGGCTGTACGCGTGCAGAGGCACGGCGGTTTCTTCAAGAGCAGGGGTGTAGCTGGCGCGAAGACGAGACTAACCAGGATGATCGCTTTCTTCGAAACCGAGTGCGGTTGCAGTTGCTTCCGATTTTGTGCTCTTGGAACCCATCGCTCGTCCGCGTGCTCGCTAGGACAGCCGACGTGGCCAGGGTGGGCGCACAAGCGCTCGAATGGCTCGTGCGCGAAAAGCTCGAAGCGGCGACCCAGCCAGATGGCACATTGTGTCTCTCGTTTCTGCGAGGGTTGGACCCCGCTGTGCAGAGTTTAGTTGTGGCGACTTGGCTGGCCGCGCACGTCGGTGAAGCCGTGCGCCCGAGTGAGCGTCAGCGGCTGCGTGTATTGGCTGAAGCGTTTGTTCACCGCAGCGGGTCCTCCGACACCGGTAAGGTACGAGATCGCGCTCTCCGTATATCGCTTGTATGGCAAGACGATCGTGTGAAGCTTCAGTCAGAACCGACTGGGTTCCCGAGCTCCCTCCGAGAGGCGACAGAGTGGAAGCCGGTTCCTCTGGTGGTGGGCGGGGCAGTCGATCTTCCGAACGGCTGGCGCATTTGGGCGCAAGCTCGAACCTGCACCGAAAAAGGCGTTGCGGTGCGCCTGCGCGACGAATTGGTGGCGATAGTAGACGCGCGCGCTTTGGACGACTGCTTACTGGTGCGGCCTGTATCCCAGGGCGACCGTATTGTGCCGATTGGAATGGTAAACGCCCGGAAGGTGCAGGACGTGTTCACCGACCGCCAGGTTCCCCGGGAGGAGCGATGGGGGCGGCCGGCTGTGGTTTGCGGCACCCGCATTATCTGGATCCCAGGAGTGATCCGGAGCGCCCACGCACTGGTCACTAGTGAAACCAGAGACATCCTAGAACTCCGCGCGGCCCGCCATCGGCCGTAAATCGAGATTGCGAACTCAACGGCCGGCGGGCGCCCTGCACTCCATGCTCTGGGCCATGTGTCTTTCTGGCATGAGGGACATAGCGCTTGACATCGAGTGCCTAGTTGGTGGATAAGCGCCGCGCCGGTTGGCGGTGGGGCTGTTGTGGGCGTCGAAGAGCAGCAGATTGACCGCTTAGTCAACACGGAGATTGTACACGACCAAGAAGCTCACGAAATAGGGATAGTTGGGAACTCCCGCGACCGTAGTTTTGGATGGCCGGGGGCAGCCAACTAGGGAGGGCGAGCGATGGACTTCGTACGGGCCGCGTTTGTGCATCTCAATGTCTGGGCCAGCGCGTGGAGCACGCTGTTAATCGCAGCGCTGTGGGTCGGAGCTCGGGAGAGGAAGGCTGCTTTGGTGACTGCGTTGTTCCTGGGTATGGTCCTTCCTGTGAACTTGGCGTTTGTGATCCAAAGCTTGCCGGGGCTGTACGCCAAGTTAGCGCCGGTGGCGGAATACTTGCCGCTAACTCTTTTTTGGATTCCACCAGCGGCGCTGCACGTGGCGTGTTTGTGGACGCACCATCAGCACTGTGCAATCTCCCGGAATTTATTGGTTGGCGCTTACACGCTTGGGATGACTGGATTCTTTGCGCAGGCGTTGGGCTTGTTGGATTTAGGACCTGTTGTCGACCGCGGTTGGGGCGCAATGCGATCGGGAGCGGAGAGCCGCTTGCTCTTCGGCCTTCAAGGGGCACTCCTCCTCGCATGCTTCGGTGTTTCGCTGTACTGGTGTTGGGAGAGCCTCAGCGAAGATGGCGTTGGGGATGAACGCAAGATCGGAGCGCGAGTGTGGCTTTGGGGTGCAAGCATCTTCGCTGTGGGTGCGGCTTCGAATTACCTCGCGGTGTTTGGCTTTCCAGCGGTCCCGATTGCGTCGCTTGGAAACCTTGTTTTCCTCGCAGTGCTTTTGATCGCTGTAGTTCGGCAAGGTTTTCTCAGCGTGGATTCTGAGATCGGCCGCCTTGCCTCGTTGGTTAGTATCGCGGTCGGATCTGTGTGGCTGGTTGTCAGCCTTGGGTTCCTCTTGGTTGGTTCCGACGTGCTCAGCGTCCACTGGGTTGCGCTGGAGGTTGCTGCCGCGACTGTCGGCGTCGCAGTGATTCTTGGATACGCGGTAACACGTCGCTTCACACCGACCGAGGCAGGGCAGTGGAAAGCAGGAGTGTCGGAATTCAAGGATCTTTTCTGCTTTGACGTTGCACGTGCTCGCGCGGCAACGGGAAAGAAGGAACTGTCCGAACTGATCGCAAAAGCCCTTAAGGGGGTTCCGGCCTTACGAGGTGTGGCGGTTTACCGCCGCTCTCACTCTGGGCGAGTGTATCGCCTGGACACGGCAATTGGCCCTCACGACGCCTTTCCGGCAGCGGCTACCCGGAGTGAGTTGGAGGCCATTTGTTTACCGGACGTCCGAACGGAGAAAGGCCAGGCGGACCCGCCACGCGTCGACAGGGGGCTGTCTCTACGCTCGGATGTCGAGTCTAACGGTGGAAGATTGCAAGCCACGGGTGCTCTTGCGCTACCGATCCCGTCGTTGGGGACTGAGGACGGATACCTTGTCGTGTACGACCCTGAAGCATTCCGTCGGTGGGAACGCTACGCACTGTTTTGGTCGCTTGGATGCACATTGGCTGCGCTCTGGTACAAAGTTGGCCTGGAAAATCAAGTGGAACGCTTCGTCGGGAGTCTTACGGCAGAGACGACGGGGCAACAGCAGGATGTCGGGACGGAGTCTGCGAAAGCTACGGAAAACAAGCAGCTAAAACGTACCGGAAATCCGAAGCCTCGGGCGTGGAAACCAGGCGCGCCGAGAGAGGTTCGGCGTAAGGCCGCGGAAGAGCCTCCCGAGCTTCGCTCGATCGTAGGTGAGAGCACGGCTCTTCTTGCAGCCATCGAGCAGGCGAAGAAAGCCGCGCACAGAAGCTACCCCGTCATCCTTTTGGGCGAGACAGGAACAGGCAAAGAATTGTTTGCGCGTGCGATCCACGCGCTCAGTCCTCGTGCAGACAAGCCGTTCCACGCGACGAACAGCGGCGCCATACCGTTGGATTTGGCTGAAAATGAGCTCTTTGGTCATAACCCCGGCGCATACACCGGTGCGACTCAAACGCATGTTGGCTGGTTCGAGAAACTCTCTGGAGGAACGCTGTTCTTGGACGAAATAGGCGAGGCGCCTCTCAATCTCCAAATCAAGCTCTTGCGGGTAGTCGAGCTGGGTGAGGTTGTGCGTCTGGGCAGTACGCATACCAAGTACGTGGATGTCCGGATTATCGCCGCCACCAATCGCCCGCTGCTTCAACTTGTGCAAGAGGGGAAGTTTCGTGAAGACCTCTTTCACCGGTTGGAAGGGTTCGTCATCGAACTACCTCCTTTGCGTGATCGGTTGGAGGACCTACCGATGCTGCTGGCGCACTTCTTGAACCAATGTGGGGTGGTTTGGCGAGAAGAACAATGTTCGGACGAAATGTTCGAGTTGATGTGCCAGTATTCATGGCCCGGGAACGTGCGTGAGCTACGCTCGCTAGTCGAGACGTCGGTGACCCCAACCGGGGGGTTCGACGAGGAGGCATTTCAAGCTGCAGTGAAAGCGAAAATTGAGCTTAGACGGTCGACGGCTGGCAAGGGCGAAAGGACGTTTTTTGTGAACCTAGCACGGCCTCTGTCGGAGGCGGTGCGCCAGTACAAGCTGACACATGTCCAGGCGGCGCTCGAGCTTGAGGAGGGGAACATCTCCGCCGCTGCGCGCCTTCTGGGAATGAGCAAAAGCAATCTAGTCCGCTTATTACGGTCGCTGCGGGTAAACCCCGAGCGGCTGGACTTCAACTGCGAGTAGGCTCGCGGAGGCCGCGTGGCCGGACTGCGCGTCGCGGTATCCCGGTTGTAGACTCGGAGCTTAGTGGCTGGCCCGGATAGCGTCTTGATGGGCGGAGGCGATCGAGTCCAGCAAACGTGGACGAACCGTTCGACTACGGGGGTGGCCTTTCTTTCGGTTGGGCGAATCCATTCGTTCAGTGGTGCCGGGCAGGGCTTGCTGGGCAGGGTTCGGCCGTACGTACGCAAAGCATCGACTGCCGGGCACCCGTGAAGGAAGGGTCCTGGGCGACAGCCGCTTCCTGCCTTCTTGCGTTTGGGGTTCGAGTCCGGAAGAAGTTACCGCAGGGACTCAGCAGAAGCGTTGCCGCTCCGGAGCACCTGTGTTACGGTGCTGCCGCTCGTGTAGGTGGCGAAGCTGCGTATGACGAATCAGTTCTCCCGCAATGTGGCCCTTTGGTTGGTGATGGGCCTCTTATTCTTGCTCCTTTTTAATGTTTTCAGCCGCCAGCAAGCTAAGGAGCCGGAGGTCATCTTTAGTGACTTCATGGCCGCCGTCGATAAAGGCGAGGTGGCCCAGGTAACCATCCAAGGCCAAAACATTCGTGGTCGTTACACCTCGGGCGAGCGATTCAAGACCTTTGCCCCGCAAGACCCGGAACTGGTGAAGCTTCTGCGTGAAAAAGGGGTCAAAATCGAAGCGCGGCCGGAGGAAGGAGAACCTTGGTACGTGATTCTCTTCGTGCAGTGGTTCCCGATGCTGCTGCTCATTGCCGTGTGGATCTTCTTTATGCGTCAAATGCAAATCGGTGGCGGCAAGGCAATGGCATTCGGAAAGAGCCGCGCCAAGTTGCTGAACGAGAACACCCACCGGGTTACCTTTAGCGACGTCGCTGGAGTGGACGAGGCAAAAGAAGAACTCGAAGAAATCATTGCCTTTTTGAAGGACCCCAAAAAGTTCACCAAGCTAGGGGGCCGTATCCCGAAAGGCGTTTTGCTGGTGGGTCCACCGGGCACGGGAAAGACGTTGCTAGCCCGCGCGATCGCAGGCGAGGCCGGAGTGCCCTTTTTCTCCATTAGTGGCTCCGACTTCGTGGAGATGTTCGTTGGTGTGGGCGCCTCGCGCGTGCGCGACCTGTTCGTGCAGGGGAAAAAAAATGCACCCTGCATCATTTTTATCGATGAGATCGATGCTGTAGGGCGACACCGCGGTGCCGGCTTAGGTGGCGGCCACGATGAGCGCGAGCAAACGCTCAATCAGCTTCTCGTGGAGATGGACGGGTTCGAGACGAATGAGGGCGTCATTTTAATTGCAGCTACCAACCGCCCCGACGTGCTCGATCCTGCTCTTCTGAGACCGGGCCGCTTCGATCGCCGCGTCGTGGTTCCTCGTCCGGACGTGAAGGGAAGAGAGGGAATCTTGCGGGTGCACACACGCCGGGTGCCGGTGGCGGACGACGTCGATCTTGCACTGCTTGCTCGCAGTACGCCAGGATTTGCAGGCGCAGATTTGGAGAATTTGGTGAACGAGGCCGCACTGCTCGCGGCTCGGCAGAATAAGGATAAGGTCAGCATGGCCGACTTCGAGTTGGCCAAAGACAAGGTACTCATGGGGGTCGAGCGGAAGAGCATGATCATGAGTCCGCAGGAAAAGCGGAGTACCGCGTATCACGAAGCTGGACACGCACTGGTGGCCAAACTGCTTCCCGGGGCGGACCCGGTCCATAAAGTGTCCATCATCCCGCGAGGGATGGCCTTAGGGATTACGCAACAAGTTCCCGCCGATGATCGCCACTCGTACTCGCGAGAACATATTTTGGCGCAAATTACGATTCTATTTGGTGGCCGAGCTGCGGAAGAACTCGTATTAGGCCAGATCACAACTGGCGCAGCAAACGATATCGAGCGCGCGACGGAATGGGCGCGGAAGATGGTGTGCCAATGGGGAATGAGCGAGAAGCTTGGTCCCATGACGTTCGGGCGCAAGGAAGAACAAATCTTTCTCGGACGCGATTTTACCCAGTTGCAAGACTACTCTGAACACACTGCGGTGGAGATCGATAACGAGGTCCGTAGACTCATTAACGAGTGCTACCAGAAGGCCAAGGACCTCTTGTCAGCCAACATTGCCACTCTCCACCGGCTGGCCGAAGCACTTCTCGAGAAAGAAGTGCTGGATGGGGCAGAGATCGATGCGATTTTGCGCAGCGGACAGGCAAGTCCTGAGAAGGCGGAGGAGGGGTGGTCTGCAACTGCGGGTGTGATGGCCTGATCTCGAAAAACAGCGGAGACGCACGCGGCTGGTCTCCACCAGTGCGTCCCGGCTGGAAGTGACCCCGCTGAGGAGGCCCAGCGGGGAACATGATTTGGCGCGATCACAAGCCAAGCCGATTTTTGGGCGGCTTGCCCGCCGGTTGCAGCTACGACATGGGGCGATGCGATGATTGATTGGGTCGCTTCTTTGCGCATCCAGGACGCGATCGACATTCTGGTCATCGCCTACCTAATCTACCGGATTATCGACCTCATCCGGGGCACCCGGGCGATGCAAATGCTCATCGGGCTGGCGATTGTGTTCCTGGCGTTTTTGTCCTCTCAGTATTTCGAGCTGTACACGCTCAACTGGATTTTGGACAATTTTTTGAGCTCGATCCTGCTAGTGATCGTGGTGATCTTCCAGGACGACATCCGCCGGGCGCTGACCCAGGTCGGAACACGGCCGTTCTTTGGCTCCACCAAGTGGATCGAACAGGAAGACTTGGAAGAAATCGTGCGGGCGGCGGTAGCGTTGGCAAGCAAGCGCATTGGCGCACTCATTGTGCTGCAACGTGAAGTTGGCCTCAATCAGTACATCGAGGTGGGCACCCGACTTGATGCCCGTGTCAGTAAGGAGCTGATTCTCAGCATCTTCCTTCCTTCTTCGCCGATCCATGATGGGGCGATCATTATTCACCACGGCCGGATTATCGCAGCCGGTTGTTTCCTACCTCTGACCACCAATCCGCACGTGAGCCGTACGTTGGGGACGCGGCACCGTGCAGCGATCGGCTTGACCGAGGAGACGGACGCAGTGGTGGTGGTCATCTCCGAGGAAGAAGGGGCGATCTCGCTTGTTCGCGAGGGCCGAATCACGCGTGACGTTGACGCAGGCACCTTGCGGGCCACGTTGCAGAAGCTTCTGGGCGCGTGAGAGAAAAAGCCCATGCGCGCTGCTCTGGAGCTGGTCCGCAGGTTGATCGCTGCAGTTTGGGATCCGCAGCGATGGCTTCAAGCGCTCACCCACAATCTCCCCCTCAAGTTGCTCTCCCTTGCCATAGCCTTTGGGCTTTGGAGCTTTGTCAATTTTGGCGAGCGTGACACGGTTGAATCCTTCAAGGTCGCGCTGGAACTCCGTAATCTCCCTCCTAATTTGATCATTACCAGCCCGAAGCCGGACTTCGTGGAAGTGCAGCTCATCGGCCCGCGAACGCTCCTGGGAAGGATCGACCGCAACCGCTTAGCATTCCCGATCGATCTGAACGGTGTGCGCCCCGGTCCGGCCGTATTTCGCCTGAGCCCGGAGGCGCTCGTTTTGCCACGCGGAGTCCGCGTACAGCGGATCACGCCAGCACAAATTACCCTCGAGCTAGAGCGCGTGGCTCACAAAATCGTTCCTGTGCGGCTCCGTTTGACGGGCCGGCTTCGGCCCGACTTTCAGATTGTGGAGACGAAAATTGCTCCGGAGATGGTCGAAGTTAGCGGGCCAGCCTCCACGATCGAGGACGTGAGCGTCGCTTACACGCAGCCGATCGACGTCAGCAATGTCGAGCCTGGAATTATCGAGCGCGAACTCTCCCTCGACCCGGCGGCAGAACTCGTCTCGTTCAGCGCCACTCGTGTTGCGGTGCAGTTGCGCGTGGAAGAGGTGATCACCACCCGGGAGCTGCGACGTGTGCCCGTGGAGGTTCGGAACGCGCGCAGCAATGCTGCGGTCACGCCGGGTACCGTGCGCGTCCTGCTGCGAGGACCCAAACGTCTGCTGGCTGAACCCGGCCTGGAAGACCGCCTGGCTTACGTGGATGCCGGCGGCAAACAACCGGGCCGATATCGGCTGGAGGTGAAGTTCGACGTTCCGGATGGGATCGAGGTGTTGTCCATTGAGCCCTCGCAAGTGGTCGTGAGCATGAGTGGCCCGTCTGATCGTTTGCGAGGCCGATAGCCGCTTGTACGCAGCGAACCGCAGTCTGGCCGAAAACCGGGCCATCGGGTTTCGCGCTGTTGGCTAACTCAATCGGGACACAGCTGTCACCCGTCGCAAGCAAACGGTGAAACCTGTAAATGCTTCCTGGTATGTCCAAACTGTTCGGAACCGATGGCATCCGTGGCATTGCAAACCATCCTCCACTCGACCCTCGTACCGTCGTGGCGATGGGACAAGCTTTGGCGGAAATGGGTGATGCCAGGGGCACTACGGCTTCGCGATGGGTCATCGCGCGCGATACTCGACTGTCCGGCCCTATGATCGAAGCTGCACTTGTTGCGGGATTGTGCTCTGCCGGCGCAGAGGCACTGATCATTGGTATTGCCCCGACGCCGGTTGCGGCTCGCCTGGCGCACCGACGTTTCGGTTGTGGCGCGGTGGTGGTCTCTGCGTCGCACAACCCCTGGGAGTACAACGGACTGAAGATGTTCTCGACCGATGGCTTCAAGTGGCCGGAGTCGCTGGAAAATGCGTTCGAGGAGAAGCTGCGTGCCATATTGGCATGTGAGCCGGACCGTACCGACGCGAAAAACACAGCTCTTGCCGTACCTCGACACATTGACGATGCGGCCGCATGGTACATCGAGTCCATCGGGCAGAGCCTCGGGAAACACCCCAACTTGGATGGTCTTCACTTGGCTGTCGACTGCGCCAATGGCGCTGCCGTTACGGTGGCCGCGGAGTTGTTCCAGCACTTCGGCGCACGCGTGGAGCTGTTTGCCGCCGCTCCGGATGGGCGCAACATCAACGCGAATTGCGGTGCAGTGTATCCCGAGCAACTGACGTCTTTTGCCCGTAGCGTGCATGCGGAGGCGGGAATCGCGTTCGATGGAGATGCGGACCGTGTTGTGATGGTCGACGAGAGGGGCAAGCTACTAGATGGCGATCACCTGATGTGGATTCTCGCTACATATCTGCGGGATCACGGTAAACTCGATCCGCCGGTAGTGGTGGGCACGGTCATGACCAACTTCGGCCTCGAGCGGGCGCTGGCTTCTCGGGGAATTCAACTTCTGCGTGCGCCCGTTGGCGATCGAAACGTGGTGAGAATGATGCAGGAAACGCGCTCGCGGTTGGGAGGCGAACCGTCGGGTCACATCGTCTTGTTGGACCACACGTCCACGGGCGATGGCTTGCTAACTGCCTTGGCTGTCTTGCTGGTCGCGAGGCGACTTGGCCGTCCTTTGAGTGAGCTTTGTGAAGGTTTGGAACTGGTTCCGCAAGTACAAACAACCGTGCGGGTTGCGGACCCAAAATCAGCCGTCCGCTCCGAGGCAGTGCAACGCGCAGTGGAAGCAGCGCAAAAAGCCCTTTCGGGGCAGGGGCGAGTGGTGGTACGCCCGTCCGGCACCGAGCCCGTGGTACGCGTGTTGGTCGAAGGCGAAGATCGGCAGGGCATCCAGTCTTGGGCTGAAGAGATTGCTCGGTGCATTCGAGCCACGAGTTCGGATACCGTCGGGGGTCGTTGATGCCGATGCAACTTGTGACCGCGGAAGAGATGCGTGTCTTGGACCGGTTGGCAATCGACACCTTTGGGATCCCAAGCTTTACCCTCATGCGCAGAGCCGCGGCAGGGGCGGCAGAGATGATTTTGCGCCGCTTCAACCGTACCCAGCGCCGCCAAGTTTTGGTCGTGGCTGGAAAGGGGAACAACGGCGGAGACGCAATGGTGTGCGCGCGCCTGTTGGCAACACGGCGAACACCCGTAACGGTTGCCCTGGCCGCGCGCCCTGAGGATTTGAAAGGCGACGCTGCCCGGGCTTACAAAGAGTTGCGGCGCGCAAAAGTCCAGGTGATCCCTGCAGTGGATCCCGATGCTTTGCGGCGCTTGCTACACAAGTGCACCCTCGTGGTCGACGGGCTGCTAGGCACCGGGCTCAATGCTCCGGTTGTGGGCTACATTGCGGATCTCATTGGTGCGATGAACGAGAGCGGCAAGCCGGTGGCGGCGCTTGACGTTCCCTCGGGGCTGGATGCAAACGTTGGCGTGCCGTTAGGTACGGCTGTCCACGCCCAAGCAACAGCGACCTTCGGGTTTGCCAAATTAGGACTTGTGACCTACCCGGGCCGAGCCTTTGCTGGAGACCTCACGGTCATCGACATTGGCATCCCACCTGAGGCAGTGGAACGCGTGCAGCCGCGTTCGTGGCAAATCGAGCCGGCAGACGTGAGGCGTCGCTTGCTAGTCCGTCCCCCTACCGCGCACAAGGGTACATGTGGTCATGTACTGGTCATTGGTGGAACTGCGGGGCATACCGGCGCCGCCTTGATGGCAGCCGAGGCCGCAGCGCGAGTGGGAGCGGGTCTGACAACCCTGGCGGGCCCGGCGTCGCTCAATGCGGTGCTGGCAGCGCACATCCCGGAAGTCATGACCGCGCTGCTTCCGGATGATCAGGGCCGATTTCGTTTCGATCCGGCGGCGTCAACGACCGTGCTCGACGGTAAGACGGCTGTTGTGATTGGACCCGGGATGGGCACGACCGAGGATTCGGCGTTACTTGTGCGGTTTGTTTTGGAGAAAAGCAACGTTCCGGTCGTTTGTGATGCCGATGCGTTGAATTGCATCGCGCGCTCCCCGGAAGTGCTCAGGCTTGCGTCGGGTCGATGCGTGCTAACCCCTCACCCCGGCGAGATGGCTCGTTTGACGGGACTTTCCAGTGTCGAAGTGCTGCAGCGTCGCCCGCAAGTGGCTCGAGAATTTGCGACGCGCAACCGCTGCGTGCTGGTTTTAAAAGGGGCTACGAGTCTTGTGGTTGCAGAAGATGGTGCCCTGTGGGTGAACCCAACCGGCAACCCGGGGATGGCATCTGGCGGTATGGGCGACGTATTGGCCGGCGTCATCGGAGGATTGTTGGCCCAAGGACTTCGACCCATCGATGCCGCGATCGTAGGAGTGTTTGCCCACGGGGCGGCTGGAGACAGCTTGGCACGGCAGTTTGCCTCGGTGGGTTACCTGGCTACGGAAGTGGCCAAACAGATACCACGAGAGCTGGATACATTGCGAGTGGCCGGTTAGCCGCTAGTAACTCGCGTTGTTCTCCATGATCGATGCCCTCTCATGCTCGAATCGCGAAGGAACTGTCGTTCGCTGCCTGACCGAAGAGGCGACGCGGTCCTTGGGCGAGGACCTCGCCACCGTGGTTGCAGCCGGCGATCGGATCGGTTTGTGCGGCCCCCTCGGGGCCGGGAAAACTGCGTTCGTGCGAGGGCTGGCGCAAGGATTGGGTATCCCGGCGCAAAAGGTGCGCAGCCCAACATTCACGCTGGTCAATGAGTACAGCGGCGGGAGGCTGCGGTTGTACCATGTGGATTTCTACCGGATCGAAGCCACGCCCCTGGATCGACTCTCGCTGCGCGAAGTCATGTACGGCGACGGGGTGACCGTGGCGGAGTGGTGGGACCGCATCGAGGGCGAAACCTGTCATCTACGCATCGACATCCGGATTGTGGGAGTCGAGGAGCGCGTGCTGGAGTTGGTCGCGTTTGACCAGCGCTACGCGGAGTGGGCAAGAAAATTGAAGGAGCACGGATTGCAGTGGCATTGATCGTACAAAAATACGGCGGCACGTCGGTAGGCGACTTAGAGCGAATTCGTGCGGTCGCAGCCAGAGTTGCGTCGACTTGGCGTCAAGGGAACCGGGTCATCGTCGTGGTGTCTGCGATGGCCGGAGAAACCAATCGGCTGTTGAAACTCGCGCACGACTTGTCGCATCAACCCGTACCTCGCGAAGTCGACGTGATCGCTACCGCTGGGGAACAAGTGTCCGTTGGCCTTGTCGCGATCGCGTTGCACGACCTTGGGGTGCCGGCGCGTTCGTTTCTTGGTTTCCAGATCCCCGTGGAGACGGACGGAGTGTTCCAAAAGGCGCGAATCCGGAACATCGACGGGCAGAAGCTCCTCGACTTGGTCGCCAGGGGCGAGGTTCCGGTGGTCGCTGGCTTTCAAGGAATCGACAAAGAGGGAAACCTGACGACACTGGGACGCGGCGGGAGCGACACGAGTGCTGTGGCGATTGCTGCGGCCGTGAAAGCGGACGTTTGTGAGATCTACACGGACGTGGATGGTGTCTACACCACCGACCCGCGGATTTGCCCGAGCGCGCGCAAACTGGAGCGGATTTCCTTCGACGAAATGCTGGAGTTGGCTAGCTTGGGAGCGAAAGTGCTGCAGATCCGCTCAGTGGAGTTTGCAAAACGGTACGGTGTCCCGTTGTGTGTCCGCTCCAGCTTTACCGACGACCCGGGCACTTGGGTCGTCGCCGAGGAGCCAAGCATGGAAGAAGTACTCGTTTCAGGTGTGGCTGCAGATCAAAATGAGGCCAAAATTACATTGCATCGTGTGCCCGACCGCCCTGGCTTGGCGGCGCGCATTTTCGGGCCAATTGCTCGCGAACACATCGTGGTCGACATGATCATTCAAAATGCGAGCGAAGACGGGTTCACCGACGTGACCTTTACAGTTCCACGAGCCGACCACGCGAGAGCGGTGGCCATCGTGCGAGACGTCGCCAAGAAGATCGGTGCGAGCGGCGTCAGTACGGACACCAATATTGCCAAAATTTCGGTCGTCGGTCTGGGAATGCGCAGTCACGCCGGAGTGGCTGCACGGATGTTCGAGGTGCTGGCTCGCGAAGGCATCAACATCCAGATGATTTCCACTTCCGAGATCAAGATCTCGATCGTCATCGACGCGAAATACACGGAACTGGCGGTCCGTGTTCTTCATGCTGCTCTAGTCGAAGAGGGTTTCAGAGAGGGGACGACGTCGTGAGCCATCAGGGTGTAGTCGAACTCTACGACACGACTTTACGCGACGGCTGCCAAGCCGAAGACATTGCTTTCACGGTGGAAGACAAGCTCCGGATTGCGGAGCGGCTCGACGACTTTGGGATCAAGTACATCGAAGGGGGTTGGCCAGGGTCCAATCCGCGTGACGAGGCGTTTTTCCGTGAAGCGAAAAAGCTGCGGCTGAAGCAGGCAAAAATCGCTGCCTTTGGGGCAACGTGTCGGGCTGGCCTCAGACCTCATGAAGATCCAATCTTTCGCAAACTCGTACAGGTCGAAACGCCGGTCGTGACGATCTTTGGGAAGACCTGGGACTTGCACGTTCGCGAGGATCTGCGCATCCCGCTGCAGGCAAACTTGGAGCTGATTTATGAGAGCATCGCCTACCTGAAGCGGCACACCGACATGGTCATTTTCGACGCGGAGCATTTTTTCGACGGGTTCCTTGCCAACCGAGAGTTTGCAGTAGAATGTTGTCGGGTTGCGGCCGAGGCGGGCGCGGACCTTGTGTGCCTTTGCGAAACGAACGGAGGTCGCTTGCCTGACGAAGTCGCCGCTGGTGTGGATGTAGTGCGTGCGGCCGTGAACGTGCCGCTGGGCATTCACTGCCACAACGACGCCGAGCTGGCAGTGGCGAATAGCTTGGTTGCGGTGCAGCACGGTGTGCGTCAGGTGCAAGGCACCATCAACGGAATCGGAGAACGATGCGGCAACGCGAACCTGTGCTCCATCGTGGCAAACCTGCAGCTCAAAATGGGGTACCGGGTGGTCTCGCCCGCACAGCTCCGGCAGCTACGGGAACTTTCCCATTTCGTGTGGGAGCTGGCGAATCTCGAGCCGAACAAGCGGCAGCCCTACGTGGGCCTGAGCGCGTTTGCGCACAAAGGTGGAGTCCATGTTGCGGCCGTCCAAAAGAATGCCCGTACCTACGAGCACATCGACCCTGCACTCGTAGGGAATCGTCAGCGGGTGCTGGTGTCGGACCTCTCTGGCAAAGGCAATATCTTGTACAAGGCAAAGGAATTTGGCCTCGACACCGAAGTACTTAAGCCGTCCGTGCGTCGCGTCCTACAAGAGGTGAAAGAACTGGAGAGCCGTGGATTTCAATTCGAAGGTGCTGAGGCCTCGTTCGAGCTGTTGCTCCAGAAGGGAGTAAATGGCAAGCGTACGCGCCACTTTCGGCTGATCGGTTTTCGGGTGATCGACGAAAAACTACGCGAAGACGAGCCGCCGCTTTCCGAGGCGACGATCATGATCGAAGGGCCGGATGGCCAGGTGGAGCACACGGCGGCACAAGGCAACGGTCCGGTGAATGCCCTGGACAATGCGTTACGAAAGGCTCTGCGCAAATTCTACCCGCAAATCGATGAGGTCCAGCTGCTCGACTACAAGGTGCGTGTGCTCGGAGGAGGAGAGGGCACAAAAGCGACAGTGCGGGTCCTGATCGAGTCCGGCGATGGCAAGGACCGGTGGGGTACCGTCGGCGTGTCTCAAAACGTGATCGAGGCTAGCTGGCAAGCCCTCGTGGATAGTATCGACTACAAACTCTATAAGGACCGCAAACGGCAAAAGCGGGAGAAAGCTCCGGCAACCTCCTCGCAGCCGAAGTAATCGCACTCGGCGGAGCCGTTCGTGGGAACTGTGCCTCGAATGGCGGCCATTCCCAATGACAAGCCAGCCCTGAGCTTTGCGGTATGCACGACAGAGACATCATTTACTTGGACGCCAATGCGACGACCCCGCTGCGGTCAGAGGCGCTTGCCGCCATGATGCCGTTTTTGCACGCGGCCTACGGAAACCCGTCGAGCGTGCATCGGCTCGGTAGTGCCGCGCGCGTGGCCATCGAAGATGCTCGTGCTGTCGTTGTGCGTGCGTTGGGAGCGGAGCGAAGCGAGGTGGTGTTTACCAGCGGAGGTACGGAAGCGAATCACCTTGCGTTGTTAGGGCTGGCGTTCAGCAGGGCGCCGGCGGTAATCGTCACGACCCCGATCGAACATTCGTCGGTGTTGCGCCCACTGGAATTCTTGCGGCAGCTGGGCTGGGAAATTCGCTACGCACGGGTCTTTGCGGACGGCACCCTCGACCTGGAGCAGTTCGAAGAGCTGTTGAGGGACGACAGGGTCCGTGTTGCCTCGATTGGCTGGGCAAACAATGAAATTGGCACGATCCAGCCCATGGCCGAGATCTCCCGTATTTGCCGGGTGCGGCAAGTGGTCTTGCATTCCGATGCTGTTCAGGCGGTTGGCAAAATTCCCGTGGATCCTGCGCTTGCGGATCTGCTCTCGATTTCGGCTCACAAGTTTGGCGGGCCCAAAGGCGTTGGTTGTGTCGTTGTGCGCAAGGGGGTCGAACTTGCGCCGTTGCTCCGCGGTGGTTCGCAGGAGCGCGGGCTTCGTGCCGGAACCGAAAACGTTGCTGGGATCGTCGGGATGGCACGAGCTTTAGCCCTGGCTACCCGAGAAGTGGATGCGTTCGTCCAAAGTACTCGCCGCTGCCGGGATCGGTTGTGGGCACAGTTGGCTGAAGTGTCCGGGGCGCGGCGGTTTAGTGGCTTAGGGGATCAGTCTCTCCCCAACACTCTGATGGTGGCATTCGAGGGCGTGAATGCCGATGCACTCATTGCGGCGTTGGACCTATCAGGCGTGTGTGTTTCGGCCGGCTCCGCTTGCGCGGCTGGGGCGGCCGAGCCTTCGCATGTGCTGTTGGCAACTGGGGTTCCCGCCGATCTCGCGCGGAATGCGGTGCGTTTCAGTTTAGGGCGCGACATCAGCGAGGCACTCATCGATGCCGCTGCCGAGCGGGTCGTCAGGGCTGTGCATCGGTTACGTGACGAAGTCGGCCAGCCCGCGACGGAGCACGAGACATGGCTCGGGTCGTAGTCGCGATGAGCGGCGGCGTGGATAGTTCGGTCGCTGCCGCGTTGCTGGTTCGGGACGGGCACGAGGTGATTGGCGTGGCGATGCGGCTTTGGGCCGGACCCAGCGAGAGCGGGTGTTGTTCTTTGGACGACTTTCTGGACGCGCGGCGGGTTGCGAATCGGATCGGCATTCCATTTTACGTGATGGACTTCTCGGTTGCGTTCGAAAGGCACGTCGTGAGGCCGTTTGTCGAGGAGTACCTGAGCGGTCGCACCCCGAACCCGTGCGCTCTGTGCAATCAGTTCGTGAAGTTCGACGCCTTGTGGCAACGTGCTCGATCCCTTGGTGCGGAATATTTAGCCACCGGCCATTACGCGCGAGTCGTTCGCGATATGGAAACTGGGGCAGTGCAACTTCGAGCCGCAACGTACGGCGCCAAAGATCAGTCCTACTTCCTGTTCGGCATTCCGCGCGGCTTGTTGGAACGGTTGCTGCTGCCGGTCGGCGACAAGACCAAGGAAGAGGTGCGTGGACTTGCCCGCGAATGGGATTTGCCGGTTGCAGAGAAACCAGAAAGTCAGGAAGTCTGCTTTGTCGCAGGCAAAAGTTACGCGCAGTTCGTCGAAGAGTACTCTGGGCGTGCGGGCCGCGCGGGGGTGATCGTGGACGAGAGCGGGCGTGTGCTTGCCTCGCATAAGGGGATTCACCGGTTCACCGTTGGCCAGCGCCGTGGGTTGGGGATCGGTGTTGGCTCTCCGCGGTATGTGGTCTCGCTGGAGTCGGATACCGGAACGGTACGAGTAGGGCCGAAGGCAGCAACAGTGGCTCGTGGACTGCGAGCGCGCAATGCAAACTGGCTGGTGCCGGCGTTGCCAGAGCCAGGTCAACCGCTGTCGGTCAAGATTCGCTCGCGGTTTCAGCCCGTGCCAGCAGTGGTGGAGAGTGTTTCGCAGAAGGATTTCGTGGTTCGCGCTCCTCGTGGCCTCCAGGCGGTCACGCCGGGCCAGGCTGCTGTGCTGTACGACGGAGATCGGGTTGTAGGCGGAGGCTGGATCGATGTTGCGCTCTGACTCCCTAAGCGAAGCAACCGGTTTGCGCGTGGCGATTACCACCCTCGGGTGCAAGGTGAATCAATACGATTCGACCGCCATTGCTCGCGCCTTGGAGCAACGAGGGTGTGCCATCGTCGAGTTCGACCAAGCCGCTGACGTGTACATCGTGAATTCTTGCACGGTAACCGATCGGGCAGACGCGGAGAGTAAGCAGCTTGCGCGTCGTGCCCGACGGCAAAATCCGAAGGCGAAGGTCATTGTGACTGGTTGTTTCGCACAAGTAGCTCCGCATCGTGCAGCGATTCCAGAAGTCGACGCTGTCATCGGCTTGAACCGGCTGGACGATCTTGTTCAGGCTGTGTGCAAGGAGATCGGTGCCCGAATTCTTGTGAACGACCTACGCACAGCACGGAAGGTGCGCACGGTCGGGGCAGGTGCACCATTGGGGCACACACGGGCCTTTCTCAAGGTGCAGGAGGGATGCGATCTATTCTGCTCGTTTTGCATCGTTCCGATGTCTCGGGGAGCGAGCCGGAGCGTTCCTCCGCGGCAGGTTCTAGAGGAGTACGAGTCGCTTGCGGACGCGGGCGTCCAAGAGGTCGTTTTGACGGGCGTGCATTTGGGAGCATGGGGAAATGACTTGTCCCCGCGACTGGAGCTGGCGGACCTGGTGGAAATGCTGGCGGAGCGGGGGCGTATTCCGCGATTGCGTTTCAGCTCCATTGACCCACCGGAGGTCACCCCGCGATTGTTGCGCTTGCTCGAAACGGTTCCCGAACTCTGCCCACACTTTCATATCCCCATTCAAGCAGGGGTCGATTCGGTACTGCGAAGGATGCGGCGGCGTTACGACACGGCATTTGTGCGTTCTCTTGTGACGGAGATCCGCAGGCAGTTTCCGGACGCTGCCATCGGAACCGACATCATCGCGGGCTTCCCAGGGGAAGATGCGGCCGAATTCCAGCAAGGGCTCGAGTTCTTCGAGTCGCTGCCGCTGACGTACTTTCACGTGTTCCCTTACTCGGTGCGCCAGGGAACCACGGCGGCAAAGCTACCAGGACACTTGCCGCCCCAAGTGGTCCATGAGCGTGCCCGGAAAGTGCGAGCGCTCGGGAGCTGCAAGCGAGAAACGTTTGCGCGCCAATTCGTTGGTCGGGAGCTGCAAGTGCTGATCGAGGAACGACAGCGTCCGGGGGGTTACGCAGCCGGGTACTCGCGAAACTACCAACGGGTTTTCGTTTCGGGGCTGCCTCCCACCAATGCCGAAATTGCTGTGCGGATCGTCGCTCAGGAAGAAGGACGGTTACTTGGGGTATGGACAAAGCAAGTCGCGTGAGAGGGCAGACCAGCGCGCTTAGGGAACTCCAAGAGCGGATTGGCCACCGCTTTGCCGACCAAGCGTTGCTAGAGGCGGCACTGACGCACCCCTCGGCACTGCCCAGTCCGGGACCACACCGCATGGAGCAGCTCGAGTTTCTTGGCGATGCAGTACTGGGCCTGATGCTCGGCGATCTTCTTTTGCAACGCTACCCCAACGCCGCGGAAGGCGAACTCTCCCAGTACCGCGCAGCCATGGCCAATACGGAAGCGTTGGCTGCTAAGGCGCGCGCTTTGGGGCTGCATGAAGCGATTGCGCTGGGGCGCGGAGAAGAAAAATCTGGTGGTCGACGCAAGGAATCGATTTTAGCGGCGAGCTACGAAGCCGTGTTGGGTGCGGTGTATTTAGATGGCGGCTGCGAGGCTTCTCGCAGGTGCGTGGAAGCCCATTTTCGTGAGGAGTTAGCGCATCTGCCAAAACGAACCCGTTTCGACCCGAAGACGGCCCTCCAAGAGCTCTGCCAATCGCGCTACGGAACGACGCCACGGTACGTAACCGCTGCAGCGAGCGGCCCCGACCACGCTCGGTGGTTCGTCGTGGACGTAAGTATAAACGGCGTCATAAGGGCTCGAGGGGAAGGCAAGAGCAAACGTGCTGCAGAGCGTGAGGCCGCTCGTGCCGCGTTGGAAATACTTACACGCGAGATCCATGCGGGGTGAAATTCATATGTCGCGAGCCTTCGTCGCTGATTCCCGCTCTGCGGTCGCTCGACGCATCACCCATACGCTGGCTCCGGCTAAAAGAACTGCCAGCGTCGCGACTGAAAAAGTCAAAAAGTAGCTGAGCAGGGCAATGACCGTGATTGCGGCCGTGACCGCGACGAGACGTTTGTCTCCCGCGAGCAGGCCAAACACCACGGCGGGCAGTAAGTGCCAGGGCCACAACACCGGGACCAAAAACGCGTGCAGGATCAGCAGAACAACGAAGCAATCTTGCGCGACAAATTCTGGGCGCGGCTCTGCTCTTCGGCGGCGAAAGAACCAAGCGACCGCCAAGATCCCGGCCGTGATGTAGCGAGCCAAGTCGAACAGTTGCCGACCAACGTGCACTTCGAACCAACCGCTCTCCAATGTGAACCAAAAGAGCGGCCACAGCGTCGGTGGGAGTTCCGTGGGAAATAACGAACTACCGATTTTAATGTCCCACGGTTTTCGCAAGATCGTGTACGCGACGTCACCGTAGGGTACGAGCGAGAGACTAGAGACACCGATCACCACTGCAGCCATGCCGATGCCGTGGATGAGCCAGCGCGTACGGCCAAACTGCTTGCACCACCAAAATAGGAACACCGGCCCAAGTAAGAGGGAGTACCACTTGTACCAAACGGAGAGCGTCCACAGCGCCGCAAAACCAAGCCACCGCTCACGCACCCAGTAGACGTACGCGCCGAGAAGGCAGGCGGCCATCACCAAGTCGTTGTGTGCGGAAGACAAGCCTTCGAACAAAACCAAGGGGTTCCACACGAACAGCAGTGCTGCGGCCGGTACTGTTGCGCCGAAGCGACGATCCTCACTCAGTTGGTGCCACAGCCAAATGGCTACCGTTAGAACGAGCAAATTGAAGAGTTTCGACGCGGCAATGGCAGCAACAATGTTGTTGCCGCTCAGCGCGAACAATACGCGCGTTTGCAGGATGAACAACGGACCGTATCCGGCGGCCCCTTCCTTCCACCACGCTTGCAGCAGTTCGTACCAGCTGTCGTGCAAAAATTCGCTAGGAGCGTGAAGATACGGGTTCGCGCCGTACTGGCCCCACATTTTGCCGTAAAAGACGTACGCGAAGACGTCACGGGACCCGACAGGAAACGACACGAGGAGCGGAACCATGACGCTGGCCAGAGGAAGGACGACGGCTTTTCCACTTAGGGACACGGGGCGCTGGTGGAGTAAGCGTGTGGCGTAGGCCAAATAGGCGGTACCCCAACCAGCGAACAGCAGGAAAAAAAGATAACTCAGCCAAAGATGATCGAAGCGCTCGAAGTCGTTCGTTGCCGGTCGGTTGGCGCCCCAGTACGATGCGATCGCGATACCCCAGGCACAGACACAGTTCGCTCTGACAAACCACCGAGGCACCGGCCGATCAGTCGGAGCCCACGGCCGCGAAACTAAAGACATGCCCAGTGAGCTTGCCGGGTAGAGGAGTTCGAAGCAAGCGACATCGACTTACTGCGGTGGGGTTCGGGTCCGGTTGGTTCCGCAGCAGACCACGCCGTCGAAAGAGCTGCTGCGGTTTTTTTTCTTGACAAAGGAACGCGGCTGCGGCAAAAGAGCCCTACTGTCACACGGGAGAGAAGAAGTACTGAGTTTCGGCCACGTTTCTAATGTGTAAGCCAACAAGGAGGGAGCGCATGAGAAAAAGGAAACTGCTCGGTTTGGGAGGGGCCGTGCTCATCAGCATGATCCTGCTTGCGAGGCAGGACGCTGCTGCGCAGGTGCAGTTCCCCAAAGTAGCCCGCTCGTTTTCGGCATGGTTGGTGCGTGCTTTCGATCCCTGCACCCCTGGCGGCCTGACCGTCACGAGTCCGCAGTTGCCCAGCGCAGGGTGTTTGACCAGTGCAAGCGTGGTCGACGACCAGATGACCATGGACTTCGGCAAGGTGCGGATTGCTCGTGGCAGTGGGAAGATCAAATTGTTCGGCCGTGGGATGGTTCCTGGTGGTCGAGTGAAAGTGCAGTTGACGGTGCGGGTCACGAAGGAGCCTGTGGCCACGAAACACCCACCGAAATCCAACGCACGCGTAACCTTTGCAGATCAGACCGTCGTTTGCGGGCCTCCTCCGTTTGGGTTCGTCATCGTGTACCCCACTGGTGTTTTGGGTGCGAGCATCGATCTCGCGAATTGTTTGGCCCCCTACCCAGGGCTGGCAACGGGCAATATCGAAATCATCGATGTGGCCTTGGTGAATGCTGACAACGGCAACAAGGTATTTGCTCGACCGGGGGTGCTCCGATGATGCGCGCGACGTTAGGGGAGGCATGGATCATGCGGAAGGTTCTGTTTTCTAAAGGAAGGGTCGCAGGGCTCAGCGCTGCGGCGGGTCTCGTCGCGCTTTTAGCAAGCTCGGCCGGGGCGCAAACCCTGCCGAATTATCCGAAAAAGGCTCCTACCTATGACACGTGGATGGCGCGGGCTTTTGATTCTTGCACGCCTGGCGGGTTGACGGTGACGTCAACGAACGTCCCAAGTAGTGGATGCTTGTCTACAAACAGCGTGACGGACAGTGCTCTCCCGTACAACTTTGCTCGGGTGCGAGTTTCCAAAACCGGAAAGATCCGGATGTATGGGCGCGGCTTCACGTTTGGTGAAAGTGTGCGCGTGCGGCTTGTGCTGCGGGTCACCCGCCAGGGGGTGGTCACAAAACACCCGGCAAAGAGCAAGGCAACCGTCACCTTTGCGGACGTGACGGTTAATTGCCCCGCCGCTCCGAACGCTTTTGTGGTCCGGCCCAATGGAGCAATCATTGGTGCGACCGACCTGAATACTTGTTTGGCCCCGAATAACAACCTTGGCGGGGGGACCGGTGTGAACAATATCGAGGTGATCGGGGCAAGTTTGGTGAACGTGGCCAACGGAAAAGAACTCGCGCGCAGCGGCGTGGTGCGATAGTTCTTGACAATGTGTGGGCTATCGGCGTAACAATTGGACAAAGGGAGGGTGAAAATGAAAAAGGCATGGATGAGCGTACTGGCGGGTGTAGCGATCGTAGCTGTCGGCAGCGTTGCTCAGGCCCAGACAGGTTTTCCGACGAAGGCGATCAAGTTTTCCAGTTGGCTTGCACGTGGGTTCGATAGCTGTACTCCAGGAGGCCTTACGGTAACTTCAAGCAACTTACCTTCGTCTGGTTGCTTCGCGGTTCATTCCGATCCGCTACCACCACCTGCAGGTTCGAATCCGGTTGGCGCAACGATGAAGTTTGGTCGCTTGGACGTGCGCCGATTCCCTGCGACAGGTGGACAAGGGAAAGTGAAGTTGCTGATGTTTGGGTTGCAAAATGGCCAACGTGTAAAGGTGCGGCTGACGTTGCGTACGACCCGCTCGGGGATCAGCACCAAGCATCCAGCGAAATCGAAACAGTTGGTTACCTTCCAGGACACGGTTGTGGAGTGCAAGCTGAGCGCGGCAAACTGCTTTACTGCAAATCCCCGAGGTGTCGTGCTTGGGACCCAAACGTTGGATCAGTGCCTGACCCAAAGCGGATTGCCCAACGGGCTCGCAAAGGAAAACGTGGAAATCCTGGGCGCCGAAGTGGTGAACTGTGACGACGGCAAGGTGGTTGCACGGCCGGGAATTCTGAACTGATCCGGAATTAGGTTTCGTCCTAGCGGCCGGCGCTCGGACCATGTCCGAGCGCCGGCTTTTTTATTCGGAACACCCGGTGTGCCGTTTCGTATTGCAGGAGAAGCGGCTTCCACTCCTGTCGTTGCTCCGCCGAAAGTCGAGAGCGTCCGCCCGCGCTCGGCGGATTGCCGCTTGCAAGTTGCTTTATTCGGGTTGGTACGGCGTGGCTGTCCGAATGGCGGTCGGTTAACCCGTGACCGTACACGGAGATTTTAAAATGCAGCGTGTGGGGCGAGGCGACACACCTGCGGTTCTTCTGCATCCGGGTACGCTCTATGTCGATCGCGGTCCAAAATGCTACGCGCACCGGAGCGATGCTCGAACGCTCACTCGGGGCTTAGCCCGGATCAAGGTGGAACCCAGCGGTAGACGCTGAGGCCGACCTCTTTCCAGGCGAGCGTGTCATCGGGCGCAAAGAAGGGGCTAGCGAGAGGAAAAGTGTAGGTCAGTAAAGGTACCCAGCGGCCAACCGCGTTGGTGCGCGGAAGTTCCGATTGATCAGCAGGGGTGATCAGATAAACGGCTCCCGGCTGTTGACGGAGAGCGACCAAAAGTTCAGCGAGCTCCCATCGTGGCGCAGTCCGAACGTAAAAAATCGGACAGCCGCGCTTTGCCCAAAGCAGGGGCGGGAAACTCAGTGGCGCCACGCTCCCATGAACGAGGGCGACGCACGGCGACGTTAAGGTTTCGGTAAGCATAGCCTCGTGCGTGCGAGCTGAAGCGTAATAAGGCAGGCGCAGGATGCGCCATAAAGGCGGCACGCTACTGGTGAACCAGGCAGCGATCATGACCGCCAGGACCATGCGTCTTTTCGTCAGGGTGAGACGCCCCCAGCAGGTAGCGACAGCAAACCAGGCGAGAAGGGATAGCCCAGGGAGCACGATGGGCACGAGCCGGCGGAGGACCCAGAGATCGACCGGGGTGGCGTTCGGGGCAATTAAAAAGACAGCAGCCGCAAATGCAGTGAGCCAAGCCGTCAGGTGAGTTGCGAGCTTGTCCGAGATGATCCCTGCCACCCCAAGGCTCACGAAGCCGGCAAGTACAGGAATAGGGCCGCACCAATGGAGAAGGAGGCGCCAAGGGTCGCTTGGTCCGAAGCGCAAGGAATAAATGACAAGACCAATCACTGCACAAGGGAACCACGCCTTTGCTACCCAGGCGAGGAAAGCGCCTCCCGCGCGGCTTCGCGAACCGAGCGCGTAGGCGGCGAGGAATGCCAAAAGGATCGCGGGAAACACCTCCCAGTGAGCCACAAAGAATCCCGTGAGGTTCCCCCAGTAGTGCGTTCGCCAAAGGGCTGCGTGCGCAATCGCGTGTCCGGTGAGGACCACGGTTCCGAGAATTAGCGGCACAAGTTGTTTGGTCGGGCGCATCGCCAACAGAGCGATCACAGCGGCCGCTGCAAAAAATGCGTTCTCGATGCGCAAAAGCCCGGCACAGCCGAGTAAAAACCCCGCCAACATAAGAAGACGGCGCTGTTCCATGTACCCAGAAAGTGCAACTCCCGACCAAATGAAGAAGCTGGCCGGCACCTCAGGCATCGGAAACCGGGCGTAAAAGAAGAAGGGGGCTTGGCTAGCTGTCGCGAGCAAAGCTAGCGCGGAAAACCGTGCGCCAAGACCAAGAGTCGTCGCTGCGGCCCACAAGGCAACACAACTCAACACGCTGAACGCGGAAAACACCCATTCTGCTCGGCCCTCGCCGATGGTGGCCACGGCCAGTGCGACCCAGGGGACGATGCCGTGGTGGAACGCAGGCAGCACGTCACCGGAGTCCAAGCTGCGCAAGATATATCCGCCCTCCAAGCGTAGGTACGGCGGGGATCCCCGATCGAATGCGACGCTGGGAAAGAACGCCCGTCGTAAGTCCGGCTCCATCAGCATCACGGTTGGATCGTGCACCACGAGCGTGCCGCTGCGCGCGACGTGGATCCCCGCTGCCAAATACCCCGTGGCGTCGCTCGAACCGATACGGGCATGGTATGGCGGGAAAAAGAACGGCACCACGACGACGGCAACGAGCAAGAAACCGAAATCAGTTCGACCGTACGGCAGGCGGCATTCGCCGCGCGACAAAACCCAACCAAGTGCAGAAACGGCGGCGAGGGCAGCTACGAGCGCGCCAGGGAAAAACAAACCGGCCTCGAGCAAGACAAAGCCAACCCACGAGGTCGCCGCGGCGCTGAGGGCAACTTCTACGAAGAGCCGCGCGGGGAGCTTAGCGCCGTTGCCTGTTTGCTTTTTTGCTAAAAGCCAAGGCGACCAACACCATCCGGGAAGATAGAGGCAGGCAAACCAGATCGCGGCTGAAAACAGGAGAGAGAAAATCGTTTCCAAGTCGAAACCCTTTTCAGATCAGATCGTAGACCAAAGGTTTGACTCTTGTCCGCCACGGTGACAACTTGTTTGGCGGTCGACACCGATGAAGCCACGAAAACTCATCATCCAGATTCCTTGCCTTGACGAGGAAGCGCATCTTGCTGCCACATTGCGGTCCTTGCCGCGGACGGTTCCCGGTGTGGATCTTGTCGAAATTCTAGTGATCGACGACGGCTCCCGTGATCGCACAGCCGAAGTGGCGCGACAAGAAGGCGCCGACTACATCTTGCGCTTCCCGAACAACCGCGGCTTGGCTCGAGCTTTTCGAGCGGGACTCGATGCTTGCCTGCGGTTAGGTGCAGACGTGATTGTCAACACCGATGGGGACAACCAGTACAGCGGCGAAGATATTCCCGCTTTGATTCGTCCGATTCTCGAAGGCAAGGCCGACATGGTCGTCGGCGATCGCGATCCGGCTTCGGTGCGCCACTTTTCGCGCAGTAAGCGCCTGTTGCAGTACTACGGCAGTTGGGTGGTGCGCACTCTCTCAGGCACGTCGATTCCCGATACAACCAGCGGATTCCGCGCGTTGAGTCGCGAAGCCGCCCTGCGGCTCAACGTGATTTCGGACTTTACCTACACCATCGAAACCATCATCCAAGCAGGGAAAAAACGCCTTCCGGTCACTCACGTGCCGGTCAAGACCAACCCGACGCGAGACTCGAAACTCTTCCACTCGATCTGGGAGTACGTCAAGCGTTCGGCAGCAACGATCGTTAGGATCTACGCTCTTTACGAACCACTCAAGGTCTTTTCCTACGTCGGCGGGCTCCTGATTGTGCTCGGACTGATTCCTGGTATCCGATTTTTGTACTTCTACGTGCAGGGCACCGGCGGCGGACACATCCAGTCGCTGCTCCTCACGGTGTTGCTCATCATCATCGGGTTCCAAACGGTCCTGATCGGTCTGCTGGCGGACTTGATTGCCGGAAACCGCAACTTGATCGAGGATATTTTGTTTCGCCTGCGTTGCTTGGAACTCGACGAACAGTTGCCCCGTGTCGAAAAAAACGTTCGCGCCGATTCTCAAGCCGAGCGGCGGAGGGCCGAGGCTTGAATGAGAACCCAGCGGCAACGCCTTCGTTGCGGCTGTGTTTCTTTGGCACCTATCCGAAGGCATACACGGTAAGCCGCATCTTGGAGCAGGCGGCCCGCGATGCAGGATGTGAAGTGCTCTCGTGTCAGAACTCGCCATGGGAGTCGCACCCGGTAAAGCTTCCTGAGTTTTTTCGCCTTGCCCGACTCCCTGTCCTGGCCGCAGGCTATCTGCGGGCCGCACGTTCGTTCGCTCGTGCGCTCAGACGTTGCCCGGCGAGCATCTTGGTGGCCGGCTTTCAGGGGAATTTCGATGTGCTCGTTGCGAAATCCCTCGGTCTTGTAAAACAACGCCCGGTCGTGTTTGCGCCTTTGGTGACGCTTTGGGAGACAGTGGTCCTGGATCGAGCGGTCTTCCCTTCTCGCAGCTTCCGTGCGCGGATGGTCCATCGACTCGACCGCTGGAGTCTTTCTGCTGCCGACCGCATTGTCATCGACACCGTGGCGCATGCAGAGTTTCTGTGTCGCGAGTTCGATCTTCCCCGGACCAAGGTGCGAGTGTTCCATCTCGGTTGCGACACCAACGTATTTCGCGCGATGCCATCTTTCCGTCGTACAGGAAGGACTAAGGTACTCTTCTACGGGTCGTTTTTGCCTTTGCACGGTGTCGAGGTCATTCTCGAGGCCGCAAGGCTCCTACGGGAAGAGCGCGAGATCCAATTTACGCTTCGCGGTGGCGGATGGGGTTATAGCCAGGTTGCTTCCGAGGTGTCCGCTTCCGCGTTACCGAACGTGGTGCTTGGTGGTTGGGTGGACTATGAAGCGCTGCCGCAGTTGATTTCCGAGCACGACGTGTGTCTCGGCATTTTCAGCAGCGGCATCAAGGCTTCCATGGTGATCCCGAACAAGCTTTACCAATGCGCAGCAGTGGGGCGGGCCGTCGTTTCCGCGGACACGCCAGCCGTGCAGGAGGTGTTCCGGAACGGGCAGTCGATCCTCTTGGTTCCGCCGGACAATCCGGCGGAATTGGCCAATGCCATCCGGCGGCTTCACCGGGAGCCGGAGCTTCGGCAGGATCTGGCCGCCGGCGCTTTGCAACTGATGGAGGAACATTTTTCACCGGCCGCCCGTGCCAAACGCTTTCGCGATGCGTTCCTCGAGGGCCTGGTGTGAACGAGGCAGACTTTGTGGTCGTGTGCGTGGTGACTTGGAATGGCGGGGAGGTGGCGTTGCGCTGCTTGGAGTCCGTGGTGGCTCAAACGTATCCCAATTTTTGTACGGTGGTCGTCGACAACGATTCCTTCCCCGCAGACCGTGAAGCGCTTCGTACGTGGAGTGTCGCACACCCCGGCGTGGAGATTGTGTGGAACTCGGCGAACGTTGGATTTGCTGCTGCCGCAAACCAGGGCTTGGAGTATGCGCGCACCCAGGGAGCGCCGTGGATGTTACTGGTAACGCAAGATACCGTCCTGGAACCGGACGCACTGAATCACCTCGTCGACGCGGTGCGTGGTCGGGAACGAATTGCCATCGCCGGACCTGTGGTTGTGGATCGGGGTACGGGCCAAGTGCTCTCGTTGGGGGAACGCACGAGCCCGTGGCTTCTCGCGTTTCCGCGCCGGCTAGTACGGTACCGCCGTGCCGACTCCCCGTATCGCCTGGTGACCGGTTTGGTTGGCTGCTGTCTTTTACTGGCTACAGAGCTCGTGCATGCATTGGGCGGTTTTCGGGAGGAATTGTTCGCGTACTACGAAGAGGTCGATCTTTGCTTGCGGGTCCGCGCGGCGGGCTATCGCATCGCGATCGTACCCGCATCCTGCGTGTATCATGATGGTTGGCGGGGATACTTAGCTGGGGCGACTGCTACCAGCGCCTTGCTCAAAGCGAGAAACCTGCTGTTGGTGTCTCGCGAGCACTTGCGTCCGTGGCACTGGGTGGTTGTCGGCCCTTCTATGACGGGATTGTTTTTGGCGACCATGCTTGGCTTTGTCCTGCGGCGCCAGTGGCGCTTGTTTGGAGCCCTGTGCCGCGGGATCTGGATGGGCGTACGCGGCCACGGAGGAAAGCCGCGGTTGCCGTGCAGCGAGTGCGAGTGATGCGTATCGCAATCGGCGCGGTGCTCGGGGTACAAGGGGGGCCAGCGAGGTATGCCGGTGAGCTGGTGCGGGCACTTTCGGAACTACCTGGAGACCACGAACTGACGGTCATTTGTGATCGTGCTGCACTCGTAGAAGACCTAGGCCCTCGGGTAGTCGAAGTGTTGGAAGTACCCATCCGCGCCGTGTGGGAACAGGGACTTTGGGACCAAAAGCTCCACCACCTGCTCACCCGCCGGCATTACGACGTATACCACGGCACGAAGGGCATTTTGCCAATCTTCCCACGCGTGCCGACCGTGGTAACCGTGCACGACTTGGCGGTGTTTCACCAGCCGGCAACGTTTTCGTGGTTGCAGCGCTTCCACCAGCGAGTCTTGGTACCGTGGTCGGTGCGCAGGGCGCGCAAGATTATTACGGACAGCCATCATGCCCAGCAGGACCTTTGCCGGACGTTGCATGTGCGGACCGAAAAGATTGCCGTGGTCCCTCTGGCCGCGAGCGCAACCTTCCACCATGAAGGCGATCGTCGCGATGAGGAGCTTTTGTCGGAGTTCGGCGTGAGCGAACCCTACGTCTTGTACGCTGGCACCATCCAACCGAGAAAAAACGTCGAGCTGTTGGTTTCTGCGTACACCCAGCTCGGGCTTCCGGACCTCGGGCTCGTGCTCGCCGGGCGGTGTCGTCCGGGCTACAGGCCGCGCTTTGTAGCCGAGCCTCCACATGGGGTGCGTTATGTGGGCGAGGTGTCCGACCATGCCCTTGCAGCGCTCTACCGCCATGCCTTGGCCTTTTGCAGCCCCTCGCATTACGAGGGGTTCGGGCTCTCGTTTCTCGAGGCGATGGCTTCCGGCTGCCCGGTCATCGCGCCGCACCACAGTTCGATCCCGGAGGTGGTCGGGGACGCGGCGCTGTTCCTGCGCGACATCACAGTAGAAGAGTTGCGGGCGGCCTTGCGCACGGTGGCGACCGACGACGCGTTGCGCGCCCGGCTACGTGCTGCAGGGCTGCGGCGCGCACGGCAGTTTTCCTGGGTGGAAACGGCCAAGGCGACGCTTCAGGTGTATCGTGAGGTGGTCGATGGGTGAGGCACGAACCAGTCCGCCGAAGGTGGTAGTTGTGATCCTCAATTGGAACGGCCTTCCCGACACGCTTCAGTGCCTCGAAAGCGTGGTACGCATCGACTACCCGAACTTTGCGACCGTGGTGGTCGACAACGGTTCGCGCGTCGACCCGCGACCGGAAATCGAGACGCGCTTCCCCCAGGTGCCGTGCATCCGGCTGCCCCGCAACCTCGGCTACGCGGGAGGAAACAATGTCGGAATTCGCTACGCCCTCGACCTCGGAGCGGACTACGTCTTTATCCTCAACAACGACACGATCGTGGAACCCAATGTGCTGCGCGCTGCCGTTGCAGTGGCTGAAAGCGATCCTCGCATTGCGGCAGTCGGTGTGAAAATTCTCGCGTGGGAGAACCCCACGCGCATTTGGGTCGCATACGGTCACGTGACCTACCGTCAAGGGCTGGTGCGTTTGGTGGGATACTATTGGCCAGATGACTTTCGGTTTACCCGGGTGCGCGACGTCGACTGGGTGCCGGGAACAGCAATGCTACTTCGCCGCCAAGCGTTGCTCGACATCGGGCTATTTGACGACGAGTATTTCGCGTACCACGAGGACGTGGATTGGTGCACGAGCGCACGGAAGGCCGGGTACCGCATCGTGTTTGCTCCTGAAGGCCGGATTTTCCACAAGGGCCACGGGAGTTCCGGTGGCCGTCGATTCGTGAGCCTGCGGCAGTATCTTGCCGGCCGCAATATGGTGTTGTTTGTTCGCAAACACGGAACCCCGTGGCAAAAAGCGAAGTTCGTTTGCTTCCAGTTGGCCACGTTGCCCTTGCAGTATTTGCGGCGCTCGCTCACCGGTGAGCAGGAAGGAGTGGTACTGAAAGTGCGAGGAATGTTAGACGCGATGCGAGACCGGCCGATTCCGTTGGTCGAGCTCGGACTGCGCGAGAGGAACGGCGAGTGAGCTTCAAGTACTACACCACGGACACAGGAATCGCAGCCAGCCAGATCTTCTGGAGCTTTGACAGCGTTGCCGACCACGTGGAGCTTTGCGAGTTCGAAACAACCCTGCCGGTGTTCTTGCGGGAACTGCCGCGCGACACGGTGGTGCTCGATGCGGGCTGCGGTTTGGCTCGGTGGGTGATCTATTTGCGGGGCAAGGGATTTCGCGTTCTGGGTACGGACGTCGCCTACGAAGCGCTTGCCGCCGCTGGTCGACATGGCGCCCGTGGGTGGTTGTTTGCTTCGGATACCCGAAGGCTCCCGATTCGCGACCGCAGCCTCGGCGGAGTGATTTCCCTGGGCGTGATCGAACACGAAGAGTCCGGACCTGTGGAAGCGTTGCGGGAGCTTTACCGCGTTTTGCGGCCCGGCGGGGTCGCGCTCGTCGCGGTCCCTTACAACAATCCCTGGCGCCGTTGCCTGATCAACCACTTGCGGCGTTTTCGCGACTGGCAAAAGCGGCGCATGGGCCTGGCTTTGCAGTTTGCGGAGTACCGATTCTCGGCGCGCGAGTTGCGCGCCTTCCTCGAGGAGGCAGGATTTCACGTGGCGTCGATGCACGCAGATGACTTCCATTTACCTCTGGGCAAGGGCCTTTGGGTCGATTCCTCTTCGTTCTTTGGGTACCGTGTGGGCATGTTCGACATGGCGCCAGGGCATAAGCGGTGGGAGCTCAACCGCCGAGGGCGACTTGTACAGCGCCTCGCGTTTGCCATCTCCCCTTGGCTTGTGGCTGGTGGCGTGTTGGCGGTCGCTCACCGTCCGGCGGAGTGAAACCCGGTGATGAAAGTGGCGGCGGTGGTGGTCAATTGGAACCAAGCCGCTCTCACCCGCGCGTGTGTGGAAAGCGTGCTTGCCGGCAAGATGCCACCTTGGCGGATCTTCGTTGTCGACAACGGTTCGCTGGAGGACCCGCGCGACGAACTTGTCGGAGTCGGCTCGAATATTCAGTGGATTTTGCTTCCCGAAAACCGCGGGTTTGCCGCCGGGGCGAATGCGGGCATGAGGGAAGCCTTGGCACAAGGCGCAGAGGGCGTGTTTTTGATCAACAACGACGCCGTTGCCGATCCTGAGTGCTTGCGTGAACTTGTGTCCGCGCTCCAATCCGATGCCAGGCTCGCGGCCGTGGGAGCGAAAACCCTTACGCAGGAGCAGCCACCTCGAATCGACATTGCCTTTGGTGTGCTCACCTACCATGGACCCCTCGTGCAACGACGTGGTTGGATGGAGCCGGACATCACCCAGTTCAACGAGTTTGCGTTGGTGGATTATGTGGCGGGATGCGCCATGCTCCTGCGGCGCGAAGCACTGGATCGGGTGGGCCTGTTCGACGAGGAGTTTTTCGCGTACCACGAGGACCTAGACTGGTGCACGCGAGCGCGCGGTGCAGGTTATCGTGTGGGTTATGTGCCTTCGGCGTTGGTGTACCACCGGGTGCACGCATCGACAGGCGGCGGCGGTTACGAGAGTCCGATTACGTACCTTTCGGCGCGAAATGCCATCTTGTTCGTGCGGAAAAACGCTCCGCCTCATTTGCAAGCGAAGTACGCCCTCCATTTGGCGGTGAATCTGGTCAAGGACGCGGTGTTTCGGTGGCGGCGCAACGAGTGGGCCGGGTTCGTTTTGCGGCTTCGCGGGGTACGAGATGGAATCGTTGGCCGGCCTGTTCCCGTGAAAGAACTTGGTCTCGCAAGCCAGGCCGATTGGCACGAGAAGAGGAGACTCGAGAGTTATGGCTGAACCGCACGTCGCCATCGTGATCCTGAACTGGAACGGGAAGGAGGACATCTTGCGCTGTCTCTCCACGTTGCCGCGGATTCGGTATTCGAACTGGAGTGCGACCGTCGTCGACAATGCTTCCACCGACGGCAGCGTTGCCGCGATCAAGGAACACTTTCCCGACCAACGTGTTCTGGTGATGGAAAAAAACCTGGGGTTCTGTGGTGGCAACAACCGCGGGATTGCCGACGCAATGCAGCGAGGGGCGGACTACGTGCTGTTGTTGAACAACGACACGGAGCTCCATCCGGATCTGTTGACCGAGCTCGTTCGGGTGGCACGTACCGATGCGCGCATTGGTGCGGTAGGAGCGAAGAATCTCTTGCTCGAAAACCCACGCATCGTCTGGGGTGCCTATGCAGAGATCCGCTACCACCGCGATTTAGTTCACGTGGTCGGGTCGCGGGTACCCGACGGCCCGGAACTGACTTGCGTCAAGGACGTCGACTCGGTGATTGGCAACGGCATGATGCTGAGTCGGGCCGCAGTGGAAAGCATTGGGGGCTTCGACGAAGCGTTCTTTGGTTACCACGAAGACGTCGACTGGTGTGCCCGGGCGCGCAAAGCAGGCTTTCGAATTGTCTACAACGGACACGCTGTCATTTACCACCGCGGTTTTGGTGCATCGAACCCGGCCCGACCGCGCCCCTTTCCCGTTCTCTATTTCCTTGGCCGCAACAGCATCTTGTTCGCCAGAAAACACGCGTCGCCTGCGCAGCTTTGTAAGTTTGTCACCTTGTTTTTCCTGGGTGTCGGCTGGTGGATCGTTGCCGGCGTGTTCCGAGGCGACCGCCTAAAGTCTTACCTGTGGCTCGTGCGCGGCTTCATCGATGGAGTTCGCGGCCGGCTGCCGTTGCGCGAGCTCGGACTGCAGGAGTAAGCCTGCGCCAGGACGGTCCGTGCAGGCGTGGTCGCTCCCGCAACCACGCCACGCCTTGCAAAGTGCGGACTTCCGTGACTGAAAGAGCCCGAAATGACCAGCCGCTTCCTCAATAACTCTTTGGCTGGACTCGCCGGCATGGCGCTGCACAAGGTGGCGGGCATTGCCACCTCCGTGGCGCTCGCGCGGATGTTGGGTGCCGAGCAATTTGGTGTGTATGCCTTTGTTGGAACCCTGGTCTTCTTGCTTGGCTTCCTGACCGACTTGGGCATGGAGCGCGTGTTGACGCGCGAACTCGCGGCGAAGCAGTCGGAAGCGGCCGCGTTGCTGAGCAACGCTTTGGCTCTCAAGGTTGTCTTGGGGCTGAGCGTTGCTGGCCTCGGGGCAGTTCTTGGCAAGTTGCTCGCCTTGGATTCCGTGAGTTATCGCTGCTTGCTTCTTGCTCTTGGAGCTTTGCCTCTCGGGTTCGATCTTCTTGCAAGGGCTTATTTCCAAAGCCGGCTAGAAGTGGCGGCTTACTACCGCATAAGCCTGGTTGGCAGTGTATCGTTTCTTGCGCTCGTCGGGCTTTGCTGGTGGTGGGAGGCTTCGGTTGTTGGGGTGTTCGTTGCCGGGTTGGCAAACGCTCTGGGAGTGGGTGCGTTGTTTCTCCGGTCCTTGCGGGCCCGGGTACGCTTTGGCTGGTCGCTGGTGCCCGCTCGGGTACGCATGCTGCTGGCCGAGGGTTTTCAAGTCGGCCTGTTGGGGCTGCTCTTCACCATTGCCCTTCGGATCGATCAAGTGATCCTTTACCACCTGCGTGGAGCCGAGGAAGTTGGCCAGTACGCTGCAGCAGTGCGGCTCACCGAGGCCTTAGGCATTTTGCCCGAGGCCGTCATGTTGTCCTTGTTTCCTCTCCTCGCCGCTGCCCATACCTCCGACCCCCAGCGTTTTCGGCGGCGTTACCGACTCGGGTTTCGATACCTTGCGGCGGCTGCGGTACCGTTGGCTCTGATTTGCACGTTCGCGGGTGCGGAGTTGCTCGAGTTGGTGTTCGGGGCGAAGTACCGAACGGCGGCTCCGGCGGTTGCCTGGTTGAGCTGGAACATGCTGCTCAGCTTTCTTGGTGCCGTTTACCTCAACGTATACCTGATTCAGAGCCTCTATCGGTTGCTCATCGGCGTGAGCACGGTGTGCACGCTGCTGAACATCGGCCTGAATTTTCTGTGGATCCCTACGTACGGGTTGTCGGGCGCAGCCGCGGCAACGGTCGTCAGCACCTTGGTGGGCTTTGGGCTCTGGTTTGTGTTCCCGTTTACTCGCGGCGCGGTTGCGGATTGCGTACGGGAAGGAACGCGAGCGTTCGTAGCCGGTGCTGCTGGCGGCCTCGCTGCGGTGGCCTGGCCGACGACGAGCGGAGCGGTTTGTGCTGCGGTGGCGACGGGCGTTTATCTGACAACATTACCGCTCTTGGGCGGGCTCCGTTGGGCCGACGTTCGACGAGTTACCGCACGTTGAAATCGACGCGGGCGCGTTAGCTGCCACCTTGGCTTCTGCGGGGAGTTCGAACCATCCCTCGTAAATGGTGGCGCCGCGACGGAGCCCCTTTTCTTCGAACCGGGTACGTGTCGACCTGCGGAAAGGAGGAGCCAACTCACGCAGTGTGAGCCCAGCACTGCCTACAAAGCACTGAATTGCCATCGTCCACAAAAAGTCCACGTCGGTGGCAAATGCGACCAGTCCACCCGGAACCAACGTCCGCGCTACGTCGCGAGCAAAGGCCGGAGTGAGAAGGCGCCGTCGGTGGTGCCGGCGCTTCCACCAGGGATCGGGAAAATAAATGTGGTATGCGGCGACGCTGCGCGTTGGCACAATGTGGTGCACTACGCATTGAGCAGGCGCGTGCACGACTCGTACGTGCGTCAGGCCGCGGCTGCGGACGAGCGCTTCGAGGTTTTCCGCTCGACTGCGTGAACTCTCGATCGCAACGAAGTTGACCTGCGGGCGGCGCGCGGCCTCCTGCAGCAAAAAAGCGCCCGTTCCCGGGCCGATTTCAATTTCGACCGGTCCAGAGCGACCAAACACGCTCAACCAGAACTCAGTACCCGTCGTCACCTGCGAGTAAACGCCCGCCATCGACTGGCAACACCACGCCCGTCACGTAATCGTTACGGCAAAGAAACAGGGCGGCGTCCGCTACGTGATCGGGCAGCCCTTCGCGCTTGAGCAACGTGCGCTCGATCTCCCGCTGTCGTGCCTGCGGGTCGAAACCCGGCGGAAAGAGGACAGGTCCGGGCGCAATCGCGTTCACCCGGACCTCTGGAGCAAGTTCCTTTGCCAATGTGCGCACGAGTGCAACCACCCCCGCCTTGGCAATGTTGTACGCCAAGTACCCACGCCACGGCCGAAGTGCAGCAACGTCGGCCAGGGCGACGATGCTGCCTCCTCCGCGCGCGCGCATTTCCACTCCGAAAGCGCGCGCTACCCACAACGTCGCGAACAAGTTGTCCGCCAGCATGCGCTGGCATGCGTCGTCGGAAAATTCGTTCACGGGAGTGCGCTCGAATGCTCCAGCGTTCGCAACCAGCACGTCGACTCGGGCAAAGGCCGACAGGCAATTCGCAACGAACTCCTCAGCAGTTGCTCGGATGGCGAGATTGGCTCCGAGGACGACGGCCCGTGCCCCACAAGCAGTTGCCAACTCTGCCGTGTCTTCGGCCTGGGCACGACTCGCGCGGTAATGCACGACCAAATCGTAGCCGGCGCGCGCGAATGCAAGCGCGATGGCCCTACCCAAACGCTGGGCTGCCGCGGTTACCACGGCCACCGGTTTGTCATTCTTTGTGCTCATTGCGTTAAGAGTGGCTTGCAAGTAGTAGCCGAGTCGAGAACCTGTTGGAGAGAAAGGAGTTGAACATGCGTGCTGCTGTCCTGCAAGCATGGAACGAACCGTTCCAGGTTCGTGAGGTCGAGCTCGATGCACCTCATCAGGGCGAGGTGCTGGTCAAAGTGGTGGCAAGCGGAGTGTGCCACAGCGATTTGAGCATTCAGCGGGGGCTCTTGCCTATGATGCCGCCGATTATCATCGGACACGAAGGCGCTGGCATCGTGGAGGAAGTTGGTCCTGGCGTTACTTCCGTGCAGAAGGGCGACCATGTTGTTCTGACTTGGCTGTATTCGTGTGGTTACTGCCGCGACTGCGGTCGAGGACGGCCGCACCTGTGCGAAAAAGCGGCGATGGCAACGATGTCCGGAGCGATGTACGACGGGACGACACGCTTCAAGGTCGAAGGGCAGCCTCTCCGCCACTGGTGTGGCTCGTTTTCCGAGTATACCGTGGTGCCGGAGCAAGCGGTCATTCCCATTCGCAAAGACGTGCCACTGACCAGCGCGTGTCTCGTGGGCTGCGGGGTCATGACCGGAGTTGGGGCCGCGATGAACACCGCGCGGGTAGAACCTGGAGACACGGTTGCGGTGGTAGGCTGCGGCGGAGTCGGGCTGAACGTCATCCAGGGGGCGCAGGTGTGTGGAGCGGAACGCATCATTGCCGTGGACGTTGTGGAAAAGAAATTGGATCTAGCCAAGGTGTTTGGCGCGACCGATACGGTGAATCCAAAACAAGGCGATTGGACCGATCAAGTCCGTTCGCTTACAGGTGGCAAAGGCGCCGACTTTGTGTTCGAGGTTGTCGGCAACCCGGATTTGATCCAGCAGGCGTTTGCCGCCGTGCGCCGCGGGGGCAAATTGGTGCTTGTGGGCGTGCCTGCCTTGGGCCAGCAGGTCACCTTCCCGGCAATGAACTTTCCCTTGGAGGAAAAGGGAGTGATTGGCTCGTACTATGGCTCGCCGCGATTCCGTTACGACATGCCGAGAATCCTCGACCTCTACATGGCCAAGCGGATCAAGCTCGACGAGCTAGTGAGCCGGAAACTGAAGCTCGACGAAATCAACACCGCCATGAGCCTGATCGAGCAAGGCGAGGTCGCCCGCAGCGTGATCGTTCACCAGTAACAGCACGGTCGGACTAGGACTCGTTCCTCGCGAGAGGAAGCCATCGCGAACGTTCAGAGCCTGTGCGGGCATTCCGATCGCGAACGCGTGCGCGATGGCGAAGCGCCGCGCGAAGTCGCCCTCTGCTGGGCCGCTGCGCGCAGGGCCGTTGTGGTTGTCGTCGCGCCCCGCCTCTGAGCGGAGAGCGGAATCGAGTTGCGTCACAGGCTGGCCTAGCGAAGCCTGTCTGCCCAGTCACCCGGTGGGCAGATTGGCTGGTGCGAGCCCCTCGATGGTTTTGCGGATCACGTCCGGGTCGAAGCTCAGGACACTCACCGCGGTCGTGGTGACGCCAGCGGCCACGTACTGCGCGATGCGTTCGCGGCACTCTTCCAGGGATCCGAAAATAGCGAGAGCGTCGACAAAGCGGTCGCTCATGCCTTGACGTGTCAAAGCACGGTCGCCCTTGCGGAACCCTTCGGCAATGAGCCTCGCTTCTTCTTCGAATCCGTACCAAGCGGCGAAACGGTTGTAGACCGGAGTGGCAAAGTATCCAGTCAGCGCCGCGCGAAAGAGTTCCCGGGCTGCTTCCCGATCCTCGGTGACCATCACCTGATGGCGGCAAACCACTTCGAGCGACTTCGCGTCGCGCCCGGCTCGTTGCGCTCCGAGAGCCACATGTTCCAGCATCTTCGGCAACGCGTCCGCCGGGAACAGATTGACAACGACGCCGTCTGCCACTTCGCCAGCCAGCTCCAACATCGGAGGGCGTAGCGCCCCGACGTAGACTGGCACTGGTTCCTTTGGCACCATGAGAAGGCGCAGTCCCCGAGAGCGAACGGTGCTGCCTTCGAAGGCGCTTTTCTCTCCGCGCAGCAGCGACTGCACCAACTGCACGGTTTCACGCACGCGGGAGACCGGTTTGCGAAACTCGAGTCCGTGCCACTGTTCCACGATGGCGTGGCTCGACGAGCCCAAGCCGAGAATGAAACGCCCGGGCGCCAGTTGGCCCAGCGTGGCCGCCGCTTGCGCGAGGACGCCTGGGGTGCGGGTGTACACTGGGGAAACCGCAATTCCCACCCGCAAGTGTTTGGTTGCTTGCGCTACAGCCGCAGCTAGCACGAACGGATCGGGTCCGTTCGTATCGGCAATCCACACGCTTTCGTAGCCCAAGTCTTCGGCTCGCTGAGCCCACGCAACACAGGCCGGAACGTCCGGCGGCACCGGCAAACTGATCCCCAGCTTTCCCAAATTCATGCGCTTCCTCTACCTACTTGCCACCGTTCGCACAATTGCGTTCGGTCGCGGTGCACCGTTGCGGTCGACGCACGCTAGAGGCACGCTGGGAGAATGCGCCGTTGGCTGACGATGCGTCGCCAGAGACTGCGAGCGACTGCTGGCTCCTGAAAGACCACTTCGGGCACCGGGAACAGCGAGCCGCGGAGCCAAGTGCGGTTCTGCAGAGCGAAGTTGAACCGACGGAAATGGTCGCGCCCCTCACCCAAACCCCC
>CAZHQG010000022.1:0-52721 GCA_964534275.1 uncultured Binatia bacterium (SeqCode) | reverse complement strand
CGCAGGTGCCAGCAGCGCCGCCCCGGCACCTGGAGCCGGCACACGCGGGTCGCAACCGCGTAAACGAGGAGCGACGCCTTCGCCACCGGAACAGGTACAACCGGTAGCGCAAGCGGCCTCGGCGGAGGAAATCGTGGCGACTATCCACCGCCTGACGGGTGGCGAGCCAGGGCGCTGGGTGAACCTCGACGTGTTGGAGCGCGCTTTAAAGGAACAGGGCTTTGTGCGACCACCAGGATCTCCACGCTTGGTGACTCGCCTGCGTGCGCTGAAGCAAGTGGAGGTGGATGCGCACGGCCGCGCCCGCATTCGCCAAGACGCCTCGCCGTAGGCACGGAACCCTTCCACGCCACCGGCCGAGGAACTCTCCGGGGAAGAAGCGAAGTGCTTTGGGCGGGGGCGATGTCGCGGATGTTGCGGGCATAGGATCCGCCGCGCACGCTCGTGACTTGGCTAACGGCAATGCACCCCGCGGCTTGTCGGGGCTGGGGACTTCTTCTCACCCCAGTGCACCGGAAGCCCGCAACTCCGCAATGTACTCCGGGGCGTAGCGAAGAATTTCGCGCAGGATGTAGTCGGCGTCTTTCCCAGGTTCGACAGCGGCTGCGCTCGGTGGGGGGATCGATTCGCCGACGAGCCGCACCGGAGTCGGCATGAGTTCCGTGCCGACTTGTTCCCGAGGCCAGAATCCCACGCGACTTTGAAAATGGGGATCCTGCGTGATGGACTTCACGTCGTTCACTGGGGCGATCGGAACGTCCGCAGTAAGGCCAAACTGTACCCATTCTGCCGTCGTGCGCGTAGCGAAGATGTTCGCGAGTTCCTCGCGGAGCGCGAGGTTCCCACGCGCGTGGTCCGCCACCCGTGCTCCGGGGTTGCGTTCGTACAGGTCGGGCCGCCCGACTGCGTAGGCAAAGTTGCGCCAGAATTTTTGTTCCGATGCCATGAACAGGATCAACCCGTCCTTGGTGCGGTAATACTGGTAACGCACAGCGTCGGTCATGCTGTTGTCGCCAACCGGGCGCCGCGCTCCTTGCCCATCGCCGTCGTTGCCAGTGACCTCGGTCTCGGGTCGTTCGTAGGCTTTGTTGCCCTCGATGCCGTTCCAATTGAATGCTGCTGCGGCGTCGCTTTGCGCCACCTCGATCCAGCATGGCTTGCCCGTTGTGCGTGCACGGAGCAGCGCAGCGAGAATGCCCAACGCAGCATACAGCGGCCCGGCATTGATTCCGACTGCGGTGTAGCTGGGGATCGCGGGAAAGCCATGCGCCTCGACTGTCGGCCGGGCAACGCCGGCCCAAGCGTCGAAGGCAATTCCATGTGCGGGCAAGTCGCGGTAAGGACCGTCGAGCCCATACCCTGTAACCGTACAAAACACCAGTCGCGGATTGTGCTGGCACATACGGTCGAACGTGATGCCTCGGCGAGCCAAGGCGCCAGGGCGCATGGCTTCGATCACGATGTCCGCCTGTTCCACGAGCTGGAAGAACACCTCCACCGCTTTGGGGTGCTTGAAGTCCAACACGAGGCTGCGCTTGCCGCGGTTGAGGTGCCAGTGGAGGAGCGATACCCCATCGATGATCGGGAACGCCATCCTCCGCACATAGTCTCCGCCTGGAGGCTCGATCTTGATGACCTCCGCACCTAGATCGGCCAGGTGCATACCAACTGCTGCCGGCCCAAGAAGCGAGCACTCCAGTGCTCGAACCCCACTCAGTAAACCCTCCAGCTTTTGTCCGGCCTTCATCGTCCTGGTCCTCAAGATCGCCTGCAGGGTCGGCTTGTAAGTGCTCCAGCGTCACGAGCCTGTACCGCCCGCTGTGCGCTCGCTCACTTTAGGATGCTGCTAGCCCCCGACTTTCCCGACCGCGTTTTTCCTGCACGCTCCTCCTCGTTGCACTTCGATGAAGACGTTTTGTGTCATTCTCGTAGCTGCCTGACAAGGAAACCAACATTCTCTGCCATTTCCGCGTGCGTACCACATGAAAATTTCAGCGACACCACCGGTGGTATGCAGGCAGCTAAGCACTCATGCTTCCTATGCCCCCGTTCCCAGAAAATTCCAAGCGTTTGCATGGTGCCGACACCAACCATTCCTGGCCAAACGGCGCAGACGATCTTTCCGAGTCTTCAGGAGAAGAAAGAACGCTGCGCCGCATTTTAGTGGAATCCGGCCCACTGCCGTGGACGGACGTGGTGCGGCTAGGCGTGCAGGTTGCCACCCAGCTTCACTCTTTCCACAGTCGGGGTGCGTGCCCGCACGGTTCCGTTTGTCCGGAAACCATTGTGCAGGTCCCCGATGGCAGTAGCTTCGTCTTGTCGCTGCCCCTCGTTGGTGCGGGGTTGCCGTACCGCGCGCCGGAGGCCCAACCAGGTGCCACCGAACGCCCCGATGCGCGGGCGGATGTCTTTGCGCTCGGGGTCGTTTTGTTCGAAGCGTTAGCGGGAAATAGGGTGTATCCCTTCCGAGTGCGACGCCAGGAAAACCCCGAAGGAGGTACTGGCGACTTGGCATACCTCCCCGAACACGAGTTGCAGTCGGTGGCACCTGGGGTTCCGGCACGGTTGCGGCGCGTGATCGAGCGAGCAATTCGCCTTGTTCCGGAGAATCGGTACCGCTCCGCTCTCGAGTTTGCTGAAGCGTTGCAGTCGGTTACGGTCGAACCGGCAACCTCCGAGGAAGCGGTTGCCCGCGCCCTCACAAGAGGGAAAAAACGCCGTGCTGGCCTCCCAGCGTTGGTTGCGGGTTTGTTAGCCCTTTGTGTTGCGGTGGGAGTAGGGGTGTTCGTGCTTGCGCCACGCGACGCGCGCGAAACGCCGACAGAGCTGGAGCGGTTAAGAGCGGAGGCCCTACAGGTTTCGGCGCCGACGCTTGCCCGTGAATCCTGGCTGGCTGCTGAAGCAGGGGCAAAAACCAATCCCGAGGCGGCAAGCAGCTTGTACCGGAAGGCAAGAGACGAGGCGTGGCAAGCCCGTTTGGCGCAAGTGAGCGATGCTGCCCAAGAGGCTGTGGCGTTCGATGCCACCGGAGAGGTGGCGTACACTCGGGCGAACGATGCTCGACTGCGGGCGGAACGCTTGTGGCAATCTCGGCGGGTAACAGATGCGTTGCAAAGTTTGGCCGAGGCGGATGAGTTCTATCGGGCAGCGGTCCACAACCGGCGCCAACGCTGGATTGGGGACATCCGCGATCAACTGCGCACCGAAAGCGAACGGCTGGCAGCAATTCCGAAGCAGGAAGACCGAACCGCGGCCCGGGCGTTGATTGGGGAAGTCGAACGGCTTCTCGGGCTTCCCGAGCCTGGAGTGCAGGACCTGCGTACTGCCGAGTCCAAGTTAGCCGACCTGCGAGTGCAGGTGACGAGCGCGCTGCAGCGGGCGGGGGAAGAGTTGGCCGCTCGGCAGCGGGGCAACGAAGCCATCGAACGCGCGAGGGGATTGGCGCGGTCTGCCGAGAGCGCAGCGCAAGCGTTTCCTTCGTTGCAAGCAGGGTATGCGCGCGGGCAAGATTTCCTCGACGCGGCACGGCGTGCAGTGGAGAGCGATCCGGGCCAGGCGGTAACGCTGGCCGACGCTGCTGTCGACCGTTTTCGCCAGGTCGAGGCGGCTGCCGAGCGCGAGTTAGCCGCACAACGCCAGGCCGCAACTGCCGCGCGCAAGCGGGCCCAACAAGCTCAGGCCGAAGAGTTCGCTGAGGAAAGTTACGCCTCGGCGGAGGAAGTCTTGCAGAAGGCGGATCTCCGCGGGCAAGACTGGGTTCAGCGGAAAAAGCTGTACGGCGAGGCCAAGGCGGCCTTCGACAGAGCGTCCAACGAGGCAGAAGAGCGGCAGAGAGAAGCCGCAGCGAAGGCAGCCAAGACCAGATTGGCGCCCGAGGAGCGAGCGGAGGTTCAGCGAGTTGCCCCGGAGCCACCGACGATCCCAGGTACGGCGCAGGTGGTCGAACCGCGACCGGCCCCTCCAACGGTTGCAGCTCAGGTTGCAGCCGTGCCAACAGTGGCACCGATTGCTCCCAGACCGGTGCCCCCGAAAGCGAGTGGCGCGCCCGCGGCTCCGGTCGGCCCCATGCCCGCCGATTTAGCCGCAAACATCCAGACGTGGCTCCGCGATACCTGCGAGAGCTTGAACCGGTCTCTGTCCCGTAGTGGTGGCACGCGAGCGCGCTGCGAGGACTTGGTAGTACTTGACCGGCGCGATCGATCTCAGGTTCGGGTCGCGTACTCCGTGGCGTTCGGCAGCTTGGTCCCCGAAGGCATTCGATGGGATACGCCAGCGCAACGCTCGGCCACGCTGGATTGTTCGACCAGTGCTTGCCGTTGCGTGGCCGGCGACGGTTGCTGAGCGTTGGGTGCGCGGACTGCGAAGGTGATTGGGTAGGGCGCCGCCTATCGGGAGCGAAGGATCAAGGTGCAGTCGTTGTCCGGCGGGTCGCTATCGCTAAACGAGTTCACGTAGGCTGCAAGGGCGGCGTGACCAACGTCGTCGGCGGTATACGCAAAGCGCTCGTCGCCTTCGGCAACCGTTGGCCACCAGTCGCGCAGCCGCTCCGCGATTCTGCGTGCCTCGTTGCGTTCGAACGCAAACGGTGGGTTGCAAAGCGAGTCGGCAATGATGTCGATGAAGGTACTCGCAGTATAAGCCCGTGAGTATGCCTGCAAGTCGGGGATCGACGGGATCGATTGGAGCCTGCGGCTACGGATTTCCAGTGTGCCGTCTTCCACTCGAAACAATCGGTACGCATGCGGATAGCCCGCAAGCGAGGCAGTCACGATGTTGTAGAGCCCGCCCTCTTCTTTGATGTCCTGAATGTGGAGATGTCCCGACAGCGTGATGCGCACCCCGTACCGGCGGAGAATATTTTTCAGTTCGTCGGAGTTCTCGACGTGGAACCACGAGAACGTTGGGTCCACCCGTTCTCCCGGTACATGCTCCACGATGCTGTGATGAAGCATGACGACAACCGTTTTTTCGGGATCGCGCTGGTTGGCGAGATCTTCTTCGAGCCAGCGGAGAGTGCGCGCAGGGATTCGGCCGCGATCGTCGTCGGGCTTGGCAGAGCACAAACCGATGAGATGGAGGTCGGGCGTCGGGTCGCAGCTATAAGCGAGAAGATCGCTCCGTTGAAACCCAAAGTCGCTGTAGAGCCGCGCGACCTCGGGCGTCGACAGAGGGCGAACGTCGGGGTCGAGGTATTGAGTAGGGCGCAAGTGCGGAGGGCGAGGCTGGTCGTGATTGCCTGGCACGCAGTACACCGGCTTGCGAAACCGCGACAACAGTTCACGTGCGGCGTCGTGATTGTAAGGTTCGGAGTCCTTGGTGAGGTCCCCGGCGCACAGGACAAAGTCGACGTCGGGCAACGCGTTGATTTCCTCGATGGCACGTTCGAGGAGTTCGACGCTGTAGTGGTACATCGTCGGCTCGTTTGGAATCGGCTCCGACAACATCCAGCCAGTTCGAGGGTTGGGCACCGTGATGTGCGGGTCGGAGATCAGCGCGAACGTTGCCATGCCAGCATCCTGTCGCCTTGTTTGCGGAGAATCAATCGGGAGAAAAAATCCAACGTGCACAAACACTTTGGCCCGGCGTGCCGAGCAACATTGCTCGACTCACCGGGCCAAAGTCGCTGTATGCAGAAAAGGTTACAGCTTTTGTACGTTTGTGGCTTGCGGCCCCTTGCGACCCGGAGTGATGTCGAAACTCACTCGTTGGCCCTCTTCGAGGCTTTTGAAGCCCTGGCCTTGGATCGAGGAGTAATGCACGAATACATCCTCGCCGTTTTCCTGACGGATGAAACCAAAGCCTTTTTCAGGGTTGAACCACTTTACTGTTCCAGTTGCCATGCGCGGCCCTCCTTTCTTGAAACTCGTTAACCGGAGGTGCTGCATGTCCTTGAAGGCTTCTGGTTTGCCTGCGGAATGTAAACAACCATTCCGGTGTAACTGAAGCCACCTTTTACCTGGCTCCGGTGGTGCGCACAAGGGGGAGAGAAAAATAAATTTCTTGCTCAGCGCGCGCAGCCAGCCCAGGGCTCGCGGTGGTCAGTACGGTCGCAACGCCAAGCCGAGAGGGTCTGCATTGGAAAGAACGTGCTGCTTTGTGCCGCGTAGATGCACTTCACTCTCCGTTCGCAGCGGCCGCGCCAACGTCGTTCGGCGAGGCCGCTGCGAAACCGAGGTCATTCCGCCGGGGTGTTGGTAACGGGCTGGTAGTCGCGGCAATACTGAAGCCGCAGCGACGGGCATGGAGGCAGGGTCGCGGGAATCCCTTGCACGGTGGGAATCCAGGGCAGCACGATTCGCGACGGTGTCGCGGCCGAGCGGCCAACATAATTGGTAACCGGCTCATCGAACTGCAGGGTTTCGAACTTCCACCGTGGACGCGAATTGCCCGGACTGTCGACAGCGATGCGCACGCGGGAACCGGGGCGGAACACGTGCGCAAAGGGAAACAGTTCCACTCGAACCAACGAAAATTCGCCGCGCGGTAGCGGCTGCACGTCTTCCCGGCGGCCGCTGTAAGCGGGGCGGAGGATCGTGCTTTGGCTGAGGTCCAAAGCCCGGAAGCTTGCCCGTGCCCAGCCGTTCTGGATGTACACCTCCTTGTTATCAGGGCGTACTTCGCTGAGCGTGACTTCGATATCGGTGTCGTCAGCGGTCGACTGGATCCACAGATCCACGCTGCCCGAGCCGATCATCACCATCGTTTGTTCGAGCGGGTCGGTTTCGTACGCTACCACCGTGCCCGGCGCATAGGGTCGCCAGTTCCAGTTCGGCAGTGCCTGCCAAATGCCGCCGTCGCCGCCAGCGAACGTAGTCAGTTGGCCTTGGGCAGGGTCGTACAAATAAGCATCTGCCCCAGCTTGCTCCGCGGGTGGCTCGGGGGTCAGGCGGCCGTTCGCGCCAAAGTACCAGATCGTTGGCTGTGTGTCTGGATGCGGCCATTGGTCGAACAAGACCTCGGCTCGGGGTGCTGGGGCGCCCGGCTGCGAACTACCGGCGCCATTTTCCAGGAGGACGCGAATTCGTGGCTCGGACTCGAACTTTGCCAGTGCCGTTTCAAAATCCGGCTCGTTGACAAAGCGATCGGGCTCGACCGTCACGCGTTGTGCGCCGAAGACTTGCTGGGCGAGTACGGTAAGCGCGAATTTGGCGTCGAGCGGCAGTCGTGGAATTTCCCGGCGCACGTAGAACGACAAGAACTCGAACCAGCGAGTGAAAATTGCCGGGCCGATCGAGTCGGTGTGGCCGCCGTTCGTGATCGTGAAGTGCAGCTTGGTCGTCCCAGTGAAATTCGGGATCATGGTGGGGAAATAACCGCCGGTTTGCTCGTCTTGCCAGGCACCGGCAAGGAACACGGGCACGTCGATGTTGTGGACGAAGGTTGCCGGGCTAAGCGGGTCCGCAACGGCAGGGTTGTAGTAACGATTGTCGCGGATCATTTGGAGCAAATCGGGGTTCTGGCCGCGGAAGCGCTGGTTTTCGATGCAAATCTGGTCGCCCTGATCGCGCCGTTTGGCCGCCCACGCTTGTCCGAACGGGCGAGCTTGCTCTTGGCGCTCCCGGGCCCATTCCACCGCAAAACCATTGTTCAGGATCCCGCCGGGATAAAGGATGCCGCGTCCGATGTCCGAAATGACCGAGAGCGGCGCGATCGCGGCGAGGTGTGGCGGGCGCGTTTGCGCGGTGAAGAGCTGGGAGATGCCCGGGTAGGAGATGCCTACCATGCCAACGCGATTGAACTTGACCCACGGCTGTTGCGCGATGATCTCGATGGCGTCATAGCCATCCGCCACCTGCGCCGGCTCGAAAAAGTTGAAGGATCCGCCGGAGCAACCCGTGCCCCGCATGTTCACCCCGACTGCAGCATAACCCAGAATCGTGGCCAACATGGTGCTGGGCTGTGGGGAGTCGGGGTTGGCAGGATCGTACCCCGAGTACTCGACCAATGTTGGATAGGGGCCCGCCTCCGGTGGGCCAGGCAAAATTACGTTCACGGCGAGCTTCGTTCCGTCACGCGTGGTGATGTATTGGTACCCGTTCATCAGACGTTGCGAAGTGTAAAATTCGTTCGGTGGCACGTCGGAAATCGCCCACACTGCGGTTGGGCTGGACTCTGTGATCTCCGCTCCCGCACCTCTGCCTTCTTCCGCGAGGAACACCACGTAGCCCTCGCCGGGTACAAGGTTCCGGAAAATGAGCGTGCCTTGGTCGTCAACCGTGCCAGTTTGCAACACCTCCCCCGCCGCGTTGCGGACACCCAGCACGGTCCCCGGAGTGGCCGACGAAACCAGTAACTGGTGGATACTACTTTGAACGACAAACGGGGGTCCAGGGGTGGGCGTGAGGGTCCTCGAGGGCGTTGCGGACGCAGTGGGGCTGTTTGTGGCCGTATTTGTGGCCGTACTGGTTGCCGTCGGCGTGGAACTCGGAGTGGCGGAGTGCGTTGCCGTGAAGGTCGGCGTGGCTGGGACCGACGTTGCCGTTGGTGGCGCTGTAGCGGCGATCGTCGCGGAGGATGAGGCCGTTGGCGTTGGCGTCGACGGCAGCCGCGAGAAGGTTGCGGTGGGCGTTGCCGTCGAGCTTGGCGGATTCGACTCGTTCTCACCGCACCCGCTCAGGACCATGGCGGTGCTTGCCGCCAACATCCACCACAAACACAACCAACTACGCCATTGCTTGGTCAGGCTGCTTGCCATTCGTTCACTCTCCTAGACTTGCCGCCTCGGCGGCATGACCGTATTGTGACAGGATCGGCAACGCTAAGGCGAATTTGCTGCGACAGTCAACAGCGAAGAGGACCAAATGGGCATTTTGCGGACGTGAAAGGTTTGCCGAGACGCAGCTCTGGCGCACGGACCAATGTTCGCTTAAACAATCGCAACGTCGCCCATTTGTTCTTCTACAGGGATCCAGGCGAAGTTGATGCTTGCGGATAAAACTCTCCTGCCTTTGGCAGAACGAGGAATTGCCCAGCAACCGCTGCCTGCACGCCAGTTTGTCGACAGGCTCCTCGAACACCCGAACGCTGCGGAACTGGTGGCTCGCCTACCGGTGCAGAACTTCTACTACCTGGTAAAGGAGCTTGGGTTGGCGGATGCGGGAGAATTGTTGGCGCTGGCAACCGCGGAACAGCTCCAAGGCTGCTTGGATTTGGATGTCTGGGACAAGGACCGGGTGGACCTTCGCCGGTTACGCTCCTGGTTCGAGGTGATGCTGGAGGAGTTTTTGCCCGGCCGGCTGCAGCGGGCGCTGGAAGGGCTGGACCTCGAGTTGTTGGCGTTTTGGGTACGGCAGCACTGCCGCATTTACGATCGCACGTTGGAGGAGGAGCCCGACGAAGGCAGCGAGCTCCCTACCTATTCGACCCCGGATACGTTTTTCGTACTCGAGTTTTTGCCCGACACGGATTCTGCGACCGCTCTTACGCTCGAACGTTTGATCGACCGGCTTTACGATGCGGATCAGCAGTTCGCCCGCAGGCTGTTACTCGAAGCAAAGTGGGGCTTGAACATCGAGCTGGAAGAGTCGGCGTATCGCTGGCGCAAGGGACGCTTGGAAGATCTCGGATTCGTGGAGTACTACGAAGCCCTCGAGGTGTATGCGTACCTCGACCCTGCCAAGGTGAAGCAAGCAGCCGCCGTCGACTGGCGGTTGCATGGGCCCCGAGAAAGCAGCGTGGTCTTGCCGGCGCCAATCGTGGAAGCGTTCACGGAGGGCGGGTTTTTTGCCGAGGTGTTTGGCGCCATCGAGGACCAGCGCTTCGCGGAAGACGTAGCGGCTGCCCTCATTGCTGTGGTGAACCGCGCGCTTTCGGCGGATCGCGTCGATCCGGGCGACCTCGACCGGGTACGCTCCGTGAGCGTGCGCGCCTTGGCGACCGTGTCGCTAGGGCTCGAGTATTTATCCGATGGCTCGATCGAAGGCGGCGTGCGTGTCCTCGCGGGCACTCCGCTCATCACCATTTTCCGGGTCGGGTTTTCTCTTACCGTAGAGTTGGCCCGACTGGCCCAGCGCCTGCATCAGCGCGGTGTGGACGACCCGAATCTCGATCCGCTGCTCACGAAGCGCCCGTTGTTCCCGCGCGCGTTCGATACCCCGCCGTTTGCTGGCGGGCGCCCATTCCGCTCGCTGAGCGACGTGCACCGCGTTCGCCGGTATCTAGAGGAAACATACGCTGAGCACTTGTCTCCGTAAGGCTGGGCACTCGAGCGCCGTCACCACAAAAACTTGCCGTTGCCCGTGGCCACGGGTTTCGAAGGGTCGGTTTGCCACGCCACGACGTGCACGTTCGCGATGCGCTGCCCGAGTTTGAAAATTTCGGCGCGGGCAAAGGTATCGCGGGGGCCTGCCGAGCGTAAATAGTCGATGCTGAAATTGATTGGCTTGGGCAGTCGTTCGCGCACGCCGGAATCGAGCAAGCAAAGCACCGCAGTAAGCTCCAGGAATGCTCCCAGCACGCCTCCGTGAATGGCCGGCAAGACAGGGTTGCCCACGAGTTCCTGGCGAAACGGGAGCAATAACTCCCGATGGCCTTTGGTTCCGCCAACGCGCACGCCAAGGAAGCGCGCGTACGGAATTGCCTCGAGCAGACTTTGCATGCGGCGCGAGGTGTTACTCATGGCGTTGCTCCCCGGCGCGAAAAGGGCTTCCAGCCCGGTTCGCGCCCAGCATGAACGTAGCCAGGCACGAGGCAAACGGATCCGAAGGTGACTCCTCCCACGCTACGGCACGCACGAAGGCAACGTTTTTGGTGTGGCGGTAACATTCGGAGCGAGCGTACAGATCCTTGCCAGGCGCTGCCGCGCGCAGGTAGTCGATGCGTAAATCGATGGTTGCAATGGCAACCAACTCTGGCAGGGCGCAGGCAACCGCCAAGCCCGAAGCGTGGTCGATCAAGGTCGTGATCACGCCCCCGAACACGACCCCGCGCGCAGGGTCGCCAACGAGCTCCGGCCGGTAGGGGAGCATCATGACCGCGTAACACGGGCCAATTTCTACGACGCGGATGCCCAAGTGTTGCGCGTGGGGCGTGTGGCTGGTCATGGCTTCGTGGCCGGGACCAAAGAGATCTTGCAGTGCGTAGGCGCGTTTCTCGTTTCCCATAAGCGCCGAGACCAATAGTGCACACCCAACCGTCGGGCGAGAGGGGCCCACGACCGAGAAAAGGTTGCAGCAAAGGGAACAGAACTCTAGCGGTGTACGCCGTACGTGTCGTTGCGCACGGTCAAATTGACAGAAACCGCGGCTTGTGGTTGATAACATCGTTCGCGCCGGCGAACACTGCGGCCGCGGGTAGGCCCATCATGGTAGACGCGGCCAGGAAAGAATTAGAACGAGGCAAGCATGAAACGGACGTATCAACCTCACAACCGGAGACGGAAACGTACGCACGGCTTTCGTGCTCGGATGGCGACGCCCGGAGGGCGCGCCGTGTTGAAACGACGACGCGCCAAGGGCCGCAAGCGCCTCACGGTGACGATTCCCCCGAAACAGCCCAGTCAGCACCGCGGATAAAACCCGAGGGCTTTCCGAAGCTCTTGCGTTTGCGGCGGCGCGAGGACTTTGTGCGGGTCCAAACCGAAGGCCGGCGGCGCGTGCAGGGCCCGTTTGTGGTCCTAAGAGTCGATCGACCGGAAGGGCCTTCTCGCTTAGGAGTCACCGCGAGCCGCAAGGTGGGCCGAGCAGTGCTACGGAACCGTGCAAAGCGGCTGGTGCGCGAATTCTTTCGCCGGCACGTGGCAGAAATTCACCCGCCGGCGGACATTGTGGTCATTGTGCGCCCACGAGCGGCTAAACTCACCTATCAGGAGGTAGAGCGTGACCTGGCCGGAGCGCTTGGGCTTCGCCGTTGAGAACCACAGGCCACTCGTGGCGCAGCAAGGAGAGCCGAAAGAGGCAGCTTGCGCCGGATGGCAATGGTGGCTTGCGCTACCGCTTGCCGCGCTGCTTCGTCTCTACCAGTTGGTTCTCTCCCCGTTGTTGGGCCCGCACTGCCGATTTGCACCGTCCTGCTCCGAGTATGCCCGTCAAGCGCTCTTACGGCACGGTGTGTGGCGTGGAAGCTTGCTTGCGGCACGCCGGTTGGCGCGTTGCCATCCAAGACATCCTGGCGGATGGGACCCGGTTCCCTAACGCAACCACTTAAGGAGAACGATGGACCGTCGTGCCTTACTTGCAGTTGCCCTGTCGCTGTTGATTCTTGTCGCCTACGAGCAGTTTCTTCGATACTACTACGGCACACCCCACTCGGCCCCCGATGAGCAGGCCGTAACCGAGAAGGGGGCCGAGCCAGTTCGGCAGCCGGCCGTGACCGAGGCGCCGCAACTTGCGCAAGGTGCGGAGTCGGCGGTTCCGAGCGTGGAACAAGCCAAGGCCGAGGCGCCACCGGAGCCGGAGAAAATCCTCCAAATCGAGTCGCCCGTATACGTCGCTTCTTTCAGCACGCATGGCGGGCGCCTGGTTAGCTGGCGCTTGAAGAAGTATCGCACCACCGTGGAGCGAACGAGCCCGCCGCTCGAGCTTGTGCTGCCAGCGGCGGGAGGCGAGGCGCCGTTCGTGGTGGAGTTGCGCGGGCCAGGAGTGCCCACGCTCACCGATGCTCAGGTGGCGTATGCGACGGAGCTGGCCACGGAGCGTGTGGAAGTGTCCGAAGGCAGCCCCGTGAATTTTGTGCTGCGCGGCCAGCTCGGGAGCACGCAAATCGTGAAGACCTTCACGTTCGAAGCTGAGCGCTACACAGTTGGCCACGTCCTGGAAATCGCCAATGCTCCCGCTGGCTATACGGAAGCAGCGCTCTCGTGGTCGCGGGCTCTCGAGCCAAGGCAGGCAAAAGGCGGCCCGGTATTTACGAAGATTGCGTATCTCGAAGGGAAAAAACTCCACGAGCAGGCTTTCCGCGACTTGCAAAAGGGGTTGGTGCTGACCGGTGAGCTGTGGTGGACCGGCTTCACCGACCACTACTTCTTTGCGGGCCTTGCCCTGGATGTCGCTCCGGATGCGCCACGACGGCTGTGGCTAAAGGAGCGCACGGACTGGGTGGAGCAAAAATGGCTCGTACCGCTGAACGCACAGTCGGCGAGGTTGAGCACGACTGCCTTTCTCGGGCCCAAAGATGTCGATGCTTTAGAACTTGCCGGACATCGCTTCGAACGTGCGGTAGACCTTGGCTGGTTCGGGTTTATCGCCGTCCCCCTCTTGCACGTCATGCAGTTCTCGCACCGATTCACAGGGAACTACGGGATCGACATCATTTTGCTCACCGTGCTCGTGAAGCTCCTGTTCATCCCGCTGACGAACAGCAGCTTCAAATCCATGCAGCAGTTGCAAAAGCTGCAGCCGCAAATGGCCAAGATCCGAGAGAAATACAAGGACGACCCCCAGCAAATGAACAAGGAAATGCTGGAGCTGTACCGTCGCCACAAAGTCAATCCGCTAGGCGGCTGCTTGCCAATGTTGCTCCAACTTCCCGTGTTTATCGGGCTTTACTCCGCACTCACGCACGCGGTGGAGCTGCGACATGCGCCGTTCGTGCTTTGGATTCAGGACCTATCGGCGCCCGACCGCTTGGGCTCCGTCGCGATTCCGTTTGTGGAGCCACCGGGGATCCCCGTGCTCACCCTATTGATGGGGGCCAGCATGTTTGTTCAGCAGTGGATGACTCCCAGCACGGGCGATCCGACTCAGCGGCAAGTGATGATGATCATGCCGATTCTGTTCACGTTCATGTTCTTGGGCTTCCCGTCGGGCCTCACGCTTTATTGGCTGGTGAACAATGTGTTGACCATTGCACAGCAGTATTACATGACGCGAATGGCAAAGTAGCCTTTGCCGGCAACTTGGAGGTCATACCCCCATGCGAGCGGTGGAAATCGAAGCTGACAGCGTGGACGCTGCGATTGCAGAAGGCCTGCACCAGCTAGGCGCCACGGAGCAAGATGTCGACATCACGGTGTTGGACGAAGGTTCGCGCGGTGTGCTTGGTCTTGGTGCGCGCAAAGCCCGCGTACGGATCACGCTTAGTCGGGAGTCGTCGGCTCCAACGGCGGTCAGCCCCTCCGCGGAGGAGCCCAGCACGGCCGTTTCTGGAGAAGCAATGGAGCGTGCTCAAAACCTGCTGACCGACGTGTTTCGGCACCTGGCAGTGCCGATCAAAATCGAAGTGACGCGTGCAGCGGATCACGTGACCTTCAACTTAGTGAGCGAGTCTGCCGGGTTTATCATCGGCAAACGCGGGCAAATGCTCGATGCGTTGGAATACATTGTCAATCGTGTCGCTACGCGGGACGACGCCCACGTGCAGCACATCGTCTTGGACGTGGCCGGGTACCGGGAACGGCGCCGCCAGTACCTGGAGGCTTTGGCCCGTCGCCTCGGCGAGCAGGTGAAACGCAAGCGGAAACCGGTGCAGTTGGAGCCGATGAGCCCGCGCGATCGGCGAATCGTGCACATCGCGTTGCAAAGCGACCCAGCGCTGACCACTCGGAGTACCGGAGAGGGTTACTACCGCCGGCTCGTGATTTCGCCGAAATCGACTGGGCGCTCCTGAACTGCTGCGCGTCGGGTCCGGTGCCTGCAGGGCAATTGCAGGCAGGGACAGGTTCCACGAAATTGTCGCCTCGATGTACGAAGGCGATACGATTGCAGCAGTTGCCACACCGGCGGGCCGTGGTGCGATCGGCATCGTGCGGGTGAGCGGTCCCGGTGCGATTGCCATTGCACGACGGGTCGTGCGTTCGCGGCAGGAACCGGAGCACTGGCAGTCGCACCGGCTTTACCGAGGGGAGTTTTTGGAGCCAAGCGGGCGGGTGCTCGATCGCGGACTCGCAGTGCTCATGCGCGGCCCGAACAGCTTTACCGGCGAGGACGTTCTGGAACTGCATGCGCATGGAAGCCCTGTGGTGTTGCAGCACTTGCTCGCCCACGTTTTGCAGGCCGGGGCCCGACACGCTGAGCCAGGGGAATTTACGCGGCGAGCGTTCCTCAATGGCAAACTTGACTTGGCGCAGGCGGAAGCCTTGGCCGACCTGATCGAAGCGCGGACGTTGGGGAGTGCTTTGGCGGCGGCTCGTCAACTCGGGGGCGAACTGTCACGCACCCTGCAGCGCCTACGCGAGGAAGTAGTGCAGGCGCTGGCCTTGGTAGAGGCCCAACTCGATTTTGGCGACGAGATCGAACTGCCAGTGGCGGAAACGCTAGACGCGTTAGATCGAGTTCGAAACGACCTGGTTCGTTTGCACGCCACGTACAGCGGTGGAGCATTGCTTCGTCAAGGCGCTCGGGTCGCCTTGGTTGGCCGGCCGAACGTAGGCAAGTCGAGCTTGCTCAATGCGCTGCTCGGTTCCGAGCGAGCAATCGTCACCGAAATTCCGGGTACCACACGAGATACGCTGGAGGAAATTTGTGACTGCGAGGGGATTCCTGTGGTCCTCGTGGACACTGCAGGGCTGCGGCCGGAAATAGGCACGGATGCCGTGGAACGGATCGGCATGCAGCGGACCAAGGATGCGGTGGAGTGTGCCGACCTTTGTTTGCTCGTGGTCGACCGCAGCGTTCCCTTGGCGGAGGAGGATTTTCTCGCTTGGCAACAGGTGTCCGCGCGCTCGCACTTGATTGTCGCCAACAAAAGCGACCTCGTGCCGGCCCTGGACGAGTGTGCTTTGCCCAGGTCGGAATGGACCCGCGGCGTGCTTGTGGTGTCGGCTCGTGAAGGCTTGGGCCTTCTCGAGTTGCGGAAAAAGATTGCAGAAGCGTTAGGCGGTGCCCCGACTTCTGAATCCCGAACGGCAATTCTCACGCATCCCCGGCACGCTGCGGCGTTGCGCCGGGCGATCGACGCGGTCGACCAGTCTCTTGCCGCACTGCAGGAAGGCATGCCGCTGGACATCGTCAGCGTGGAGCTGCATACCGCAGCCGACGCCTTGCGTGCGGTGACCGGCGAGGTTGGTGCCGAGGACATTCTCGACCAGATCTTCAGCCGCTTTTGCATCGGCAAGTAGAAAGCCAGAGGCGCGCTCTGTCGCGACCGCCCTCGGCCCTGCCCAGGGTCATGCAGGAAACACGGGAGTCCCGTGCCCATCCCGGGCACCGTGTGTCCCGATGACGTTTTACGGCCACGGCGGTGCCGTGCCGTCGGATTCGCACGATCGCAGCATGCATGGCCCCTGCGTGGATGCACAACGGTTGTGGCGGATGTCTGTGCACCGACGGTGTTCCCAATTGATTGTAGGGGCAACCCTTGTGGTTGCCGTCCCGTTGGTCGGGTCGTTGTGTCGTAGCGAACGCTGCATTTGGGGCAGGCCCTAGTTGCGGCGAGGCTTACACTTCGTCCCACCCGTGGTCTTCCTGCCACCGAGACGGTTGCCAGTTCCGTAGCGGGCACAGGCGAACGAAAGACCGCTGATACAGCGTAGCTCGGCAGCAGGGGCACATCTTGCGTAAGCGGCGTCGCCGCAAGGCGCGAGAGAAACGAGAATCCAGCGGGGATCGGGGTGCGATCATGCGCCTGCCTTCCGCAGAGGGCGTGACCCGCGCGGGGCTTGCGTGGCGATCAATCGCCCGGAATCCAACTCGAGCTGGACGCCTGGAGCCAAGTCCACCGCGAAGTTCCGTCGTGGGGCGATCACGATGCCGAGACCGTATCGACGGCAGTCCCACGCTAGCTTGCTCCCCACAAGCGTACGCAAGCGAATGCGTGCGGCGTTTCCGAGAACCTGGGGCGCGGCTTTTTGCTGCTTCTTCATGATGCCCCTTAGGAGCAGCAGACGTGCCAGCCAAAACCGTCCACTCCTGGGAACGAAAACGCGTTCAGGGCTTGCTTTGCTCGTGTGACACAGAAGGTACACTTGTCCCGAATCCGCTACACGCCTGCCGCGAGGTCGGCTCGGACCTGACGAGAGCTACTGGGAACGCGGGTAACGGGTCAATGGAGCCTCAACGAGTGAACAGTTGCGGTCGAGGCCAAAAGGTGCGCCGTGCGTAGTCCGCGAGCTCGTCGCGGAAGCGAGGGTCGGCAATCTCGATGAGAGATTTTGCGCGTTCCCGTTGGGTCTTTCCCTGTAGGTTCGCGATCCCGTGTTCCGTGACCACGTAGTCCACGAACGTGCGCGGCACAGTTACGATCGTTCCCGGCGGGAGCGACGGCACGATGCGCGAGATGGTTCCGTTTCGTGCTGTAGACGGCAACACGAGGATCGATCGGCCGCCCGGTGCATAAAGAGCTCCCATGGTCCAGACTAGTTGGCCCCCCGGGCCCGTGTACATCGTCGCGCCAATGGATTCCGATGCCACTTGCCCCGTCAGGTCGATCATCGATGCTTGGTTGATCGCCACCAAGTTTTGGATTTGAGCAATGCGCGGCAGGGCATTGCACCACTCGATATCGTAAAGGGCAACCGCTGGATTCCGATGGCAAAACGCAAAGTCGCTTCCGGGAACAATGAAGGAAGCCGTCGCCACCCCAGGGTGAAATGTTTTGTACCGCCCAGTGGCGACCCCGAGTTTCACCAGTTCGACGACTGAGGCCACGAGGATTTCCGCGTCGATGCCGAGATCATTCTTGCCCGTCAAGTAGGCCCCCATACACGAGGAGAGGGTGCCTGTGCCAACTTGGATGGTGTCGCCGTCGTTCACGAGGGTGGACACGTAGGCACCAATGACCTCTGTGACCTCGATCCGTTCCGGACTGAGTTCGGGTTGCGGTGGCGGAGCAGCTTGTTCACGGGCTTCGACGATCAGGTCGAACGCATCGAGAGCAACGGCGTTATCGCCATAGGTGCGCAGCATCCCGGGAGTGACTTCAGCAATTTTGAGCCGCGCGTTTTGCAACATTTGGCGCGAGTGCCAAAGGGTGTATCCAAAACTCACGAGCCCTTGTTCATCGGGTTCGGAAACCGCTGCGAGAAATACATCGGGCTGCCAGATGTTTGCGCGGTCAAAGAATTGTGTACGCGAGCCGATGCTGTAGTCGGTTACCAGAAAGTCCGCCCAGCGCTGTTCGACCGCTGGCCGGATCAGCAGCGAGACAAAATCGGTTACGAAGTCGACCTTTTCTTGCCAGTCCTCGGGGGCTTCCGTGAAGGGTAGCCGTTGGCGTGTGGCCCCTTGGAGCACGCGCAAGCCACGCGGTGCCGGCTTGCGCTGGGCTAGGGCGCGAGTAAGCGTAACAGGTACCGGCCCCATCGGTAGACGAACGCTGCTGAAGTCCGGAATGCGCGCGACCGCCTCTTCGGGCGTGCAAAGTTTGTGTCGATAACGACGCTGCCAAACATCGAACGTAGGTTGCTGAGCGGCCATGGTTGCGCCCCGATGGAAGAACCTTTTCGGTCCCCTCGCATGATGGGTTGCAGAACGAAACGCAAGCCCGTGGACAAGCATTCTCGCTTCGGCGCGTGGCGGCGAGCTTGACTTCTCTGGTGTGTCTGGCGATAGGCGATCAAGTGATGGCCATGGGGTGGAGTGGACAATGGCAAGCCTTGCGAGGTTTCCTGGTCCTCCTCGTACTGACTTGCCAGGCTTGCAGCAGTGGTGGTGGCGGAACGGCTCCGTTGCCGACTGCTTCGGTAACCGCCACCCGTGCCTCTGCAGCTACCCTTACACCCGCACCGACAGGAACCAATACGCGGCCGCCGACAACACCCGTGGACACGCCCACGTTCACGCCGACCAGTCCATCCTTAGCGCCGAGTTCCACGGCCACCTTCAGTCCCACACCCACGGCCACCTTTACGCTCACACCGACAACCACGCCAAGTTGGACTCCGACCATGACGGTGGTTCCAAGCCCGTCACCGACGCCAACGGTGTTGATCGGGCCAATTGTTACCGCGTTGGGAGTGGCGGACCTCGGAGGGCAGTTCAATCAGCCTGTGGGTACCGACCCGAGTGGCCGACCGATTTTTGCCCGCACGGAGGAGGCAGGATTCATTGTTTTTGTCGAAGGTCGCCCGGGGGCCAGTCAACTTCCTGTCTCTACGGTTGTGTTCAATCCGAAACGAGGAGACCCGGCAGCGCAGCCAGACTTGCAGGTGCAGGTCAGTCGCGCGTTAGGTGACGGGAGCGAGGCGGTGTGCGATGCCACCTATCCGAACGTCGGCGGAGTGCCTGGTACGTTGGTCGGAGTCTTCGACCCTGTGCCCCAGGTAACGGATGCGCTCAACGATCTGGGTTGTCGCTTCCGCGCATTTACCGAGCCCGATTTCGCTTGCACCCAAGACAGCGGCGCCAACCTATCCTATCGGAACCCGAGTTCTACCGTGCAGTTCTGCGCTTTGATTCACGATGCGTTGACTTTCCCGCCAGGAGACACGATAGTCACCGTACGACTGAGGGACATCGGGGGGAACGCCGGTGCGCCAGCACAGATGGTTGTCCGGGTGCCGTAACGACCAGCGCGACCCATGATTTCCACAGGGGGGACGTGGCCATGCCACAGTACGATGTAGAAGTGAAGTTCACAGACATCAGTGGACCGGATGCGTTGTCAGCGCGATTGTCCGTGGAAGAGAAACTGCGTGCCGCTGGCTTTCAGCACTGGCAGGTCGTTGCGATCGCGCCGCACACACGCTCTCCGATCCCGACAGGATCAGTGCCTCCGCTGCGCTCGCGGAGAAGCTCGGCCTATGTGGGCAGCGCCTTGCTCGTGGCTGCAGTGCTGGCTTGGGTGCTGTGGTTCCTTTGGGTCCTGACTGGTTGACCGCGGCTACGTCCGGGCAAGCAATCAGCGGTTTACTGGCAGGTAAGGCTTGCCGGATTGCAGATTCCGCTGCGGCAGTCGCTGCTCCGACTGCAAGGGTCGCCTGGCTCTCCTAAGGTGGGCGTGACGGTCGCGGTTGGACGCGGTGGGGGCGTCGGAATCAATCCGCCCACCACGATATCGTCTCCACCGCAACCGGTCGAACCGAGCCATGCCGATGCGAGCACCGAGGTGAAGAATGCCGCCAAAAATCGGCGACACCATGCCCGGCGCCACAAGGTCCCTTGCGGCCCGCGGGTGGCAGCGGATCGCAAGATCCAGCACACGGGGAACTTCGGCCTCACGAGGCTTCGGTTTCGATCAGCGGCGACGGTTTTCCAGCCATGACTGCTCGCCGTTGTGCCTGATAGTGAGTTGCACATAGGCCCTTGGCGACCCGCTCGCGATCGCACCCCTTGACCGTGCACCGGCGCTCTTTCGGGATGGCCGGTTTCGGTGGCGGTCGCCAACCTTGCAGCTCTTTTTCCGCTGCCAGGAGCCCTTCGTTCAATAGGGCAACGACAATCTCGCTTTTTGTGGCAGGCAGCAAAGTGGTCAGCCGGTCGATGCGCTCGAGCATGCTTGCCGGAACCTTGACGTTCAACAGCTTCATGGGCTCGGTTTTGCGGCGGCCACGTTGCAGGAGTTCATCGAGGCGCAAATCTGGGTCTCGCATCTCAGCTCCCTCTCCCAAGGATGTCGACACTGACTTGTTCCAGTTCTCCTAGTCTAAGCAAACCTGTATGCATGCGAGCTCGTAAAAGCTGAGCAACGTACGCTGTTCTATCGCACCGTTACAAGGCGAGGGCAAGTTTGTTTGGTCAACCCACGCAGGACATGACAATTGTTCCGGGCAGCGCTTTCCAATCGGCTAGCGTTGTACTTTGCGCGAAGGTTGTTGGGGTGGCTCGAGGCGGAACGCGGGCAGCAGCACGGTAAGCTCGTTCCAGCATACCACCCACCAGATCAGTGCCGGAGCAGCCACGAAGGTCACGAACCCGAGCCATGTGCCCGCGACATCGGTCAGGGGGTTCTGGTAGAAGACCAACACCGGAAAGGCGGCCACGACGACGGCAAGGAGGAGAAAGTGGATGATCACCGCGGCCCCGGTTTTCCCTAGCCTTTTTGCGAAGGGCACCTGGGGGAGCGCCCAAACGAGCGCAACCAAGGGCACGAGGCCGCTAGCCACTTGTTGCAGTTCGAGTACTTGGTCGACGCTGTACGGGCCGCGGTGCCACCTCCACCGAGGGCGGCCGTCCGCGGGTGGCTCCAACATCCAGCCGTGGATCGCGGGCCCCACGATCCCGGCCACGGTCAGCTCTGCCTGCTCGTACCAAGCGGGTAGCGGCGTTGCATGCCACACCGCCATCGTGAAGGCGAAGGCTGCGAAAAAGCGGACCAGAACCCAGCCCAGGTTGAAGCGTCGATCAGTCACTGGAGCGCGCCCAGTACAAGGCAGCAAAGACGGTCATGCCGAGAAAAATGCCTTGCCAAACGTATTCGTGAAAGTACTCGAAGCTCGAGGGCCAAAGCTCAGCCAATCGCACAAGCATGGCGAGCCGTACAACGTTCACCAGCGAAAGCAGTGCGACTCCGGCGATCAGACCCACGAGGCGCCAACGCGGCCGCGCTGGATAGGCGAGAACGAAGGCAGCAAAGATGAACAGCACGAACACCCCGGTGCACTCGTGGTTGATTTCGATCAGTAAAGTTCCTGCGCGGATCAGGTCGTTCGATGCGGACGCTTGACTACCCGCGACTCTGGCGATCTGTACCGCAGCCGACGCGATCGTTGCCTGGAGCGGCCCTAGGGACTGGTGCAGCGCAGTGACCCACAAGGCGACGCTTAGGAACCAAAGCAAGACGAAGAATCGGAGAACGAAGCGTTGTGCTGGGGTCCACGCGCGGCATGCCACAGCGCAAGCCCCCTAAGCCGTGGCACGTTCAGGCTCGGATCCCTCGCCGTACAGCTCCTGCCAGAACAGGGACTCGATGGTGGCTGCAATCTCACGATCGCGTGTCGAGCCGAATGCATGGCGCCAGAAGCGCAGAGGCACGATCGCCTTGGCCATCGAACGGTGGCCACCAGCGCGGCCAATGGCTGCAAAGAGTCGGCGCACGACGTCCCCTGCGCTGCGCACGTAACCGGGGTTGCGCACGGACATGATCACGGCGTCGTGCGTCTTTCCCGACACGACCACCCATTCGGTGTTTTCGAACTGCATACAGAAATCTGCCAACTGCGGAATCACGTCTTCACGCTCGACGCGTCCGACATGCAGCGTGAGGAGTTCGGATCGTTTCCGAATACGCGGCAAAACCCGGGCAAGGAACGTGGCAAAAGCCAGTGGCAGTTCCGGACGTTCGATGCGCCGCAGCACGTTGTAGTTCGTCAGGGGGTACAGCGCCATGAACGCCCGCAGGTCCGCTGGTCCCGTCTCGCGATTCAACATGAGGGTATCGCTTTTGATGCCATACAAGAGGGCGGTGGCCAGCCTCTGGCTGACGTCCGCACCGGCCGCCTCCAAGTATTCCGTCAAAATCGTCGAGGTAGCGCCGTAATGTGTACGTACATCGCAAAACTCGGCATCGAGCGGGCCGCAGCGAGGATGGTGGTCGATGACAATGTGGACGTGCGGCAGCCGGTCTCCGAAATACGCCGGTTGTACATCCAGCAAGGCAACGCGTGGGAACGCCCGCAGCGTCTCGGTGTCCACAGGTTCCACCGACACGTCGAGGAGGCGGATCATCGCCAGATTTTCGGCCCGCGTGACTTGGCCAAAGGTGAAGATGGGCGTCGTCGAACGGTTCCGCCCAAGGACCGTGCGCAGGGCAATTGCACTAGCGATGCCGTCCGGGTCGGGGTCGTCCTGCAGCAGCAAGGCGACGCGTTCGGCGTCGCCTACGACCTTGCGCAGTTCCTCTAACCGCGCGCGGTTGGCTTCGAGGTCGACTTCGTATGTGGCTGGATTCACGAGTTGCATAAAACACCCCCAACAGGGGAAGGGCCGGCACCTCGGGCACCGGGTGTGCTCGCGAGAGCTCGACCGTAGACCGTTGCCGCAGAAACGGCGCGGTCACTGTCCGATGCGCTTTGCTTGCCCATGGTCGGTGGGGTTCTTTTGCCTATCATGCTCGAGGAGGAGGAACAACGCTACCGTGCGCCGCGATGGGAGCGAGCAGCATGCTGCAGTGGGATGGTGGCCACTTCCTCTCTCCCCAAAATGGAGAACCACTCCATGGGTCGAACGAATTGAAGCAGGAAGGCCCGCATGACCTGGAGCTGAGAAGCGTAGCGGGACAGTGCGGCGTCCTTGGCCGCCACTTCCTCGCTTTCAAGGGCAAGGTAGGTCCACGGCACGCGGTGCGCCCATCCGGTGTTGTCCTTGGCGCCACACACGCCACTGCGTCGTGCCAGGTCCGGCCAGACCGGCGTTCCAGGATACTCCGGGAAGTGTACGAGGTAACCCAGGAGCTGCGGCATGGGGGCGCATCGATCTTTTGCGACCTCGCGCACCGCTTCGAGCACGAACACTCCTAACGTGCAGTGGTCGAGATGTTGGTCGCGGGGATCGGGGAAAACAACCATGGTGGGCTGCCAAGCACGGATAAGGTCGGCCAGGTTCTCCGCCAGATTGCTTCCCACGTACGCAGGTTTCGGCCCTTGTTCTGTGCCGTCAACGGCTTGGCTTAACCGAGTGAATGGCGATACGAACGGCTGCCCTTCAGCCCAATGTGTGGCCCAAAGGTCATCGATGCCGCCGTCAGGGTATCCCAGGAAGACGATCCAGCTAGCAGGAATGCCTAAGCTCAGCAGTGCCTCTTGAGCTTCCGCCTGCCGCTGTCGCCCGTACCGCCGAAAGTCTTCGGGCGTGAGTCGGCGCCCCTTCCGTTGCGCTGCCACGGCTTCCGCGTAGCCATCGCCATTGGTGGCAAACACCACGCGGACACTGCCGCGCTGTTCAAGGACCCGTTCGATCAAACCGGCAGCCGCCAAAGTTTCATCATCGGGGTGCGGAGCAACCACCAACGCCCTGGCGTGTTGGGGGATCACGAGCTTATTAGCGTCGGGGTTGTCCAACGGAGTGCGCACGCGATCCGCTGCGTGCTCTTGGCGAGCGGGCTCGCGAACGAGGAGCGGCCACGAGAAACTCGCGCTCCCTGCACGCGGGCTCGGCGGAGACGAGGACAATGCCAGCGCCCCCAAGGGGGCGAGCAAGAGTACCGAGCAAACCGGGCCTAAGCGGAGCAAGGCGGGGGGCATGATGCATGAGCGAAGCCACTAGTGTGCGGGCGGCTCGCCCTCGCTGCTACCCATTTTCCGGGCCGTGTCGGCAAGTTGGCGCGACAAGTCTCGGGCATGCAATTGGGCATCGATCCGCATGAACAGCTCGCGGCGATTGACTGGCTTGGTCAGGAACTCGCTCACGCCAAGGGCCATTGCCCGGGTGCGTGTTTCCATGTCGTCCTTGGCAGTCAGGAGGATGACTGGAATTTGGCGCAACCGTTCGTCGTCACGAAGTTGGCGGCAGACCTCGAGTCCATCCATCCCAGGCATCATGACGTCGAGGAGAATGACGTCGACATTTTCCTTGGCCAAGGTCGCCAGTGCTTCCGCGCCGGTGGAAGCAGCCAAACTTTCGTGCCCTTCGCGGGCCAACATCCGGGTAAGGATTTCGACAGCGTTTTCGTCGTCGTCCACGACGAGAATGCGCCCCTTCGGGTTTTGCGTCATGTTGCAATTCCTTCCCTCGTGATCACAGTACGCAACCTTGATCCGAACTATTAGCCTTGCGCCGCAACTTCGCTACCAGCGTCGTACGCTTGAGGCCGAGGAGCTTGGCGGCCGCCTGTTTGTTCCCTTTCGTGCGTCGCAACGCCTCGTCGATGAGCCGGTACTCGAATTCCTCGACAGCGCGATTGAGGTCGATCCCCTCGTCGGTCAATGTCGGTCGCGGAATCTTTTTGTCGGAAATGAACGTGCGAATGTTGGGTGGCAAGTTTTCCACCCGAATCACCCCGTCCTCGCTCAAAATGACCAGGCGCTCGATCAAGTTTTCCAGTTCGCGCACGTTGCCGGGCCAGTCGTACTCCCACAGGTGCACCATCGCCTCCTCCGAAATCCGCACCGGCTGCCCAGGACGCTGACTGTTGTGCTTGTCCAAAAAGTGTTGCACGAGCACGGGAATGTCAGACCGGCGCTCGCGAAGCGGGGGCACCGTGATCGGAATGACCTGCAGGCGGTAAAACAAATCTTCCCGGAAGCGCCCGCTTTTCACGTCGGCGGAGAGGTCGCGGTTCGTTGCCGCAATCACCCGTACGTCGACCCGCACGGTTCGGTCCGACCCGACCGGGCGGATCTCTCGCTCTTGAAGAACTCGGAGCAGCTTTACTTGGAGCGCGGGCGTCATTTCGCCAATCTCATCGAGAAAAATGGTTCCGCCGTTGGCGTACTGAAACAGGCCCATGCGTGCTGCTACGGCACCTGTAAACGCGCCCCGCTCGTGGCCGAACATCTCCGACTCCAGCAGGTCAGCGGGGATCGCGCCGCAGTTCACCGGAATAAAAGGGTTGTTCGCCCTTCGGCTGCGCGCATGGATGTACCGGGCGATCAACTCCTTGCCGGTTCCGCTTTCGCCTTGGATCAGTACCGTTGAATCCGTGCCGGCCACCCGGTCGCAAATCTGGAAGATCTTCTCCATGACCGGGTGATTGCCTTTTACAATGTAGGGCTCCATGGTCCTCCCGTTCAAAAGCGTCAAAAAAATAGCGCCACGCAGTTTATCGGGCAACCAGCGCGAGGAAAATATTTTTCCGTGTGCCCGCGGCAGTTCGTCGGCTGGTTGCGCTGGCAGGAGAGCCGTTGGTAAAGGAGTCGAGTTCTCGGTGCGAGGAGGTGAGTGATTTCATGAGGCGCGTGGACGGCCGTGCACCCGGCGAGCTGCGCCGGGTGACCATTCAGACAGGGTTCATCCGTCAGGCCTTGGGTTCGGTCTTGATCGAGGCTGGCAACACGAGGGTAATTTGTACGGCTTCCGTGGAAGAAAGTGTTCCGCCCTTTTTGGAAGGGACGGGCAAGGGATGGCTCACGGCGGAGTACAGTATGCTGCCAGGGTCGAGCCCCCAGCGGATCCAACGCGAAGCGTCGCGAGGGCGTTTAGGGGGTCGTACCCACGAGATCCAGCGGCTGATTGGCAGGAGTTTGCGCGCGGTAACCGATCTCGAGAAAATCGGCCCCCGCACTGTGTGGGTCGATTGCGACGTGATCGAGGCTGACGGTGGAACGCGAACTCTGTCGATCACGGGTGCCTACGTGGCGCTGGCGTTAGCCTTGCGACGCATGGTGGAAAACGGCCTGCTGGAGCGCACGCCGCTCACCGGTGCAGTGGCAGCCGTGAGCGCCGGTGTCGTCGACGGGGTGCCGGTGTTGGACCTGTGCTACGCCGAAGACTCGCGTGCCGAGGTAGACATGAATTTCGTGATGACCGACTCCGGGCGCTTTGTGGAGGTGCAAGGCACGGCCGAGGCGGCCCCATTCGATCGAAGCACCCTGGATCAACTGGCCGACCTTGCTTGGTCTGGTATTCAGCAACTGCTTGCGGTGCAGCAGCAGGCTTTGAGGTAGGTGGCTTGCGAGCGGCTCCGCGGCTGGTGTTGGCCACGGCAAACCCGGGCAAGGTCCGTGAACTCCGGGAGCTGCTTGCCCCTGCCGGGGTGGAGTGCGTGTCTTTGCTCGACTTGCCTGGTTTTCCCCGCGTCGAGGAAACAGGCCAAACGTACCTGGAAAACGCGACCCTGAAAGCTCGCGCGATTGCCACATGGTCGGGGCTGCCTGCACTGGCGGACGATTCGGGACTCGAAGTCGATGCGCTGGACGGGAGACCAGGGGTGCACTCGGCGTACTTTGCCGGACCCAAAGCATCGGACCACGACAACGTTGCGAAACTCCTCGAGGAACTACGAGACATCCCGCCTGAGCGCCGAACAGCACGGTTCCGCTGTGTTTTGGTTGTCGCTCGCCCGGACGGGGCCCTGCTCGCAGAGGAAGGAGTTTGCGAAGGCAGAATCACCAGCGAGCCAAAGGGGGAGGACGGATTTGGCTACGACCCTGTGTTTTTCCACCCGCCCACTGGGAAAACGTTTGCTCAGTTAAGCCGCGAAGAGAAAAACCAATACTCGCACCGCGCCCGTGCAGCCGCAAAGCTTTGCCCAAAGCTCCGCGCCTTCCTTTGCGGCGACAAACCCGATTCCATGCCGGAGTGAAGCGCCCACTGCGGAGCCGGCGGCCAGTAGTGGGCCAGGGATTCGTCGTTGCAAGGTGACAGTCAACCGAGCAAACATCGCCGAGGCGATGCCGGTTCACGATGGGCCGCATGGAAGCAGTGGCCACCAGACACGGTGGTCTTCCACCCATGGTCCGGTCCGACCTCGAGGACGGGTAGACCCGTGAAAAGTGGAAAGCCACAACCCGGAAAAAACGACCACGCGTTTCCCTCATGGCAATCGAACGTTTACCTCGAACAAGTACGAGGTGAGCAGGTAGGGCACGGCAGAACTCGGATTTCTCGTACCCTGGCGGGATCGCAATCTCGTCGGTACTGAAATCTTGTGCCCTTGGAACCCATCGTGCCGCGGTCGCGTTGCTTTGCTGCCTGTGCTCTGTTACGCAAGCGGGCCCAGCGATGGCGGCGAAGAGCACGCAGGACGGGGTGTAGCGCAGCCTGGTAGCGCACCTGCCTTGGGCGCAGGGAGTCGGAGGTTCAAATCCTCTCACCCCGATTGACCTCGAATGGCGAGACAACGAGTTTCACACCATTCTCGATGCAGCGTTCCGTGCGCCAGTAGCTCAGCTGGATAGAGCAACGGCCTTCTAAGCCGTGGGTCAGGGGTTCGAATCCCTTCTGGCGCGCTTCTCGAACCTACGCACTTGCGCCCGGGTGTAGGTTTGCGTATCGGTGAACGGGTCGCTGCTCAGCACTGGGCACCTGAGACGCGTGGTGAGTGTAGCTCAATTCGGCAGAGCACCGGACTGTGGCTCCGGGGGTTGAGGGTTCGAGCCCCTTCACTCACCCTTTCGTGCATCGCTTGGGGTGAAACCCCGGATGAGGGGAGCGTGCGGCCCCGAAACGCCTTGGTGCTCCGAGGCGCAACACGGAACCAAGCGTTCGGCTGGCGCTGGTCCCTTGGACGACGAGTTCGGGCGCTCCTCCGACCCAGGGTTGCGTGTGGCAGGCCTCACCGATACGAACAGAAGCCATGTCGCAACAAGATGGCTTCAAGAAATTTCACGGCACAGCGGGCTACATTGCGTCTCCAGCGCTTGTCGATGCGGTCAACTGCGCCATCGCGCTCGAGCGCCCCTTGCTGCTCAAGGGGGAGCCGGGCACGGGAAAAACGGTGCTTGCTAAACACGTTGCCGAGGGGCTCGGCCTCAAGATGCTGTCTTGGCATATCAAATCCACGAGCAAGGCCGCCGAGGGCCTCTATGTGTACGATACCGTGCAGCGCCTGAACGACAGCCGGTTTGGCACGGGCGACGTTTCCGACATTCGCCGGTACATCAAGCTAGGCCCGTTGGGACAGGCCTTCGCATCGCCCGAGCGCGTGGTGCTGCTGATCGACGAAATTGACAAGGCAGACTTGGAGTTCCCCAACGATTTGTTGCGGGAACTGGACGAAATGCGCTTCACGATCGTGGAGACCGGCGAGGAAATCGTTGCGCGGCACCGCCCAATTGTCATCATCACGTCCAACAACGAGAAGGAACTGCCCGACGCCTTCCTGCGCCGCTGTATCTTTTACTACATCGAGTTTCCCGACCCGGCGCTGATGCGGCGGATTGTGGCGGTCCACCACCCGCATTTGGACGCCAAACTGCTCGACCAGGTTTTGATCAAGTTTTACTGGCTGCGGGAGCAACGCGAGTTGCGCAAGAAGCCGTCTACATCGGAACTGATCGACTGGATCGCGGCGCTGGTTCGTGCCGGCGTGAGCATCGAAAAAGTGGAACAGCACATCCCGTTTGTCGGCGCGTTGCTCAAAAAAGAACACGACGTAGACGCTCTCCAACGGTACGACGCTGCCGGGGGACGTTTCCCGAAGTCGTGGGCCGAACTCGGGCCACGATACAACCAGTAGCGCGTGCGGGAGGAGGTGTTCCTCCAATGTTTCTCGATTTGTTTTACGGGCTGCGCGAGGAAGGCGTACCGGTAGGGATTCAAGAGTGGCTCACCTTCCTTGAGGCCCTCGACCGCGGACTGCACGGGTCGAGCTTGCTCGGCTTTTATCAGTTAGGTCGGGCCTGCTTGATCAAGAGCGAAACGTATTTCGATGCGTACGATCGTGTGTTTGCCCGCGTGTTTCGGGGCGTGGAGGGGGCGTACGGGGAAGAAGTGGTCGATAAAGTTCTCGAGTGGCTGCGCAACCCGAAAAACTTTCCGAACCTCACGCCCGAGCAGCTTGCGGCTCTTGAGCGGTTGAACCACGACGAACTGATGCGCCGCTTTTTGGAGACGCTCGAAAAGCAAACCGAGCGCCACGATGGCGGAGACAAATGGATTGGTACCGGCGGCCGCTCGCCGTTTGGCCATTCGGGCCAACACCCGACAGGGATCCGTGTCGGCGGCCCACCGAGAAGCCGCTCGGCGATGAAAGTGGCTGAGGAGCGCCGCTTTCGGGATTATCGGACCGACTTGAGCCTCGACGTGCGACAAATTCGCGTGGCGCTGAGGCGCTTGCGGCAGTTGACTCGCTCTGGCGAGGCAACGGAGCTGGACCTGGATCGAACCGTCGACGAAACGTGCCGAAACGCCGGCGAGATCGAACTGGTCTTCCGGCCCCCGCGCCGCAACGATGTGCGTTTGCTTTTGCTCATGGATGTGGGCGGAACCATGGACCCCTATTTCGAGCCGGTGAGTCAGTTGCTGACTGCGCTGCACGAGGAACGGGGCTTACGGGCGTTCGAAGCCTACTACTTCCACAATTGCGTTTACGAGCACGTGTACAGCCGAGCCCGGATGTACCGCGAAGACGCGGTGCCCACGGGCGACCTCTTGCGGCGTCTGGACCGCCGGTGGAAAGTCCTGATCGTTGGCGACGCGGCCATGCATCCCGCAGAGTTGCTCGAGCCGTTTGGCAACATCGACCCACGCCGCGTGTCCGCCACGCCGGGGATCGTGTGGCTGCAGCGGATTGCAGCGCATTTCGACAGGGCGGTTTGGGTAAACCCGGAGAAACCTGCGTACTGGGATGCAGATACCTGCCGCATCATCCGCAAACTGTTCCCCATGTTTTACCTGAGCGTTGACGGGTTGACGGAAGCCGTGCAGGCCTTAGTGGGAGCCCGTGGCGTCAGCCTCGGGCAGGCACACTAAGGACAAAGCCCTACTGCAAAGGAGGTTCGGCAATGAAGTTGTGGAGCGAGAGCTTCGTGGATGGTGGACGCATTCCCGAGCGCTGTGCATTCGGGAAGTACCATCCGCAAACCCACGTAGAACTCAGCGAAAACAAAAACCCGCACTTGGGATGGTCGGACTTGCCCTCGGGGACGAAATCACTGGTCATCGTGTGCCACGACACCGACGTCCCCAGCCGGCCGGATGAAGTGAACAAGGAGGGCGTAACCGTCCCAGCATCGCTACCGCGGGTCGATTTCTTTCACTGGGTACTGGTGGACTTGTCGCCCAACGTGGAATCGATCGCCGAAGGGGAATTTTCTAACGGCATCGTTCCCCGCGGAAAGCCCGGACCGGAGGGACCTCGGGGCACACGCCAGGGCATCAATGATTACACCAACTGGTTCGCGAACGATCCCCAAATGGCGGGAGATTACTACGGATACGATGGGCCGTGCCCTCCGTGGAACGATGAAATCGTGCATCACTACCACTTCACTCTTTACGCCACCGATTTCGATCGCTTCCCGCTGGAAGGCAAATTTACCGGGCCCGAAGTGTTGCGTGCGTTGAAGGGGCACGTCCTCGCCGAAGCCCGCATCACCGGTCTATACGCAATCAACCCCAACGCTCGCTGAGCGGCTGCCCACACGTTGCGGGGGCCGTGCGCCGCAAACGCCACGCGACGGATCTTCCCTGACGGGTCCGGTGGGAAGGTCGCCGTGCATTGGCGGATCAGGCAGAAGGCCTCGTTTGCGGTCTTCGTGCCCTCGAGCCGAACCACAAGGCATAGAGTGCGGGAAGCAACAAAATCGTGACGATCGTTCCCAGCGTGACGCCGCCCATGAGCGCAATGGCCATAGGCCCCCAAAACGTGTCCGTAGCCAGCGGAACGAACGCGAGCACTGCCGCCGCAGCCGTGAGCACCACGGGCCGAGCCCGCCGCACCGTGGCCTCGATGATTGCTTCGCGTGGCGCCATGCCTTCTTCGAGGTTGTCATCGACTTGCTTGGCCAGGATCAAAGTGTTGCGCATAAGGATCCCAGCCAAGCCGATGAGCCCCAGCATTGCCACGAAGCCGAGTGGCTTTTGGGTGATCAACAGCGCGGGCACAGCGCCGATCAAACCCAGTGGAGCTGTCGCAACCACGAGCAACGTGCCGCGAAAGGTGCGCATCTGCAGCATGATCACCAGCAGCATCAGGAGGACCATGATTGGCTGCATCTCGCGGATCGATCGCTCGCCTTTTTGCGATTGCTCGACGGTGCCGCCAATGTCGATATGGTAGCCGGTGGGTAGGCGCTCCCGCAGTGGCGCGAGATCGTTCCAGATTTTCCAAGTCACATCGGCCGGTTGAGCACCACGGACCTCTGCGTTGACCGTCAAGAAGGGTTCTCGATTGTAACGCCGCAGCACCGGCTCCTCGAATTCCAGCACTTGGGTACCAACTTGATCGAGCGGGATGCTTCGGCCATCTAGCGTCTTGACCTGCACGCTATCCGGACGGTGCGCTCCCGCCCCCCGCACGAACAGAGGCACGCTGCGAATATCTTGCCGGAGTTCCGTGGCCGGGACACCTCCGAACTCGAATTGAAGCTGCAAGGCAAGTTCCCGGGGCGTGAGTCCGATGGTGCGCAGCCGCTCCCAGTCGAACCGCCAGCGAAGCACTGGTACCCGCTCCTGCCACTCGAGGTGGGCATCGACCACGTGCGGGTTGCGCGCCATGACCGCGCGCACGTCTCGCGCGATGCGGCGAAGTTCCATTGGATCGGGCCCGAGCACACGAAAGCTGACCGGCCATTGGACCGGCGGCCCGTACAGCAGTGTGTGCGCGCGAACGCGGGCTTCGGGGAAGAGGCCATTGCGCACCGCTTGCCGCACGGCCTCGAGCACCCGATTGCGTGCTTGTGCCGAATCTGTCACGGCGACCACTTTCGCAAATGCAGGATTGGGTGTTTCGGGATTGAGCGAAATGAAAAAGCGCGGGGCTCCAGCGCCCACGTAAGTCGATAGGGTCTGCACTTCAGGCTGGGCACGCAAAAATTCCTCCATGCGCCGGGCCACGCTGTCGGTAATTTCGATGCTGGTGCCTTGCGGTAGGTACAAATCGACAATCACTTCCGAGCGGTCGGAGGTTGGGAAGAACTGCCGCGGTACCGCGAGTTGCAGCAGCCCGATGCTGCTCAGCAACACCAGCAAGCTCGCGACCACAACCCGCCCGCGGTGGTCGACGCACCAAGCGATGGCATGCCGCAGCCGCTCGTACGTCGGTGTGTGGTACAGGCTTCCCTCATTTGTTTTGTGCGTTTGCTCGGGTAGCAGCGTCACGCCGAGGTACGGAGTGAACACCACGGCCACGGTCCAAGAGACCAGCAAGGCATACGCGAGCACCCAGAACATGTTGCCTGCGTACTCACCGACCCCGGAACGGGCAAAGCCGATGGGGAGAAAGCCTAAGGCAGTGACCACTGTGCCTGTAAGCATCGGCGCTGCAGTGACGTTCCAAGCATGTGCGGCAGCCGAGGCTCGTTCCCATCCCTCTTCGAGTTTCACCACCATCATCTCGATGGCAATGATGGCGTCGTCTACGAGCAAGCCGAGCGCAATGATGAGGGCTCCCAACGAGATGCGGTCGAGGTTGATGCCGGTGGCGCGCATGAGCAGGAAGGTCAGCCCGAGGGTGAGTGGAACAGCGATGCCGACAATGACGCCGGCCCGTGCCCCGAGCGTGAACAGGCTGACCACAGTGACCACAGCGACGGCGATGAAGAACTTGATTTGGAACAAATGGACGGCGCCAGCAATTGCGTGCGCTTGGTTGGTGACCTCGTCCAAATGCAGCCCAAGTGGGAGCGAGTCGCGTTGGTGATCCAAAAATTCACGGAGTCGACTTCCCAAAGCTAATCCGTTTTCTCCCCGCCGCATGATGACCCCAAGCAACACGGCATCCTTGCCGAAGGCACGCACGAGGTAGGTTGGCGGGTCTTCGTATCCCCGCACCACGCGGGCGACCTCGCCTAAGGTGACGATTCGTTGCCCGACACGCAGGGGTACGGCGCGAAGAGCCTCGAGGTCGGCGGCGTCCGCGTCCACGCGCAGATACAACCGCGGTCCCATGCTTTCGATCAGGCCGGCCGGAAGCAGGCGATTGTAGGCGTCGAGCGCGTCGCGCACGTGTGCAGGCGACAAGCCGAGATTTGCGAGCCGAGCATTGTCGAATTCGACAAACACACGTTCGGCCCGCTCGCCAATCAGGTGCACCTCCTGCACGCCGGGAATGGCATTGAGCCGATTGCGGATGATTTCCGCCTCGCGAACCAGTTGCCGTGGCGACAACTCAGGCGCGGTGACAGCATAAAGCGCAAAGTAAACGTCGGAAAACTCATCGTTGACGAAGGGGCCAAGCACCCCTGGCGGCAGGAACGCAGCTTCGTCCAGCATGCGCTTGCGCACCTGGTAGAACAAATCCGGAACTTTGGCCGACGGCGTGTAGTCGTGAAACTCTACCACCAGATCGACCCGGCCAGGCCGAGACGTGGTTTCGACCCGATAGAAATATTCCACTTCTTGGATGCGCTTTTCCAAACGTTCGGCGACCAGCTCTTGCATTTGCTGCGCGGTTGCCCCGGGCCAGATCGCCGAAACCACGAGCGCACGAATCGTGAAGGATGGGTCCTCTGCGCGGCCGAGCGACCAGAATGCCATGCCGCCGCCGATGGCCGTGACGAGCAAGAAGAATAACGTCACCGACCGCTCTCGTACCGCGAGCGCCGAGAGGTTGAAGCTAGGCGATGTCATGGCGCGGTGCGAACTTGCTGGCCGGGCTCGAGGAGGTGCACGCCCAGTGCGACCACCAAGGTGTCGGGCTCCAAGTCTCCCTCTACAAAGGCATGCTCGCTGTCGAGCGAGCGAACCACTACAGGCACTGGTTGCACGCGTCCTTCCCGCACGACCCAAACCCGTGGGCCTTGTCCGTTTTCGAAAATGGCCGAAGCCGGAACACGGCGAAGTTCGCCGCTTGCTGAAGAAAAGTACACGCGAACGGTAGCTCCGAGCGCAAGCGCCGCGGTTTCTCCGCTGAGGGAGTAGCGTGCCCGCCACGTGCGGGTGAGCGGATCGGCACTTGCCGCGACTTCGCGCAGCTGCGCGCGCCACTTCCGCGGGTCGCCCACCAATTGCGCAACCCCCTCGAACGGCGGGTCGCTCTTGCGGTTTTCGGGCAAGAACACCTCCACCTCACGGGGGCCGTCCAATGCAATCAGTGCTACCGGTTGCCCGGCTGCCACCACTTGACCCGCTTCTGCCAGCACTTCGGCAATTACGCCCGTGTTTGGGGCCGTCAAACGCGTGTAGCCGAGCTGGTTGCGGGCTTGTGCAAGCTGGGCCTCGGCGGCCCGAACCCGTTCCCGTGTTCCAGCAGCGGCCGTCGCCGCTAAATCATAAGCCTGTTCGCTCACGATCCGCTGTTCGCGTAACGCGGCCGCTCGCCGGCGCTCTCGTTCCGCGTTGTCCGCTTCTGCGCGTGCCGCTGCAACCTGTGCTTCAGCGGCAGTCACTGCCTGCACGACATCGTGATCGTCGAGCTCGAATAGGAGCTGCCCTGCTTCTACGCGTTGGCCGGCCTGCACCAGCCGCTGCCGAATTTCTCCGCCGAGCCGGAACGCGAGGGGTGTCTCGTAACGAGCGCGAATGGTCCCCACCAAACTCCACTCGTGCGGTGCCGCGACTTCTACGCGCGCGACGCGCACGATCGGCGGGAATTCTCGCGATGTCCGCGCCGGATCCTCCGTGCGACAGCCTGCGAACATGCACAGACTCGTTGCGCCCACGCACGCGATATGCCACCACCATTGCTTCGCTGGTCGTTGCCTCATGGGGTGCGGCCAGATTAAGTGAACGGAATCGTTCAGTAAATGGGGCCGTCCAAGAAAGTCCCAAGCCTCGAGCGCAACCGAGGCCGCCAAGCGCAGCGGCGGCGAGGGCGCCCGAAAGATGCAAGCAAGCGAGCGGCGATCATCGCGGCAGCGCGACGGATTTTCTTTTCCGCAAACCCGCGAGCGTTGCGGATGGAGCGGATTGCCCGCGAGGCCGGTGTGTCGAAGGCGACGCTGTATGCGTATTTCCCGAACTTGGCCGAGCTGCTGCGTGCGGTGATTCAGGAACACCGTGCGCACATGACCGTTGCGCTAGAGCGCCTGCCCGAAACCACGGCGGACATCCGATCTTCGCTGATCCAGTTCGGCCAATCTTTGCTGGCTTTCCTCACGAGCCCCGAGGCAATTGCCTTGCAACGAATGCTTGCGGCGGAACCGGGACTGCGCCGGCTTCTTGGCCGCCTGGTGTATCGGGAGGGCCCCGAAGAAATGCGCGCGCGTGTGGCGCGCATCGTGGCTGCGGCTGCCGCACGGGGCGACTTGGTGGTCGGGAACTGCGAGCGCGCGGCGGAACACCTGCTCGGGATGTGGCAAGGAACTGTGGTGGTCGGTTTGGTGATGGGCGGCCGCGCTCGGCCGAGCCCCCGAGAGCAAGAACGGGCTGTGGAAGAAGCAGTCGATGCGTGGCTCCGCGCTTACGCGCCGAGTGTACGAGGGGAAACGTAGCCACCCGATGCGCGAGACGGGCCCTCCACGTCGTGGCCCCGCAGAGGATGAGCACGGCGTCGGCGGCGGGCGAAAACCCAGTGCAACAAACTCAGGACGCCGCGATCCTCCACCCACAGAAGGTTGGGGTCGCTGATCGTTCGCACGCGTTTCGTGCTGCCACGATCAACGGATCATGGAAACCGCGCTCCGCGCTCTGTTTTTGGACACTCACGGAGGTTCCGTCGGGTGGCAAGCCGCAGCGAGGCGCGAAGTTCTCGAAACCCGCGATTCCTGGGCAGGCAGTGGTTTCGTCGCCCCCAGCGTAGGGGCAAGCCTCGCGGTTGCCCTCTGGCTCCTTCGGCCGTGAGTTATGCAAAATGCGGCCGCAGCTTTTCGTAAATCTCTTGGAGGTGTTCGCCCATCACCTTCACGCCGGCCACCACGGGCATGAAGTTCGTGTCGCCAATCCAGCGCGGAACCAAGTGCCAGTGCAAATGGTCCGCAAACCCTGCGCCGGCAGCGACTCCAAGGTTGAGCCCAATGTTCATTCCGTCGGGTTTGTACACCTGTTGCAAAATCGCGGCGGCTCGTTGGACTTGCGTGAGGAGCTCGCATGCTTCCGAAGCAGGCATGCCAGCAAAGTCGGCCGTGTGGCGGCGCGGCGCTACCATCAAATGCGCCGTGGCGTAAGGGAATTTGTTGAGCATGATGACCGCCGGAGTGGTGCAGAGCACGTACTGCTCCGTCGGATCGGCGGCCTCACGCGCCGAACAAAAGATGCATTCCGTGGGCTTTGGCCCGCTTAAGTATACGCCACGCCAGGGAGCCCAAAGAACGTTCACCGCGGTCTCCTCCCCTTGTCCAGATTTTGGCGACCGGCGGGGGCGTCGCGTTCCCAAGCGTTTCAACTCGACTTGGCGACTCGGCTACGGTTGCCGTAGACCCGGCCCGTAGGGGTTTGGCCGTCTACCCGCATCCGCAGCTCCTTGCCTGCGCGAAAGAAGGGAACTCGCTTCGGGGCGATGTAGAAAGGCATCCCGGTCTTTGGATTGCGCGACTCCCTCCCTTGCCGTTCCCGCACGTGGAAAGAGCCGAAGCCCCGAATTTCCACACGGCCATTTTCTTGCAAGGCCTCGACCATGCTGCGGAACACTGTGTGGACCACCAATTCCAAGTCGCGGCGAGCGCAGTAAGGAAAGCGCTTGCCGAGTTCGTCGACGAGTTCTCGCTTGGTCATCGTACTTTGTCCCCGCGAAGGGATTCTTAGCTCGAGGATTCCTTCTTATCGGTGTCTACGCGCAACTGTTCTGCCATGATGTCTTGCAGCGAGAAGCGCCCTTGGTTGCGGTCGCGCTGTAGGTACGACTCCATCTCCATCCGCTCTTCAGTACGCCGCAAGGCGCGAATGCTCAGGCTGATCTTGCGATCCTTCGGATCTACGAGCGTGACTTCCGCTTCCACTTCTTGACCAGGCTCGAACATGTCTTGCGGCTTGTCCACCCGCTCGTGGCTCAACTGCGAAACATGGATGAGTCCTTCGACTCCCTCTTCCAGTTCCACGAAAACACCAAAGTCGGTCACCGAGGTGACTTTGCCGCGCACGCGACTACCGACCGGATACCGCTGCGCCATCGTGTTCCACGGGTCCTCGGTGAGTTGCTTGACACCGAGCGCCACGCGCTCGTTTTCCGGATCGATACTGAGCACGACCGCTTCGATGGTGTCTCCTTTTTTGTACAGCTCCGAGGGGTGTTTGATTTTCTTCGTCCAATGCATGTCCGACACATGCACGAGGCCATCGATGCCCTCGGCAATGCCCACGAACACGCCGAAATCGGTGATGTGTTTCACCACACCGGTCACCCGCGAGCCCACCGGGTGGTTGATGCGCAGCAGGTCCCACGGGTTCGGCACCGCTTGCTTGAGGCCCAGGGAAATGCGCCGGTTGTCCTCGTCGACGTCGAGTACCACGACTTCCACTTCTTGGTTGGGCTCCACGATTTTCGAGGGGTGCACGACCCGTTTGGTCCACGACATTTCGGACACGTGTACGAGCCCCTCCACTCCAGGCTCGAGTTCGACGAAGGCCCCGTAGTCGGTGATGTTCACCACTTTGCCGCGCACACGCGCGCCAATGTGATACCGTTCGCTGACGCCTTGCCAGGGGTCGGGCTGAATTTGCTTCATGCCCAAGGACACGCGGCCCCGATCGGGATCGTATTTCAGCACGACCACGCGCACGCGATCGCCGACCTTGACCACATCCGACGGGTGATTCACGCGGCCCCATGCCATGTCCGTAACGTGCAACAAGCCGTCGATGCCACCCAAGTCGACAAAGGCACCGTAGTCGGTGATGTTCTTCACGACTCCCTCTAGAATCACACCCTCCTCGAGCACGCTTAAGGTTTCCTTGCGCATTTGCTCGCGCTCTTCTTCGATCACCTTGCGGCGCGATAGCACGACGTTCCCGCGGGCACGGTTGCACTTGATGACCGCAAACTGCATGCGCTGGCCGATGTAGCGGTCCAACGACCGTGCCGGGCGCACGTCCACTTGCGAGTTCGGCAAAAAGGCGGGCACGCCGATGTCTACTTTGAGGCCGCCCTTCACTTTACCGACAATGGTGCCCTCGATGGTCTTTCCCGAGCGTTCCGCTTCTTCGATTTCGTTCCACACGCGCAATTGCTCCGCCCTCACGCGGGAGAGCTCCACTCCCCCCATGTCGCGGTCAATGTTTACGAGGTATACGTCGATTTCGTCGCCCGGCTGCACCTCGACGTTGCCGTCACGGTCGGTGAACTCTGCAACCGGGATGAGACCTTCGGACTTGTAACCAATATCCACGGTGACATAGTCGTGGGAGACATCGACCACACGACCGCGAACGACTTGCCCTGGGCGGGGCGCACGCGCACTTTGTTCAAAAAGCGCTTTGAAGTCGTTGTCGCTGCCAGACGCAGCTTCGTTTCTTACTGTTTCCATGTACTGGGAACCCCCTGGGGCTGAACTTCGATTCTTCATACCGTCACACCTAGATGCTTGCAAGCTCACCGCACCGCGTGCGCACGACCTCGTAGAGCAGTTGCACGACTTCGTCGATGCTCTTTCCGGTCGTGTCCACGTACATGGCATCATCCGCAGGTCGAAGCGGCGCGTGGGCGCGGTTCCGGTCGCGTTCGTCGCGCTCCGCAATCTCGCGGGCCACTGCGGCAATCTCGGCTTCGCTGACGTTGCCATGGAGCTCGCTGGCGCGCCGGCGTGCGCGCTCGAGCGGCGATGCATCGAGGAAAAATTTCACCGGCGCATCCGGGAACACCACCGTACCGATGTCTCTTCCTTCCATCACCACCGCCCCAGCGGATCCCAGCTCCCTCTGCTGTGCGACCAACCGGGCGCGGACTTCGGGAACGGCCGAGACCTTCGATGCCCATTGCGCCGCCTCTGGTGTGCGGATGGCCTCGGTGAGGTCACGGCCGTTTGCATACACGCGAGTGCGGCCGTCGGGGTCGTCACGAAACACAATGCGCGTTTCCTCGCAAAGCTGCGCGAGGGCAGCGGCATCGTCGGGCGCCAGGCCGCGTTCGGCCGCAAGCACGCCAATCACCCGATACATCGCCCCGGTATCCACGTACTGGAAACCGAGGCGCTGGGCGAGCAACCGGCTGACCGTGCTTTTTCCTGCGCCTGCTGGTCCGTCGATGGCCACGACACAGGGCTTCACCGATACAGTTCCTCCAGCTTGTCGAAAAAGTTCGGGAACGTTTTGCGCACGCATACGGGGTTGCGGATGCCAATGCCGGGGACGCGCAAGCCAATGAGCGCAAGACTCATCGCAATCCGATGGTCGTCGTACGTTTCCACCACTGCAGGTGCCACTCGGCTCGGGTAGATCGTCAGAGAATCTGCTTCCTCGTCTACGCGCACTCCAAGGCGTGACAATTCCGTGGCCATGGCCCGCAACCGGTCGCTCTCTTGTAAGCGCAAGTGTGCCACATTGCCAATCCGGGTCGGTCGATTGGCAAACGGCGCAAGCGCGGCCAGTGTCATGGCGGTATCGGAAATGGCGTTCATGTCGACATCGATCCCTTGCAGCACGTCGTTTCCGCACACTTCGATCCAGTTCGGGCCAAACGTGACGCTTGCGCCCATGGCTGCAAGGACATCGGCGAAACGCACATCGCCTTGCAGCGATGCGCGATGCAAGCCGGGAACACGCACCCGCCCTCCGCACAATGCGGCCGCCGCCCAAAAATAATGGGCGCTCGAGGCATCGGGCTCGATCTCGTACTCGCGGCCGGTGTACTCCTGGGGCGCAATCCAAAACGTCCGCTCGCGCGGACGCTCTACAGCAACCCCGAACGCGTGCATCACGGCAACCGTCATGTCGACATACGGTTCCGCCACGGGCGGCCCTACCAGCACGAGTTCGACGCCTTTTTCTGTGCAGGGGGCGACTTGAAGGATGGCCGAGACGAACTGGCTGCTCTTGCGCGCATCGAGAGTCGCCGTGCCGCCACGGAGACCCCGGCCGCGAACGAGTACTGGCGGGCAACCTGTGCCCTGTTCTGTGGTCACGTCCGCACCGAGCTGCACGAGCGCGTCGAGGAGGGCCTGAATCGGGCGCTCGCGCATGCGGGCGGAGCCGTCGATCCGGAAGTTCCCATGGCCGAGACACAGTGCCGCAACGAGAAAGCGCATGGCGGTTCCCGCGTTGCCGACGAACAAGTCTGCTCGGGTGGCCGGAAAGCTCCCCGCACCGCCACACACAGCAAACTGCTCGCGTGCAGCGTCCTGTGCCACCTCGATGCCGAGCGCGCGCCACGCTTCGGCCATGTACAGCGTGTCGTCGCTAAACAAGGCCCGGTGCAACACACTCGACCCACGCGCCAGGGCCGCAAGGAGCAGCGCGCGATTCGTGAGGCTTTTCGATCCCGGCACTTCGATCGTGGCCTCCGGGGGCTTGCTCAGTGGGCGAACCCAGTAGATTTCTGCCTCGCTCATCGGTTTTTCCCTTGGGCGTCGATGTGGCGCTGATGCGCTTGGCGGCAGGCTTCGAGCCACGCGTGCAGCTCTTCGGCCTTGCCCGCATCCAGCAGGCTCCGCATCTCGGCCACGGCGGATAAGAAACCGTCGAGGGCCCGCTCCAGGGCATCTCGGTTAGCAAGAAAAATGTCCACCCACGTTTCTGCACTGCTAGCTGCTACCCGAGTGAGGCTCGCGAAACTTGGTCCCGCATAGGCTGCTGCAGTTGGGCAGCGCGCTTCCAGAGCCCGTGCTGCTGCAAAAGCAAGGACGTGAGGCAGGTGGCTGACCCAGGCGAGAGCTGCGTCGTGTTCCTCGGGTGTGGTTTCTACGACCTCCATCCCGACCGTCTCCCACAGCTTGCGGATTCGCGCCAGCGATGCCGAGTCGCTGCGCGCGCCAGGAGTGAGCACGCAGCGTCGGCCCCGGAACAGATCAGGTGTGGCAGCGGCAGCGCCGCTTGCCTCGATCCCTGCAATCGGGTGTGCGCCCACGAAGGCGACGCCGGGTGGTAACAGCGGTTCTACGGTGTCCAGTACAAATCGCTTGACGCTGCCAACGTCGGTGACAATTGCTCCGGGCACCAACGCATCGCGGCAAACCGCGACGACGGTTGCCATCGACCGCACCGGGACCGCCAACACCACCAAGTCGGCCCCGTGAACGGCCGCAGGGAGATCTTGCGTGTACGTGTCGACAATCCCACGTCGCTTGGCTTCCTCCAAGTTCGCCATGGTGCGCCCAGCGCCGATGACGAATCCGAACACGCCAGCAGCACGCGCTGCCAGCGCTAGCGAGCCACCAATGAGCCCGACCCCGAGCAACGCGACGCGTTCAAAACGTGGCTGCACGGCTGCCTCCTCCGCGCAGCACTTGCTCGAGGGCGGCAACGCAGCGCTGATTTTCCTCCGGTGTCCCGATGCTGATCCGGACGTGTTCCGGAAACCCGTACACGCCCATCGGGCGCACGATCACTCCACGACGGAGCAGCGCTTCGTACACCCGTGTGCCGCTGCCCACGCGCACGAGGATGAAATTTGCCCAGCTCGGAACGTACTCTAACCCGAGGCGTTCGAATTCCTGGCGAAAGTATGCCATGCCGGCACGGTTCATCGCCCGGGTCCGCTCTACATGTTCGGGGTCTTCGAGTGCAGCAACTGCGGCCGCTTGCGCGAGGCTGCTGACGTTAAAAGGGGCGCGCACGCGGTCCATGAGCTCCACCAACGATGGCGGGGCCACCCCGTAGCCAATGCGCAATCCCGCAAGCCCATAAATTTTGGAGAACGTTCGTAAGGTGAACAACGCCCGCCCTGGAGCGTGGCTCGATAAGGAGTCGGGGTAACGTGGGTCGTCGACGTATTCGAAATAGGCCTCGTCCATGACGATCAGGACGTCTTCGGGCACGCGAGCAAGGAATTCCTCCCACTCCTGGCGAAAGAAAATCGTTCCCGTCGGGTTGTTCGGATTGGCGAGAAACACGATGCGGGTTGCAGGCGTGATCGCATCGGCCATGGCTTCGAGATCGTGGGTGTAGTGCCGCAACGGAACAATTCGGGCAACGCCGCCTTGTGCTTGCACGACGAGACGGTAAATGACGAAGGCTTGGTCCGCCATGACAGCCTCGTCTCCTTGGCGCAAGAACGTGCGCACCGCGAGCTCGATCAGTTCGTTGGAGCCATTGCCAATCAGCAATGCATCGGGCGATACGCCCAGCTTCCGACTGAGGGCGCGTTTGAGGTAGTAACAACTGCCGTCCGGGTACCGGTGCAACTGCGTCAACGCAGCTTGAATGGCGGCCACAGCGCGGGGAGACGGACCAAGTGGATTCTCGTTCGAGGCAAGCTTGATCGAATCGCGAATGCCGTACTCGCGCTCGAGTTCTTCGATGGGCTTCCCTGGTGGATAAGGGGCCAGGGTACGGATCCACTCTGGGGCTAATTGTTCCAGTTTGGCTGTCATGCTGGTCGCTGTTGCGTTATCGCGGGCGAGCCGCGGCCGGATAGGACCCTAACACCTTGCAGAACAGGGAACGCTGCTCCACCGCCTCCAAGGCCTTGGCTACGTGAGGCTCTTCTACATGTCCGACCATGTCGAGGAAAAACAAGTACTCCCAGGGCCGGTTCCGCAACGGGCGCGACTCGATGTTGCACAAGCTTACCCCGTGTTCGGCAAACGGCTGCAGCACACGGTACAACGCCCCCGCCTCGTGGCGCGTCGACAAGACGATCGACGTTTTGTCGTCGCCGCTTGGCCGCCCGAACCCATCGGTTCCCAGCACCAAAAACCGCGTAAAATTGTTGGCGAGATCCTGGATGTTTTCCGCAAGCACGTGCAAGTCGTAAAGCGCCGCGGCGAGTTTGCTCGCGACCGCCGCGACGCCACGCTCGTGTTGGGCCCGCTGGGCCGCAGCTGCCGTGCTTGCAGCCTCGGCTTGGGGCACTTGCGGCAGATGCTGCCGGAGCCACATGCGGCACTGTGCGAGTGCCTGTGGGTGCCCGACGACAAGCTCGACGTCTTCCAAGCGAAGGACGCGCGACAGCAAACAGTGCTCGATCCGCAGCTGAATTTCGGCCTTGATCGTAAGCGACGACTCCGCCAGTCGATCAAGCGTCACGGCCACCACGCCCTCCGTGGAGTTTTCCACGGGCACGACGCCGTAGTCGGCGCGGTGGTGTTCCACCTCGTCGAACACTTCCGGAATTGTCGGCACGGGAAGGATGCTGGTTTGGCTGCCGAATTGCTGGACTACAGCTTGGTGGGAAAAAGTGCCGAGCGGCCCTAGGCAAGCAATTTTGAGCGGTTGCTCCAACGCGAGACAGGCACTGATAATTTCCCGGAAAATGCTCCGCACTTGCTCGGCCCGCAACGGCCCTGCATTGGCGCGTAGTAGCCGCGCAAAAATGTGCTTCTCGCGTGCTGGAGCGTACACGGCCGCGTTTTGCCGCCGCTTGTGCTCGCCAATTTCGCGCGCCAGCCGCGCTCGCCGGTTCAGCAGAGACAAGATTTTGAGATCGATCTCGTCGATGCGGGCACGCAGGTCGTCGATGGAAGTCGGTCGTCGCACGGGACCCTCTGTTTACACTCGCCCCCGACCGTTTGCGCACAGTGGAAAGCGAACCAACGTCCTGAACTCGAACACCCCAGTGGCCTTCTTCGTGTTCCGTAGTGGCGAAGCGCACGCGCACGTAGCCTAGGGCCAACGCGGATGCAACGCGCTCCGGCGCTGCACACGTAGTAGTGGCTGACTGTAGACCTGCGAGCCCCCTCGCGAGGGGCGATTCACGTCCGATCTTCGTTGGCAGATGTTGGGCCGAAGGCTCGAGTTCGTTGCTTCCGCCACCGGTGGCTCGTTCGGGAACGGAAGCGAGATGCCTCCAGCGAGTGCGTCCGCCCCGACCTTCGTACGGCCGGTCGTGTGGGACCGCAGATGCAGCGTATTGGGTTCGCTCCATCGGCTGGTACGGGCATGCGAACGCATGGGCTGCATCCGTGAGTGGCAACAAGGCGCAAGCAAGCCCGCAGCGTTGCCCTTGTGAAGTCGAGCACAGTGCCCTGGGTCAGAAGCGCGGGATCGCCCAACGAGCGGCCTGGGTGTTGTGTGGACTTCCACGATTGTTGGCGCTGGCACGGCAACGTGCTACGCGGGCAGCCATGGAAGCGGATCCGTTTGCGGGACGAGTTGCCGTGATCACGGGTGGTGCCGGTGGCATCGGGCGCGCCATGGCTCGTGCCTTTTTGGATCGTGGAGCACGAGTGGTGCTGGCCGATTTGGATGCCGAGGCGCTGGAGCGCGTGGCTGGGGAACTACGCGCTGGGGGCGGGGAGGTCGTTGGGGTGGTCACCGACGTGACCTCGCGAACGAGTATGCAGTCCTTGGCCGCCGAAGTGCGCCAACGTTTCGGCGGGGTGCACTTGGTGTGCAACAATGCTGGAGTTGCGGTGTTTGGCCCGTTGCGCGAGGCGAAGTACGAAGACTGGCAGTTTGTCATGGGGGTGAACTTTTGGGGGGTCGTGCACGGCATCGAGGCGTTCTTGCCGATGTTGCTCGAGCAAGGGCAGGGCGGGCACATCGTCAACACCGCCTCGATGGCAGGTCTCGTAGGCATGGAGTGGCTCGGAGTTTACTGTGCGTCGAAGTTTGCCGTGGTCGGGCTGAGCGAAGCCCTGTATCGTGAGCTCAAGCCCCTCGGGATTGGAGTGAGCGTGTTGTGCCCGATGATCGTGGACACGCGGATTAACGAAAACTCCATTCGCCTTCGGCCGCAGCAGTTGCGCCCGCCCGGCGTCGAACCGCTGCTGCCCCCTGCGGAAGCGATGAAAGGCGGTGTGATCCCGCCGGAAGAAGTGGCGCGGCGAGTGGTGCGTGGCATCGAGCGGCGCGACTTGTACATCTTGACCCACCCCGAACAGCGGGACTTTTTGCGACGCCGCGCAGAGCGGCTCGACCGGATGTTCGAACCGGATCTTTGGTAACGAGAGGCTGGGGTGATGAAACACTTGTTCGATGTGTCGGGGAAGGTGGCGCTTGTCACCGGAGGCTCGCGCGGCATTGGTGCCATGATCGCGCGGGGGTACGTGGAGAACGGTGTGCGCGTGTATATCTCGTCGCGCAAGCACGACGCCTGCAATCGCATGGCGGAAGAGCTCTCCCGTTACGGCACCTGCATCCCTCTGCCGGCGGATTTGTCCACGGAAACCGAATGCCGCCGCTTGGCAAGCGAGCTTGCCGCGCGGGAGCCGGCATTGCACATTCTCGTGAACAACGCGGGGGCGAATTGGGGTGCCCCGCTTCAAGAGTACCCCGACAGCGCCTGGGATAAAGTGTTGGCCTTGAACGTAAAAGCGGTGTTCCACCTGACGCGAGCGTTGCTCCCGCAACTCGAAGCCGCTGCACGTCCGGGCGACCCTGCACGTGTGATCAACATCGGGTCCATCGACGGGCTGCGCGTGCCGCTCTTGGAGACGTACGCGTATTCTGCCAGCAAGGCTGCGGTGCATCACTTGACCCGTGTGCTGGCCATGCAACTGGCGCCGCGAAACATCACGGTGAACGCCGTCGCGCCGGGGCCCTTCGAAAGCAAGATGATGGCGGCCACGCTCGAGCGCTTTCGCGACGCGATCATTGCTGCGTGTCCGCTCGGGCGCATCGGCGAGCCGGAAGACATGGCCGGGATTGCCCTTTACTTGGCCTCGCGTGCGGGTGCGTACGTTACCGGTGCGGTGATTCCAGTCGACGGGGGCTTGAGCGTGCGCTGAATCATGGCGGAACGGACAGAGCCAAATCGAACCCTTTCGGATTTGCGGGCCTCGGATTGCAGCGAGGGCTTGCTTGCCGGGCCAAGCGGCACAGTATTCGTGCAGATTCGCCGTGTGCGTGCCCGGCCGAACGCCATCCCGTTGCCTGCCTATGCGACGAAAGGAGCCGCTGGAGTCGACCTCGCTGCCGATCTCGACGAACCAATCACGCTTGCTCCCGGCGACCGAGCCTTGGTGCCGACCGGTATTGCGATTGCCTTGCCGCCGGGATTCGAAGGCCAGGTGAGGCCGCGCTCCGGGTGGGCGTGGCGCAGCGGCGTCACCCTGCTCAACAGCCCCGGCACGATCGATTCCGATTACCGGGGAGAAATCCAAGTCGTGTTGGTGAACCTTGGGAGAGAGCCGGTGACCATCCAGCCCGGCGATCGCATCGCCCAACTCGTCGTTGCCCCCGTGGTGCGGGTGCAGTGGTGCGAGGTGGCGGAGCTCGAATCCACGGCGCGCGGTTCCGGGGGATTTGGCCACACGGGGAAGTGACTGCACGTGGGGATGACGCGAGGCTGCCGGCACGCTACGAAAGAAGGCACGGTTCCCAGGTCGATTGCCGATTGCAATTGGCCCCCGGGGCGACAAGAGCCCTGAACGAGCAACGCTCGAGGAAAACCATGGAGAAACGAGAACTCTTGTACGAAGGCAAAGCCAAGCAGGTGTATGCAACCTCCGACCCTGAGTTGGTGATTCAATATTTCAAGGACGACGCCACCGCATTTAACGCGCAAAAGCGAGGAACCATCGCAGGCAAGGGGGCCTACAATAATGCGATCAGCGCTACCTTGTTTTCTTGGCTCGGGTCGCAGGGCGTTCCAAACCATTTTGTGCGTGTGTTGAGCGAGCGGGAAATGCTTGTTCGCCGGCTGGAGATCATCCCCGTGGAAACCGTCGTGCGGAACGTCATTGCTGGAAGCCTGGCCAAGCGGCTCGGGCTCGAAGAGGGCAAGGACTTACCGCGGCCAATTCTCGAGCACTACTACAAAAACGACGCACTCGGAGATCCGCTGATCAACCCGTGGCACATTACCGTCCTCGGGTTTGCGTCCGAGGCCGAGCTCGAAAGCATCAACCGCCTTGCGTTGCGGGTCAACGAGTTACTGCGGGAATTTCTTTTTGCTCGGGGCTTGCTGCTCGTAGACTTCAAGCTCGAATTTGGCCGCCACCGGGGCGAGCTGCTCTTGGGCGACGAAATCAGCCCGGACACCTGCCGCTTCTGGGATGCGAAGACACGGGAAAAGCTCGACAAAGATCGCTTCCGCTTCGACCTCGGGAACGTGGAGAACGCGTACGCCGAGGTACACCGCCGCATTTGCGCGGCTGCTTGAGGAGACGGTTCATGCGTGCTCGGGTATTCGTGATGCCAAAACCAGAGGTGCTCGACCCGCAAGGAAAAGCGGTTGCACGCTCGCTCCACGCGTTGGGGTTTACCGAGGTGGCCGATGCCCGGGTGGGGAAACTCATCGAGCTGGAACTTGCGGGGGTCGATCGCGAGCAAGCGCGAGAGCGCACTCGGGCCATGTGCCAAAAGCTCCTCGCCAACGGAGTGATCGAGGACTTTTCGTTCGAAATCGAAGAATAAACGAGGTAACGATGCGTTGGGGTGTCGTAACGTTTCCCGGTTCGAACGACGATCGCGACACGTTGTGGGCGATCGAGCAAGTGCTGTGCGAACCAGCGGTGCGCCTGTGGCACAAGGACACCGACTTGCAGGGTGTCGACGTGGTGGTGCTTCCAGGTGGTTTTTCCTACGGCGACTACTTGCGTTGCGGAGCAATGGCGCGGTTCTCGCCGGTGATGGAAAAAGTCGTCGAGTTTGCCGCCGCGGGCGGATTGGTGTGGGGAATTTGCAACGGGTTCCAGGTGCTGTGCGAAGCCGGACTGCTACCGGGAGCGCTCGTGCGCAACCGCGACCGCCGCTTCGTGTGCGCTCCTGCTTATGTGCGTGTGGAAGAAACCGACACTCCGTTTACGCACCTTTGCCGGCGAGGAGAAGTGCTGCGGATCCCCATCAAGCACGGCGAGGGATGTTACGTGTTAGACCCGGCGACGCTCGAGCGGCTCGAGCGCAATCGACAAGTGATTTTGCGCTACGTGGATGCCAATGGGCGCGTGACCCCCGAAGCCAACCCGAACGGGTCGATGGGGAACATTGCTGGCATTGTCAACGAACAGCGCAACGTATTCGGTCTCATGCCCCATCCCGAGCATGCCGTAGAAAAATGGATGGGAAGCGATGATGGGCTGAAACTCTTCCAGTCGGTCGTGGCCTCGTTCCGGAACGTGCGCTCCGCGGACCAGACCGCTGTAGCACCGGGGCACTGATGAACTTGGAGCAACTTCTTCGTCCGGTCGACGAGTATCACGCAATCGAGCACGGGTTGACCCCCGAGGAATTCCAGCGCTTGTGTAGAGAACTCGGCCGGGCCCCCAACCTGGTAGAACTCGGTGTGGTGTCGGTGATGTGGTCGGAGCACTGCAGCTACAAGAGTTCGCGGGTGCACTTGCGCAAACTGCCCTCGACAGGGCCGCGGGTGCTGCAAGGCCCCGGCGAAAACGCGGGTGTGATCGACATTGGGGATGGACTTGCGGTTGCCTTCAAAATCGAAAGCCACAACCATCCGTCGTACGTCGAGCCCTACCAAGGCGCAGCGACGGGCGTCGGCGGGATCTTGCGCGATGTGTTCACCATGGGGGCGCGGCCGGTGGCGAATCTCGACTCGTTGCGGTTCGGGAGTTTCGACCACCCGCGTACGCGGTACTTGGTGGAAGGCGTCGTGGCCGGCATCGGGGGCTACGGGAACTGCGTGGGCGTTCCCACCGTCGGCGGCGATACATACTTCGATGCGGGGTACAATGCGAACATCCTGGTGAACGCCTTCACCATCGGGATTTTGCCGGCCAACCGCATTTTTCGCGCCCGAGCCGCTGGCCCAGGAAACCCGGTCATGTACGTGGGGTCGAAGACCGGACGCGATGGCATTCACGGCGCGAGCTTGCTGGCTTCGGCCGAGTTTCGTGGAGAAGCGGAAGCAAAGCGCCCCACAGTCCAGGTGGGCGATCCGTTTACCGAAAAACTCTTGCTGGAAGCGTGCCTCGAATTGATGGAACAAGACGCCATTGTTGCCATCCAGGACATGGGCGCCGCTGGGCTGACGAGTTCGAGTGTAGAAATGGCAGCCCGGGGAAACACGGGGATTTGGCTCGATCTCGACCGCGTACCCACGCGTGCGCGGGACATGACACCGTACGAGATTTTGCTCTCCGAGTCGCAAGAACGCATGTTACTAGTGGCCCGCGCAGGCTGCGAAGAGCAGGTGCGACAGGTGTTTGCCAAGTGGGACCTGGACGCGGTCGTGGTAGGCCAGGTGACGGACGATGGCATGTTGCGTGCCCAGTTCGGGGGCCGAGAGGTCGTGTGCCTGCCGGTAGCGCTCCTGACGGAACGAGCTCCCGTTTATGATCGGCCCGTGCGCGTGCCAGCGGATTTGGACGACCGCCAGCGGTTGCACTTGGCCGATCTTCCCTATCCGTCCGACTGGAACGATACGTTGCTGCGCTTGCTCGATTCGCCAAACCTGGCCAGCAAAGCGTGGATCTATCGCCAGTACGATTGGTTGGTGCAGGGAAACACGGTGGTTGGTCCGGGAAGCGACGCGGCCGTGTTACGGGTCAAAGGGACCGATAAAGGTCTGGCGCTCAGTGTCGACTGCAACAGCCGGTATTGCCTGCAAGACCCGTACGTCGGGGCCGTGATTGCCGTGGCTGAGGCAGCGCGCAACGTGGTGTGTGCAGGGGCCGAGCCGATTGGCGTGACGGACTGCTTGAATTTCGGCAACCCGGAGAAGCCAGAAGTCATGTGGCAGTTCGTCGAGGCAATCCACGGCATTCGCGACGCGTGCGTCGCGTTGCGCGTGCCGGTGGTCAGTGGCAACGTGAGCTTTTACAACGAAACCGAAGGCCATCCGATCCCACCCACACCCACCATTGCGATGGTTGGCTTGATCGAGCCGGTCCGCATGTACACCACACAGTGGTTCAAAGCCGAAGGGGACGCGATCGTGCTGCTCGGGCAAACACGCGAGGAGCTTGGGGCAAGCGAGTACCTGGCAGTGATCCACCAGAAAGTTGCGGGCGTGCCGCCGTGGATCGACTTGGCGGTCGAACGCAAGGTTCAAGAGGTGTGTCGTCGCGCAATTCGCGAAGGGCTGGTGTCGTCGGCGCATGACGTCAGCGAAGGAGGGCTGGCGGTTGCCTTGGCGGAGTGCTGTATCAGCCATCCCGAAGTTCCGCTCGGGGCAGTGGTCGAACTGCCCGCATCGATGCGCGTCGACGCGTTGCTGTTTGGCGAAAGCCAGTCGCGCATCCTCTTGTCGCTGAAGCGGCGCCATTTGGGGCGCTTGCGCGACTTGGCGCAACAGGCGGGTATCCCGTGTGCCGTTCTGGGCGAGGTGCGGGGGCGCCGCTTGGTTGTGAGCCCATGGATCGACATCGAATGCGCCACTCTTCGACAGGTGTGGGAAAACGCCCTCCCGCGGCGAATGGAATCCCCGGCGGTCAACGGGGGGAAGAACGCACAATGACTGCACGAACGAACTCCCGCTTCGAGATGCCCTTGGGCGAGCAGGATGGATTCGGGGAAAAGTGCGCAGTGGTTGGGGTGTTTGGCCACCCGGAAGCTGCGAACCTCGTGTACCTGAGCTTGTACGCAATGCAACATCGCGGGCAAGAAGGTTCGGGAATCGTTTCTGCGCACGAAGGGATGCTGCTGTCGCATCGGGGTCTAGGTCTGGTGGCCGACGTCTTTCCGGAAAGTATCATCCGCCAACTGAAGGGCTCGGCCGCGATCGGCCACAACCGTTACTCCACCTCGGGGCAAACCCTGCTCAAGAACACGCAGCCATTCGTGGTCGAGTACGGCCGGGGCGGCCTTGCCGTGGCGCACAACGGGAACTTGGTCAACGCGCTCGAGCTGCGCGAACAACTGGAGGCGGGAGGCTCGATTTTCCAGTCGAATGTCGACACCGAGGTCATCATCCATCTGATGGCAAACGCCAAGGGGGAGCGCACGATCGACCGGGTATGCGCCGCGTTAGGGCAAGTGCGCGGTGCGTACTCGTTAGTGTTCCTCACCCCGCGCGAACTGCTGGCAGCGCGCGATCCGCACGGATTTCGCCCGCTGGTGCTCGGACGCGTGCGCGATGCCTGGATTGTCGCTTCGGAAACGTGCGCCCTCGATTTGATTGGCGCGACGTACGAGCGCGAAGTGGAACCGGGCGAGGTACTGTGCATTTCCGCTGCTGGGTTGGAAACGCGACGCCCGTTCCCTCGGCAGCCGCGCGCTGCTTGCGTGTTCGAATACGTGTACTTTGCCCGGCCGGACAGCAAAGTGTTCGGCCGCAATGTGTACGAAGTGCGCAAGGAGCTGGGCCGGCAACTGGCACGCGAACAACCGGCCGACGCGGACATTGTCGTTCCCGTGCCCGACTCGGGTGTGCCGGCCGCCTTGGGCTATGCGGAAGAATCGGGGCTGCCCTTCGAGATGGGCTTGATCCGCAACCATTACGTCGGGCGTACATTCATCGAACCTCGGGACTCGATTCGGCACTTTGGTGTGAAGGTGAAGCTCAACGCCCAACCCGACGTGTTGCGAGGCAAGCGTGTGGTGATTGTCGACGACTCGATCGTGCGCGGTACGACGAGCAAAAAAATCGTGCAAATGGTGCGACAAGCTGGGGCTACAGCCGTGCACATGCGCATTAGTTCGCCCCCGACGATTGCTTCTTGCTTTTACGGTGTGGACACACCGACCAAAGAGGAATTGGTTGCCGCGCGGTGGCCCGTGGAAGAAATTTGCCGGTTCATCACCGCCGACTCGCTCGGGTACTTGAGCGAAGAAGGGCTGTACGCCTTCCTCGGGAAGGGAGAATCGCGGGGCTTTTGCGATGCATGCTTTACCGGCCGCTACCCGGTGCCGGTGACCGATCTCGGGCGGAAGAACCAGCTATGGCTGTTCGAGGTGGCCGAGGTCTGAGCTGCGGGGGTCCGAACAGGCGACCGCGGCGGTAAGGCCCCGAGGTGCCAGCGAACCCCCATGAAGTGCCCGTTTTGTCATCACCTAGGCAATCACGTGATCGATTCGCGCTTGAGCAAGGATGGCCACACGATTCGTCGGCGGCGCGTGTGCGAGGCGTGCGACCGCCGCTTTACCACCTACGAGCGCGTGGAGGAAACGCTTCCCGTAGTGGTCAAAAAAGACGGGCGGCGCGAACCCTACGACCGTCAGAAAGTGCTCGCGGGGCTCAAAAAGGCGTGCGAGAAACGCCCGGTGAGCATGGCCGCCATCGAGCAAATTGCTGACCGCATCGAGCAAACGTTGCAAGAACGCGGCGAAAAGGAAGTGCCAAGCACGCTCATTGGCGAAGCTGCAATGCGTGAACTCCACCGCTTGGACCAAGTTGCCTACGTGCGCTTTGCCTCTGTCTACCGGGAGTTCAAAGACGTCGACGAGTTCATGCGCGAGCTGCAGCGCTTGATGAAAGAACGTGGCAAAGGACGAAAGCAAAAAGGCTAAAACTTCAGCCGCCGAGCGCAACGACCGCCGCTTCATGCGCCTCGCTGTACGATGGGGTTGGCGCGGCGCTGGGGCCACGCGGCCGAACCCGCCCGTCGGGGCAGTGGTCGTACG
>CAZHQG010000021.1:0-53363 GCA_964534275.1 uncultured Binatia bacterium (SeqCode) | reverse complement strand
CCCAACGCCGCGCCGACATTGCCCGTGCGCACCCCCACATCGATGGCCGTGGCAACACCAATGGCCACGGGAATCAGCCAGCTGGCGTTCGCCTCGATGAAGCCCCACACTGCTAAGATTGCCCCCCAAATTGCCCCGCTGGGGTCCACGCCGTTGACCGGGCTCCACGGACCGTAAGCGTATGGGTTCGGGAACTGCCGGGCCGGGTCGTGGCTCAGGAACATCCCCAGCATCGGGTCGTACGCGCGCGCCGTGGCCAAGTACAACCCGGTGACCGGCTCCTTCTCGTACCCCGTGAACTCGCGGCAGTACCAGTCTCCTTGGCAGCCCGAGGTACTCGAGCCGGTTGCGGTGAAATACCCCCGCACCTCTCCATATGGCCGGTAGCGAACGTGCCGCAGAACGGTGCCGTCTTCCCGCGTCAGCACCTGCGTCGAGCCAAGGTGATCCAAGTGGTAGTGCAGAATCTGCGGCGGCGGAGGTGTCGGAGGAGGATTTCCGCCACCGCCACCTCCGGCAGCCGCGCTCCGTACCATCACCGGCAGAGGCAACGACGACACCAGGAACGCGAATAGCGCCAGCACAGTTTCCCCAGCGCCAGGGCGTACCCCCACCACGCGCTGCCGCCGCTGCGGCAACAATAGTGCCGCAATCGTCAGCCCCACGAGCCCCCAACTCAGGGCAGTCGCAGCTCCTCGACCGAACGCAACCTGCACCCCCCACTGCCCAGGGCCAACGCCGGCCACCTCGACCCATGGCTCGCCGGCGGCGTAGAGAAAGCTCCAACTGCGATATACGCGCTGCGAGGCCAACAATCGGTCGCCCGCGTAGTAGTACTTGGTCCACTGGTCGCCAGGACCGACGTCCATCCACCGCCCGAACGCATAGCTCACCAATGCATTCGAGCCTGCACCGCGCACGGTGGCCGCGCGCTGCCCACTAGCACCGTAGACCAACTGCACCACAGCACTGCTGCTGCTCGCGCCCACCAGCCGCCCAGATGGGTCGTAGCTGTACGTCCACGGGCCCACCCGCGTGCGGTTGCCATTGGCATCGTGCGCAACCGTTTGCCCGCTCCCCGCCACACCTCCCACTACGGACGTGGGCTGATGGGGCCGCGCAGTGTTTCCGTATGTCAGCGCCATGCCTTCCTTAACACTGAGATTGCGCAGCCCGTCCACGCCATATGTGCCGTTGGCCCGGCTCTCGCTGAGTTCCAACAAATGGCCCAGCCCGTCGTAACGATACACCCCGGCATTCGATAATACCCCGCTGCCGTAGCGGTTGTCAGTAATCTGACCGAGCAAGCCATCCGCCCAATATCGGTAACCCAGCGACAACAGAGATTGGTTGCTGCCGAGCTGCACGCGCAACCCCGTCAGGCGATAGTTCTCGGCCTTGCCCCCAAAGACAAAAACGTCGTCCACGTCGTTGCCGTGTTTCCACAAGGTCGCTCGGCTGAACTCGTCGTACTTCGCGTCGAGAAGGTAGAGTTTCTCCACACCCTGAGCACTCCCCTTCAACTGCCGCAACCAGCCGTAATCGTACCAGTACTGCACCACCTCGCCGTCGGGATACTCCACGCTCCACAGCCAATCGGTCACATCGTACTGGAACTGCATCTTGCCGCGAAGACTCCGCAACGCGGGTAGATCTGCGCGTGCGTTGACTTGTTGGTAGCTCACACGAGTGCGCCCGCGCGTGTCGTAACACAGCGCATCCCAACTGCGTTGTTCGCTGCCGACATATTCCTCCGTGGCAGTGAGGCGGCCAACACCGCAGTCGCCAAGACCGCACACCCCTGCGCACAAGTTCGGCAGCAGATGATTGGCTGGAACATCGTAGCGATACCTCTGCTCCCGCAGCACGCCGCAGCCCGCGCTGCCGGCGAGGCAGCTCGGCGAGTCAGTAGCCATCTCGCGCCGCACCACCAGGCGGTCGATGCGATCGTAGGAGAAGCGCAACGATTGGCCGGTGCTCGGGTCGTCCTGAAAGATGAGGTTGCCAACGAGGTCGTAGCCGTAGCGCCAGACTCCAGGAGCTGTTCCTGTTCCGGAGTCCGGGTCAGTGGCTTCGATCTTGCGGCCAAAAGAGTCGTAACGTGAGGTGCGGCGGGTGCTCGGCTTTCCGGTACCCGAAACGGCATCGTCCTGCATCGCCTCCAATTGTCGGCCCAGGATATCGTAACGATACAGCTCTTTAGTCTTGAACGTTTGGCCATCCCATAGTTGGCGCTCGAGCACCCGTCCGAGGCCGTCGACAATCTCCACGGTCTTTCCCGGGCCACTGTTCGTACAGTCGGTCTGACCCGGCTGCCAACACTCGTCGTAGGCGAGCTTCATCCAAGGAACAGGGTATTCGTAGGAGCGGAACGTACCGTTCGGGTTGGTAACGCGCACCACCCGGTCGAGGATGTCGTACTCGGTAGCCGTGTATCCGGCCTCGGCGGGTGGAGCGACGAACGTGCCGGCCTGGCCGTCGGCGAACAAGAACGGCGCCCACGCCAACGCTTACCGCTCGCTTCTCGTCGACGTCCCGTCTAACGCCGGCGAAGCTCCGGATCAGGAAGAACCGGCTAGCACGGATTTATCACCGCTGGCGGAGCATCCCCCGCCTGGTGTCACGTTCGCGTTGCGAGACAAGGGAAAACGGCCACGCAGGAGACGGAGCGGATGTAAACAGGGCGCGGAAACCGCGCCCCTACAATGGCCGTGGCACGGTTCGATGCGCCTCAGGCAGCCGCAAGGTCTACCCCTACGGGCGGTCATCCTGCACGCAGCACCCAGGGGCACGGCACCGCCGTGCCCCTACATCACCCGGAAACGCGCGTGGTTCAGACGATGCTACATCTTACCGGCGCGCAATGTAGAGGCGACCCGATGGGTCGCCCTTGGTGCGCACGCTGGACAGCGGCGTTCCGTTACGTGGGACCATCGTGCACGATCGCACCAGGGCGACGCACCGCGTCGCCCCTACATGCCGTGCGTGCATCCGCGTGCGTTGCACCAGCGAACATCGCAGCACACCCGCCCCACCCGTTATAGGGGACGGTTCGCGAACCGCCCCTGTAATGCTCATGGGGGCAGTGCTGGGCGGGAAGCTGCTGACCACCGCCGGCCTTTGCCAGATCCGTTGAAGAACGAGCTTCAAGAAGCCTGCGGAAAACCGTAGAGTTGTTCCCGGATGCGTTCGGCGACGAATGCCGGATCGTCGTGCCGTGCATCGACGACGAGGTCCGCGAAGCGCTCGTACAACGGGCCGCGTTCCGCAAGCAACCCCACGAGGTCTTGGCCCGGAGCGCACACGACGCCGCGACTTCGCAAATCAAGCCCCCGCCGACCCAGGGTTTCCAGGTCGACCTGCAGGTACACGATCACGCCACAGCGACTTAAATGCGTCATGGCAGGCTGGCTGTACACAACGCTTCCACCAGTGGAAATCACCGCATTCCTCGTTTGCAGTTCGAGCACCACGCACTCCTCGGCTTTGCGGAATCCTTCGCGTCCCTGCTCCGCAAGGAGTTGCGCGAGAGTTCGGCCCATACGAGCCTCGATCAGCTCGTCGGTGTCGATCAGTGGGCGGCGCAGTCGGTGCGCGAGGATGCGTCCCACCGAAGTTTTCCCCGCGGCAGGCATGCCGACGAGAACGACGTTGCCGCTGAGAACCGGAGCCGCAACAGATTGGACCTTCGCTCTCTTCGACTCTACGCCCAGGTTTGCCACCTTCGTGTGCCGCTGGTAGCTTGGCGGCCGATGACGCGCTCGCAGCTATTTGCCGCCTTTTTCTTTAGCGTCTTCCTTTTCCTTCTCTACCAGCTCTACCGCATTCTCGAGGGCTTTCTAGCACCGCTTGCTTGGGCAGCCCTTTTAGCGCTGATCTTTTATCCGGTGCAGCGCCGCTTCGCTCGCTGGTTGCGCGGACGGGTCGGCCTGGCGGCGTTTGCCTTGACCACGCTGGTCATTGGGGGGGTCATCTTGCCGACCCTCTTACTGCTCGTCCTGGTCGCCAACGAATCGGTGTTGCTGTACCAGCGAATCGCCACACTTGTTGCCGAGGGCGAGTTCACCCGCTGGTGGTACGGTGTTCAAGGGTCGTACGTGGGACAACTTTGGAGCTACGTCCAGCCGCTGTTGGCGCAATGGAACATCGATGTGGGAAGCATCGGGGTAAAGGCCACCAACGCCGTCAGCGGCTTTTTGATGACACAAGCGACCGCAATCGCGAAAAACGTCGTCGGGTTCCTCGTGGATTTCTTTCTGTGCACGGTCGCGCTCTTTTTTTTATTGCGCGACGGCGAACGCATGATGCTGGCTTTTCGTGACTTACTCCCCATGGAGCCGCGGCACCGCGACTTGGTGCTCGACCGCTTTGGCGATGCCCTCACAGCGGTGGTGCAGGGGAGCCTACTCACAGCGGTTGCGCAAGGGACTCTGGCCGGGATCAGCTACGTGGTTCTCGGCGTTCCCTTCGCGGTGTTTCTCGGCTGCGCGACGGCATTGATTTCGCTCGTTCCGATGGGCACGCCGGTGGCATGGGGTGGCGTCGCGATTTATCTGTTCGCCACTGGTCACCCAATCAAAGGGTTGCTCCAAGTTTTGTGGGGCACGTTCGTCGTCAGCACGATCGATAACGTGATCCGGCCGTGGATCATCGGCGGTCGAACGCGCATCCCCACGATTTTGCTGTTTTTCGGTATCCTCGGAGGGCTGCAGGTCTACGGGTTTTTAGGCGTCTTTCTCGCGCCCGCCGTGATCGCTTTGCTGGTGGCATTCGTGCGCATCTACAGGGAAGAGTACGGCACTCGTCAAGAAGCAGCCGCCGTAGACTAACCTCGGGCGGCACGCATTTCGATGGGGACGCGTGACGCCAGGCGTACCAGTACCTCCTCCGCCTCGCGCACGACGTCCCGCACGACTTCCGCGGCTGGTTTGATCTCGCGGATGAGACCCATTCCTTGCCCTGCGGGCATGAATGTGCGCTCGGGATCGGCGCCGCGACCGACACCCATGTAGTCCATCACCCCTTCTTGGATCGAGTACGCGACTTGGGCTGGGAAGGGCAAAATTTCGTCCCGCCGCCGTTCCCACGCTTCGTTGTACGGGTTCCGAATGGCGCGGGCAGGCTTGCCGGTGTAGCACCGAGTCCGAATGGTGTCCGATTCCCCGCTCCGTAAAATCGCCTCCCGATATTCTGGAGCGGCTTGCGCCTCGGGAGTGGCAATGAACCGCGTTCCCATGATGACACCTTGCGCACCCAAGGCCAGCGCAGCCACGACTCCCCGGCCGTCGGCGATGCCGCCAGCGGCGATGACCGGAATGCGCACCGCGTCGACCGTTTGTGGCACCAGAGCTAGAGTTCCAACTTCTCCCGTGTGTCCGCCCGCTTCTGTCCCCTGAGCAGCGACCATGTCCGCACCGGCACGCTCCGCTTTGATGGCATGCTCTACTTTTCCGGTCATCACGATGACCGTCATCCCCCGTTCGTGCATTTCCTGGATGAACTCTTTCGGTACCGCCAGGCCAGCAACGAAGATTTTTACCCCCTCCTCGAAGATGACCTGCATTTGCGGTCGGATCATGTCCGGGATCGGGGCGAGCAAGTCGACGGCAAACGGCTTGTCGGTCAGCTCGCGGATCTTATGAATTTCGCGCCGCAAGCCCTCGGCGTCCAACGTGGCCGCGCCTAACACACCGAGGCCGCCTGCGTTCGACACTGCCGCCACCAACCGGTGCATGGACACACCACCCATCCCGGCCAGGATGATGGGATACTCGATGCCCAAACGATCGCACAGCTCTGTCCGAAGTATTGTTGTCATCGCGATGCCCGGCTAGTCGAAGCGCCAGCTTGAGTAAAGTAGGGGGCGCAGCGCTCAGGGCCCTGAGGCCGGTGCGTCCGCCGACTCAAGGCCGCATCGTGTACGGTGACGCGTGCGCGACCGGACTTCCACATCGCCCCACGACGGAACGCACCCTCGCCCGGCGTGCCCGCGCTTCCCTTGCATCCACAGGGCGAATTGTGCGCGCTTAGCGTGGCGCCTGGGCAACCCACCCACTAGAACCACGACGGCAACAGCGGCGCACGGAGGAGGGTACCGGTCCCACCCCGCTTCCACACTCGAAAACAGCACGGGCGGGTTGAGTACCCGCCCGTGCGTCGCTGTCTGCGGAACAACCTGGCCAGTGACCGCGGAGTGCTTCCGCTGGCGTCTGGCAGGCCTGAGTTGCAGTTACTTTGCGCGCGCCAACTCGTCGTCGATGATCGCCTTGAACTGCTCGAACGGGTAGGCACCCTTCAGAGCGCGGCCATTGATGATAAAACCCGGCGTGCCCTGAATGCCCAACGCTTGCGCTTCCGCAGCTTGGGCTTTCACCTTGTCGAGGGTCTTCTTGTTATCGTAGCAGTCCGTAAACTTCGCGATGTCGATGCCAGTGTCTTTGAGAGCCTCGAGGGTTTTGTCCTTGAGGTTTTGCGGATTCAAGTCTTTTTGGTTCTCGAAGTAAAACGAGTACAGTTTCCAGTAAGCTTTTTCGTTTTGTTCCAACGCGCATTCCACAGCCACGGCAGCCGGTTCTGCCCACGGGTGGAAGCTCAACGGCAAGTTCTTGTAGTAGAACTTCACCTTGTCACCGTACTCTTTCAGCACCTGCGTTTCGATGGTGTCGTAGCCACGCTTACAGAACGGGCATTGAAAATCAGAGTACTCGACAATCGTCACCTTGGCGTTCTTGTTCCCTTTGAACGGACGGCCCTTGAGGTCGATCTTCTGCATCACTGCGGCGAAGGGGTCCACGGTGAGATCTTCCAACTCTCCAAACACCACGTACCGGCCATCCTCCGAGAGAAGGAAGGAAACCTTCTGGTTATTCACCGTAATCGTACCGGTTTTCGCGCCCTTGATTTTCGACTGTGTCAGTTCGCTCACCGTCACTTGAGCATTGGGCGGCACGTTTTGCTTCCGTTTGAAATACTCCACTAGTTTGCTGGTGTCTTGCCCTTCCGAGGCAGCTGCCCAGGCGAGCAGGCACCCTAACCCAATCCACTTCTTCATACGCTTCTCCTCCCGAAGGATAGTTTGCGCGTGCGTAGCATGGGGTCCGCACGAGCACAACCAGAAACCGGTTTCCATGGAAGTAGCGTCTGGGCGACGCGGTGTATCGCCCCTACGGTGCCCCCCACTTGCGGGCACTCGGGACGTCCCTGCGGCGCCGAGCTTGGAGCCGGCGCCGCGAGCGGATGTCACGCATTGCACTGCGATGCACAGCGTGAGGTGCGAACAGCACGGACCGAAAGAACCTAGTTCCATTGCAGAGATTGGGGAATGCGCTGCCCTGGAGCCCGGACGAACCACGTAAACGCACGAAAGGCGTGCCGCTCGCTTGGATGCACCCGAGGATCGCGCGAGGCTCAAGCAAGTCGCGCCACACGGTGGTAGGTTTGCGTCCTCTGGAGGAGGGACCATGCACGAAACCGTTTGGATGGAACCGCGCAAGCGCATTGCGCTGATCGCTCACGACAACTGCAAACCCGACTTGCTCGACTGGGCCCGCTTCAACAGGGACACCTTGGCACAGCACGACCTGTACGCCACAGGCACCACCGGTGCGCTCCTGCAAAGCCAGCTCGGATTGAACGTGCATCGCTTTCTCAGCGGGCCGCTCGGGGGCGACCAGCAAGTGGGCGCTGCGATTGCGGAGGGACGGCTGGATTTCGTTATTTTCTTCTGGGACCCGTTAGAGCCCCAACCGCACGACGTGGATGTGAAAGCACTGTTGCGGATCGCGGTCGTGTACAACGTGCCGATTGCTTGCAATCGTGCAAGCGCCGACTTTTTGCTTTCGAGCCCCCTCATGGCTGGTTCGTATCCCCGACAACTCCGATTCGCCGCCGTGCCCCGCGCAGCAAAAGGCGACTGAGCAAATTGACTCCATCCAGCACGCTCTGCCATACTGGTATGGCGATTCTCGCCATCGGCAAATGTACTGAAAGGAGGTGTCAATTCTATGGAAACGCAAGCTCCCCGAGCTCTCCCACGGTTGAACGAGCCGGCTCCGGATTTCGAGGCTTTGTCGACTCAGGGGCCAATCAAGCTTTCTGATTTCCGCGGAAAATGGGTGATTTTGTTTTCTCACCCGGCGGACTTCACGCCCGTGTGTACGACGGAGCTCACCGAATTTGCGCGCCGGCAAGAGGAGTTCAAAAAGCTCAACACCCAGTTGATCGGTTTGAGCGTCGACAGCGTGTACTCGCACTTGGCCTGGATCCGCAACATGGAGCAGCACTTCGGGGTGAAAATCGACTACCCGCTAATCGCCGACCTCGATATGAAGGTTGCCCAACTGTACGGCATGATTCACCCAGGCGCCAGCTCCACGGCGACCGTGCGCTGCGTGTTCTTCATCGACGACGAGGGGATCCTACGGGCAATGATTTATTATCCCCTGACCAACGGCCGCAGCGTCGACGAAATCCTGCGCGTGTTGCAGGGGTTGCAGCTCAACAAGGCGAAAGGCGTGGCTACACCAGAAGGGTGGCGTCCGGGCGATAAGGTGATCGTACCTGCGCCGACTACGCTCAAAGCAGCGGAGGAGCGGGTCAAAGACTCATCCCTGGAAGTGGTCGACTGGTATTTCGCGAAAAAGAAGGTCTAGGTTCTCTGTAGGCGACGCGGGCGCTGGCCAGAGTGCCGGCGCCCGCCTTCAGGCACGCGCCAGATAGCGGGTACTTCGCTCGTCTTCTTGGCGTTCCACCTTGCCTTGGGCGCGCAAATACTCCAGGTGCGCCAGCGCCTCGAACGTTGCAGGAAACTGGATTTGTAACGGCGCGCGTTCGTCGAATCCCCAGGCAAGGCACGCCACTTCGTACGCGGTTCGCGGCTGCCCGTGCACAGCAGCCAACATCTCCCGCAAGCGATACTGGTGGTGCTGCAGAATTTGCTCGACGCGGCGGCGCAAATCGGAAAAGGCGCGGCCGTGCGCGGGCAGAACCCAATCCACAGGCAAATCCCGGATTTTCTCGAGCGATGCCAGGTAGTCGCCCAACGGATTTTCTGGACCGCCGGGGAAGCGCCCGATGTGCGGAGTGATCTTGGGCAGTACGTGGTCGCCAACGACCACCAAGCGCTCCTGGGGGAAGAAAAACACGCAGTGTCCCGGAGTGTGCCCAGGGGTCGCAATCACCCGCACGCGCCGGCCACCCAGGTCCAGTGTTTGGCCATCTCCTAGCGGGAGCGGTTGCGCCGCAGGCCGATAGAACTGGGCCCAAAACGCACCGACCGCCGGTACCGGTCCAATTTTCTCCAACGGAATCCCGTGTCGCCGGAAGAACTCCAGAGCTTCGGGGCTGTGCTGACGGCGCGTGTAGTGCTGGGCGGCAACCACTTCCGCCGGATGCAGGTACACAGAGGCCCCGCTTCGCTCCACCACGACGCCGGAGGCGCCAAAGTGGTCGGGGTGATGGTGCGTGACGAGTAACCACCGCAGCCTTTCCGGACTGCAACCAACTTGCCGCCATTGCTGCTCGAGCGCGGCAACGCTCTCGTCGGTGTAAATCCCACTATCGATCTGGATCCAACCGTCACTCGTGCGGATGAGCGTGACGTGCACGTGAGACGGCTTCATCGGCAGCGGGAGCGTGAGAAAGAACACTCCCGGGCTGATTTCCTGTGGAGTCAGATCCGGCATGAAATCCAGCCGTTATGCGGGCTTCCAGAGAACCAGCACCTACTCGTGCACCCGCTCCGTGACCACGAACGACAGGTCGATCGTCACGTGCCACTGTGCAACCACACCGTTCTCCACGATGCCACGGATTTCTTTCACCCGGAATCGCCGCAAATTTTGAATCGTCACGGCTGCACGCCCAATTGCCACGTTCACGGCCTCTTCGATGCTCGAAGTGGATGTGCCGGTAAGCTCGATCGTTTTCTCCACCATAAATCCGTTCCTCGGTGGCTCGCAGGCTATGGCACCGCGTCGTAGAAAGCAACCCGCGAGCGGCCTGCCCGTAAGCGACCCAGCCGCCGCGGGCCCACAGCCCAGGAAGCGGGGCCGAATTGCAACCAGGCAAGCCGCCGGTCGCAGCAAGCTAACTCAGAGACTCCAGCGAGCGGCGGGCTAGTTCGAACCACGGAGAAGGGAACAAGCCGAGCACGAACGTGCCCACCAAGGTAAGCAACAACGCGGCGAAGAGGTAGGGGCGGGCCGTAGCCGGTTCTACTTCGGTGGCGCCTTCCGCCATGTACATCTTCACCAGCACGCCGATGTAGTAATAAACAGACACGAGGCTGTTCAGCACGGCAATGACCGTGAGCCAAACATAACCGGCTTCCAAGGCAGCGCTGAACAGATAAAACTTGCCCATGAAGCCGGCGAGCGGTGGGACCCCGGCAAGGGAAAGCATGAAGACGGTCATTGCAAAACCCAAAAACGGGCTACGCAAACCGACCCCAGCCCAATCATCCAGGTCCTCATTCGGCTGCCCACGGCGGCCAAGCGCGATGACCACGGCGAACGCGCCGACGGTCATCAGTGTGTAGACCACCAGGTAAAACAGCACGGCGGAGCCGCCTGCGTCGCCACCGGCAACCATGCCGACCAGCAAGTAACCGGCATGGGCAATGCTCGAGTAGGCGAGCAACCGCTTGATGTTCCGTTGCACGAGCGCACTCACATTACCCACCGTCATCGTGAGCACAGCGAGGAGCCACAGCGCGTCGCGCCAGTCGGACGCCAGCGGGCCCAGGGCGTCGAAAAACACCCGCACAAAGGCAGCAAACGCGGCCGCTTTGATGGCGACGGCCATGAACGCCGTAACGGCCGTTGGGGCCCCCTCGTACACATCGGGCGCCCAACTGTGAAAAGGTGCTGCAGCCACTTTAAACCCGAAACCAACCAACAAGAGCGCCGCACCGGCTGCCAAGAGCATGCGCTGGTCGGGCGAGGCCTTGGCGGCCACTTCACCGATTCGCGGCAAGAGTGTTTCGCCCGAGGCGCCGAACAACAGCGCCACTCCAAAGAGCAAGAAGCCGGTCGCGAACGCACCGAGGATAAAGTACTTCAGCGCTGCCTCGTTGGAGCGCACCTGGGTGCGCCAAATACCCGCCAAGGCATAAGCGGCAACCGACATGACCTCCAGGCCAAGGAAGATCACGATCAAGTCCAAGGAAGTCGCCATCAACACCATGCCGAAGGTGGAGAACAAGAGGAGCGTGTAGTAGTCCCCGCAGCGGATGTCGGTGGTTTCGAGGTAATTCATCGACAGCAGCAACGTGAGCGCTGCGCCCAAGCAAAACAATGCGGTAAAGAACAATCCGTAGCGGTCGAGCACCACGGCCCCCGAGAGCGTCGTGGCGGATTGGCTCCACAATGGCACGCAACACAAGGTAGCCGCGACCAGCCCGACGAGGCCGATCCAGCCGAGAGCATCGTAATCAGGACCCTCGTTGAAAAAATCCGCTATCAACACCAACAACGCGGTGCCGCCCACCACCAAGAGAGGGAGCAAGGCAATCCAAGCAATTTCCGGGAGGACCAGCGAACTCATGGGTGTTCTCCCCTAGCGGCGATACGCACCGCATCTGTATCGCACGGCGATGTCGAGGCGGCCCGCTGAACGTACGGCCCCACCCGCTCGAGCACCACGCGGGTTGCGGGCTCCATGCGTTCCAACAGTGGCTTTGGGTACAACCCCATCACGAAAAACAGCACAACGAGCGGAACGAACATCGCCACCTCGCGGGCCGACAAATCCCGCAGCTCGGCGTTCTTCGGGTTGGTCAGCGGACCAAAGACCACTCGTTGGTACATCCAAAGGAGGTACACTGCGCCAAGAATCACTCCGGTGGTGGCCACTGCTGCAGCGACGGGATAGCGTCCGAACGCCCCAAGCAAGATCAGAAATTCCCCGACGAAACCGTTGAGACCGGGTAGGCCGACGGAGGACAACATCACGACGAGAAACAACGCTGCGAACACGGGAATCCGCGCCCACAATCCGCCAAATTCGGCAATCAGGCGCGTATGCCGTCGCTCGTAAATCGCGCCAACGGCAAGGAACAGCCCTCCGGTCGACAACCCGTGGTTGAGCATCTGGTACAAACTTCCCTGCACTCCCTGCAGGTTCAGTGCGGCCATGCCCAGCATGACGAAGCCCAGGTGACTTACAGAGGAATACGCAACGAGGCGCTTCAAGTCCGGCTGCACCATGCACACCAACGCTCCGTAGACAATCCCGACAACCGCCAGGGCGGCAATGACGGGCATCGCCTCCACGGCAACTTGCGGAAACAGGGGGATGGCAAATCGGAGAAAGCCGTAGGTACCCATCTTGAGCAAGATGGCGGCCAGAATCACCGACCCTCCCGTGGGAGCTTCCGTGTGCGCGTCGGGAAGCCACGTGTGGAGCGGAAACATCGGCACCTTGATGGCGAACGCCAAAGCAAACGCCGCAAACAACAAGCGTTGGGTTTCTACGGGCAACGAAAGTTGCAGCAGGTGTTCCCACGCAAAGCTGTACTGCCCAATTTGCTGCTGGTGGGCCAGCGCCAAGTAAATGATCGCCACCAGCATCAATAAGCTCCCTGCCATCGTGTACAGCACAAGCTTTACTGCCGCATAGACGCGCCGCTCGCCGCCCCAGATGCCCACCAAGAAGTACATCGGCACGAGCATCAACTCCCAGAACACATAAAACAGGAACAAATCCGTCGCGACCAAGGCACCCAGCATACCGGTTTCCATGATGAACATGAGCACCAGGTATTCCTTGATTCGTTTCTCGACGTCCCAAGCCTGCAGGAACACAATCGGCATGAGGAAGGCTGTCAGCACCACGAGGAACAAGCTGATGCCATCGACGCCGACCGCGTAGTGGATGCCAAACTGCGGAATCCACGCGCTGCGCTCCACCCACTGCAGGTCGCCGCGCGTCGCGTCAAACTCGTGCAGAAGGAATAAGGACAAGCCCAGCGGCACAAGAGAAAACACGAACGCACCCCGCCGTAAAGCGTGTACTTGCTCGCGCGGAACGAACAAGAGCATCAGTGCGGCCAGCAGCGGCGTGAACACAATGAGCGACAGCAACGGCATGCCCATTCCGTCCTCTCTCAACCCAATCCGAGAAAGTAACCCAGCAGCAGCAGTGTTCCGACGAGCAGCGACAACGCGTAATGTTGTACGTTCCCTGTTTGCCACCGCCGCAGCCAGCGCCCAGTTTCTCCAACCGCCTCGCCCGCACCGTTCACCGCGCCGTCCACCACGGCCACATCGAATTGCCGCCAGAGGAAGTGAGCGAGCTGCACGGTCGGGCGCACAAACACGGTGTCGTAAAGCTCGTCGACGTAGTATTTGTTCAAGAGCACTCGGTAGAGACGGGGAAACTCCGCCGCCCAGCGCTCCGCCCGCGCCGGCGCAACCACATACAGTTGGTACGCAAGCCAAATCCCCAACACTGCCACCCCCACCGAGGCAGCCATGAGCGCGAGTTCTACGCTCACGGGCATGTGATGCTCACTAGGATGGGCGGCCGAGAACACAGGGGCGAGAAAAGCACCAAACTGATCGCCCCAAGCAAACACCGGCGGCAAGCCTACGTAGCCACCGACCACGGAAAGCACTGCCAGAACGATCAAGGGAACCGTCATCGTCGAGGGCGACTCGTGCAAGTGGCTGCGCGTATGTGCGGCCGCACGGCAATCACCCCAGAACACTAAAAAGAACAGCCGAAACATGTAAAACGCGGTGAGTGCGGCACCGCACAGCCCAAGGAGCCACAGGAACGGCGAAGAAGCGAACGCTTGAGCAAGGATCATGTCCTTGCTGAAAAACCCTGCAAACCCCGGAATTCCTGCAATCGCAAGCGTGCCGACCAAGAAGGTCGCGTAGGTGATGGGCATGTAGCCGCGCAGCCCACCCATTTTGCGAATATCTTGCTCGCCGCCCATACCGTGAATCACGCTCCCACTACCTAAAAACAGCAGCGCCTTGAAAAAGGCGTGCGTCATCAAGTGGAAGATTCCAGCCGAAAAGGCGCCGACCCCAACCGCCAAGAACATGTAGCCCAACTGGCTGATCGTCGAATACGCCAGCACCTTTTTGATGTCGGTTTGCACGAGTCCAATCGTCGCAGCAAACACAGCCGTGAGCGCCCCGATTGTGGCCACCACGCCGAGACTGATTGGCGCCAAGACGTACAGTGCATGGAGGCGCGCAATCATGTACACGCCGGCAGTGACCATGGTGGCGGCGTGAATGAGCGCGCTCACGGGCGTCGGACCCGCCATGGCGTCAGGCAACCACACGTACAATGGGAGCTGGGCAGATTTGCCAGTGGCGCCAACGAACAACAACAGAGTCACGGCCGTAACCACTGCCGGAGAAAGCGACTGCGCCTGCCGGGCAATTTCCGTAAAGGACAGCGAGTGCGTCCCTGGGCCCAAGTTCCAGAACAAAAGGAACATGCCGATCAGAAAGGCAGCATCTCCGACCCGGTTGACGATAAAGGCCTTCTTCCCGGCGCTCGCGTTCGCATCGTTGTCGTACCAAAAGCCAATCAACAAATACGAACACAGACCGACGCCCTCCCAGCCGACGAAAAGCAAGAGCAAGTTGTCGGCCATGACGAGGAGCAGCATCGCGACCGTGAATAGGTTCAGGTACGCAAAGTAACGGGCGTACCCGGGATCGTCGTGCATGTACCCCACCGAATACACGTGGATCAAAAATCCGACGCCCGTGACGACCAAAATCATGACCGCGCTCAGGGCGTCTACACGCAGTGCGAACGGCACCTCCAGCGTGCCCGCCGGGATCCAAGTCCATAACGACTGATGCAGCACCAGCCCGGGAGCTCCCGACCAAATTGTTCCGAACGCTGCCGCGGCCACGATCAAGGAACCCCCAACGACTCCAGGGCCCACGATGCTCACTGCCCGCTTTCCCAGGTGGCGTCCTAAAAACACGTGGAACAACACCCCGAGCGCGGGCAACGCGGGGATCAACCACAAGAACGATACTGCCCGAGTTGCGACCTCGGCTTCGGCCCCATGCATTGGCTCACCACCGCAACAAATTCACTTCGTCGGCATTGACGGTCTCGCGGTTGCGAAAAACCGCCAAAATGATCGCCAGCCCTACAGCAGCTTCGGCTGCTGCCACGGTCATCACGAAAAACACCATCACCTGGCCATCCATCACCTGCTGCTGCCGCGCCAAGGCAACGAACACCAAGTTCACTGCGTTCAGCATGAGCTCGATCGACATGAACATGATGATCAAGTTGCGGCGCACGAGCACACCCAACGCGCCAATGGCAAACAACAGCGTTCCCAACAGCAGATACCAGGAGGCCGGAACCGTCGTCATCGTTGCACCTTTCTCGCCAGCACCACCGCACCGACGATTGCTACCAGCAACAAGACGGACGTCACCTCGAACGCAAACGCGTGCCGCGTAAACAGTCGCTCTGCCACCGCTTCGGTAGAGCCAAAACTCGGCGCCACAGCCGCTTCCACCCCTGGCCCTGGCATTCCGGGAAGGCCCTTCCATCCCACCATTGCCATCAACGCGACAAACACAAGGGAGAACACCGTGGCAATTGTTTTTTGGCCTGGTCGAGCACTTTCGACCGGTTCATGCTGCAGGTTCAGCAGCATGATGACAAACAAGAACAGCACCATGATGGCGCCTGCGTACACGATGACTTGCAATGCAGCGATCATGCGGGCGTCGAGAAGAAAAAACATTGCCGCGAGGAGAAACAAGGCAACGACCAACGACAGAGCCGAGCGAACCGGGCTGCGCGCCAACACCACACCCAAGCTGAACAACACCAGCGGAATCGCCAACAGAAAAAACACCAACGGGGTCACCGCTTCATCCTCGCACGAGCAACAACACAAACGCCGTCACGACAAGATTGCCAATTCCAAGCGGAAGCATGACCTTCCAGCCGAACCACATGAGTTGGTCGTACCGCAAACGCGGCATGGTCCACCGCACCAACACCTGCAAGCAGCAGAAGACAAACACCTTGATCATGTAAGCAGCAACCTGCAGCAGCACCACGACCAAGTGCGGCAGGGCAAGAGTGCCGCCCCAGGGAAACACAAATCCTTGAGCAGTGAGGAACGGCACTTGCCACCCACCAAAAAAGAACGTCGTCACCACCGCAGAGACCACGGCAATTTCCACGAAGTCCGTCATGAAAAACATTAGGTATTTGATGCCCGAATATTCGGTGAAGTAGCCGCTCACGATTTCGGACTCGCCTTCCGGCAGATCGAACGGTGCCCGCTTCGTTTCCGCGATTCCAGCAATCAACAGCAACAAAAACGCGAGCGGCTGGTATAAGATGCCCCAAGCAGGAATCCAGCCACCGATGAGTTCTCCCTGGCGGCGCACAATGTCCTGAAAGTCCAACGAACCGAAGGTCAGCACCACTGCAGCCACCGCCAAGCCCATTGCCAGCTCGTACGAAATCATTTGGGCGGAACCCCGGATGCCACCCAACAGCGAAAGGCGGTTATTCGAGGCCCAGCCGCCGAGCACGACCCCGTACACGCCGAGCGAAGTCATTGCGAGCAGGAACAGCACGCCCACGTCGAGTTCCACCGCCTGTAGGTTCACCACCAAATCGCCCACGACCAGACGGTCGCCAAACGGGACCGCTGCAAATGCCACGATGGCCGGGAACAAACTGATACAAGGCGCTAGCGTGTGCAAAAGCCGATCAACCCCGCGTGGGATCACGTCCTCCTTGGTCAAAAACTTGATCGGATCCGCGAGGAGTGTGTTCACGAGCCCAGCCCCCGCAAAGCCAAAGATCGCGGCCCGATTTGCACCAATCCGGTCCTGAATCAAAGCACTGCCTTTCCGTTCCACCCAACCCAGGATCCCCGCCAAGTTGAGGACCATGCCAATCACGATGAGCGCTTTGATGGCAGCAACGGCTACGATGGTCAGCATTCCCTCCTCCGCTTCCGTCTACCGCCCAGCCTCAGACGGGAGGACGCTGGTCAGTCCCACTCCAGCGCTCCTTTCTGCCAAACGTACACGAGGCCCACGCCAAGCACGAGCAGAAAGAGGAGCATTTCGGCCAGACCAAACCAGCCAAGGCGCTCGAACAGCACTGCCCAAGGGTACAGGAAGACGACCTCGACATCGAACACGATGAAGATGATCGCGGTCATGTAGAACTTGACCGAAAACCGGCCCCAGGCGCTGCCACTCGGCGGGTTTCCGCACTCGAATGCCTCTCCTTTGGCAGGATTCTCCACACGCGGCCCTAGCAAGCGGCCTAGGCTCACCATGATTCCCACCAGGCCGCCTACGAGAACAAAAGTCACCAGGACCGATATGGATTGCTCCATCGCCACACCTACGAACCAACTGCACCACTCTCGATGCTCCTTGCCACGGGAGCACCCATGCGCCTTCGGCGCGCGCAAGCACTAGGAGAAGCCCTAGGTTCAGTCAAGCCAAGCGCACGCGCGGTCCCCCGCAAAAAACTCACGCGATCGCGCAAGGGAACTAATGGAATCGCCGCCGTGGCGCCGGCGCCATCGAAAATCGAGCGCTCTTCGTCGTACTCGCGGCGCGGAACAAGATGGCAAAACCGCCGCGAGTGCACCGGAACAACACGCTCCGTCCGGGCAGTAGGATTGTGGTGTCGTCACCCGACGTCAGGCTTCCCGGGCTTGTATGCCCATCGAGGATTCGGTGTCGCTCGAGAGACGTTCGCGCCCAAGACGGTTCGAGGTTTCGGGGAGAAAAGAAGACCCGCGCGGACTTCGCCTCACGCAGCCCGGGGACTCCTGGGTGGACGAAGTTGTTCTCGCACCGCTCTGAAGGCGTCGCCCAACGACTGGGACTTCTCCACCTTGCCGCCCTAGGAACCGAAAACGCAAGGCGCTCATCTGAGCCGCTGCCTCATACCGGAGCTGCTGGTCGTGCACGCTTCGCGCATCGTGCGTAACGGGCGGTGGCTGGATTCGACAAAAGCGCCGACATGGTTTCGGCGCGACCAGTGTTTCTTGACACGCTCGCAGGAGCGTATTACCTGCCCGCTTGCCTTTTCCATCGCGGCTGCAAACTTCAAGAGCATCCAAATTTTGAATCCGACTAGCGCTCGACACGTCGGATGGCGCCGCGGAGGTGAACAATGATGTCGAACACGTTGAAGACAACGCTGTTGCTTGGCTTGCTCACCGGGTTGATCCTGTGGGTGGGGCAGTTTTTTGGTGGGTCGCACGGCATGGTCATCGCATTCATCTTCGCCGTGCTCCTGAACTTTGGCAGCTATTGGTACTCCGACAAAATCGTCCTTGCGATGTACCGGGCACGCGAAGTGTCGGAAAGCGAGGCTCCCGAACTTTACCGGATGGTGCACAACCTCGCCATGAAAGCCGGTATCCCCATGCCGCGGGTGTACGTGATTCCTTCGGAAGCAGCCAACGCGTTTGCAACCGGAAGAAACCCGAACCATGCCGCAGTCGCTGTGACAGAAGGGATCTTGCGCATCATGAACATGGAAGAGCTCGAGGGCGTGCTGGCCCATGAGCTCAGCCACGTAAAGAACCGTGACATTCTTATCAGCTCGATTGCCGCCACGTTGGCTGGTGCTCTCATGCTGATGGCGGACATGTTGCGCTGGGGTGCGATCCTAGGAACCGCTTCTCGGGATCGCGAGGACCATGCAGGGGGCGTGATCGGGCTCATAGCGGTTGCGATCCTCGCGCCCTTCGCAGCCATGCTCATTCAAATGGCGATTTCTCGGTCGCGCGAATTCGAGGCCGACGCTAGTGCGGCACGGATTTTAGGGACCGGAGAACCGCTGGCGCGAGCATTGGAAAAGTTGGAATTTGCCGCACAGCGATACCCGCTTCCGGCAAATCCTCAAACCGCCCACATGTTTATCGTGAATCCCCTCCGGGGCGATTTCTTCTTGCGTCTGTTCAGCACCCATCCGCCAGTCGAGGAACGAATTCGGCGCCTGAGGTCCATGGAGTGGCGCCGCTGATGAGCGAGTAGCTAAGGCGCGCTGAGAACATGGAAGGTAAAGACCAAGAGCAAGGGCGTTCTTTCAAGGTAGAAGATCGCCGGCGGTTTACTGCCACAGGCGAACCGCGCGATTCCGTGGCGGAGCCGGAAGCCAACGAGCGCTCCGTTCCGCCGACCGAGGGGCCGGAGCGAGAACCTGCCACACAGCAGTTCCGCATGGAGTCACCAGCACCACCCCCCGCAATTACTTTTTCCACGTTTATTTTGAGCCTCAGCACCCAAGCGCTCGCCCACCTTGGGGACATTCCCGATCCGGTAACGCGCCAAGTACAAGTAGACCTGGCCGGGGCGAGTCAAATCATCGACATCCTGGCAATGTTAGAAAGCAAAACGCGCGGCAACTTGGATCCGGAAGAGGTGCAACTATTGCGGGGTATTTTGTACGATTTGCGTTTGCGGTTCGTCGAGAAGTCGCGATCTTGAGAGGGGTCGAGGCTCTTGAACCGTGACGGGTGTTCGCCCCAGTCGTAAGGTCTACACCTCGGAGCATTCTGGGCATCTGAGAAGGAGGGTATCGTTCATGGTTGTTTACCGTCGCCGAGCGGCGGCACTTTGTTGGAGCACATTTTTTGTTTTGCTGCATTCTTCCACCGCATGGGGAATTAGTTTTTGGGGCGAAGCTGCATCGCCAACACCCACCGTGCGGCCCCAAGCAGCCGAGGCAGCCGTGGCGCCGCCCGCTGCATCTGCAGAGGCGACCCCCTGCCTACCGGATTTCAGTGTCCTCGCGGAGCGCCTGAGCCCCGCGGTCGTCAACATTTCCACGTCTTCGACGGCCCCGGCCGAAGGCCCTGGGCAAGTGATCCCCGGACCGTTCGGGCGCGGCCCGGAAGAATTTTTCGAGCCGTTCGAACGTTTTTTTGGCCCGTTCCCACGTCGGCCACAACGGCAACGGAGCCTCGGCTCGGGCTTCATCATCAACCACGAGGGGTACATTTTGACCAACAACCACGTGGTGGAAAACGCCGATCAGATTACAGTCCGCCTCGCAAACGAGCAGGAATACAAGGCTAAACTCATCGGCCGCGATGCGAAGACGGACATCGCCGTGATCAAGATCGATAACGTTCCCAACCTCGCCGTGGTCACCATGGGAGACTCCGACCGACTCAAGGTCGGTGAATGGGTGATGGCGATCGGGAATCCGTTTGGTCTTGAACACACGGTGACCGCCGGCATCGTTTCGGCCAAGGGCCGGTACCTGGGACAAGGCAGTTACGACCAGTTCATCCAGACCGATGCCGCGATCAACCCGGGCAACTCGGGTGGGCCATTGATCAACTTGCGAGGCGAGGTGGTGGGGATCAACACGGCGATCTTTTCCCGCACCGGCGGGAACATCGGAATTGGCTTCGCGATTCCCATCAACCTTGCCAAAGAGCTGCTTCCGGAACTCGAGGCCAAAGGCAAGGTCACGCGCGGCTGGCTTGGTGTGCTCATTCAAAAGGTCACGCCGGACATTGCCGAATCGTTGGGGCTGGCAAAGCCTGAAGGGGCTTTGGTGGCTGACGTGATGCAAGACAGCCCAGCGGCGGAAGCCGGTATCAAAGTAGGGGACATCATCATCGAGTTCGACGGGCACACGATCAAAGACTCGAACGAACTCCCGTTGCTCGTGGCACGGACCCCCGTCGGCAAGGTCGTCAAGGTCAAGCTCCTTCGCAACAACAACCCAGTTACCGTCGAGGTGAAAATCGGCGAGCTCAAAGAAGAAGAGCCGACGGGAGAACGTGGCAGCGCCGCCGAGGAGGAACTTGGGATTACCGTGCAGCCACTCACCCCTGATGTGGCGGAGTCGCTCGGCCTGAGTCGCGATCTCAAGGGGATGGTGGTAGCACGCGTGGAGCCAGGCAGCCCAGCGGAAGAGGCCGGGTTGCGCCGCGGTGACGTCATTCTCGAGGTCAACCGAGAACCAGTCAAAGACCTTGCCTCGTATCGAAAGGCACTCAAAGCGGCTGCTGGAAAGAAGAGCGTGCTGCTGTTGGTCCGGCGCGGCGAAAACACCATTTTCATCGCCGTGAAACGCGGGAGCTAAAACGGCTACCCATCGGGATCCTGCACCCACAGCGGGTTGCAGGATCCCGGTGCCATTCCCATGTGGCGCCGGATTGGCTGGTTGGTAACGAGTCTTCTCCTCGTTTTCGGCGTTGCCACGGCCGTTGTGTCCTGGCGTTTCTTACGCCAACTCGAACACGAGGTTTGCGATCGGTTTCGCCGGCACAGTTGGCAAATCGCTTCGAAGGTATACAGCGACTCCTACTTGTTGTTTCCGGGAATCGACGTCGAGACAGCCGAACTCCGAGAACGTCTGATCGAACTGGGCTACGAGGCACGAGGCGAGTCGCCGGACCGCCCTGGCGTGTTTCAGGTCGAGCCGGGTCACCACTGGATCCTGTACCTGCGACCGTTTCCTCCTTTGCGCGAGCATCCGCAGCGCACCCGCCTGGAGCTCGAAGGAAATCGGTTACGGCGCATCGTGGACGAAAGCACCAACGACGAACTACCCGCACTCGAACTCGAGCCAGCTTTACTGTCCGGCCTCTACGCGGGTGAGTGGGAGGAGCGACGCTTGGTCAGCCTCGAGCAAGTGCCCCCGTTGCTGATCCAAGCCATTCTCGACACCGAAGATCGGCGCTTCTTTCAGCACCATGGCGTGGATTTGTACGGGATCCTACGGGCTATGGCTGCCAACCTCCGTGCGGGGCGTGTGGTCGAGGGCGGCAGCACGCTTACGCAACAACTCATGAAGAACTTTTTTCTCGAGGACGAGCGCAGCCTCCGCCGCAAGCTCCAGGAAGCGTTGATGGCCTTCCTCGTGGAGCGGAATTTTTCCAAGGAAGAAATTCTCGAAAGCTACGTTAACGAAATTTACCTCGGGCAGCGCGGTGCTCAGGCCATCCACGGCGTGTGGGAAGCTGCACAGTTTTACTTCGGAAAGACCCCGCGCGACCTCACCGTGGGCGAGATTGCGCTGATCGCCGGATTGATTCGCGGCCCGAACCTCTATTCCCCGTACCGCGACCCGGAACGGGCGATCCGGCGGCGCAATCACGTTCTCGAACGGATGCTGCGCGCCGGCCATATCGACCGCGAGACCTACGAGCAGGCGCGTGCCGAACCCTTACGCCTGGCTCCGTACGTCTTGCGCACCCGCGACGCGCCCTACTTTTCCGATTTCGTCCGGCAGCAACTGAGCTCTCTCTATCCCCCGGAGATCCTGTTCAACGAGGGGTTGCGGGTGTTTACGACGCTCGACTTGCACCTCCAGCGACTTGCTGAAGAAGCAGTGGAGCGGGGGCTCGCGAGGCTCGAGAAGACCTACCCGCGTTTGCGCAAGGCAGCGGAGGAAGGCCAACCCTTGCAGGTCTGCTTGCTCGCAGTGCAGCCACAAACCGGGTTCATTCGTGCAATGGTCGGAGGGCGAGATTACCGCACGAGCCAATTTAATCGCTGCGTCCAGGCACTCCGGCAGCCAGGATCCGTCTTCAAGCCGATCGTGTACGCCGCCGTTCTGGAGGCAACGCGGCACGAAAGGGTCCCCATCTTGCCCACGACGAAAGTGGAGGACGCCCCTTTTGACTGGCCCTACGATCACAAGGTTTGGAGCCCCGCGAACTACGAAAATCGTTATCTTGGACTCGTGAGCGTGCGGACTGCACTCGAGCAATCACTCAATGCCGCCACCGCCCGGTTAGCGTTCGAGGTCGGGCTGCCCGACGTAATCGAAATGGCCAGGCGCCTCGGAGTGACCTCCCCTCTTCCCCCCTATCCCGCGCTCGTTCTTGGCGCCGCCGAAGTGAGCCCGTTTGAAGTCGCACAGGTATACAGCGTTTTTGCCAACGGCGGCGTCCGTAGTACGCCAGTGGCCGTGCGGCGGGTTACAGATCGCAGTGGTGTGTCCTTGGAACACCGGCCTGTGGAGCTCGAGCCGGTGCTACCGGCAGACACCGCCTTCATTGTCACACACCTCCTTACGGGCGTGCTCGAACGCGGCACCGCTAGTTCGGCGCGACGGTTCGGGTTTGTCCGCAAAGCGGCAGGAAAAACCGGCACCACGAACGACTACCAAGATGCTTGGTTCGTCGGCTACACGCCGGAACTGCTCACCGTGGTTTGGGTGGGGTTCGACACGAACACCCCCGTGGGCCTCTCCGGTGCCCGTGGAGCGCTGCCCATATGGGCCGAGTTCATGAAGCGCGCTACAGCAGGCTTGCCGCCAACCGACTTCGTGCCTCCGCCCACGGTCCGGCTCGTGCGCATCGACCCGTTTTCTGGAGAACTGGCAACGCCCGCTTGCCCAGAAACCATCGAAGAGGCGTTTTACGCCGACCACGTTCCCCAAAGCCCGTGTGCCTTTCACTCGGGACACGATTCGAGCGAGGTGCTCCTCCACTGACACGCGGAGGTCGCCTCGGCACTGTTGACTGCAGCCTGTAGACGAGCGGTACTTTTGACTCGGGCCCGTTCCGAGCGAAGGTTGCCCCAACCAACCTACTTTACGCGGGGGCAGCCGGTGCCGATCCCGACGCCAGCGGTTGCTCACGATGCGCGCCGCGTACCTCCTCGATGGTGGTTACGATGTCTTCGACAATCTGCGTGAGCGTGGCCTGCCCAGGCGTATAGATGCGGGCCACACCGGCACGCCGCAGCGCCTCGTGGTCTTGATCCGGGATGATTCCACCCACGAACACAGGAACGTCTGTCAGCCCCTTTTGCCGCAAAAGCTCGATGACTCTCGGGACGAGCGTCAAGTGCGAGCCCGAGTGGATCGACAAGCCAACGGCATCGACGTCTTCCTGCAGAGCCGACTCGGCAATTTGCTCTGGGGTCAATCGGATCCCGTCGTAAATCACCTCGAGGCCAGCTTCCTTGGCACGCACCGCAATTTGTTCGGCGCCGTTCGAGTGACCATCCAGCCCCGGTTTTGCCACTAACAAGCGCAGCGGATGGCCCAGGCGTTGGGCAACGCGCTGCGTATGAGCCCGCAAGGCGGCCAACCTCTCGCCATCGGTGGCGAACGTAACGCCCTGTAACCCGGTGGGTGCACGGTACTCACCAAACACCTTGCGCAACGTGGCCGCCCACTCACCTGTTGTGACACCCGCGTGGGCAGCCCGAATGGACGCGGGCATGATGTTCGTGCCATTGCGCGCAGCCTCTTCGAGAGCGCGCAACGCGGCCTCCACTTCTGCGGCATTGCGCTTTGCCCGAAAAGCACGTAGCCGCTCGATTTGGCGGCGTTCGGCCTCGGGGTCGACGACCAGAATGGCCGTTGCTCCGTTCCCTTCGAGCAACGGTGAAGGTTCATGCTCGGTAAACTTGTTCACCCCAACGACAATGATTTCCCCGGACTCGATCTTGCGCTGACGCTCGGCATGGCTGGCGACCAAGGCCCGTTTCATCGTCTCGATCGCCACGTTGGGATCGCCAATGGCCAAGATGCGCTCGAGTTCGGCTTGCGCAGCATCCATCAGTTCGCGCACCTTGTTCTCGATCACGGGAGAACCCGCAAAGATGTCTTCCGTGTACTCCAGCAAATCGGTTTCGTATGCGAGCACTTGCTGGATGCGTAGCGACCATTGCTGGTCCCACGGCCGCGGCAAGCCCAAAGCCTCGTTCCACGCCGGCAACTGAATCGAGCGGGCGCGAGCCTCTTTGGAAAGCGTGACAGCCAGCATTTCGAGCACGATTCGCTGAACGTTATTTTCCGGCTGCTGCGCCGTGAGGCCCAGGGAGTTGACCTGCACCCCGTAGCGGAAGCGCCGCTTGGTCGGGTCCTCCACTCCGTATCGTTCGCGGGTCAGCCGGTCCCACATCCGGGTGAACGCCTTGAGCTTGCACATCTCCTCGATGAACCGGATGCCTGCATTGACGAAAAAGGACATGGCACCGATCACGTCGGGCATGGAAATTCCCGGCCGCTTTTGCACTCGATCGAGCACCGCACAGGCGTTCGCCAGAGCAAAGGCGATTTCTTGAACAGGGGTCGCTCCGGCTTCTTGCAGGTGGTAGCTGCAAACGTTCATCGGGTTCCACTTGGGAATGTGCTGCACCGTGTACTCGATGATGTCCACGGTCAGCCGCAATGATGGCTCCGGAGGAAACGCATACGTGCCCCGCGCAAGAAACTCCTTCAAAATGTCATTTTGCGTAGTGCCGCGCAGGGTTCGGGGATCGGCTCCCTGACGTTCCGCCACAGCCACGTACAGTGCCAGCAGCCACGCAGCCGTGGCGTTGATCGTCATCGAGGTGTTCATCTTGCCCACCGGAATTTGGTCGAAGAGCAGCTCCATGTCCTCGATGTGACAAATCGGCACGCCCACTTTTCCGACCTCACCGGCAGCCATTGGGTGGTCGGAGTCGTACCCGGTTTGCGTCGGCAGATCGAATGCAATGCTCAACCCGGTCTGCCCCTTGCTCAGATTCCGCCGAAACAGCTCGTTGGCTGCGCGAGGGTCGGTGTGCCCCGCATAGGTGCGCATGAGCCACGGTTCGTCGCGTCGCGTCATGCCGCGGAACATATCAACCCGACCCGTAGACAAGCAAGCAAGCCATTTGCCCAACTGCTTCCTGGTTGCCGGAACAAAGCGAGCCGAGGTGCCTCGGTTGGCTTTGCTTCTTTCGGCCTCGGACTCCGCAAGCGCTCCCCTTGTGTCCCTTGCAGCATCGGAACACATTGGCGACCTTTCCAATCCTGGGGCGCGGCGCTGCGGCTACCCGGTCTCCGTGCTGGATCCGCTGCAGGTCCCTAGGCCCGGATCGAGGATTCGGCTGCCCGGAACTCCGCTGCCGGCCCTTGTCAGACCATTCTAAACATGCCACTAGGTGCGGGTTTTCTAACTTTACCCGCCGGGGAGCATACGAAATGGTACCGATTCAAAAGGTTGTCGTTCTTGGAGCCAATGGGACTATGGGCGCTGGAAGCGGCGAAGTGTTCGCTGCAGGTGGCTGCGACGTAGTGTTTCTTGCGCGCACCATCGAGAAGGCACACGAAGGACTCGTGGCCGCGCAAAACATGGCCAAGTCGGTCCGTATTGCCGATCGTATATCGCTGGGAACCTACGACCAGGATTTGGAGGAGGCAGTCAGCAAAGCCGACTTGATCTTCGAAGCGCTGGCCGAGGACATGGAGCTCAAAAAGGCATTCTTTGCCAAGGTGGACAAGTACCGCCGTCCGGAGTCGATCGTGGCGACCGTTTCGTCCGGTCTATCCATTGCCGAAATGGCCCTGGGCCGAAGCGAGAGCTTTCGCCGCAACTTTCTTGGAATTCATCTATTCAATCCACCGAGCGTGATCGTCGGCACGGAAGTCATTCCTCATGCCGAAACCGATCCGCAACTTGTTCGCGACGTCGTCGAGATGCTGGAGAAGCGTTTCGGGCGGGTCGCGATCGTAGCCGCAGACAAGCCGGCATTTGCCGGAAATCGTGTCGGGTTCAAAGTTCTCAACGAGGTGGCGATCCTTGCCGAAGAGCATGGCGTGGCGTTCATGGACTATCTGATCGGGCCTTACACCGGTCGAGCGATGGCGCCGCTTGCGACGATCGACTTGGTTGGCTGGGACGTGCACAAAGCAATTGTGGATAACGTGTACGCCCACACCAAAGACGAAGCGCATGAAGCGTTCCGCTTGCCGGCATACATGGAGGAACTGATTGCCCGTGGGCATCTCGGCAACAAAACGCCCCAGTTTGGAGGCTTCTACCGGCGCGTGAAAGAGGGCAACCAAACCGTGCAGCTCGTGCTCGACCCCAAGACGGGTGCCTACAAAGACCTCCGTGAAAGCGGGGTTCGCAAGCTCCCGTGGCTCGAGCAAATTCGGGACTTGCACCATGTCGGTCGGTACCGAGAGGCGCTCCGCGCGTTTCTCGTCGCCGAAGGCCCCGAAGCGGACCTCGCCCGCAAGGTCGTGTTCGGATACGTGAGCTACGCGCTGAACCGCGTTGGCGAACAAGAGGTCGTTCGCGAGGTCCGTGACATGGACCGCATCATGGGCTTTGGCTTCAACTGGGCGCCCCCATCGGTTTTGGTGGACATCGTCGGAGTGGAGGCGACGATCCGGCAACTCGAGCGCTACAAGCTGCCGGTACCGCCGGTGTTGCGGAAGGCCAAGCCGGGTGAACGGTTGTTTCGTGAACCCTACGTAAACGTCGGGCGGTTTTTCGCTGCGTAGGCTTCAGTTGCTTCAACGCAGCGGCTAGTGGTACGTTGCTGTGGCGACAATGCAATTTTTTTAAGGAGGCACAATGGCAGCTCCCGTCTATATCCTGGGCGGATACCAAACGGACTTTGCACGCAACTGGAAAAAGGAAAACAAACACATCGTCGCGATGATTCGCGAGGCCGTCGAAGGCGGTTTGGAAGCAACCGGCATCGACCCCAAGGACATCCAGGTCGGGCACGTCGGCAACTTCGCCGCAGAACTTTACGCCATGCAAGGACACTTGGGAGCCTTTTTGGTCGACGTCGACCCGGCATTTTCCGGTTTGCCCACGGCCCGGCACGAAGCAGCTTGTGCCTCCGGTAGCATCGCAATTTTGGCTGCCTCGGCCGAGATCGAAGCTGGACGCTACGACTTGGCGCTCGTGGTCGGCGTAGAACAAATGAAAACGGTCGACCCGGCTAAAGGCGGCGAATTTCTGGGAACTGCAGCCTGGTACGAGCGCGAAGCCAAGGGGATCGAATTTCCGTTTCCGAAGTTGTTTGGGCGTCTAGGCGATGAGTACGACCGCCGGTACGGACTGAAAGACGAACACCTCGCCCACATTTCGGCAATCAACTACTCCAACGCGAAGCGCAACCCTCTGGCCCAAACGCGCAACTGGTACATGACCGAGGACCATGCCCGTTCCGTGGACAAGTTCAACACCGTCATCGGCGGGCGCATCAAGATCTCCGACTGCTCGCAGGTAACGGACGGTGCCGTGTCGTTGTTTCTCGCGTCGGAAAAGGCGGCGGCCGCATACGCCAAGAAGCATGGCATCGCGCTGGAAACCATTCCCCGCCTCCTTGGATGGGGACATCGCACCGCGCCCATCGAATTCGACGCCAAAATCGCCGAAAGCAAGGACAATCCTTACGTGCTGCCTCACACACGGCAGGCAATCTTGGATGCCTTCCGCCGCGCGGGCATTCCCGATGTGTGGGCCGTTCAAGCGATCGAAACCCACGACTGTTTTACCACCTCGGAGTACATGGCCATCGACCACTTTGGCATCACCAAGCCTGGTGAGTCGTGGAAAGCCATCGAGGACGGCACGATCGAAATGGGCGGCAAGCTACCGATCAACCCCAGCGGCGGGCTGATTGGATGTGGCCACCCCGTCGGCGCCACCGGCGTGCGCCAAGTACTGGATGCGTACAAGCAGGTCACCGGTCAGTGCGGTGACTATCAGGTGGAGAACGCCAAGCGCGTAGCCACCTTGAACATTGGCGGCAGTGGCACCACCAGCGTGTCTTTTATCGTCGGTTTTGCGTGATCGATTTCTCTTTTGCCTCTGTCCACTAGACCACCCTCGAGACGGATCCTGCGTTCGGGAGCCGTCCACGCCAACCGCGATGGCTCCTAGGGCTAGATCGTGACCTTCCAGTATCCTGAGGGCTTATGAACGACGATTACGGTAGCCAATCGGTTTCGCTGCACAGCAAACTCCACGGAAAAATCGAGGTTCGCAGCAAAGTTCCGCTACAGAACCGTCTGGACTTGAGCCTTGCGTACACCCCCGGGGTCGCGGAAGTCTGCTTGGAAATTGCCCGCAACCCTGAACGCGTTCACGAGCTAACGGTTAAGCACAACACCGTTGCCGTGGTGTCGGACGGCTCCGCAATTCTCGGGCTGGGCAACCTGGGAGCCGCTGCAGCAATCCCTGTGATGGAAGGGAAAGCGGTTCTGTTCAAAGAGTTCGCGAATGTGGATGCATTCCCGATTTGCTTGGACACGCAAGACACGGACGAAATCGTGCGCACAGTGCGGCTACTCGCTCCGGTATTTGGAGGGATCAATTTGGAGGACATTGCCGCACCGCGCTGCTTCGAGGTGGAGGCACGTCTCCAGGACCTTGGTATCCCGGTGTTCCACGACGATCAGCACGGCACAGCCATCGTAGTGCTTGCTGCGCTCATCAACGCACTCAAAGTGACCGGCAAGGACTTAGGCCAATGTACCGTCGTGTTTAGTGGCAGCGGGGCGTCCGCCATTGCCTGCGCGAAACTGATCCGCAGCTTTGGCCTCCTCGGCGTGTTGCCGATGCCCGGCGACATTCTTTTGTGCGATTCTAAAGGCATCGTCCATCGAGGCCGGACCGACCTGAATCCATACAAGCAAGAGATGCTCGAGTGGACAAACCGCAGCAATCGCTCAGGTAGCCTGGCCGACGCTTTGAAAGGGGCAGACGTGTTTATCGGCCTCTCGCAAGCCGGTCTGGTGAGCCCGGAGATGGTGCAGTCCATGAACCGTCACCCGATCGTGTTCGCGATGGCCAACCCGGTTCCGGAAATCATGCCAGACTTGGCTCACGCAGCAGGCGCGGTGGTCGTCGGTACCGGACGAAGCGACTTTCCGAACCAAATCAACAATGTCCTGGCTTTCCCTGGCGTGTTCCGGGGCGCACTCGACGCGCGAGCAACGGTGATCAACGAAGAGATGAAAGTGGCTGCCGCGCAGGCGCTCGCAGAGATCGTTCTCGAGCCCACTCCAGAGCGGGTCCTGCCAAACCCGCTCGACAAGTCCGTCGCCTACCGCGTTGCCGAGGCCGTGGCCGAGGCGGCCAAAAAAACAGGGGTTTGCCGCGGCTGAGATCGCTCCCGAGGGCTCCCGCCCCAGGAGCAGTTGCCGGCAAGGATCGCCCACGTCTCTCACGCACGTTGCGGCGTCTCGGCCATCTTTCCGCGTTCGTCGGATCGCGGAAGATTCTGGGCCGACCATCATCCGCATTCATCGGCCCGATCGTTGGCGTTGGGCTTTCTGCTCCCACACAAGAACAATGCTCGCTCGTCGGAAGCGCAAAACTACACCGGGGCTGGTGCTTACCGCAGCGAACCCATCACGGTGGGCAGGATGCCTCGCAACGTGTTCGTGCTGGGCAACCGCACAAAGAAGTTCCGTCCTTGTAGACCTCCTTCGCACCGTAGTTCTCAGCACGGCGTTTCGGCTTAAGAAGTTGCGAATCATCCAGTGGAGGAATACGTTCCCCGCATGCTTTGGCTTCGGTTTGCGGTCGGGTTTGCCGGTGTGGGCCTGATGGCTTCCCTTACCATGGGGCAGGTCGGACAATCGCGAACAGTGAAAGAAACCGGTGGCCCGCTCATGGAAATCAGCCCCGCCGTGCGTGATGCTACAGGACCCGTGAAAGAAGCCGGTCAGCCGCTACGGCTCGACTCACGCGGAAGCATCGGTGGAGTTCCCGTGAGCGCAGGGAGCCGGGGCGTGTACGGCAGTGGCTGCGTGCGCGACGGAAGCGCCGGCAGCGTTGCCGACATGAATCGGATCCCGGTCGAGGTGTTCTTGCCGATGGCGGCAACCGGAACGTTGGCTCCGATGGGCCCAGCGAACCTCGAAGAGCTTCATCGAATCGTGACCAGGCTCGATCCCACCGCAGCAGAGGAAGCCGACCATCACTCTCCCCCTGCCGAGAGTCCCATGGACACCGCCGGGACTAGCCCTCCGGAAAACTACGAACCCGAAAGCGGAGCCGGAGAACCCTTGGTTGCCCGCCGCCCCTCGCAGGCAACGTCAGACGTGTCGGATTCCGAGTCCGAGGCAGGTGACTCGCCGACTTCAACTGCCGATGAAGGCAAGTTGCTGCTGGGTGGCGAACCAACGGAGTAGCCCAGGAGCTCGCGGAGGCAGCGAAGCCACTTCCACGGCAGCGACCTGCCCTGATTTGAAGGGCATTTGTAACCGGGCAGCATCGCCGAGCAGGAGGAACGACGCCATCTGACCCATATCCGGCTCGTGCCCGACAAGAGCTAAGCTCTTCGTACCAGAGAACTCCACCAGCGACTGCACCAGTTCCTCCGCTGGAGTCCCAGGGGCCAGAGCCCCGTGCACGCGGACTTCCGCTTTCAGCTCAAGCGCAAGCAGGTGGGCCGTTTCGCGGGCACGCCGGAGCGGGCTCGTGAGCACCAGTTCCACACGGACACCAATTCGCCGAAGCCCACGGCCTGCCAGCACTGTGTCCTCGCGGCCCTCGCGAGAAAGCGGACGCATGGCGTCCTCGCCTCCCGGCGGAGCCGCCTCCGCTTTTGCGTGCCGAACCAAATACAACATTGCTGCTCCGACCATCACATTGTCTCCGAGTCGCTGGTGTTCACCTGCGGTGCTCGACCGCCATACACAATCTCTTCCAATTTCACGATCGCACGAACGTAGCTTCGACTTTTCATCGCGCGGGCCAGGATTCGTTCTGCACGGCGCTCCCTCGCGCTCGGCGGCCGAGTAGCCCTTTCACGGCCGTGCCGTTCGCGCGAGCGTCGCAACGCACCCGCCACCGAGGAAATTCGCTCCAGCACGGAACGAAGATTTCTCGCAACATCGTCGTGTCCCGAAGAGATCAGGCTTTGCACTACTTGTTCGAGCACACCTGCAAGCTGGGGGGCACGAGCCACGGCACCGGAGCGTACAGCACTGTCAATGTCCTGCCAGGATCGAAGCAACCATCCCAGGCGCTTTCCCGAGCGCCTACTGCGCACCGCGGATACAAACGTCGGAACATCCTGATACAACGAGTGCAAACCTCGCTCGAACTTCGACTGCGAATTCGGGCGCAAAGCAAACCGCCTCTTCAACAAGCTAGCCAAACGTTTCCACTCTTTCTTGGATCCCTGGCGTAACTCCAGTTCGACCTCGCGAAATGTGTGGCGAGGACCACCCTCAGGACGCCGAACACAAACCACGTCGAGCGCGAGCTCCGCAATCGGGGTGCGGCGCCTTGCTTTGGGTCCGTACAGCAAAAACCTGGTCCGTTCGGTCTCGGTCACCAAAATCGGTTGAAGGGGCCGTAGCGCCGTGACGCCAGCTAAGCGGCTCCCAATTGGCTCCGGCAGCGAGCGCAATGGCACGCGGGGCCAACGACGGAGGAGTACTGTTTGTTCGGGCCGCACGTGCATCGCCCCGAGTACGCTGCCCGCCCACTTCGCGGTCAACTCCCCGCCGGGTTTTCCTGCTTCTCGGCGGAGGCGCAGCGCAACGCCCGCCCGTGTGAGCGACCACCGATCGGTATCCAGGTACACCGAGGTCAGCTGCTGCCGCCCCAAGGGCTCGACAACGTAGCCGTCGAGCAGTCCGCCGCCCGCAAGCGATCTCCATACACGATCGTCGGCAGCATCGAATTTGCACTCCAGTTCGACTGCGACGGGCCGTTGGCGAGTCGCAGCCCGCGTCGCGCGCTGGCTTCGCACGAGTGCCTAACTCCCAGAAGCGTTGCGGTTCACGGCCACCAGCTTGGCTTGTTTTGCCGTTCTCCAATCCAACTCTTGCGCAGCCGCCACAGAACCTTTCGAGCCTTGTGGTGGACGCAAGAACAGCGCGGGAGGCAGCCCAACGTTGAACTGCAAATGCTCGATCAGCTGCTCCGCGGCAAGACCTCCCACAGGCGAACCGCTGGAATCTGCCGGATAAAACGAGCGCACTCGTTCTTGACGGATCCCTCCCACATCGCGGTACTCCCGCCAACGGCCTAACCAAATCGGATGCTCGAGAAACGGGGCTTCGACCTGGGCGTACACGTGGTCGATCAGTCCCGACTCTGCGTCGAAGTACAGGATGGCCCAACGGATCGGTGAGCGCCAATGCTGTCCGTACGTCACGCGAAGCTTTTCCCACCGCCGTTCTTCGTCCGCTTCTTCTCCCAGGTATTCCAGCGTGAGGCCCTGCAACTCGGCGAGCACAAACGGCAACCCAAACGACAGAGTTGCACTGATGCCATGAAACTCGGTGAACATTTTCTCTTGTGGTTGTTCCACCAGCCGGCCTCCCCGCAACATCCAGGATTCGGCGCCGTCGTAACCGAAGACAATTTCCTCTCGTAGCCCGATGGATTCCATCCGCGCGATCGGCCCACGATGCAGCAGTTGCTTGTGCAAGAAAATGGTTTCCGACGTCGCGTCGCCCCGCGAGTCGAAGATGGTCAACGTGGAGACGAACGTGACGTCTCGCTTCGCCTGCCAAACCTTCCAGCCCCCGGCCGCGGTGATGGCTTTCTGCAACACTCGGCCGGCCTCCCCTGCGGGGAGGTGCGGTTCGACAACGGCGGCTTTCGAGCCCTCCGAAGCCCTTTCTCCGCCACAGCCGTGGCTCTGGCATCCGGCAGCTACCCACAGGATCGAGGCCACGAGGATTCGAGCGAACCTCACGGCAGCGACCTCAGGTACTGTACGATGGCACGGATCTGAGCTCGCTCCAACATCGGCGCAAAGTGCGGCATTGCCGGCTCGTGTTCGCGAAGCATGTGCAGCACAGCCGCGCGAATCTCGCTCTCGCTCCGGCCGCTCAAATAGCGACGGTCAAAACGCACCTTGGGGAGCCGGTATACTTCTCCGCTCACTGCCTGAACCCCGCGGCCATCGTCACCATGACATACCGCGCAGGTACGCTGGTACCATTCGAATCCGGGCGAGAGTATCCGGACAAACACGGCAAGCGCTCGGGCCTCATCGTTACCGATCCTTGGCACGAGTGCCGGCATTCCTCTGCGACCGTGCCGCACGGCAGCGATCAAATCAGCATCGGAGGTGCGCTTTTGCCATTCCGGATCGCTGAGATCGCGCGGCCGCGTGACTCCCCGCGGCAGTTCGGGTGGCGGATGCCCATACGTCCCGTGACATTCGGCGCAGCGAACCTCGTACAAGCCCCACCCCCGCTCTACTTGCGCCCACCGCGCCTGAGCGAGGCGCCGCAAGTGAGCAACCAGAGCATCCGCCTTTGTCTCCAAGTCGCGTTGTTTCGCCGGATCGAGCTCGATTCGCAGCGGCGTTCCACTCCGAATACGTTCCACCAGTTCGTCCACATCGTACGCGTTCAAGAATCCTTCCCTAAGGTTGCGCGGCGCGCGCGCAAACCGGGCTGCGTCCGGTCCATCCCCCCTTCCCTCCGAACCGTGACAAGACGCACAGTACCGTCGATAAGCCGCGGCGGCTTCGGCGCGCTTGTCCGCCGCAATCGCTGGTGCTGCGGCGTACCCTACCAGCACCACTCCGATGACCCAGGGGAACCACCACCGCATAGGCCCCGTGTAGCTCAGGGGCTCGCGAACAGCTACCGGCGAACATTCCTGGAGAATCCGGCCGATCCCGAAGAGATGTCACAGGCGTCTCCTGCGCAACTCTCCGCTCTTGCGGCGTGGACGAGCAGCGCAAGTCGTACTGCAATTTGGCCTAACAGCACGTGCGCCGCTGGGAACGCACAGCGCAGCAAACAAGTGTGGGGACAGTGTTAGCAACCCCGACGACCTTTCGGACGCTCTCGTCAGATCCTCCGCCCGCACAAACGAATTCGATGGACGCTCGTTGCAACATCGTGCTGAAGCAGGCATGAGTGGCGACGGCTTCGCTCGCGAGCATCACAGTCGCAAAGGCAAATCTCCACTCGCAAGGCGAGGGAAGGCTCGACGGCCCGCGAAATCACCGCGAGCTTGGCCGAAGTTCCGATCGAGGAGGTCGAGATGACAATGCCCGCAGGTGCCAACAAGTTTGCCCGGACTGGCAGCAGCCCCAAGTCTTTCGGGCTTTTGATCGCCATCCTCCTAGCGGCGGTGCTGGCATTTTTGGCCAATCCGGTTGCGGTTGTTCCGGCGGGCCACGTGGGCGTCAAAGACTTTTTCGGCATGGTTTCTCCGAACGTCCTTTCGCCGGGGGTGCGACTGGTGATCCCATTTACTCGCGTAGTGAAGATGTCGGTGCGCACCCTCGAAATGAAGGAAGTCGCTGACGTTCCCTCGCGCGAGGGGCTGATCATGAACCTCGAAGCTTCGTTGCTTTACCGGCTGGACCCCAACCGTGCCCCCGAAATTTATAAAACCGTTGGCACTGCCTACCCGGAGGTGGTTGTCGAACCACAGTTCCGCTCGGCCATCCGGGAAATCACCGCTTCTTACGAAGCCAAAGCGCTGTACTCCGCGGAGCGCGAACGCATCGCAGTGGAAATCTTCCAACTCTTTCGCAAGCTCACGGCCGAGCGTGGCATCATCGCCGAGCAAGTGCTGCTTCGGAAGATTGGCCTGCCCGCGATGGTTGCCAATGCCATCCAAGAGAAGCTCCGGCGCGAACAAGAAGCGGAGCAGATGAAATTCGTGCTCTTGAAAGAACAGCAGGAAGCCGAGCGCAAACGCATCGAAGCACAAGGGATCGCCGATTTTCAGCGCATCGTGAGCCAAGGCATTTCCCCGCAGCTCTTGGAGTGGAAGGGCATCGAGGCAACCGAGAAACTCGCCAACAGCCAGAACGCGAAGATCGTGATCATCGGCAACCCGAAAACCGGCTTGCCTGTGATTCTCAGCACAGAGCGGTAGGCAAAGTTGTAAAATCGGTCCTTTCGAGTCTCGTGTAGGCAGCCTGGATCTAAGCCCCCAGAGGGACATTTCGACGTGAGGAAAAAACACTTGCGTTGTCCAGCTTCGCGTCGAACCGACGCACCGCTCGCACCCGAGCCCCGATGTTCTCCGTGAGGTTGCTCCCACCACCCCACAGCGGGGTTCACGGAGACGTTCTTGCGCCCCCGTCTGACGCCGGCACCGACCGGCGACACCAAACGGGGCGCGGGTCGACATGGTTGCATGGATCGAGCCCGGAGTAGCCGTTCGGCCATTTCCAAATCATCGACTGCGTCGGGCTCGTCAGTCGAATCCAACGTGCCACGCATTCTACCGCCACTAGAATGCCCATGATTACGGGGACGCTTGGTCGCGCCGCAACGACAGCCGGTAGGCGGGCCGCGGCAAACGCAAATGGTAGGAAGGAGAACATCTGCCTTCCGCTCCTACCGGGCTCGTCCGAGGAGAAAACATCTGGAGCGAGAGCGACAAGTCCGGCTATCCCGAAGGGACTTCTCCAAGAACCAGACATGATCGCCGGCAATGCTATCCAAGGCAGCGTTTGCGTGCCACGGTAGGACGTAGTCGCTGTAGCACCCGCATGATCGTCCACTAAGCTTCGGAGGCTCTGTGCTGCGTATGCAAGGGACGGAAGCCGGAAGGAAGCGTGCTTGAGGTGCCCAGGGAACAAAGCCCATCTGATTGGCTGACCAGTGCACACGGGCACCAAGATGAGGGGAGTCAGGCAAAGCAAAAGCACACCATACACAGCGATGGCGCGCTTAGGTTTTCGCCACAGCCAAATTGCCGGGAACGCATACGTAATACGTGCTGGCATGTAGACCCAAGACAGAAATCCCAAGCATATCCCGGCGACCAGCGTTGCCCAGCCGCTCTCCTTTCGCCTGAGCGTGCCGAGAGCACCAATGAGGCCAAGCTCTGGCAACAATAAATGGGTTCCATCGTGTACGCGCGAGCGCCACAGTACAGTTGGTGAGACTGCAACCAGCGCAAGACCGACGTAGAGACCGCGGCTCGGCAAAAGCGCTGCTGCCCCTAAGACCAAGAGGACGTGACAGAGAAATCCAAAGATCCGCTCGCCATAAAAATTCCCAAGCCACAAGTTCGCCACATACACCGGAAAGAAACTGAAGCCCTGGCTCACGTGGGCACGTTCATCGAGCCAAAGCCAGGCCCAGTTCTGTTCCCGGTAAAAGAGGTGCATGTTCTCTGCCACGTCCATGCAACACACTCCCGGTGGAGTTTCCCCAAAGCGCCACAGGCTCACAACGCACGTGCACACGGCGGCCACCAGACCAGCGTACTGACGACGCCGCGGGGCCCGCGCAAGTAACACTGGGGGCCACAGGCACATGCCCACCCACAAAGCCACCGCGAGCCAGTACAACAACTGGTTCACGCCGAACTTCCTACTCCCCCAAGTCACAAGGGGTCAATAGACAGGTTCGGTCGAGACGTTTGCCGATCCGCAGCCAACAGCGCAGCGACAGTGGTCTCTCGTCGCTCGCAATTTTCCTCCCCTCTCCTCCCGTCGGAGGAGAACGAAATGTCAACGGCTCCACCGTGCGGGCAGACAAACTCGTGTTGGCTTTTCATGCAGACCAGGCGCTTCCCATCCTTGCAGACGCCCGCCCTGCAGAACGTACGGCTGCTGTGCCGTATGTTGCTTCGCTCGCAAGAACTCTGGACCGCACCCTCTTGGGCTCGTGCGCTTTTTCGGCTGGTTCATTGGGTCCGATGGAAGAGCCAGCGCAACTCGCTACGCGGAAGCCAAACAAACATTGCGTATCACTACGACCTCAGCAACGAGTTTTACCGCCTATTCCTCGACGAAACCCTTACTTACAGTTGCGCGTGGTTCCACAACGAAGAGACATCGCTTGCCGAGGCGCAACGAGCAAAGCTCGACTATGCCTGCCACCAGCTCCAGCTCCAACCTGGGCAACGCGTGCTCGAAATTGGTTGCGGTTGGGGTTCGTTCGCTTTGCACGCCGCAACCCACTACGGTGTCGAGGTGCATGGAATCTCCTTGTCTCGAAAACAACTCGAACTGGCGCGGGAGCGCGCCGCGGAGGCCGGGCTCGGTGACCGTTGCCGGTTCGACTACGTGGACTATCGCAATGTCCAAGGCACCTACGACCACGTGGTTTCCATCGAGATGTTCGAGGCCGTAGGACATGAGTATTACCGTCACTTTTTCAAAGCGGTCGACCGGTGCTTGCGGCCCGGAGGGCGGTTTTTTCTGCAAACGATCACCATCCCCGACCAGCGCTACGACCGCTACCGGAGAGAGTTCGACTTCATCAAAAAGCACATTTTCCCGGGAGGGCTCCTGGCGTCGCTGGCACGTATCCTCGAAACCACCAAGCAGCACACCCAGTTGCGGCTGTTGGCGATGCGTGACATTGGCACCCACTACGCGCGCACACTGCACGAATGGCGCCAACGGTTTCTCGCTGCACTACCGCAAGTGCGCGCCCTCGGCTTCGATACACGGTTTGCTCGCCTCTGGGAGTTCTATCTCGCCAGTTGCGAAGCAGCGTTTGCCGAGCGGCACATCGGCGACGCGCAGTTGCTGTTCGAACGACAGTCTTAGCCAACGCTCGGCCAGCACTACGGGCTGCAAGCAACGGGGAACGCCGCAGCCAGGAGTCTCTTGCCTCCACGATAGGGAACATGGTTGGGTGCCAGCCGACATGGAAGTTTTCGGCACGTGCGATGCTCGGTTCGAACGAGTACGGGAAGCCTTTCGGGAGAATTTCCTTTTTCGTGGAGAAGTCGGCGCCGCCCTCCACGTGATCGTCGGGGGCCGCGCTGTCGTGGACTTGTGGGGCGGCACGGCCGACTACCACACGGGAGCCCCCTGGCGCGAAGACACACTTGTACTGGTCTTTTCCTCCACCAAAGGCGCTACTGCTGCGTGCGCGCACGCGCTGCACGCTCGCGGCCAATTGGACTTCGACGCTCCCGTGGCGCGCTATTGGCCCGAGTTTGCAAGGAATGGCAAGGAAACCATTCCGGTGCGCTTCCTTCTGACGCACCAGGCCGGACTCGCTGCCATCGACGAGCCCTTGCCTGCCGAGGCGTTGTACGACTGGAAGCGCATCACCGAAGCACTCGCACGCCAGGCTCCTTTGTGGCCACCAGGGGAAGGGCACGGTTACCATGCGGTCACTTTCGGATTCCTCGTAGGCGAAGTCGTCCGCCGGGTAACCGGCCGAACCATCGGGCAGTTTTTCCGTGACGAAATTTCGGGCCCACTCGGGCTCGACTTTTGGATTGGGCTGCCGCCCGAACACGAACATCGGGTCGCCCGCGTGCGCATGCCTCCACTGCGCACGCAACCGACCCCGTTTTTCCGCGCCCTCATGCAACGTGGCTCGCTCACCTGGAAGGCTTTCATGAATCCGCCGAGCATCACCAGCGGCCGCCAAGCCAATAGCCGAGTCATGCACGCCGCCGAAATTCCAGCGAGCAATGGCATCACGAATGCGCGCGGCCTGGCCGGGCTTTACGCGGCGATGCTCGGTCGCCAAACGGGAAGCCCGCGTTTGTTCGACGAAGTCACTCGGCCCCTAATGGAACGTACAGTGGTAGACGGGGTCGACCGCGTGCTTCTTGTGCGCACGCGCTTTAGTCACGGGTTTATGAAAAGCGTTACCGACGACCCGGTCGATCGTGTCCAGTTTGGCCCGAACGATTCTGCTTTCGGCCACGTCGGCGCTGGGGGCTCCTTTGGCATGGCAGATCCGACCGCAGGTGTGGCCATTGGGTACGTGATGAATCAGCTCGGCCACGGACTGTTTCTCAACGACCGCGGCCAGTCGCTGATCGACGCCGTCTACGCGTGCCTCGAGGGCTAGCACCCCTGTTGGCTCTGCACCGGAGCTTGGCGTAAATATACGCCATGCTCGACCTTGTCATTCGTGGCGCAGAAATTTGCGACGGATCCGGGGCACCGCGCTACCGCGGCGATGTCGGGATTCTCGGCGGACGCATTGTTGCGATCGGGAACGTTCGTGATGGTGCATCCCGCCGCCTCGACGCCGTCGGCTTGGTGTTGGCTCCCGGCTTCATCGACGTACACACCCACTACGATTGCCAAATCTCCTGGGACCCGTTCCTGACCCCTTCGGGCTGGCACGGAATTACCACTGTGGTAGCCGGCAACTGCGGGTTTACCATCGCGCCTTGTCACGCTGCCGACCGCGAGTTGCTGATGAGGATGCTGCTTTTCGTCGAAGGGATGCCCACCGAGGCGTTAGCCGCCGGGATCCGTTGGGAATGGGAGACCTTTCCCGACTACCTTGCCGCTCTCGAACGCTGGCAACCCGCACTCAATGTTGCCGTCTTTATCGGACACTCGGCGGTCCGGTACTACGTCATGCGGGATGCGGCGACCCAACGCAGCGCAACACCGGAGGAACTCGACCGCATGGCTGCTCTGGTGAGAGAAGCCATTGCCGCCGGAGCCTGGGGATTCTCTAGTTCCGAATCGCCGACCCACTTCTTTGGCGATGGCACGCCTGTGCCCAGCCGTGTGGCCCCGAGGGAAGAACTTCTCGCGATCGCCAAGGCGTTGCGGGACTTTTCCCGCGGTGTGGTCGAAATCGCACCACGCAATCTCTTAGGAACGGCCGAGGACAAGATCCAAGACCAACACTTTTACGCCCAGCTCGCGGAGGCCAGCGGCAAACTCGTAAGCTGGGCGCCGCTGCTGCACAATCCTTTCGAACCCGAAGGGGCGTTACGCGTGATCGACGACGCAGCCGCGCTGCAGAAACGCGGGCTCCCCGTGGTTCCCCAAGTCGGTTGCCGACCTCTGGAAGTTCGCGTCAGCTTCGGCAGCAGCAGCATCGCGACGGAAAACAACCCTTTTTGGCGGCCCATTCTCGCAAAACCGAAGCACGAACGGCGTGCGCTCTTCGCTAGCCAGGAGTTCCGGGAAGAATTGCGGTCTATGTCTCGTGGCGGCGGATGGGTTGCAGCGCTCGGACCCTCGTGGAACCAAATTTTCCTACGCTGGTCGCCGCTCGATGCCCACAGTGCCTGGATCGACCTCAGCGTGGCGGACATTGCTCAAGCACGTCAAAGCGACGAGGTCGACGCCTTGCTGGATCTCTCGCTGGATAGCGATCTCGCTTGCCAGTGGGGCATTCCGATCATGAACACCGACGAGAGCATCGTGGCTCAACTCCTTCGGCACCCGGCCGGGCTGCTCGCTTTGTCCGACGCTGGCGCACACGTGGACACCCTGGCCGACCACAGCTTCTCTACGCACTTGCTCGGGCATTGGGTCCGAGAACGCCAAGCGCTGACGTTGGAGGAAGCGGTGCGGCTACTTACCGAGGTCCCCGCTCGCCTGTACGGCATCCGCGACCGTGGCCGCATTCAAGAAGGGGCAGTGGCTGACTTCGTGTTGTTCGATCCCAGCAGAGTCGGTCCTACACGCACGGAACTCCAGCACGACCTCCCCGGCGGAGCTGCGCGCCTCGTCCAAGGTGCCCGAGGCGTCGAATACGTGTTCGTCAACGGTGTCGCCATTGTGGAAGCGGGTCAACCTACCGGCAAACGCCCAGGCACCGTGCTCGGCCGCTCAAGAAATGGCCACCCCCACTAAGACCGACAAACCTACCCCTATGAAGTCGCTGCCGGCGGCACTTGCGGAGGCCGCTGCAACGCATTCGACTGCACCCGCTCTTCTAGGCAGCGCGGGAACACACACCTTCGCTTCACTCGCCGAGGCAAGCCGCGCCTTCGCCTCCGCGCTGGCTGCCCTGGGAGTCAACAAAGGTACGCACGTCGGCATCCTGTTGCCGAATCAACCGTCTTGGCTCGTTACAGCTTGGGCAGTCTGGCGGCTCGGTGGAACGATCGTTCCGTTGAACACGTTGTGGACAGCCCCCGAATTACAAGCTGCCCTCGATTGGGCCGACGTGCATCTACTGGTCGCCATCCCCCGTTTCCTCAAACACGACTATGTCGCTGCCTTGCGTTCCTTCGGAGTCGAACCCCACCGCCGCCAAACACGCGCCTCCACCCTCCCTTGCTTGCATACCGTCGTGTGGACCGACCCCGACGGCAGCGGACAAGGCCGATGCGACTCGGCGTCGACGTTCACCACGGGCGCACCAAGCCCCGACTGGCTGGCTGCCCAAGAACACGCGGTGGAGGCCACCGACGTCGCTGCCATTTTCTTTACCTCGGGAAGCGAGGGAACTCCGAAAGCCGTCGTGCATACGCATCGAAGCATCCTTGCCGCAGCCCAGGGGATTTCCGAGCGCTTAGGGCTGGGGCCAACCGATCGCGTTTGGGCTTACCTCCCTTGGTTTTTCGCTGGCGGCCTCGTTGCGGGAGTGCTCGCTCCGTGGCTGGTCGGGGCAGGCGTGATCTACCAGCCTACATTCGACCCGGGCGAGGCAATTACGCTCATGGAGCGCTTCCAAGCAACCACGTTTTTTGCCTGGCCTCACCAAGCTCAAGCCATCGTGAACCATCCGGCGTTTTCACGGCAACGTTTACGCCTGCACAAGGGACCGGGCGCACAAGCCGGTTGGGCGAAGGCCCTATATGGAGAGGATCACACGGCGGTGAGTTCGTGGGGCATGACGGAAACCGGGCCGATGGCGGCGACCACGGCTTGGTCCGATCCATTGGAGCGTCGCTGCTCCACCCATGGCCGGCCGCTGCCGGGAGTCGAAATGCGGGTGGTGGATCCAACCACCGGCGCCAACCTACCCGCGGGGCGAGAGGGAGAGTTGCTCGTGCGCGGGACCACCGTAATGGCCAGCTACTACAAAAAGCGGGCGCGCGACTGCTTTGATACGGATGGCTTTTTTCACACGGGCGACCGCGCGTTCCTCGACAGCGACGGCTACTTGCACTTCCTCGGCCGACTGCGCGACGTAATCAAAGTTGCAGGCGCGAATGTATCGCCAGCCGAGGTGGAGCAGGTACTGCACGCTTACCCCGGTGTTCGCAGTGCCGCAATCGTCGGCATCCCCCATCCCGAACGGGGAGAAACGATCGTTGCGTTTCTGGTACCCAAACCGGAGCAGCACCTAGACCCGGACCAACTTGGAGCCTTTTGCCGGCAGCATCTCGCTGCATACAAGGTGCCTCGCCACTTTTTCATCCTGACTCCGGAGGAATGGCCAGAGCTTGGAAGTGGCAAAGTGGACAAGTCGGCGCTTCGCCAACGAGCACGCCGCATGCTTGGCCTGGTTTGAAGTGCCTCTCCCTCCCGAAATCCAATCGGTGCCCGTTCGCCCCGCCTAGGCGCTTGTGGAAAAAGTGATTGCCAGCGATGCACCCAGGATCGAGCGTAGGCGCGAAGAGTCCCTCGCGACTACGCTCGATAGCGGGCTTCTGCACTGCTCGGTCTCAACGCGCTCCTCGGCACACGTTGGGTTCCGCAGTCTGCAACTTGTTGCCGAGATACTCAGGGGCACCCGATTTGGTTACTGCCAATGCTGGCGTAAAAACTCGCCAATCCGCTCGATCGCCTGCTGGCCCTCGGGAAGCATTGCCGCAAACGCCTGCCATACGTGAATCATGTCTTCCCAAGGTTCGAGCGTCACCTGTACGCCCGCAGCGCGTGCGCGCTCAGCCAGGCGCATCGAGTCGTCGAGAAGGGTTTCCGCAGTACCCACTTGAATCAGCAAGGGCGGCAGCCCTCGCAAGTCGGCGTACAACGGAGCCGCCAGAGGCGTGCGCGGGTCCTGACCCGCCAGGTACATCGACGCCATGCGGAGCAACGGCTCTCGTTGGACCATCGGATCGACTGCGGCCTTCGTGGTCATCGACTCGCCGATTCCCTCCAAGTCGACCCAAGGCGATAAGCATACGGCGGCAGCGGGCAGCGGCACTCCCGCGTCTCGCAGTGCGACCAGTGTCGCTACCGTCAGCCCGCCGCCGGCCGAATCACCGGCAATGGCCATGCGTTTGGGGTCGCTCCCCGTCTCGAGGAGCCATCGGTACGCCCGCGTCGAGTCTTCCACCGCGGCCGGATGCGGGTGTTCGGGTGCGAGCCGGTAGTCGATCAACAACACACGGCAACGGGCAGCGCGGGCAATTCGTTGAGCAAGGTCGCGATGTGTCCGAATCGACCCAATGACGTACCCTCCTCCATGAAGGTACAGCACGACGCGGTCGGGGTCGCTCTCGGGCACGCGCACCCAGGCACCAGGCACACCTCCTGCGTCCACGGTGGTCAATTCCACGTCCGCAGGTAGCGGCGACATTTGCGCCATCGCCTCCAACCCCGCACGCATTTGTTCCACCGTCGGTTCCTGCAACGGGCGCTGGCTGCGCAGCAAGTTCACGATCATCGTCAGTGCTTCACTTGCCATGGCTTTCCCTCCTTTACGGTGTTCGCACACTTCTCGGTTAGACCGCGCACGCAGTCAATGGCCACGGCACCCCACCTCGTTCGCGGCTGGCCGTTCGCATCGTCATTCGAGCAGCGGACGCATGCGTCGGTAGAGCCACGGGGGGATGGGATCAGGGTCAGCCCACAAGCCACGCTTTGCTTGCCGCGCTTCGGCTTCGAGCGCTTGCAAATGGTGGTCTCTCGAGTACCGGCTGTACCACCAAGCTAAGCCATTGCGGAGGAGTTCCTCACCGAGATCCTTGCCGTCGCTGGTTTTCACGCGTGCCACCACGCGGTCGTAATCGTCTACGGTTTTCGGCTCGATGCGCACGATCTTGTCGAGCACCAACTGCGCAGTGAAGGCTCGGGCGGCGTGCCCGAACGGCTGTCTCAGCTCCGGGCAGTCGATCTCTGCCAAGCGGACCCGCAAGTTTTTCCCTGCGTAGCGTACGACAATGGTATCCCCGTCGCTTACCGCAACGACCGGAGCCTCGAAAACCCTAGCTCGTTCTCGGCGTGCGGCTACCGGCGGCGCGATCAGAACGAGGACGAGCGCTACGATCGCGCCGGTCCAGCGCACTCGCTGCATCATGAACGCTCCTCTTCAAGCGAAGGCCGCACGCGCGAGTTGACGATCAACTCTTCGTAGCGGTCGCGGTGGCGCAAGATCTCCACGAGACCGCGCATCACGCACATCAAGGGGTCATCGGCCACGCGCACCTTCAGCCCCATCGCCTCTCGCAGCCGCTCGGGCCATCCTCGCAACAGCGCGCCGCCACCAACCAAGGCTGCCCCATCCGTGAACACATCGGCAGCCAGTTCCGGAGCAAGCCGCTCCACGCAACGCCGCACCGCATCGGTGATATTGCGGGCCACTCCCTCGAGCGCTTCGCCGATCTCCGACACCCGCACACAGAGTTTTTCCGGCTTTCCGGTACGGGCATTGAGCCCCTTGACCTCGAACGTCGCGTCCCCGGCCCCGTTCGGATACACCGCACCGTAACGAATCTTGATTTGCTCCGCGGTGTTTTCGCCGATCGCGAAGTTGTAGCGGTTGCGGAAAAACGCTTGGACGGCCTGATCCATCGCATTGCCAGCCATCCGCAAAGACTCGCAGTGCACGATGTCGTTCAAGGACAAGGTGGTCACTTCCGTTGTCCCACCGCCGATGTCGATGACCAGATTCCCGCGCGGCTCGCCAATCGGCAGCCCGGCTCCCAAGGCAGCGGCAAACGGCTCCCGCACGAGCTCCACCCTGTGGCTACCGGCAGCTTCTGCTTCGCGGATCAGCGCCTCCATTTCGACCGCTGTGGCCCCATAGGGTACGCACACCAGTACATGCTTGCGCTGAAACCAGTGTCCGCGCGAAGCCACTCGGATATAGTGTGCCAACAAAGCACGCGCGGCACCAAAATCGGCAATGACTCCATCCCGCAGAGGGCGGACCACCTCGATAAAATCTGGCGCCCGCCCGAGCATCGTGCGAGCGCGCTCCCCAAAGGCCACTGCCTCGCCCGTCGACTTCTTCAGGGCAACGGCAGAGGGTTCACGCAAAACGATTCCCTTGTCCTCCGTGTACACCAGGGAATACGTGGTCCCCAAATCGATGGCAATCCGATGCCAAAACATGGCCGGCTCCCCTATCGCACTGCTGGTCGAAGCGAGCAACTTGGTCGCATTGCGCTCGCTCCGCAAGATCCTACATCGGATGGGTTGACCGTCCCTAGCCACCGCAGTTAGGCTGCGCTGCCCATGTGGCGCCTAGCGTTCCCCGTGGCTGCGTTGGCTGTGCTCGGTACGTGCACGGCACGTGCACTGGATTTCGCCACGCGCGAGGAACTCCCGTCGATTCATGGGGCGCGAGCGGCAGTCGCGGTGGCATTGAACAAAGACCCGCTGCCGGATTTTGTTCTCGCGACGGACGCAGGAATCGCCCTTTTACTCGGCACCCAGGGAGCGAATTTGTCCACTCCGACGACCATCAAAGAGCCTACTGCTCCGACCATGCTGGCTGGGGGCGACTTCGACGCCGACGGCACCTCCGACATCGCGACAGCGAGCCTCACGGAAATGAGCGTGCGCATTCGCTACGGGATGGGCGATGGGAGTTTGTCCGACCCCACCGTTTTGCACCTCTCCGCACGGCCACTTTTCTTGTATGCCCGTGACCTCGACGGTGACGGCCGTAGCGAATTGCTCGTGGGCACCGCCAACGGAATTTCGATCTTTCGGAGTCTGCGACGCGGCCATTTTGCTGACCCTGAAGACGTCGACACGCAGGGCGTCGAGGGTCGGTGGTTCACGGCCTTGGACCTGAACCACAACGGCAGGCCCGACATCCTTCTGCTGGAAGCCAATGGCGAAGCAGTTGGCGTGTTCGAAGCGAACACCGACGGCGGATTCGTGCCTCGCCAGGCGTCGTATGTCGGGCTCGGCCCAAGAGGAGCTGCAGTGGCCGATCTCGACAACGATGGGAAACTCGACCTTGCTGTTGCCTTGGACACGGGCCTCGTCTGGTTGCGTGGCGACGGCAAGGCCGCGTTCACCGATCCCGTCTCGTTGCTGCAAGGCGACGATATCGTGGCCGTGGCGTCGTTCGACGCCAACACCGACGGGGCCCCGGACCTCGCTGCTGTCGACCGTCGCCGCAGCACCCTGCACATCCTGTTGAACAACGGCAGCGGAAAGTTCGACCGCCGGCAGAGCTACGTCGTCGGACCGATGCCAGAGGGCCTGTTGGTAGCGGACGCCACCGGCGACGGCGTACTGGACGTGCTTGTGCCGCACCGGCTGGGAGGCGGGCTCACCCTTTGCCGAGGCCGAGGCGACGGAACGTTCCACGGACTTCCCGCCTTCGATCTCGGCCCTGACCCTGCAGTGGCGCTTGCTTATGACGCAAATCGCGATGGGCACACCGACCTCGCCATTGCCCATCGGGATTCGGGAATGATCACCGTGAGCTTTGGCACTGGGCACGGAGGGTTTCGATTGCAGTCGTCGATGCCGACCGGAACCGACCCGCGCGCCTTAGCCCTCGGCGATTTCAATTCGGATGGCTCTCGGGACTTGGTGGTGGCCAACTTCGGATCCGACGACATTGCAGTCCTAGCCGGCGACGAACGCGGCGGCTTGGCTGCACCCCTCTTCGTGGCTACCGGGCTGGGTCCTACCGCGCTAGCCGTTGCCGACTTCGATCGCGACGGCCATGACGACATTGCCGTAGCCAATTCTCTGTCCAACAGCGTATCAGTGGTGTTCAGCGATGGCCGCGGCCGATTCCCCCGCACCCTCAACTACGGAGTGTTGGCAAAACCCGACTTCCTATTGGCTGGAGATCTGGGTGGGAATGGCGGTCTCGACTTGATCGCTGGAAGCTCTCGTGCCGAACGCGTTTCGATCCTCCGAGCTGGAGCAAACGGCCTGGAAGAAGCGGTGGAAGGGGATTTTGGCAAGCGCATACGTCCAGTGGTCAGCGCGGATTTTGACGGGGATGGCACCGCTGATGTGGTCCGCGTGGAGGAGTACGACGACAAAGTGGCGGTTCTGCGAGGAACAGCTAGCGGCGAACTGGCGCCACCCCAGAAGTTTCTTACTGGCCGGCAGCCAACCATGGCGATCCCTGCGGACTGCGACGAGGACGGAAAACCTGACCTCGTCGTGTTGCACCGGCGCAGTCGCCAGGTGGCCGTACTGCGGAACACAACCAAAGACTACGGCGCAAAACAGGCAACGGCGCCGCCCGCACCAGAGCGGCCTGTGCTAGACCCGTGGGCTACCGTGGAACCTTGGTAAGCCCACAAACGTTTTGCCTTGTCGCACGCTCTTTGGCATCATCCCCGCGCATGAGCATTCAAGGAGAACAGGAGTTTTCCACCGAGATCGCAGCGCCGGTGGATGTATGTTTCCAGGTCATCACCACGTTCGAACAGTATCCGGAGTGGTTTTCCGCGATTGCTGCTGTAGCCGTTCTGGAGCGGTATCCGAACGGCTTGGGCAAAATTGTCGAGTTTGGCATGGACATGATGTTCAAGCGGATCCGGTACGTGCTCGAATATCGCTACCAGCCTCCGACACACTTGGAGTGGCGCTCGGTCGATGGAGACATCGAATCCATTGCCGGCCGTTACGATTTCCAACCTCTCAGCAAAATCAAAACGCGCGCAACGTGCCGGCAGGCGGTGTCGGTAGGATTTTGGGTGCCTGGTGCGGTGAAAAAACTCCTGGAACAAACGGCGCTCAAACAGTCGGTCCTCGAGTTCAAGGCAGCGGCGGAAGCTGCTTACGCTGCCAAGGCATCGCGGAAGTCGAAGTCAGCGTGACGTACGAGCAAATCACCGTGTCGGTTGCAGAAGGGGTTGCAACCATCACTCTCAACCGGCCCGAGCGGTTGAACGCATACACACCCCAAATGCGGCGCGAACTGAGTCACGCGTTCGCCACGCTCGATGCCGATGACCAAGTGCGCGCCATTGTGGTGACCGGTGCCGGGCGAGCGTTTTGTGCGGGAGCCGATGTGAGCAGTGGCGAGCGAGCGTTCGATCGCAGCGACGACCCGAGTTACCTCGAGTCCTTGGCGGCGGAACGTGCACGTTCCTTGCGCCCTTGGGAACTTACCAAACCAATCATTGCGGCCATCAATGGGCCTGCCGTCGGCGCTGGGGTCACGATTACGTTGCAGTGGGACATTCGGATCGCTGCAGAAACGGCCCGGCTCGGGTTCGTGTTCGTGCGTCGCGGCTTGTCGCCAGAAGCATTGAGTACTTGGATTTTGCCTCGCCTGGTTGGCTTCAGCCGCGCCGCCGAGCTTCTACTAACCGGGCGCATGCTGTCAGCCCGCGAAGCGCTTGCATACGGACTGGTCAGCGAGGTGGTGCCAGACGGCGAGTTGCTCCCGCGTGCGCAGGCCATTGCACGGGAAATCGCCGAGCATACGGCACCGGTGGCGGTGGCGGTCACGAAACGCCTTTTGTGGCGACAACTGCGCGAAACAGACTTGCACGCGGCCGAGCAAATCGAACAACAGGTATTCACTTGGTGCGGGGCACAGCCAGACGCCCGCGAAGGGGTGCGTGCCTTTTTGGAAAAGCGCCCGCCACGCTGGCAAATGCGTACGAGCACGGACATGCCAGCGTTCCTTCCTGCTCGCAAGACCGAATAGCGTGCATCAAATCCGCTCTGAGGCTAAAGGCGCCCGCATGAAACTGGAAGTGGATCGCGGGGTGAGGAGCCGGATCGAGGCGTGGTTTTTCCACAATTTCTTCGTTGTGCTCTTGTTCCTCGTGAGCACAGCTGAAGCGGGGGTCGCTTGGTGGGTGGCAAAGCAGTGGTGGCACCTCGGGGCAGGAGCGTTCCTCTTGCTCGCCACCGCGATCAGTGCCTTCAATCTCTGGATCGTACGGAGACGACGTACCGCGCAACGAAACCTCGTCGATCGCCTCCCTCGGCTCTACCACGCAACTGCTTTCACCTGCCTCTTTTGCGCCGGGTTTCTCGTGGCCAACCATCTCGCATGGCGAGCTACCAGCCTGGCGCACGCGCTGGTTACCGCAGAAGCACGCGGGATGGCAAAGCCCAAGAAGCCCTTACGAGCCGGCCCGATCGACGAGCGTGCAACGGGCTGGCTGGGAGTTGTCGGAATCGCCGCTTTGTTCGCTTACGGCTACACGTTCGGCCAGCGCCAGCTTCGCGTACAGTTCCTCCGCGTTCCGCTGAACACCTGGCCAACCACCGCTCCACCGCTTCGCATTGTGCAACTGAGCGACATCCACGTTGGGACGAACATGAACCCCACGCAGCTGGCGTCGTTCGTGGCGCAGGTGAACCGGCTCCACCCTGATTTGGTCTGCATCACAGGCGACATCGCCGACAACGCACAGTCGGAGTTGGACTTGTACTTCCCGATCCTCGGTCAACTCGAAAGCCGCTTGGGTGTGGTCGCCGTACTCGGCAACCACGACCACTATGCCGGCGCAGAGCGCGTGGTCCAAGCCCTTCGCCGCCATACCGCATTCGTTATTTTGCGCGACGACGCCATCAGCATTTCGCAAACAGGCGCGCGCGTGCACATCGTGGGTCTCGACGACCGCGGGCGCGACTGGGCTCGCGGTGTACCGGCTGTCCCGCAACTCGAAGCGCTGTCCAAACAGTTGCCGCCCGGGGAACCACGCATTCTCCTATGCCACCGACCTGACGTGTTCCCGCAAGCGGCACAATTGGGTTTCGACTTGGTGCTAAGCGGGCATACGCACGGTGGACAAATCGCATTTCCCTGGACGCACGGCCGCACGCTCAGTCTCGCACAGCTCGTCACATCTTACGACCGTGGGCTGTTCCGCAACGGGTCGTCTACTTTGTATGTCAACTGCGGGCTCGGGGTGACCGGCCAGCGAATTCGGCTTTTCACTCCCCGAGAAATCACGGTCATCGAGATTTGTGCTGCGGCAGGGATCGAGTCCGCAACGGCAGCCGCATGAGTCCTCCGCATCGAACTTCGATCGACGCCGGGCTTTGTGCGACGTGCCGACACTGCCACCGCGTGCACAACGCACGGGGCTCTACCTTTTATCGCTGTTTGCGCGCCGATACCGACGCACGGTTCGCTCGTTACCCGCGATTGCCCGTGCACGAGTGCCCGGGTTTCGAGAGCGCCCGGCCGGTGAACCCCAGCGCACACCGTCGTTAAGCTGTTTTTCGCCGGCCGGTGAGCAACTGTTCTGCTTGCTCTTCGAGCACTGCTTGGGGGCAAAACACGAGGAAGAGTTTTCCCACACCGACGGCTACAAGAACGTCGTCCACATAAGCGAGCAGCATTGCCTCTTCGGCAAACAGGTCGGATGGAAGCAGCCAGTAGCACCATCCTGCCACCAAGATCAGGCGAGGTACCAACAAGAGGCTGCGATCGATCACCGCGCCGGCAAACACCCGCATTCCCAACCAGAGCGAACGGAGGGCACCGGGCGTATCAGACACCAGCCTTCTCATCACAGCCCCTTCCGCTGCCGCGCCAGCCGCAGCAACGACCAGGAACACCACGGAGGATCCGACAAGCCACAGGAGGAGACCAACGATTCCGCCAGCGGCCTGCAATATGCGACCGCCCAAACGCTCCGTACGAGTGATCCAACGCCGCAGGTGACGTTCCAGGCTTGCGTCGGCGGCGGCCAACAAGACGTGGGCCGGCAAGTCGCAGCGCAGCACAGCTACGGCGGCAGCGGCCGGGACCTCTCGCGACCATGCGCGCACGCCCGGGCTTACGCGAGCGATGGCCAGCAGAACGAGCGCCACGCCCAGCAGGACACCTAGGCACAATCTGGACTGCTGTGGCACCGACCGTTTCCCTCCGTCAACAGGCCGCACCGTACCACCTTCCCGCCGCCTGGCAAAGACCTGCCAAGATCTCCTGGAAACTTGCGCGGGCAAACGCACAGGCCTCGATGGTGACCCACGTGAGTCCACTGTCTCTGCGCGGCAAATTATCCTGAAACGGCCAGTGGCGTTCGGCCGTCGCCCGATGAAGCCGGCCTACCGAAGCAACTCGGGACGCGTCGCAGGTCCAACCGATCGTTGGGACAACGATAGCGCACATTTTCGTGTTGCCCTAAACTGGGGCGACAACTGCACCACCCTCATCCAACCCAGGTCACGGCAAGGAACAGCAGGTGGTGGTGCCGGTTCGAATCATGCACAAGAAGAGATGCGACGCCAGGGAATCGATCCTCGACGTGCCGAGAACGCAGGGTTTCGTCGCGTGGCGCCTGATCGCAACGCTGGCCACGTTCCTGCTCCACTCTGTTCTTCACGCCCAAGTTGCCGTGGATATCAATCGGCCGCGGAGTCCCTTTGACTGCCTGCTGCCCATCGGAGTGCAGTGGTACGGGTCCGAACAACGCTGTCTGGCGTACATGTGTGCTGGCCAAAACGTGTACAACGAGTACGTCTTCGACGGGCAAAACCGCAGGCGGAAAAATCCATGCTTTGGGCAAAGCCCCACCGAGCTGCGCGACCCAGGAGGGGATCGGTAGTGGCTCCGATGCACCGGAATCTCCGTTGGGTCCGGACGCAACAACAAAGCAACCGCATAGGGGCCGTTCGACTGTTTGTCTCGCCCGTGCTGCGCCAGGCCGTGTCGGATCTCGGTCCTGCACTTGCCTCCGGCTGCCCCGACCAGGTGCAGCCGGTCGTGCAAACCATCGCGAACGAAATTTGCAGTGCCCTAAAGGTACCGCCGGTTACGGTGTTGGTGGAACGAGTTCGTCCACACAACCAACGGGGCGAGCTGCATGGATTGTACACCGCCCGGAAGGGCTCTGTGGCAACGATCCGGCTGTGGATGCTCACCGCCAAACGTCAGAAAGTGGCAGCCTTCAAAACGTTTCTCCGGACGCTGCTGCATGAGCTTTGCCATCACCTGGATTACCACTTACTGCACCTCGGTGACTCCGTGCATTGCGAAGGGTTTTACAAGCGCGAATCCAGCTTATTCCACCAAATCACGCACCACCTAAACGCAACGCCCTAACCAACTCGCGGTGCACGACCGCGGCGGTGGATTCGCTACAGTGCCGGGTTTGCAATTCCCAAGTCCTCGCTCGCGCGGCGGACCGCTTCCACGAACGCGCGCATGCGCCCGAAATCCCGCCGGCCCTCGCCGTCTTCCGCTCCGGTGTGAACATCCACGGCCCACGGCCGCACTGTTGCGATCGCGGTCGCGACATTTTCCGGCGTCAAACCCCCAGCCAGGATGACGGGCACGCGCACATTGCGCGCGATCGCGGCACTCACGTTCCAGTCGTGGGTTTTTCCCGTCGCTCCACGCCGGCCGGTGCTCGGGTCGAACGTGTCGAGAATCAACGCATCCACCCTGCGCTCGTAACTCCGCGCGACCGCAAGTGCCTCCGGCCCAGTGACCGCCACCGCGCGCACGATCTTCAAGTGGGGCGCTGCCACCCGAATCATTTCTAGCTCTCCACTCGGAAAGTCCCCGTGCAGTTGCAGGACCGTCACCCCCAAGTAGCGACACAGTTCGATGGCCTCTCGCGCCTGATTGACGTAGGTGATCGCGACTGTGGCAATAAACGGAGGCAGCGCTTGGATGATCGACCGCGCCTTCGCTTCCGTGAGTCCATCGTGCGGTCCTTCAGGCAACCGCACCGTGAAGCCTAGGGCATCGACTCCCAGACGTTCTAAAAACAGCGCCTCTTCGAGGCTCGAAACGCCCGCAATCTGGATGCGTACTGGCCTCAGGTTCTCTTGCATTGCAAGGCTCGGTAGCAAAGCGCTGCATTTCCACAAACGGCCGGCCGAACCGGTCCTTTGCGGCGTCTCGGCGCGCGGGCAGGCACAAGGCCTGCCCCTACCGGTGCGGGTGCCCAACCGCGCTGGCACGCC
>CAZHQG010000020.1:0-53640 GCA_964534275.1 uncultured Binatia bacterium (SeqCode) | reverse complement strand
ATCGCAGTTGCACGGCAGAGAAAAGACGCCTCTCCCTGCCAGGGAGAGGCCGGCGCGCAGCGCCGGGTGAGGGTCGATCCTGTCGTCGTGCGACCTCTGAGGGTCCACGTCGTCTGTGATCCCGCCCCGTGCCTGGCAGCGGCGATTCCATCGCAGTGGATCGGGGTGCGACGAGCGCGCACGATGGTCTCACAGAAGGCGACGCTGCTCGCCAGCGTTCAGCGCATCCCATGGGCGACCCAATGGGTCGCCCCCGTGCCTATGGGGTACAAAGTAAAGGCCCGACCCCACGAAGCACGGGCATATCTCGAGTTTCTGGACACTGGGGATGTTGCCCGCTGTAGCGGCGAGTGGGGATCGAAGCGGAGTAGGCAAACGGTCGTGTAGCGTCCTCCACGCAGGTGGGGATGCAACGTATGTCCACGGCGGCATGGACACCGCAAAGAGCGCGTCCTCCACGCAGGTGGGGATCCAGCAGTTTCGTGCAGGCGAGACGCCCGCGCTCCCAGGCCATTCCACCACTACTCCCGCTGAGGTGCAGCGGTTCCGAACGGCCACCTCTGCCCGCCCGTCTCCACAACACCTAGATGTGGGACATGGCGAGGTCAGTCAGAGAGCGGCGTGGTATCGCGGCGAGCCAGGTAGCGCTCGCGGCGCTTCGGATTTTGGCGCCAAAAGCGCGCCGGCGGGGAGCGGCTCGCCCTTTGGAATGCCCACGCTGGCGCCTTTCGATGCAATCGGGTAACGCTACGCGCATGATCGACAAAGTGGCCATCTTGAGCACTGGCGACGAGCTCACCACGGGAAGAACCACCGACACCAACGCAACGTTCCTCGCGGATCATCTCGTCGGTGCAGGATTCGACGTGGTCGCGATCCTCGTTGTGGGGGACGACCCGGAACGCATTGCTTGGGCGTGGCAGCAAGCCATGGAACGCGCAGAAGCGGTGATCAGCACGGGAGGGCTGGGTCCGACCGCCGACGACTTGACCACGGAGACGCTTGCCCGAGTGCTCGGCCGGCCATTGGTACTGCACGAAGATGTGGCCAACACGATTCGCCAGCGGTTTGCGGCCATGGGGCGCGAAATGCCAGCGAACAATTTGAAGCAGGCGCAGTTTCCTGCGGGTGCGGTGGTTCTGCCGAATCCCCTCGGCACAGCGCCGGGGTTCCGGGTGGATGCCGACACCCCACACGGCCCGAGGCACTTGTTCGCCCTCCCGGGAGTGCCCCGCGAAATGAAGCCAATGTTCACAGAGCAGGTACTGCCCTGGCTGGTGGAACATCGCGGGCGGCCGGTGGTGTACTTGAGTCGCGTGTTCCAAACATTCGGGATCAGCGAGTCGGCTTTGGACGAGCTGGTCGCCGGGCTCGTACCCGCCGACCGCGCGCGGCTGTCGTTTCGCGCGGCGTTTCCGCAAATTTCCGTACGGTTGACCGTGCATGGCGACCCCGAAACTGCCCCGCGCACGCTTGCGGAACTTGGAGATCGCATCCGCGAGCGCCTGGGGGCCTACTGCTACGCCGAGGGCGACACGACGATGGAAGCGGTTGTCGGAGAATACTTGCGCCAGCGCAGCTGGCGCATTGCATTGGCGGAGTCGTGCACGGGCGGCCTCGTCGGGCACCGGATCACCAACGTTCCTGGAAGCTCGGCGTACTTTCTCGGGGGTGTGGTGGCCTATAGCAACGAGGCCAAGCAAGCGTTTCTCGGAGTGCGTGCAGACACCTTGGCGCGCTACGGGGCCGTTAGCGAGGAAACCGCACAGGAAATGGCCCGCGGCGTGCGCGAGCGCTTTGGCGCAGATGTCGGGCTGGGTGTGACCGGCATCGCCGGCCCCGAAGGGGGAACGGCGGACAAGCCAGTGGGCACGGTGTGTTTCGCGCTCGCGACCGCTTCGCACGCGTTTTCGCGTCGCTACCAGCTTTGGGGAAACCGCGAGTGGGTCAAAGTGCTGGCCTCGCAAATTGCGCTGGACTGGCTGCGTCGTCACGCACTTGGAGCTGATCTGCCGGAAAGATTCCGTTTTCGTTAAGCTGTGGCGGGCAACCCGTCATGCACAGCAACATGAGCAGGGAGAGCGAGCGGCCAATCGGGGGCCGGCACGGGCATGAATCCAGAGCAAAAAGGACAGCAAGAGAACAAACGAATTCGAACCTTCATCGCCGTGGACGTGAACTCCGCCTTGGCAGAGAACATTGCGGCGCTGCTAGCATCCTTTGCCAAAACGCGTGCGGATGTACGCTGGGTGCGCACCGATGGCCTCCACATTACACTCAAGTTCCTCGGGCCCACTCGGGAAGCCGACCTGCCTTCGGTCCAAGCCGCAATGTCGGCGGTGGCCGACCATCATGCTCCGTGGCAAATCGAGTTGCGCGGTGTCGGGGCGTTTCCGTCCCTCAAGCGACCGCGGGTCCTGTGGGTCGGCGTGCGAGACGGTGGGCAACTGACCGAAGTGGCCCGGGAGCTCGACCAAGCACTGGCCCCGCTCGGATTTGCCCCCGAGGAGCGGGCATTTCAGCCCCACCTCACCCTCGGACGTTTCCGCAGCTTGCATCGGTGGGACGCACTGGAAGAAGCCATCAAGCCGTACTTGGACGAACCCTTGGGCGCCAGCGAGGTAACGGAATTGATCTTGTACGAAAGTGACTTACGGCCCGGAGGTGCGGTATATACGCGCTTGTGCCAAATACCTCTGGGGAAGAAAAAGGGCGAAACAGCATGACTCTAGATCCGAATCGTGAACGTGCGTTGGACTTGGCCTTGAGCCAAATCGAGAAGCAGTTTGGCAAAGGCGCCATCATGAAGCTGGGGGACCAGTCGCAGGTGGCAGATATCGAAGTGATCCCCACTGGTTCCCTCGGGCTCGACATTGCCTTGGGTGTAGGCGGCGTGCCTCGCGGCCGCGTGGTCGAAATTTACGGACCCGAATCCTCGGGCAAAACGACGCTTGCCCTGCAAATTATCGCGCAGGCCCAAAAGCTTGGCGGCATCGGAGCGTTCATCGACGCCGAGCACGCGCTCGATGTCAGCTACGCGCGCAAACTGGGAGTGCGCGTGGAAGACCTGCTCATCTCGCAGCCAGACCACGGAGAACAGGCGTTAGAAATTGCCGAAACGTTGGTTCGCAGTGGCGCAATCGACGTGTTGGTGATCGATTCGGTTGCCGCCTTGGTTCCTCGGGCGGAAATCGAGGGAGAGATGGGCGAACCGCAAATGGGCCTTCAAGCACGGCTCATGTCTCAAGCTCTTCGCAAACTCACCGCCACCATCTCGCGCTCGAAGACCATCGTCATTTTCATCAACCAAATCCGCATGAAAATTGGCGTCATGTTCGGAAACCCGGAAACTACCACCGGGGGCAACGCGCTGAAATTTTATGCCTCGGTACGGATCGATATCCGCCGCGTCGGCTCCATCAAACAGGGCGAAGACGTCATTGGCAACCGCACCAAAGTGCGGGTGGTGAAAAACAAAGTGGCCCCACCATTCAAAGAAGCCGAGTTCGACATTCTGTACGGCAGTGGGATCTCCAAGGAAGGGGAACTCGTCGACCTTGGAACCGACTTAGGCATCATCGAGAAGAGCGGGGCCTGGTACTCGTTCAACGGGGAGCGCATCGGCCAAGGCCGCGAAAACGCGAAAGACTTCTTGCGCGAACACCCCGACATTGCACAGGAGCTCGAAGACCGCGTGCGAACCAAAATGGGCCTTCCTCCTCTGCGGAAGGAACCCCCGAGTGTCGAGCCACTCAAGAGCGACACAAAAAAAAGCACGCGGGGTGCGTAAGCATTTGCTTTTGACACCCGCGTAAGTCGGGCACCAAGAGCTTGTGCCCCTTCCTCGCTCGGTACGCGCTTTGCTGTAAGCGGCGCGTGTTATGCACCTGGACGAGATCTTGCGCCGCGCAATGGCCTTGGGAGCCTCGGACGTCCTACTCAAGGTTGGCGCACCCCCTGCGGTACGCTTGCGCGCCGACTTGGTCCCCATGCCCGAGGCACTGCCGCTGACCCACGAAATTGTGGAGGCAGCGGTAGACACGGTGTTGGACGACTACCACCGGCGTCGGTTCGCTGCCGAGTTGCAGGCAGACCTGGCCTACGAGAGTCCCGAGCTCGGTCGGTTTCGGGTCAACGTATTCCGCCAGCGAGGCGCCTTGAGCATGGTCGTGCGCATCATCCCCAACGTTGTGCGCACAGTGGCGGAGCTGAACCTTCCCCCCGTGGTGGAGCGGATCGCCGACGAGCGCCGCGGGTTGGTGTTGGTCACGGGGACCACTGGCAGCGGGAAAAGCACCACCCTCGCTGCAATGATCGACCACATCAACCGCACGCGCCAAGCACACATCATTACCATCGAGGATCCAATCGAGTACACGCACCGCGACCAACGGAGTTTCATCAACCAACGGGAGGTGGGGTTCGACGCAGTCAGCTTTGCTGCTGCACTCAAAGCTGCGTTGCGGCAAAACCCCGACGTGATCCTTGTGGGCGAAATGCGCGACCTGGAGACCATTGAAACCGCCATTTTGGCGGCGGAAACCGGGCACTTGGTCATGAGCACCCTGCACACACTCGACGCCCCAGAAACCATTACTCGCGCGATTAGCGTGTTCCCCGAGCATCAGCGCGACCAGGTACGCCTGATTCTGGCTAGCGTCCTGAAGGGGGTGATCAGCCAGCGACTCATCCCCCGCGCGGATGGGCAAGGGATGGTCCCTGCGGTCGAGGTGCTGGTGTCCAACGCTCGGGTGCGGGAATACATCGCTGACAAAGAAAAGCTGCGCGATCTCCGCGAAGTCATTGCGCAAGGGCACGTGAGCTACGGCATGCAAACGTTCGATCAGTCGCTCATGGCGCTTTACCAAAGCGGATTGATCACGCGCGAAGAAGCGTTGCGGAACGCTACGAACCCCGGCGACTTCGACTTGAAACTCCGCGGGATCTCGTCCACCAGTGACACTCGCTGGGATGACTTCGAAAGACGCGAAGGCGTCGGCGGCGCGCCGAGAGTGGAAATCGAACGATTCTGAAGAAGCTGCCTGGCAGCAGGCGGTGCGCTGGCTGGCCCGCAGAGAGCGTTCTGCCAGCGAAACCAAGCAGTATCTGACCGCGCGTGGCTTCGCTCCTGAAGTCGCCGAGAGTGTACTCGGCCGCTTGCAACAGTGCGGCTACGTCGACGATGCGCGTTTGGCTGCCGCTCGTGCCGCTTACTGGCACCGGCGCGGGTACGGACGCCTACGCGCCGCAGCCGACTTGCACGCTCGGGGCGTCGAAGGGGCGAAAGCGAGCCGCGTGCTGGACGAAGTGTTTGCCGACGAAGAGCAGCTTGCCCGCTCGGTCCTCGGTGTACGCTTTTCGGGCGTGCCTAGCGACGCGCGGCAGCGGGCCCGGGCCTACCGCTTCTTGCTCAACCGCGGCTTTCCGGAGGGCCTTGTCGTGGTCATTCTCGGCGAAGCCTGCTAATGCCGAGCTGCGTCATGACCGGATCCGACATCCGCTCCCAGTTCGTAGAGTTCTTTCGAGAACGCGGCCACGAGTTCGTTCCGAGCGCCTCCTTGGTGCCGGAAAGCGATCCGACCTTGTTGTTCACCAATGCCGGCATGGTGCAATTCAAGAACGTTTTCTTGGGCACCGAGCGCCGCGCTGTGGCGCGAGCCGTGAATTACCAGCGCTGCTTGCGACTGTCGGGCAAGCACAACGATCTCGAGGAAGTCGGGCGCGACGGTTATCACCACACCTTTTTCGAAATGCTGGGGAACTGGTCGTTTGGCGACTACTACAAGCGCGAGGCCATTGCCTGGGCTTGGGAACTGCTCACGCGGGTGTGGGGTCTGCCGAAGGACTTGCTCTACGCCACCGTGTTCCACACCGACGACGAGGCGGCCAACCTGTGGCGCGAGGTCACCGACATTCCGCCCGAACGAATTTTGCGCTTCGGGGAGAAGGACAACTTCTGGGAAATGGGCGAGGTCGGTCCCTGTGGTCCCTGCTCAGAAATTCACATCGACCGCGGTCCAGCATTGTGCGACCGCAAGCACGTTCCTGGGCACGTATGTGGCGTCAACGCTGGCTGCGCCCGCTTCATCGAGCTGTGGAACTTGGTGTTTATCCAGTACAACCGCGACGAGCGCGGAGAGTTGCAAGAGCTTTCTGCTCGCCACGTGGACACCGGCATGGGCTTGGAGCGGGTAACGGCAGTGCTTCAAGGAGTGCCGTCGAACTACGATACGGACTTGTTTCGCCCGCTCATCGAGTTCGTCGAGCGCGCTTCGGGCAAGCGCTACGGCGCTCACGCGGCCGACGACGTTGCTTTCCGAGTACTTGCCGACCACAGCCGCGCTCTGACCTTCTTGGTCGTCGATGGCGTACGGCCGTCGAATGAAGGCCGTGGGTATGTCCTGCGCCGCGTGTTGCGTCGGGCAGCCCGGCATGCGCGCCACCTCGGGTTCGAGGAACCGTTTTTGTGGAAGCTCGTGCGGCCAGTGCTCAGCATCTTGGGCGCTGCCTATCCGGAAACGCGCGGACGCGAAACGGAGGTCGAAACGGTTTTACGCGAGGAAGAAGAACGCTTTGCCGAAACCCTCGACAAGGGTTTGGCGCTGCTGGAAGACGAGCGGCGTCGCCTGCGGTTGTCCGGAGGAAGAGTGTTACCAGGTGAGGTCGCTTTCCGGCTGTACGACACGTACGGGTTCCCGCTCGACATGACCCAGGACATTCTTCGCGAAGACGGCATTGCGGTGGACACGGAGGGATTCGAACGCTGCATGGAGGAACAGCGCCGTCGAGCCCGCGAAGCGCGCCGCGCCTCGCTGGATCAGGCGGAGCTGTTGACGGACGCGTTCGCCACCACCCGGGCCCTCGAAAGCCGCTTCCTCGGAGACTTCGTGTACGAATTCGAGTCGGAAATTCTGGCTTTGCAAAGCCAGGGGGACTTACGGCAAGAGGTGCGTGCCGGGGAACCGGTCCATGTCGTCGTCGCCGAAACACCCTTTTATCCGGAAGGTGGCGGCCAGGTGGGCGACTGTGGGTGGATCGAAACCGACGAGGGGGATCGCATCGAGGTGCGAGATACGCAAAAGGCGCGTGGCAACTTGATCGTGCACATCGGGCAGGTCGAGCGCGGTCGGTTCCGTGTCGGTCAGCGCGTACGTCTCCGCGTCGATCGTGCTCGGCGCGACGCTGCCCGGCTCAATCATTCGGCCACGCACATCCTTCACGCCGTGCTGCGCGAGCAGTTAGGACGCGACGTTCGCCAAGCAGGTTCCTTGGTGGCTCCGGATCGCTTGCGGTTCGATTTTACCTACGCTGGCCCCGTCGGTGAGGAGCGGTTAACGGCCATCGAACGGGAGGTGAACGCGCGCATCCGTTGGAACGACCCGGTGTGGACCGAAGAGATGCCTTACGACGAAGCCCTCAAAGCGGGGGCACTGGCATTCTTCGGGGAGAAGTACGGAGATGTCGTGCGTGTGGTCCGGATCGGGGAATATTCCACCGAACTTTGCGGCGGTACCCACGTGCGCCGCAGCGGAGATATCGGCCTGCTGAAAATTCGCTCCGAGGAAGGAGTGGCCGCTGGGGTGCGCCGGATCGAGGCGCTCACGGGAGACGGTGCGTGGCAGTGGCTACACCAGCGCGAACACCTGCTGGAGCGTGCGGGTGCAGTGCTGCGCGCACCGGAAGAGGAACTTCCCGAGCGGCTGGAAAAGTTGCTCGCCCAACAACGCGAGTGGGAGCGTCAGTTGCGCCAACTCCAAAGCCAGCTTGCCAGCCGGCAAACCGACTTGCTGCTGCAACGGGCCCGTACCGTCAATGGCGTGCGCGTGCTGAGCGCAGAAGTGGAGGGGTTGGACGACTCGAGTCTCCGCGAGCTTGCCGACCAGCTTCGACAGCGCTTGGGGTCTGGCGTGGTCGTGTTGGGTACGCGGCGTGGCGACCGCGCCTTGTTGCTCGTTGCCGTCACCCAAGACCTTGCGCCGCGCTACCCAGCAGGCAACATTATAAAGCGCATTGCCCCATTGATTGGCGGCGGCGGAGGTGGCAAACCGGAGCTGGCCCAAGCAGGAGGCAAGCAGCCAGAAAAATTACCAGAGGCCCTCGAGGCGGTTTTCGAAATTGTCGCTTGAAACGGAGTTGCTAGAAACCAGTCGAGAAGTTCACGAGCTCGAGCTGAGCTTTCCCAACCCTCGGGTTTTTCAGGACCTGCTCGGCCACCACGACGAGCACGTCAAGACGGTGGAACGGTTGCTGGACGTGCGCATCGGGGTCAGTGGCACCGCCCTCCATGTCACGGGCGACCCGGTTGCGTGCGAGCTGGCCGCCCGTGTGTTGAGCCAACTCTACGGAGTGGTGGAAAAGGGGTATCCGATTTATCCGAGCGACGTGGATTACGCGGTCCGGATTTTGAGTCGCGACCGTAATGCCAATCTTCGCGACATTTTTCTGGACACAATTTACATCTCTTCCCACAAACGGATCATCACACCCAAAAGCGTCGCCCAAAAAGAATACATCGACGCCATCCGCGAGTACGACATTGTCTTCGGTATCGGCCCGGCCGGCACGGGCAAAACCTATTTAGCCATGGCCATGGCCGTAGCGGAAATCATGAAAAACAACTTCGCGCGGATGATTCTGACCCGGCCGGCAGTCGAAGCAGGCGAGAAACTCGGGTTTCTACCCGGGGATCTGGTAGAAAAAGTCAACCCATACCTGCGCCCCTTGTACGATGCCTTGCACGACATGGTGGATTTTGACCGCGCGCAGAAAATGATCGAGCGCGGCGTGATCGAGGTGGCACCGCTGGCGTTCATGCGCGGCCGCACGTTGAACGATTCGTTCGTGATCCTCGACGAGGCGCAAAACACCACGAGCGAACAGATGAAAATGTTCCTCACCCGCCTCGGCTATGGCTCCAAAGCGGTCATTACGGGAGACGTCACCCAGATCGACTTGCCCGCCGGACGTGCCTCGGGCCTCAAGGAAGCACAACAAGTGTTGCGCGGCGTCGAGGGCATCAAGTTCTGCCTGTTCAGCGAGCGCGATGTGGTGCGCCACCGCTTGGTGCAAGACATCATTGCGGCGTACGACCGCTACGAAAGCCAGCGCCAAAACGAGCGTGCCGCTGCTGCCCGCCCCGGAAACGGAAGCAAAGACGGCGGCGAGCAAAGCTGAGCGCCGCGGAAACGTTTTCCCTCGACGAGGCGTATGCCCGTTACTGTCCTCGCCCGTCGGCGCATTCACGGCCTTCGCACACGGCCCCTCGGGGACTTTGTCGAGCGCGCGTTAGAACACCTGGGGCAAGCAAGCGCCGAGGTGTGCGTAAGCTTGGTGAGCGACGCGGAGATTCAAGCGCTCAACCGCCAGTACCGTCACAAGGACCGGCCAACCGACGTTCTCGCGTTCCCCGTGCGGGAAGGGGAGCGCATCCCCGGAGACGAGCAGCACCTGGGCGACGTGGTGATTTCCGTCGATACAGCCCGGCGCCAAGCCGAGGAGCATGGCCGGTCTCTGGAGGAAGAACTCGCCACTTTGTTGATTCACGGATTGCTCCACTTGCTTGGCTACGATCACGAGCGATCGCCGGCCGAAGCACGAAAGATGCGCCAGTTGGAACGTCGCTTGGCCGCCACGGTGGGGCCGTTGCGGTTGCGCGGTGAGTTCCTGACTTGAGCTTTGCTGCGAGTTTTTCTTAACTGAGGCCCGATACGATCTAATGAACGATGCGGGCGGCCGTGTGACGAAGTGGTTGTGGCGCGAGGTGGGCCATGCGCAGGAGGCGTACCGCCCGTATCGCCAAGCGTTGCTTGCCGAGGAGATCCAGCGAGTCGCGGCGGCCCTGTTGGTGATTACCGTCCTGTTCGTGCTGTTTGTCGCAGTGTTTACCCCTGGGCGGGCTTGGAAGGACTGGCCTTGGCTTGCCATTATTTTGGCTTCCCCGGCCGGCTGCCTGCTGCTGGTTCGTTTCGAAGTCGCCCGCCAGCGACTGCACTGGTTGGCTCTTGGCACGGACGCAGTGTACACCCTGGGCATCACTGCTGGGCTTCTCTACCCGGGCACTCCGACCTCTGGGACCGCGTTGTTCGTTTCGGTGAAACTGCTGGCGTCGGCCACGCTGCTGCCATGGCACCCCGCCGCACAGACGATATCCGCCGTCGGGACACTCGGCCTGTACTGGTCTGCGTTGTTCTATACCGGCCGAGTCGTTTGGCCCAGTAACGATTTGCCGCATCAGTTGACGGGCCCGCTGTTCGCCGCCTTGATTAGCGTGCTTGCCGCATTCCGCGCCGAAAAGCTGCGCTACCGCCTGTTTCAAGAGTCGCTAGCCGCTCGCCACCAAGCGGAGATCAATGCTCAGTTTGCAGCGATCATGTCGCACGAGTTACGGAATTTGCTCGCCGCGATCCTCGGCTACACGGAGGTGATTCGCGACGGATGTACCGATTCCTCGCAACCGACCACGGTGCAGCAAGCGCTCGACCGTCAAGCTGCGCTCGCTCGTCACGCGCTGGACACCATTCAAGTGGCCCTCGCCCTTAGCCGAGGCGGCCGTTTCCTTGCTCCCGACGCCACGGAACCGCTCGATCACGTGTGCGAGGCCTTGCATCAAGAATTCGTGCTTCGTGGAACTCCGGCTGGGGTGGCCTTTCGCTGGGATGTGTCGCCAGACTTACCTTCGACCCGCATCGACGGCACCAAGTTCAAGATGATCGTGCGCAACTTGGTGGACAACGCTCTCAAGTTTACCCCCGCAGGCGAAGTGCGCGTGCGGATTCGCGCGGGGCTGACAGAGCTGCTGCTGGAAGTGTGCGATACGGGTGTGGGCATCCCGCCAGAGAAGCAGCCATTCATTTTCGACCCGTTCGAGCGCGCAGCTCCAGAAGAATTTCCGGAAGGAGTTGGGCTCGGGCTTTACATCACGAGTCGGCTGGTCGACGCCCTTGGCGGAACGATCCGCGTCGACAGCACCCCAGGCAAGGGAAGCTGCTTCGAAGTTCACCTGCCGTTGCCGCCAACAGTCGCCGCGCCCTCGGATGCCGTAAACTCCGGTTCGCCAAACAAGGTATGAGAGTTCGCGCTGCGAACGCGCACCGGCACCAACGTTCCAACCTGTGGTGCTTCGTCAGCCGCAAACACGCACGTTTTGAACTGCGGGGTTTTCCCGCACCAAGCCCCGTTCCTCTTGCGTGCAGGTCCTTCCACCAACACCTCGACCACCCGGCCTACCCAAGCCTGGTTGCGCTCGAACGCGATTGCCTCCTGCAGGTCGATGACGGCCTGGAGCCGGCGCTGCTTTTCCTCCGGCGAGACGGTTTCCGGCCAGCGTGCGGCTTTGGTCCCGCTGCGCGGAGAGTACTGAAACATAAACGCTTGATCGAATCGAACTTCGCGCATCAACTGCAGAGTTGCCTCGAAATCCGCCTCTTCCTCGCCCGGGAACCCGACAATCACGTCGGTGCTCAGCGCCACATCCGGACGCACACTCCGCAAGCGCTCGACCAAGTGCAGGTATGCCTCGACCGTGTATCCCCGCGCCATGCGTTCCAGGATTCGGTCCGACCCCGACTGCACTGGTAAGTGCACATAGGGGCAAATTTTCTCGCAAGTGGCCAAGGCCTCGAGGGTCGCCTCGGTAAAGTCTGCCGGGTGCGGTGAAGTAAAACGAATGCGCAGCAGATCCGGAATTTCGTTGGTCCGCCGCAACAACGTGGCAAAGTCCGCTTCGCCGTCGTGGTATGCATTGACGGTTTGGCCCAGATACACGACCTCCCGAAAGCCCGCGCGGGCGAGTTGTTCCACTTGCACAAGAACGTGCGCCATCGGCACCGAGCGTTCGCGGCCGCGCACGTAGGGCACGATGCAAAAGGTGCAAAACTTGTCGCAACCACGCATGATGGTCACCCACGCCCGCACCCCAGCTTCGCGCTCCGGAACCAGATCGGCATAGGTTTCCGTGCGGTCGAGCTGGACGTCGATGTACGGATCGGGGCGGTGCTCGTTCAGCACCTGCGGAAGCCGCCGATAGGCATCGGGGCCGACCACAAAGTCCACGAACGGCAAGCGTGCCAGCAGCCGGTCGCGCACATGCTGAGCCATGCAGCCGACGATCCCGAGTTGAAGATCGGGTCGCCGTGCCTTGTGCCGAAACAGATCGCCCAGCCGACCCACGACACGCTCCTCCGCGTGCTCGCGAATCGCGCAGGTGTTGAGCAAGATCACGTCCGCTTGCTCGGGTTCCGCCACTGGATCGTACCCTTCCTGGCGAAACAACCCGAGCAATAGTTCGGTGTCGGCCAAGTTCATCTGGCAGCCGTAGGTCTCCACGTAAACGCGGCGGCGCGCGACCCCCGGCGATCGTTCGTGAGTGGTGTCGATCACAGTCAATCCCGCAAGCAGTTGACGCTGTCGGGGGCGGCATATAACGGTAGGTGCGGTTCCCGACAACTCGAGGTCAGCGATGGCACGCGACAGTTTTGACCAGCTCGAAGCTTCTTTGTTGCTTTGCCCTAAGTGTCGGGTGGCAGTGCCGGTACGAAAGCGACTGCTCCTCATTCTGCCCCAAGGCAACAAGTTCGAATACTTGTGTACGTATTGCGGTTCCACCTGCGGCGACAAGCTGGAACCGGACCAACCTGTGGATCGCAGACGCTACATGTAGCGGCGCTGCGTTTCCCCCTTGGCCGAGGCCCTTCCCCGCATGCGTGTGGTCTCCCTGGTTCCGGCGGCAACCGAGCTCGTGTGTGCCCTGGGCCGCGCAGCCGCGTTGGTGGGGGTTTCCCACGAGTGCGACTTTCCACCCGAAGTCTCCACCTTGCCAAAGGTTACCCGGCCTCGCTTCGAAGCCACGGGCACCTCGCGCACCATCGATGAGCAGGTACGCCGTGCGTTGGCCCTGGGTGAGCCACTGTACGAAGTACTTCCCGACATGCTCCGTGCACTGCTGCCTGACGTGGTGTTGGTGCAAGACCAGTGTCAGGTCTGCGCCCTGCCCGCGAGCCAAGTGGAGGAGGCACGGGCAGCTCTTCGCTTGCAGTTCGAGGTGGTGAAGTTGCACGCGCACGACCTCGAGGGGATTTGGTCGGACTTCGCGCGTGTGGCCGACGCTTTGGGTTGCGGCGCCGAAGGCCGGCAGTTTGTGGAAAATTGCCAAGGGGAGTTGGAAGCCGTACGCAAGCGCACCGCCCGCGCTCGCTACCGCCCGGCAGTGTTGTGCCTGGAGTGGCTCGATCCGCCCATGGTAGCTGGCAACTGGATGCCCGAGCTCGTTGACATCGCGGGCGGACGTTCGCTGCTTGCCGAGCCAGGGAACAGCAGTCGCCCGTGCGACTGGGAAACCATTCTCGCCGCAGCTCCAGAGGTGTTGATTTTGATGCCATGTGGTTTTCCCATCGAGCGCACGTTGGCAGAACTGGACGTGTTGCGCGCCGCCCCGGTCTGGAGCCGCCTGCCCGCCGTGCGCAACGGCCGAACGTACGTTACCGATGGCAACGCGTACTTCAATCGTCCGGGGCCACGCATTGTCGACAGTGCGCGGATCCTTGCCGGCTTACTGCAACCGGGGCTGTGCGCGCACTGGCTGCCCGACCGGAGCTGGCAGCGAGTGGCCGAATGAAGCGCCTCGTCAGCCGCTCACCAGATGCGTGCGAACGTGGCCAGGAGCATCACGACCGTAATCGCTTGGCCAACGGCAAAGGCAAGGGTGCGCCAAGGTTGGAGCGCAGCGAGGTAGAACACTGTGTGGAGCACACGTGCCAGCAGGTACCCGATGAACAACACACGCGCGACACCCAACGACGGTTGCGTGAGCGCGAAGAAAAACCCCACGGCAAAGAACGGCAAGATGTTCTCGAGGTCGTTCCGGTGAGCTCGCCGGGCACGTTCCACATCTGGGTCGACCACCTGGCGTGGGGACAGTCCCTGCATCGCGTAGTCTTCGGGCACTGCGAATGCCCGCTTGCGCATGCGGTAGTAACTCGTGACGAAACCTACGGCGAGCATTTTCAACACGAGCAGCAAGTACGTGAGGGCAAACAAGCGCATTACCGGCTGCTCGATCCACAGCGTCATACGTCACCTCCTCGCGGTTTGCGCTTGTTTCACAAAGCCGCCCTTGGCGCAAACACATCCGCTCCTGCACGATTGTAGAACCCGCTCGTGCAAGCCGCGCATCGGGCGATTTCCCACCAGCGGTGGGACGAGGGCTAGAACTTACTCGCGCAGGTGCAGTCGCCCGTCGGCGTACTCCAGCACCAAGACTTCCGCATTCAGTGGGCCCGAGACGCCGTCCCAGTTGTTCCCGCGTGCCGCAGCGCACAATGCGGCGATGACGCCAGCGTGACTCACGACCACGATTTCCGCAGCGGTGCTGTTTGCTGCGATCCGACACGCCGCAGGCACCGCCCGCTCGGCGACGTCCGCAAGCGATTCTCCCCCTGGAGGTCTCCAACGCCAGGGGGCATCTTTGCCGTAGTTCGGATCGTCGAGCACCACCTCGTACGGGCACCCGGCATACTCGCCGATGTCGCGCTCGCGCAAATCCTCTTCCACCTCCACCGGCAATTGCAAAACCTCGCCTATGATTTCCGCGGTTTCCAGCGCCCGACGGTAAGGACTCGAAACGATGCGGCCCGGGGAGAAGTCGGCTCGGAGGTAAAAGCCGGTCAGCCGCGCCTGCTGTCGCCCGTAGGGTGTCAGTGGAACGTCCGGCGTGGCGCAAAACACCTTGTGGAGATTTCCCTCGCTTTCGCCGTGCCGAATGCACAGCAGTTTGACGTTGCGCTCCATGTCTCCCTTCTACCAGACCTTGCTTCCGTAAGGTAGTCCGTACGGGCTTGACATGGAGGGCCCATGAGCCGAAACGACATGGTATGGAAGAGCGCGGAGTAACGGTCTTCGGGGCCACGGGATACACTGGCCGCCTGGTGGTGGAAGAGCTCGTACGCCGAGGCGTGCGCCCTTTGATCGCGGGCCGGAACGAACAGAAGCTAGCGGCATTGGCGCACACTCACGGCGGGCTTTCGACGTTCGTTGCCGACGTATCGCACCCCGACTCGCTGGCAGCGCTCGCGAGGAAAAGTCGCGTGATCGTGAATTGCGCTGGCCCGTTCGTGGACCTTGGCGAGCCCGTGGTCGATGCGGCTCTGGCAGCCGGGAGCCACTACCTCGACACGACCGGGGAGCAGCCCTTTATCCGCGCTGTACAGGCGCGCGACCACCAAGCGCGAGAAGCTGGCGTGGCGGTCGTCCCCGCGCATGCCTACGAGATTGCTTTGGCCGATTGCGGCGCCGCAGTGCTCGCTCGCGGATACCGCGATGTGGCCTCGATCGACGTGATTTACGCTACACAGTTCCACGCTAGCCAGGGAACCAAGCGCTCCGTGTTGCGCATGCTTGGCGCAGAAGGTTTCGGTTACGAAGAGGGCAAATGGATCCCCTTGCCGCCTGCCCGATATCGCCGGGAGGTGGAGCTGCCTGAAGGCTGGGGTACGCTGGTTGCGCTGAGTTTTCCGGGAGCCGAAATCCTGACCATCCCGCGCCACATCCGCACGCGAGCCGTTCGCGCGTACCTGGCCTTGCCGCGACTGGCAGCGTTGGCTGCCGGATGGTTGGTGCCTGCAGCGCGGCTTGTGGCCAAAACCCCGCTCGTTGCCTTGGCCGAATGGGCTCTGGGCAAGGAGACGAGCGGGCCGCCACCCGAGGTGCGGGCGCGCGACCGTTTTTTGATTTTTCTCGAGATTCGCGGAGTGCGTGGGGGGCAAGCCCGGAAGGAAGCAATGATCATGACCGGACGCGATCCGTACGGCATCACCGCGGCTGTGGCTGCAGCCGCTGCAGTGCGCATGCAGGAGCCGAGTTTCGACCGGCGCGGTGTTCTCGCTCCGGCACAAGCATTTTCCCCGGAAGAAGTGCTTGGGGACGCTTCCGGCTTCGACGTTGCGTGGAAGCGCCTCGCTTGAAGGGAACTAACCTTCCACTTCGAACCCGAGGGCGGCGACCAGGCGCTGTACTTCTGCAGCGGCATCGCCCGGAGTCGTGAGATACCCATCGACGAACAAGGAATTCGCCGGATACAACGCCAAGGCCTGGAACCAACCGAGATGGAGCTCACGGCCACCAGCAACGCGAATTTCCGCATCCGGCCGCACGAACCGCATCAGACAAAGCGCGCGCAAGCATTGGGCCGGGTCGAGCTCGTTGTGGCCTTCCAACGGGGTGCCCTCGATGGGATGGAGAAAGTTCACCGGCAAGGAGTCCACACGCAAAGCTCGCAAGTCGAACGCCAGATCGATCAAATCTTCTTCGCTCTCGCCCATGCCAATGATGCCACCGCAGCACGTGCGTAGCCCAGCGGCTTGCACAGCGCGAATGGTTGCCACGCGGTCGTCGAACGTATGGGTCGAACAAATTTCCGGGTAGAACCGGCGGCTGGTATTCAAGTTGTGGTTCACGTAGTCGATTCCGCTTTCCTTCAACTGCAGCGCCTGCGCCTCGTCCAGCAATCCCAGGGAAGCGCATAGCTCCAAGCGCGGAAACTCCGCCTTGATGGCACGTGCTGCAGCCGTGATCCGGGCAATGTCGGTCGGGCTCGGACCCCGACCGCTCGTCACCATGCAGTAACGGGTCGCGCCTGCCGCCACTGCTCGCCGCGCACCGGCAACCAGCTCGGACACCGAGTCGAGCCGATACCGCGGTATGGCCGCAGTGGAGATGGCCGACTGGGAACAGTAGTGGCAATCCTCCGGACACAAACCGCTGCGCGCGTTGCGGAGCTGGCATAGCTTGACCCGCCGCCCGTAAAACCGCTCCCGCACACGATACGCGGCCCAAAGCAAATCGGGGAGCGACTCCACTGGCGCGTGCAACACATTGCGGGCTTCGGCTCGGTCGAGTTCGCCGCCAGCGAGAATCTTGTCGGCAATGGCTTGAAACGTCGACGCGGACAACGGCTGAGCACTCGGCGTCATGAAGTCCCGTTCTTACCAACGAGCCTGCGGAGCGGCAACGGACTCTTGGCTTCCACATGCAAGCACGCGATAAGGCGGATCCAAAATGAAAAAAGTCCCTTCTTGGTTGTTTTTCGTCGCCTTGGCCGCAGCGAGCTGCGTGCCACGCCAGCCACCGGAACCGGTTCTCCTCCCGGAACCCACGCCCAAAATCCTCGTAGAGGAGGAGATCGTGGTTCCGGAGCGTCCGGAACTCGCGATTCTCGACGTGGTCGAAGGGCCGGGTCCGGACAAGGAAACGGCCCTAGTGTCCGGTATCGTGGAGAACCGGGGTTCCGGGCGCGCACGCAACCTGAGAGTGACGGTTCAGGTGCTCGACGAGTCCGGCACCCCGCTCCTTTCCCTGCCTGCGGAAGTGAGTTCGGCAACGGTGGATCCGCACAGCCAGGTCACGTTCCGCGCACAACTGCGCCGCCCGCGCGGGGCAGCAAAAATCCACGTCGTGGCAGAAAGCCGCTGAGGGTCAAGTGCGCTAGCCGCCCGTATCTTCTGCTTCGCACCGGGGCAACCCACCAGGTCGCCCCAAGATGTCCACGATCGTTGCGTGCTCGCTGGGGCAATTCACGACGCGGTCGAGGATTTGTCGGACTTGTCGGCGTACGCTTCGAGGATGCGGCGCGCCACAACCATCTTGTGAACCTCGTCCGGACCATCGTAAATGCGCGCGAGGCGCGCCTGGCGGTAAAAGTGCGAAAGGGGTAGGTCGTCGCACACACCGGCGGCGCCGAACACTTGCACAGCCTTGTCCACGACGTTGTGAAGCATGCGCGCGCCGAAAAACTTGATCAGCGAAATTTCCTCGCGGGCAGCGTGTGCGCCCTCGGTGTCGATTTTCCATGCGGCGTGCAAAGTCATGAGCCGTGCCGCTTGGATTTCGGCGCGAGCTTCGGCGATCCAGTCTTGAATGTTCGCCTTGCGGGCTAGCGTGCTGCCAAAGGCGTACCGTTGATTGGCATACCGGCACATCATTTCGAACGCCCGCTGCGCCATGCCAAGCCAGCGCATGCAGTGGTGGATACGCCCTGGGCCCAAGCGCTCTTGTGCAATCACAAAGCCCATGCCTTCCTCACCTAAGCGATTCGTTACCGGCACGCGGCAGTTCTCGTACCAGATTTCCGCATGGTGGTTGTCATCGTCGCCTAAAACAGGCACTCCCCGAGCGATGCGAAAACCAGGGGTATCCGTCGGGACGATGATCATGCTGTAACGCAGGTACGGGTTCTCGCGCTCCGGATTGGTGAGTGCCATCACAATGGCAAAGGCGGCACCGTGGGCTCCGCTGGTAAACCACTTGTGCCCGTTGATGACGTAGTAGTCGCCTTCGCGGACCGCGGTCGTGCGCAGCAAACGCGGGTCGGAGCCAGCAACTTCCGGTTCCGTCATGGAAAAACAGCTCCGAATTTCGCCGTCCACGAGCGGACGAAGCCAGCGTTCTTTTTGCTCTTCGGTGCCAAAGCGCCACAAAATCTCCGCGTTGCCCGAGTCGGGAGCCTGCGAACCACAAACCACGGGCGCGATCGGGCTCCGCCCCAGGATCTCGTTTACGAACACATACTGCATGAACGGTAGCCCTGCACCGCCAGCTTCCTTGGGGAGGTGGAACGCCCAGTACCCCAGTTCCTTTGCCTTTTGCTGCAGGGCCCGAATCGCCGGCGGGTACGCGGGGCCGCCCTCTTGCAAGACCCAACGCTCGCGCGAGCGCTCGAGCGGATAAATCCACTCCTCCATGAATTGTTCCAGTTGCCGGCAAATCGCCTGTGTTTCCGCTGGCACGGCAAAGTCCATCGCTCGCGGCCTCCCTCCCTTGCCTCTCGGCCTTCTCCACGGATGCGCCGATGCACGCGATGCGTCAACCGGGGTGGAGCGACGTGCTACTGGGCGCAGGCAAAACCCTACACGTTGGCGGAGCGCAAATCGCTGCGGATCTGGCGGGCAACGCTGACGGCAACGGTGACGAGCGTCAGGGGAATCACGAACGCCAGCATGACCACGTGGAACGCAGGCAAGGCATCGTGGTGCGCAGAGGCAAGAAACAGGTACGTCCAGTATGCAATGCCATACCCGAAGAAGAGCCAGCCTTCCCAGCGCGCAATCCGGTGGCCGGTAAAGAACACCGGCAAGCACGCTACCGCCACGGCAACCATCACCGGGAAGTCGAACGACAACGCGCCTTGGGCCACCGGAACGTAGTCCGATACCGCAGCCGCACCACCCAGAACGAACAACAAGTTGAACAGGTTGCTGCCCACCACATTGCCCACCGAAATATCACGCTCCCCCCGCACTGCAGCGACGATGGAGGTGGCGAGTTCCGGCAGCGACGTTCCGCCGGCGACAATCGTCAAACCAATGACCAACTCGGATACACCGAACCAACGTGCAATGTGCACCGCGCCAGCAACGAACCACCGCGAGCCCAACACGAGGGCCGCCAAACCAACCACCACCAGCGCCACGTGACCAATGGTTCGCATGGCGGCTCCATCGACTGCATCCGTGGGAACCTGGTTTTCCGCAGCGGTGCCTGTACGGAGAGCAAACCCCGTGTACGCAAGTCCGGTGGCCAGCAACGCGAATCCTTCACCCCGCGTAATTTGACCATCCGCGGCCAAATACCAGGAGAACAGAGAAGCCAGCACGAGAATCGGCACTTCGATGCGGACCAACTGCTGCGACACGGCCAGCGGAGCCACGGCGGCTGCCGCTCCGAGAATGAACAGCACGTTGAACACATTGCTTCCGACAACGTTGCCAACCGCAATGTCTGGTTGCCCTTGAACGGCTGCGGCCAAACTCACCGCCAGCTCGGGCGCACTGGTCCCCCAAGCAACCACCGTCAGGCCCACCAACAACGGGCTCACTCCAACCGCCGTCGCCAAACGCGCGGCACCACGCACGAGGCTTTCTGCCCCGGCGATGAGCAATGCGAGCCCGCAAAGCGCCAGCAACAGCGCCATGACTAGGGCTGCCCGTGCCGTTCCGCTACGGCGACCGCCGGCTGACTTCGCAGGGTGTTGCCGTCCGCAGAATACGCACCCTTGAGATCATCGCAGCACGAGCCAACCCACAAAGGAACACCGAGGCGATATGCAGCCCGTCCAATCATATGAGCCGCCACGGGCGCGGTAAGCATGAGGAAGACCGCCGTGGCAATGGCGCGCACTGCAAGTCCAGCGTCGCTCGCATGTTGCAACGCGTAGGCAGTTAACAGGCACATCCCGCCCAGGGTTGCGGCTTTCGAGGTACAGGACATTCGCAAGTACACGTCTGGCATCCGCACAACGCCAATACTTGCAACCAACATGAAAAACGTACCCGCAAGCAACAGCCCGACAGTTACCCATTCGACGACCATGAGCGGATCCCTCGTTCGATGTATCGCGCAAATGCCACCGTGGCCAAAAAAGACACCAGCGCCAGTACCGTGCCTACGTCGAGCAGCGGGGGCTGCTCCCACGCCAGGGCGGCTCCAGCAACGATGCCGACGCCAATGGTCGTGATCAAATCCAACGCAACAACCCGGTCTGGCAGGCTGGGCCCGATGGCAAGGCGAACCACGGACAGCAACACAGCCACCGACAAAACCGGCAACACCACCCACAACGCTACTGTCTGAATCATTCGCATACCTCCTGAACCTGCTTTTCCAGCACCGATTTGATCTCGGCACGAAATTCGGGCGGCGTACCAATGCGCATGCCGTGGACGTACAACGTGCGCTGGTCTGTGGACACATCCAGGCTCAACGTTCCCGGGGTCAGGGTAATCGCGTTCGCGAGCATGGTGATGGCAACATCGCTCTTTACGTCCAACGGCACAGCGACGATTCCCGGTTGCATCCGCCGAAGCGGCGCAAAGACGTGATACGTTACCCTCAGGTTTGCGATCACGACCTCCCGCAGGAACACTCCGAGAGCGCGTGCGACTTTCCACACGCGCGCAAAGTACGTGTCGGGCCCGTGCGGGTGAGTGAGCCACAGGACCAAGTAGCTCAACAGCGCACCAAACAGGAACTCGCCAAGCGACCAACGTCCGGTCAGCACCAGCCAGAGAACGGACAAAACCAAGTGCAACAGCGCCATTAGACTTCTCCGAGCACTGCGGTGATGTAGGCTTTCCGATCCAACAATTGCTCCGCCGCTTGCTGTGCGAGCCCCATAAGCGGTTCAGCAAACAGGCCCAGGGCGAGGCTCAAAGAAGCTAGCGCCACCGTGCTCCAACGCATCCGAGCGGGGACGTCGTGCGTCCGCTGGCTTCGTATCGACTCTTTCCAAAACGCTTCTGCCCAGATCTTCGTCATGGAAAACAGCGTGAGCATGCTCACCAATAAAGCCACAGCGACAGTCCAAAATGCTGCTTGCTGTAACCCCGCGACGACCAGCTGCAGTTTGGCAAAGAAGCCTGAAAACGGGGGCAACCCGGCTAGCGCCATCGCGGCCGTGAAACACGCGCAAGCCAGCAACGGTTGTTCGCGGTACGCGCCCCCGAGTTGCGCCAAGCGTGTCGTGCCGTAGCATCGCTCCAGTTCTCCGGCGACCAAAAACAACGCTGCTTTCGCGACCGACACGTGCACGAAGAAGAAAATCGCGCCCGTGAGCCCAGCGACGCTGTAAAGACCGTACCCGAACACCAAGTAACCAATTTGGCTCACGATATGGAAAGAGAGCAGGCGCTTCATTTCCATTTGCGCGACGGCTCCTAACACCCCCGTGAGCATGGTGAGCGCCGCCACAACCAAGATGGCGTTGGTGAACGCTTCCGGAGGCTCCGGCAGCACCAGCGTGCCCATGCGAATCATGGAATAAATTCCGACTTTGGTGAGCAGGGCCGAAAACAAAGCCGTAATGGCGACTGGCGGTGTGTGGTACGAGGCCGGAAGCCAGCCGAACAAGGGGAACACCGCACCTTTGATGCCGAAGCTCACGAACAACAGAAGCGTCCCCGCAAATGCTGGCAGCGACAGCGGCCAAGCTCCCAAGCGCACGGAAAGATCCGCCATGTTCAACGTGCCAGCGCTGCCGTACAGCAACCCCACTCCGGTCAAGAAGAACGCCGAGGCAATCAAGTTCAGGGCAACGTACTTGAGGCCGCCCTCGAGCTGCGGCCGGTCCCCACCTAAAGTCAGGAGCACGAACGAAGCCATCAACAGAACTTCGAACCAGACGTAGAGGTTGAACAAGTCGCCGGTGAGCACGGCACCACTGACTCCTGCCAGCAGCACCAAACTCAGCGGGTAATAACCGAGCCGTTCGCGTTCCAGCGGAATCGAGGCGGTGGAATACACCAGCACGATCCAGGCGATCACGGACATCGTGGCCACCAAGAGGGCGCTGAACATGTCGGCAACGAACGTAATCCCGAAAGGCGCAGGCCAGCGAGCTACTTGCACCACGACCACCCCACGCTCCTGAACGACAACGAGCAACGCAAGCGCTGCCAGCAAATGCCCTGTCGCTGCAACCAACGCCACGGCGCGCTGCGTCGGGAGAGATACCGGCAAGGAAAGCGCTGCTGCTGCCAACGGGATCAATACGGGAACGATCAGGAGAAGTCGCGCAATCACGTCAGCACCGTGCTCGACCGAAACACCTCACTCCTCGGAGGTCTGCAGCGCATCGACATCGTCGGTCCCCGCCGCCGCAGCAGTGAGCTTCACCAACACCACGGAAAACGCCAGCACACCGAAACCAATCACGATGGCAGTGAGGATCAGCGCTTGCGGAACCGGATCGGCAACTGCTCCGGTCAGAAGGTGGCCGTGTTCGTCGGCAATCGGTGCCAATCGCGCAAAGCCACTCGTGGAAAACAGCAACAAGTTCGCAGCGTGGCCGAGAAGGCCCAGACCGAGAAGCAGCTTCACGATGCTCCGCCGCAGCATGAGGTACAACGCCCCTGCGTACAGCGCGCCAATGACGGTTGCGAACAGGAACTCCACTCACTCCTCCCACAGCAACGACAACACGTGGGTGACCATCCCGATCACCAGCAAGTACACACCGAGATCGAACAACAACGGCGTACCGGCAGAGCCCAAGACCGGAATCGACACCGGCAGCCAAAGTCCGGTGAGGTACGGCTGCCCAAAAGCCCACGCGATCGTCCCGCTAAAGAGCGCACAGCTCAGTCCGGCGGCAATCCACGCCACGGGAGACAACGGGAGCAACCGTCGGGTAGGTTCCATGCCTTGCGCCAACGCATGCAGCGCCAGCGCGGCGGCCGCAACGAGTCCGCCCACGAACCCACCTCCCGGGGCGTTGTGGCCGCGCAGGAGCAAGAACACGGAAAGCAAGACCATGAGCGGGAAGAGCAGCCGCGTAGTAGTGAGCAAAATCAGCGACTTCATGGCCTTTTTCTCCACGCTGCCATCAGAGCGCCCACACCCATGGCGGCCAGCCCCAACACGGTAATTTCTCCCAGTGTGTCGAGGCTACGGAAGTCGACCAAGATGACGTTCACGACGTTCCGCCCGTGCGCAGACGGCACGCTTTCGGCCAGAAAGAATGGCGCCAAGACCGAAGGGGTTGGCCGGGCGAGAACCACGGCCATCGACCCGCCAATGGCCAACCCCACCGCACTGGCCAGCAGGGCATCGCGCACGCGGGTCGCCGGATCGGAGCGCGTTTCGAACCTCGGCAAGCGATACAACACGAGCACGAACAAGAGCACCGTGAGCGTCTCGATGGCGAACTGGGTCATGGCCAGATCCGGGGCCCCGAACAACAAAAACAACACCCCGACCCCGTAACCCGCCACGCCGAGGCCAGCGATGGCCGTCAAACGCGAGGTTGCAACAATGGCGACGGCCGTGCCTGCCAGCATGGTGACCAAGACCACCACTTCGGTCACAAACGGCGGGCGCGCAGCAAGCGGCGGCAAGTCGGGAGACCCGACGATGGACCACGCAAAGACAGGAGCAGCCACAGCCACGAGCAAAACCAGCGACTGGTAGGAACGCAACTTGCCGCTCTGCAATTTGCGCGTTTGCCACGCTGCCACCTTCAGGAGGCCGGCAACTGCGCCTTCGTACATGGCGGCGGGCCCGAGTCCCGCAACGACCCGCGCACGCTCTGTAACCGCGAGCACTTGTCGCCGGAGCGCGAACGCCACGGCTCCAAAAGCAAGCGTTGCCAGGCTGAGCAAAAACGCGGGCGTGAGCCCGTGCCACAGTTTCCATTGCAAGCTTACGCCATTGGCGGCGATAGCGGTGGCCGCACCTCGAAGCACTTCTTGCAAGGCAGGAAACGGAGCCAGGCCAAAGATCAAGCTTGCAAGCGCGAGCAGCGCAGGCCCGAGGCACATCTCCCAGCCCGGCGCGTGGTGCACAGAGGGTGCGCGCGGGGCAGTTGCAAACAGCGGACGAACTACGACAAAGCCTGCGACAGCGACCTGCAGCGCACTGGCAAAGACGAGTGCCGCAGCGATGCCCCACGGGCCTGCATGCAGCACAGTCTCGTAGGCCAACTCTTTGGCAACGAACCCGAAGGTGGGCAGGATCCCGGCCATCGACAGGGCGAGCACCGTGGCCACCGAGCCGAGGAACGGTAGTTGAGTGTACAATCTGCCGAGCTTCTCGACATCTCGCTCTCCGGTGGCATGGTCGATGGCTCCGGCAAAAAAGAACAGCCCGCCCTTGTACAGCGCGTGGGCTGCAAGGAACACGACGCACGCAGCCAGCGCTGCCGGATCGTTCACTCCGAGCAAGAATACCAGCGTGCCCAGGGCACTGACCGTAGAGTACGCCAGCAACAACTTGAGGTCGCGCTGGCCCACGGCCAGCAGAGCGCCGGCGACCATTGTGGCGCCGCCAACTGCAAGAAGAGTGGTGTGCCACACCCGCGATCCCTGGAACAACGGCGTCATCCGTGCCAGCAAGAACACCCCTGCTTTCACCATGGTGGCAGAGTGCAGGTAGGCGCTCACTGGTGTGGGCGCGGCCATGGCAGCCGGTAACCAGTAATGAAACGGGAACTGGGCCGACTTCGTAAAAGCCGCAAAGCAAAGAAGCCCGATGATCCACAATTCCATGTTCGTACTCGGCCACGCCTCGGGGCGGCGGAGGAGTTCCGAAATCTCCCACGTGCCTGCGACGCTGTACAGGAGCACGGCTGCAACGAGCAACGCCAGCCCTCCCACACCCGTGGTCAGCAGCGCTTGCAGGGCAGACTTGCGAGCTTTCTCGCTGGCGTGTTCGAAGCCGATCAACAGGTACGAAAACAAGCCGGTGAGTTCCCAACACACGAACAGGAGCAGGAGGTTGCTCGCCAACACCACCCCCAGCATCGCCGCCATGAAGCCAAGGAGATACAAGTAAAATCGGCCAATTTGCGGGTGGTCGCGCAGATACTCCCCAGCGTACGCAACCACGAGGGCGCCGATGCCGGAAATCAACAAAGTAAAGAGGAGGCTCCACCCGTCGACCAATACCGACCACCGCAACCCGTAGCGTGGAGCCCAAGCGAACGAAGTTTGTACTTGCGCTGGGTCGAGGGGAGTCAGTGCTGCCACAACGAAGACGAGCAGCGGGTACGCCACGAACAAGCGCGGTGCCCCCACTGGGCCGAGCTTGCGCACGCACCACGGGGCTAGGAGGGCGAGCGGAAATCCTAAGATGACGACGATTGCCAACACAACTGCCGCGAAGCCCTCCCTCTTTGTCGTTGCGGTGGTAGGCGCAAGCCCTTAGCTCATACGGAGCCGCCGCGCCAAGGGGAACGCGGTCACGCTGCGCGTACGAGTGCGTGGCTTACGCGAGGGAGTTTTTCGCAAAGGCAGCGCGTGCAAAGCCCTTCGGGCCACAGGACGCCATAGGCCGGTTGGTCGCAGCTCGAACACCGCACTCCAGGACCCACCCGCCGAACTAAAAACACCTCGGCACCAAGGCGCACGAGGGCAGTGTCGTTGCGTTTGAGGAAGTTTTGCAGCGTTTGCGCCATCAGTTCGCGATCGTACCCGCTGCGCAACGGAAGTACGTATCCACGACCGCCGGACAAGATTTGCGCGATCACCATCGTCCGCACCTCCTCACAAACGTTTCTCGTCCGACGTTCGAAGCCGGCGCCAATTCGAAATCACAGATGCAAAATTTCCTTGTCGGTCGCCCTGCCTCGCTGCATCCCGGTCGCTGCCAACAGCGCCGCAAGTTGACTCGATCCTACCTTCTCGCTACCAAGTACCGCTCGCAACATTGTCGCGGGGTGGAGCAGTCTGGTAGCTCGTCGGGCTCATAACCCGAAGGTCGGAGGTTCAAATCCTCCCCCCGCTACTGACCCGAGTGGGGCGGCGTTCGAGCCCGCCCCACGTTCCCATGCGGATCTATCTGCATCGGGCGCGCCACGATCCGGCAAACCATAATGCACACGTTTGACCGCAACTGGCAGTCTCGCCATGATGGGTTTAGCGATCCGCCGGGCAGAGGGACGAAAGGAGGGAACCAGAATGGGGGCAGATCGTGACGTGCAACACCGGCGAATGCGAACCGCGAAGCAAAAGTCTACCTCAGCCACCCTTGGCTTCGAGGCGCAACTATGGGCGGCCGCCAACGCCCTGCGGGGCTCGATGGACGCGGCGGAGTACAAACACGTCGCTTGGGGCTCATCTTCCTCAAGTACATCTCCGATGCCTTCGAGGAGCATTACGCGTGTTATTCTGGCAACCATGGAGGGATGAAGTATGCCCATTCCTGATTACCAATCGCTAATGTTGCCTCTCCTTGAGCTGTTGGAGGACGGAAAGGAACACAGGCTACGCGACGTGGTATCTGTGCTCGAGCAGCAGTTCGGCTTGACCGAGCAGGAGCGCAAAGCTCTCCTTCCAAGCGGGCAGCAGCCTATCTTTCATAACCGGGTAGGATGGGCAAGGACATACCTCAAGAATGCTGGGCTCTTGGAGGCACCGCGGCGCGGTTGGATGCGCATCACCAGGCGGGGCTTGGAGGTACTCAAGCAAAAACCAGAGAGCATTGACGTGAATTTCCTCATGCAGTTCGAGGAGTTCAGGGCCTTTCGATCCTCCCGAAACCGGGCGTCAAGCGAGTTCGATGAACGAGATATCGAAGGAGCGACCCCTGAAGAGCTTCTGGCAAGCGCGTATGACATGCACAAGCGAAGCGTCCTATCCGAGCTACTCGAACTGGTCAAGAAAGCCTCTCCTGAGTTCTTCGAGCGTCTCGTTGTAGAGCTGTTGGTCAAAATGGGGTACGGTGGTTCATACAAAGAAGCTGCGCAGGCTGTCGGCCGGAGCGGAGACGAGGGTGTGGACGGAGTCATTAAGGAAGACCGGCTCGGGCTCGATGTGATCTATCTCCAAGCAAAGCGCTGGGAAGGACCTATTGGCAGACCCGAATTGCAAAAGTTCGCCGGAGCACTCCAGGGGCTCCGTGCCCGCAAAGGAGTATTCATCACCACCTCAAGCTTCACGAGAGATGCGATCGACTATGCAGACCGACTCGAAATCAAGATCGTGCTCATCGATGGCCAGCGGCTGGCCGAGCTCATGTTCGAGTACGGCGTCGGAGTGTCTCCTGTATCTACATACGGCGTCAAAAAGGTTGACCACGACTTCTTCCTTGAAGAATGATGCCATGTCCTCCAACAAGTCCGGCAAGGGCGAACATCACCGAGGCGGACCTGGTGGACTAGATTGTCGCGCTACCCGGCCAACTCTTTTACTCGGCCCAAATCCCTGCCTGCCTGTGGTTCCTTGCACGGGACAAGCGGGGTCTCCCCTCTCCCCCTGGGGGAGGGCCTCGGGTTGAGGGTTGAGCCTCTCGGAGCCTCATTGAAGGAGCTCGGCTATGGCGGGTCATTGTCGTTGCGTTGCCTATGCACGCGCCCGTGGTGCTGTGATAAACGCAGCGTTTAAGATGCGATCCTAGCCGAGCCATGATGAACACAGGCGAAAACAAGCAATCCCGCGCCGGCCGTTACGTTTTGCAGCCGGAAGGCTACCGGGCCTTTATCCCGACACCGCTGCCGCCTGACCCGCCGGTGGATTTGGCCGGTCCGCTACGGGCGCTGGTGTCCGAGGCCGATTACACCCTTGGTCGGCTGGACGGAGCCATCCTCACCCTGCCCAATCCGGACCTTTTCGTGTTCATGTACGTCCGGAAAGAAGCGGTGCTTTCGAGCCAGATCGAAGGCACGCAGAGCTCCCTGCAAAACCTCTTGGCAGCGGAAGCGCGGTTGCACGATCCGAATGCTCCCGCCGACGTTTCCGAAGTCGTCAATTACGTCCGGGCCATGAACCACGGCTTGGCCCGCCTGGCTGAACCGCCCGTTTCCGTGCGGCTGATCCGCGAGATTCACGCTGAGCTGATGCGCGGCGTGCGCGGCGGGCGGCTCGCGCCGGGCGAACTGCGCACCTCGCAGAACTGGATCGGCCCGGCCGGCTGCACGTTGCGGGAAGCGACCTTCGTGCCGCCGCCCCCGCACGAGGTGCCGCAGGCGCTTTCCGACCTCGAACGTTTCCTGCACTCCGACAGCCCCTTACCCGTGCTCGTCCAAATCGGCTTGGCGCACGCCCAGTTCGAGACCATTCACCCCTTCCTCGACGGCAATGGTCGTCTGGGCCGCTTGCTCATCACTTTTCTGCTGACCGAGCGGAAGCGACTTGCCCGTCCGGTCCTCTATCTCTCGCACTACTTCAAGCGCTATCGCGCCGAATACTATGACCGCCTCCAAGCCGTGCGCGACACGGGCGATTGGGAGGGCTGGCTCGCCTTCTTTCTGCGCGGCGTGGCAGAGGTCGCCCACCAGGCGACACAGACCGTCGCGGCCATCCTGCGGATGCGCGAGGACTATCGCGCGCGCATTACCGAGAGGCTCGGCCGCGCCGCAGGCAACGGCCACCGGATCATGGAAAGACTGTTCAATCATCCCATCGTGACCGTCAGCACCGTGCGCGAGTGGCTTGATGTGACGCCCGCCGGCGCGAACCAGCTCGTCAACCGTTTGGTGGATATCGGATTGCTGCGCGAGATTACCGGTTATGCCCGCAACCGACGTTTCCGCTTCGAACTGTATCTGCGACTGTTCGAAGAGCCTGAGGAGAAAGAGGCCTGACCCGGAAACGACAACACGGCATGGCGCGCGGGCAACAGGCCGAAGCCGCCAAGCTCGACGCCGCCATCGCCGCCAACCTCAAGGAGCTGGGCTATGGCAGCCAGGCGTCTCGCTGGCCCAGCGGAAGTCGTTATGGGGCAGTTCCGGCCATGGGCATGCCGCAACGCTGAAGGTCTCGGTATTCCCCTCTTAAATGGACCGACAGAATTCGGGCCTCATCATCCGTCACCTGTGCAGTTCACAACCGATGCGCGAAAGCGTGCAAGGCCAGGCGACGTTCTATTCTGCGTTGGCGGTTCGACCACAGGTCGCATGAACTAGGCAGATCGCGAGTATGCGATGGGCCGAGGTGTTGCCGTTATAAGACACAAAACGAGGCCTGAGCTTCGGCCTTTTGTGCGTGCTGTGATCGAACACGCGCTTTCCGGATTGCTGGCTCAGGCAACCGGGTCAACCTTCCCAAATGTCTCCGCAGACCAGCTCGCCAACGTACCGTGGCCTCAGTTCAAAGAGAATGAACAACTCGCCATTGCCCACATCCTCGGCACGCTGGACGACAAGATCGAGCCGAACCGGCGGATGAGCGAGACGCTGGAGGCCATGGCGCTGGCGCTCTTCAAGGCGTGGTTTGTGGATTTCAAGCCGGTGCGCGCCAAGGTGGACGGCCGCTGGCAACGCAACAACCCTCTCCCTTTGGGGAGGGGATGCGGCTGAGGGTGCCGCTATCAACCGCGACATCCCCGGTTTCTGCAAATCTGCCACGCTCGATGAAATGCGCCAGAACGGCTACGTCCTCATCCCCGGCCGCTACGTCGGCGCCGCCTAACAGGAAGAAGACGACGAACCGTTCGAGGAGAGGATGCAACGGCTGGTGGCGCAACTCCACAAGCAGCAGGTTGAAGCCCGTTGGCTCGATGAGGCAATCTGGAAGAACCTGAAGGAGCTGGGTTATGGAATGTAGCGGCGTCCGGTTCACGCGCCGTGCCCTGGAAGCGAATGTTCGAGCGGGCCGTTTCTCCCGCTCTCGTCCTGAGAATCATCAGCGAGGACGAGGTCATCGCGTCGTACCCGGACGATCTGGCTTTCCCCAGCGTTTTACTCCTTGGCTTCGATGCCCAACGGCCACTCCATCTCGTGGTTGCTCGCAACCCGAAAAGCGACTTGTGCTTTGTGGTGACGGTTTACCTGCCCGATCCGGACGCTTGGTCCGAGGATTTCAAAACGCGGAGGAGAAGATGAAATGCGTGATTTGCAAAACTGGCGAGACCCATCCTGGCAGCGCCACGGTGACGTTGCACCGAGGTGAAACCACCGTGGTGGTGAAAGGCGTGCCCGCCGAGGTGTGCGACACTTGCGGCGAGCACCACCTGGAGGAGCCAGTGGCCCAGAAGCTCTACGAGCAGGCCGAGGAGGCGGCAAGACGCCGCGCCGAGGTGGAAATCGTCCGCTACGCCGCATGACAGGGGGTTATCATGAAAGGTGAGCAGAAAACCGCGGGATTAGCCCATGCGGCGCGATGGGGTGATCTAAGGAACCATAGGAAGGTGGTGTATGACGCTTGAGGACCTTCTGAAAGCGAAACGCGAGGAGATTTTGCGCTTGTGCGCGAAGTACGGCGCCCACAACGTACGGGTCTTTGGTTCCCTCGCCCGTGGCGAGGCTGATGAACAAAGCGACGTTGACCTGGTTGTGGACTTCGAGCCGGGACGCAGTCTGCTGGACCATGCTGGGCTCTGGCTAGAGCTCCAGGAGCTGCTGGGGGTCAAGGTGGATGTGGTAAGCAGTCGCGGCATCAAGCCGCGCATTCGTGAGCGAGTCCTAAAGGAAGCCATTCCGCTATGAGAGACCCGAAGGAGCGTTTGAAGGACATTTTGGATGCCATCGCGAAAATCGAGCGCTACGCCGCTCGGGGCCGAGAAGCGTTTGAACAGGAAGAACTGATTCAAACCTGGGTCTTGTACCACGTTCAGCTCATCGGAGAGGCGGCTGCGCAACTTGGCAAAGCCTTTCATGAGTCCCACCCTGAGATACCCTGGGCGCAGGTAGTGGCCATGCGCAACGTGCTTGTTCACGAGTACTTCGGGGTGGATTTGCAGGAAGTGTGGAGGACCGTGGAAAAAGACCTTCCTGCTCTGAAACACCAGATCGAGGCACTCGTAAAACGGTTGGAGGACCAAAGCTATGGCGGGTGAGTGGCGAGACACCGCCATTGGCGAGTTCGCCTCGTTCGCCTATGGCAAACCATTGCCCGAACATCGGCGCGATTCCTCTGGCGATGTTCACGTCTTTGGGTCAAACGGCGTGATCGGTTTCCATGGAGAAGCCTTGGCTTGTGGTCCGACGGTTATCATCGGACGGAAGGGAACTGTCGGCGTACATTACAGCCAAACCCATGCTGGCCCATTGATACGACTTTCTACGTGGTCGATCCGGACTCAGAGGTGCTCCGCTTCAAGTACTACCTGTTGAAGTCCCTGGACTTGGAGCACATGAATGCAGATAGCGCAGTGCGCGGACTAAATCGTGATGCAGCATACGCGCTCAAGATCTCAGTTCCTCCCCTCCCAAAACGACTCGCCATTGCCCACATCCTCGGCACGCTGGACGACAAGATCGAGCTGAACCGGCGGATGAGCGAGACGCTGGAGGCCATGGCGCGGGCGCTCTTCACGGCGTGGTTCGTGGTTTTCAGCCAGTCCGGGCCAAGATGGACGGCCGCTGGCAACGCAACAACCCTCTCCCTTTGGGGAGGGGAGCATGGCTCCGGGACTCCCTGCCTACCTCCACGACCTCTTCCCCGATCGTTTGGTGGATTCGGAGCTGGGCCCTATCCCGGAGGGGTGGGAGGTGGGATCGCTGGCGGAAATTGTCGAGCTGTCGCGCGACCATGTGGACCCCCTTTCTGAGCCGGCGTCAGAATTCCTGCATTTCAGCATCCCCGCCTCCGATGAGGGGCAATGGCTGAGGGGCAATGGCCCAAGCTGGAGCGTGGCGACGAGATCAAGCGCCAGAAATGGCAAGTGCCGCCCGGCGTCGTCCTACTATCGAAGCTCAACCCGGAGATCGAGCGCGTGTGGCTTGTGAACGTAAAGCCTGGCGACCGCGCGGTGTGCTTGACCGAGTTTCTCGTGCTTCGACCGAAGCCCCCATACGGGCAAGCCTATGTCTACTGCCTCATGCGTTCGCCCTTGTCTCGCCAACAAATCGAGGGTCTCGTCACCAGGACGTCAAAGAGTCATCAGGGAGCGCAGCCTGGTGCGATTCTCGAACTGGCGGCGATCAAGCCGCCCGCACCACTCGTAACGGCCTTTGACCGGACGGCAGCGTCGTTGCTTACCCGCACCTTGGAGTGCCGCCACGAATCCTTCACCCTTGCCGCGCTGCGAGATATGTTGCTGCCGAAGCTCATCCGCGGGGAGATACGAATCAAGGACGCACAAACATTCTTGAAAGCTTGAAAGAGCACGAACTATGAACAAACAGTTGGGGTTTTCGGTGCGCATCTTCATGCCATCTGGTAATCCCGAGGGTCTGCGCGTCATTGAAAAATCAAACTGGATTGGCCAAGGCCTGTTCTTCCCCCGAGCACTATTTGCTGAAGCACGCCAACGGGAAGAGATGAATCGGACCGGCGTGTATGTGCTGTGGGGACCGGGAGAGCTGGGACAGCTTCCACGGATCTACGTTGGTGAAGGTGATTCTGTTGTGTCACGTCTGGACCAGCACGCGAAGCAGAAGGACTTTTGGACGCACGCCGTCGTCTTCACCAGCAAGGACCAAAACCTCAACAAGGCGCACGTGAAGTACCTCGAGGCACGCCTTGTCGAGCTGGCCAAGGGGGCCAAGCGTGCTGAACTCGACAACGGCAACGATCCTCAGCTTCCCACCCTTTCGGAAGCGGACAAAGCCGATGCCGAAGCGTTCCTCGAGGATGTACTCTTGTGCCTGCCGATCCTCGGCTTAAGCGTCTTCGACAAACCAAGGGTAGCCGGCGAAAAGTCACGCGACCTGATCCTGAAAGGGAAAGGCATAGAGGCTAGGGGACAGGACACTGCCGAAGGGTTTGTCGTCCGTGAGGGATCTCTCGCGGTCAAGGAAGAAACCCCCACGATCCACGACTACTTGAGGGACCTGCGCCGAGCGCTGGTGGCTCAAGGAGTCTTAGTAGATGAGGGCGCGCACTACCGCCTGACCCAAAACTACACGTTCAGCTCACCTTCCACGGCCGCCGGCGTCCTCCTGGGTCGATCGGCGAACGGGCGGACCGAATGGAAAGACGCGCAGGGCCGCACGCTCAGGGAGATCCAAGAGGCTGCGTTCTGAGCGCTTTGGTCGCTGTCCGCAAGCAGGACGAGCCTGCCCATTTTTGGTCACGCGCAGGATGACTCAACGCGGCGGGACGATTCCGGCCGTATCGTGGGAGAGGCTGCAGGAGCCCGCCTGTACTGCGCAGAGTTGCTCTGCGTTCTTCTCCCGCGCTAGCGTGCGCCCTTCGAACGTTTCTCGACAACAAGGAGGTCAGGGCACGTGCCGGCAAGCGATCCGTGGGTACTCGCCATCGACATGGGCACGAGCGCCGTGAAGACTGCGCTGGTGTCTTCCCGCGGCGAAGTTGCCAGCGTGCAAACCCGCCCCATTACAACGAAGCTCTTGCCCGGCGGGGGCGCCGAGCAGGATCCTCACGAGTGGTGGGCAATGGTTCGCTCGGCGGCCCGCGACTCCGTGGCAGGAGCGCCGGATCTCGCCCACAAGGTGGCCGCGGTGGCGTGCACCACGCAGTGGGCGGTCACCGTACCCGTCGACGCACACGGCAATCCACTCGGTCCGGCCATTTCTTGGATGGACACGCGTGGTGCACCCTATGTCAGCCAGGTGGTGCGCGGTTGGCCTTCGGTTTCCGGTTACGCCGCCTACAAGCTCTACACGTGGATTCGCCTGACCGGTGGCGCACCCTCTCGTTCCGGCATGGATGGCCTCGGGCACCTTTTGTTTTTCAAGCACGAGCGCCCCGACCTCTACCGCGCCGCCTACAAATTCGTGGAGCCGATGGACTACCTCAACGCCCGCTTGACCGGGCGCGTGGCTGCCTCGTACGGCACGATGTTCCCGTACTGGCTCACGGACATCCGTAACCCTCGCCGCGTCGCGTATCACCCGCAGTTGCTGGCTTGGGCCGGCATCGAGCAAGAAAAGCTGCCCCCCTTGCAACCGGTCGACTCGGTTCTCGGACCGCTCCTCCCCCACGTGGCCGAGGAACTTGGGTTGAAGCCGGATACTGTCGTGGTGATGGGTTCTTGCGATGGCCACTCGGCTGCCATTGGCGCCGGCTCGGTGCGCGATTTTGTCGGGTACTTTTACGTCGGCACCACGGCCTGGATGAGTTGCCACGTGCCGTGGAAGCGCAGCGATTTGCGCCACATGCTCACCACCATGCCAGCAGCCATCGCGGGGCGATACGTGGTTGCTGCCGAGCAAGGCATGGCAGGCCGCTGCCTGGAATTTCTGAAAGACAGCTTGCTCCTTCCTCCTGGGGATCCGACCGTTGCCCCGACGACCGACCCTTATGCGTACCTGAACGACCTCGCCGCTTCGGTTCCTCCGGGAAGCGACAACCTGCTCTTCACGCCGTGGATCAACGGTGTTCTCGTGCCCGCAGACGATCCGTGGACCCGCAGTGCGTTCCTGAACCAAAGCCACCGGACCACTCGCGCGCACTACGTGCGCGCAGTGATGGAAGGCGTAGCCTTCAATATGCGCTGGCTTCGGCACCACGTGCAAAAGTTTGTCGGCAAAACTTTTCCTGACCTGCGCTTCATCGGGGGCGGAGCGGTGTCGGATTTGTGGTGCCAGATTTTCGCCGACGTGCTTGGATGCCCCATCCTGCGGCCGGCCCACCCGCGCGTGGCCAATGCCGTGGGGGCAGCGTTTGCAGCCTTCGTTGCCCTGGGTGTGTTGGCTCCGGAAGAACTCGAAGGACGGGTCGCGATCGACCGTACCTTCCAACCCACGCCCGCAACTCGGGCCTTGTACGACGAACTGTACGGCGAGTTTCTCGCTGCGTACCGGCAGTTACGTCCGCTTTACCACCGACTCAACCGCAAGCGGCGCGCCGAGCCGCAAGCTCAGTGAGTCACTCGCGGAATGTCCGTGGCCGCTTGAATCGGCCCGTACGCCGCTTCGTAGCGCGCCAAGTTTTCCTCGATTGCCTTGAGAATGCGCTTCATGTGCTCCGGTGACGTGATCACCCGAGCGCGCAAATTTGCCAACATCTGCCCCTGCGGCGTGCGCTGCGGTTGTACGAAGAGGAAGTCGAGAATGAATTCCTCCTTGCGGTGGCTGATCATCATCAGATTGGAGTACACCCCGCTCGCGTGTTCGGGGTCGATCTGGATCTGGATTTGGTCGGGAATATTCACCTGTTTCTTTTCCTCGCTCATACCTGCCTCCTGGAACAAGAAGGGTGCGCTCAACCGGCGAGCTCGTCCAGCCAAGCCCGGACGATGCGCGCGACCTCTTCGTAGACGTCTTCCTGGCTGCGGCCAAGCCGCCGCGGTACCACGAGCGAATGATCCCCGCCCTCGATCACCGCAAGTTTCGCACGTAAAGTGCCGCTGGCCTGCCACCGCTCGATCAATTCCTGCAAGACGCCCAGGTTGCACAACGGGTCGCGCGTGCCTTGCACGAACAGCATCGGCACAGCCACACGGGGCAAGTGCTCGATCCGAAGCTGCTCGGGCTTGCCGGCTGGATGCAGCGGGTATCCGAGAAACACGAGGCCAGAAGCTCGCTCCCCCTCGGCCACGAGATGAGAAGCCACGCGTCCGCCAAGCGACTTTCCGCCGAGCACCCAGGATTCTACTGTCCCGGCAAGCCGCGCGCGCAAAGCGCCCACCACAGCGCGATAGGTCTCCATCAGCACGGGCAAGGGATCCGGAATGCGGCGGCCCCGTTCTTTGTACAGGAAGTTGAAGGTCGCGCAGAGGACCCCGTTGCCTGCCAAGCGTTGCTGCACCTGCACGAGAAGGGGCGCAAAGCGATCATTTCCTGCGCCGTGTGCCAGCAGCACCGCAGTTGGCTCTGACTTGGCGTTGGGCAACGCCAAGGTCACTCCGACCGACTCTCCCCCGCCAACCGGCAGGCGCAACTCTTCAGTGCTCACCACGGTCCACTCCACACTGCGAAGCTGGGGGAATCGGACGAGCCTCAGGCGGGCTGACCAATTTTGCAGTCGCCTTCGAGAACCGCGCCGGCTTGCACGACCAGGTCCTTGCTGCGGATGCTGCCGAACAGGCGGCCGCTGGCCCCAATTTCCGCCCGGCCTTCCACGTACACCTCGCCGCGCACCTCGCCCAGCACCAAGAGCTGCCGTGCCCGCACCGCACCGTCGACCTTGCCTTCCTCGCCAATCACCAGCAAATCGGTCGCTCGCACCTCCCCGTTGAGCACGCCATCGATCCGCGTGGGGGCGTTAAAGCTGAGCTTGCCGGTAACCGTGGTTTCGCGCCCGAGAAGCTGTCGCACCGAAGGGTGATGACCCACCGGGGGTTCCGGAGCTTTCGGCGCCGAGCTGCGCGCCGTTTCCTGCGTTGGAGGAGTGGCTACCTCCTGTGATCGCTCTTGGCCGGGATCTCGATTCCAAAACGCCACGCCGTTCGCCTCTCGGGCGAGTCATACCCAGTGCACACGCGTCGTGCAAACGAAGAACGCGGAAATTCCTGCGTCGGGAAAGCCCTCACGCCGGAAATACATGGCAGGCCACCGCATGGCCGTGTGCGTTCGCGATCAGTTGCGGCACCTCCTCCCGACAACGCGGCTGCGCAAACGGGCAGCGGGGATGGAAGCTGCAACCAGGAGGAGGGGCGATGGGGCTCGGGACGTCACCGGGCAGCACGATGCGCTCTCGGCGCCGCTCGGGGTCGGGCTCCGGAATTGCCGACAACAACGCCCGCGTGTAGGGATGCCGCGGATTGCGATACAGTTCTTCGGCCGGCGCCAGCTCGACAATTTTTCCTAGGTACATCACGGCCACCCGGTGGCTGATGTGCTCCACTAATCGCAAGTCGTGGGTAATGAACAAGTACGTCAACCCGCGCTCTTCCTGGAGATCTTGGAGCAAGTTCACAATCTGGGCTTGGATGGAAACATCCAACGCCGATACCGGCTCGTCGGCAACGATAAAGCGTGGTTCCACTGCCAGCGCCCGGGCAATCCCGATGCGCTGGCGTTGGCCGCCGCTGAACTCGTGCGGGTACCGATCGTACGCGTCGCGCGGTAGGCCCACCCGCTCGAGCAAAGCGAGAATCCGCTCCTTCCTCTCGGCCCCACGAGCAAGGCCGTGGATGTCGATCCCTTCACCCACGATGTCGCCAACCCGCATGCGCGGATCGAGCGAGCCGTAGGGGTCCTGAAAGACAATTTGCAGGTGCCGGCGGCACTGGCGGAGTTCCTTGGGCTTCAGCGCGAGCAAATTGCGCCCGTCGAAGCGAACCTCGCCGGCCGTCGGCTCCAGCAAGCGAAGCAAGAGGCGCCCCAAGGTGGACTTCCCGCAGCCAGACTCTCCCGCCACGCCCAAGGTTTCTCCCGGAAGGATGTGCAAATCGACCCCATCCACCGCGCGCACGAACTCCCGCGGTCGGCCCCAAACTCGCCGGACGGGGAAATGCTTGACGAGCCCGCGTGCTTCCACCAGCGGGCGGCTACCACCGTGGCCCACCTGGCTCATTCGACAAACTCCTGTGCGCGGATACACGCAACTGCTCGAGAATCCCCGAACGGCTCGAGTTGCGGATCGATTTCTGCGCAACGGGCCACGGCGTACGTGCAGCGGTCGCGAAACCGGCAGCCCGAAGGCAACGCGAGCGGATCGGGCACGCTGCCCGGGATGGCTGCCAAGCGCCGCACGCGCATTCCCAGCCGGGGGATCGAGCGCAACAGCCCTCGCGTGTACGGGTGCAGCGGATTGCGAAAGAGGGTTGCCGTTTCTGCTTCTTCTACGATCCGCCCCGCGTACATCACGGCAACTCGGCGCGCCCGTTCCGCAACGATGCCGAGATCATGGGTCACGAACAACACGGCCATGCCAAACTGCTGCTGCAGGTGAGCCAGCAGGTCGAGAATTTGCGCTTGGATGGTGACGTCGAGTGCCGTGGTCGGCTCGTCGGCAATGAGCAAGCGCGGGCGGCATGCAAGCGCCATGGCAATCATCACCCGCTGCCGCATCCCACCGCTCAGCTGATGAGGGTACGCGTCCACGCGCCGCTCCGGCTCGGGGATTTCCACGAGCCGCAACAGCTCGATGGCTTCGGCACGCGCTTGCTTGCGGCTCATGCCCCGGTGCACCTCCAACACCTCGCCAATTTGGTAACCCACCGTGAACACGGGGTTTAGCGAGGTCATTGGCTCTTGAAACACCATGGCAATTTGATCGCCGCGTAGAGACCGCATCTCCTCTTCGCTCAGCGCCAGCAACCTGCGCCCCGCAAACACGATGTCGCCGCCAACGATCCGACCGTTGCCGTCGAGCAATCGCAGCAGACTGAGCGCGGTCACGCTCTTCCCGCAACCGGACTCCCCCACCAGACCGAAGGTCTCCCCTTCGTCGATGGTGAAACTCACTCCATCGACTGCCCGTACTTCGCCGCGGGGGGTAAAAAAACTCACGCGCAAGTCGCGGACTTCGAGCAACGGCACGGCGGCTGTGTAGCAACACCTTCCGAAGCGCGAAAGCGAAACGCCGCGCTGTTTACCGAGTTCCCCACAATGCGTCGCGCAAGCCTGAAGAACGTTCCGTGCGCCGCCGTACAGCTTCCTTGAAGGCCGCTTCGTCCGCATGCACGCGAACCGACTTCTTGGCTCGGGTGATGGCCGTGTACAGAAGTTCGCGGGTCAGCAGCGGCGAACCCGGCAACGGCAACACCACCTCCACATGATCGAATTCACTGCCTTGGCTCTTGTGGATGGTCATCGCAAAAGCGGTTTCATGCGCCGGCAACCGGCCCGTCGCGACGAGCCTGACCGCATTGGAGCCTGCGCCAGGGAAGGCGACGCGCGGTTCTTGGTTGGGAGCGACCATGACAATCCCCAAGTCGCCGTTGAACAAACGCACCCAGTAGTTGTTTTCCGTCACCAACACCGGCCGACCGTCGTACCAGCGCTCGGTCACGTTGGCGAGCAATCCCGCCTGGGCCAGTTCGCGCTCGATGGCTCGATTGAGGACAAGGGACCCGTTAGGCCCGTAACGATTCCCCGAAAGAACTCGGTACGTACCAAACTGCTCCAGCCGCTGCGCCGGATCGCGCGACTGCAGGTACGGTGCAAAGCGCTCTCGGCACGCCACAGCCAGCTCCTCGGAAAGCTCCCACGGGGGAAGCGTGGGCGCCTTGCTCACGGTTCCATCACTGCTCTCCACAGCTTCCCACGCCGCGTCGGCATTGCCCGTGCGCACGGCCTCTGCCAGGCGGCCAATACCGCTCTCGCGCCCGTAGCGATAGTTCTTGCGCAGCCGCACAACGCAATCCCAAAGTCCTGCCCTCGGCGGCGCCCCACCCGGCACTGGGAGGGTGCGCCCGAACTGTTGCTCGAGCCACCTCCATTGCGAAACGGAAAAGCTGCTTCCCGCTCCCAAGTTACAAATGTCGCCCAGCACCGCGCCCGCTTCTACGGAGGCCAACTGGTACTCGTCGCCCAGCAAAATCAGACGCGCCTCAGGCGGTACTGCCGCGAGCAAGTGGGCCATCAATCCGAGGTCGATCATCGAGGCTTCGTCGACCACGATCACGTCGGCCAACAGCGGATTTTCCGCATCGTGGTAAAACGACACGGCCGACTCTCCCCGGGTTCCCAAACAGCGATGAATGGTTTTCGCCTCGGTGGGAATGCTGGGGAGTACTTGTGCCGCAAGCGGCAAACCCCGCTCCTCGATTTTTTTCTTGTTCGCCGCCAAGGATTCCGCCAAGCGGGCAGCGGCCTTCCCCGTGGGCGCCAGCAATTCCACGCGGGGAGGGCGCAGGCGTCGCTCCTGGGCTAGCGCAAACAACAGCACAAGCACGTTGGCAACCGAGTACGTCTTGCCGGTGCCTGGTCCGCCGGTGATCACGCAAAACCGCTGTCGGAGCGCCACCAACGAGGCGACTTGTTGCCAGTCCAACTCCCCCGTGTTTCCGTCCTCGCGATGGAACAGTTCCCGCGCAAGCTCGCGCACCGAGTCGGGTAAGGGACCGTCGTCGCACAGTTGCGCGCGGCGGGCCAATTCCTCCGCCACTTGCCGTTCGTATTTCCAGTAACGGCGCAAATAGAGGCGCCCAGCGCGATCGAGTACAAGCGGGGTGTCGTCCGGGTCTTCACCAACCAACGGACTTTCTCGCAGCGCCCGCATCCACTCTGCAGGCGGCGGCAGCGGGTCCGTCGGGGCCACCCGCTCGGTCCGAAACGCCCACAGAGGATCGTGCAAGTCGAGGCATACGTGACCACGGCGCACGGCGGCGCTCAATAGTTGGATCGCGAGGCGCACTTCCGGACGAAGGTCGTGCCCCAACTCTGCCAGGGTGTGCGCCAAGTGCCGGTCGAGCGGCGCCAGCAGTTCCTCCACCCAAGCGCTCGCTCCGTTCATCGGTCACCTCCGTGTCGAAACAAGTTCGACAACGCATCGATGAGTTCCCGTGAAGGCCGATCGAAAAACACGCCCGTTCCCGGAGGATTCCCGGGATCCATGCCGCGCAGGAACAGATAAAACACGCCGCCAAAGTGCTGTTCGTAGTCGTAGTCACTAAGCCACCGCTGGAGGAATCGGTCGAGCGCCACGACGTACAAATGGTACTGAAGGACGTAATGGTGCTGTTCCATCGCAAGCGCGAGGCGCTCGGAACCGTAATCGCGAATCCCCGGACCGAGGTCGTTCGACTTGTAGTCGACAACGTACCAGCGCCCCCCGTGCTCGAACACGAGATCGATGTATCCCTTCAAAAATCCCTGCCAGGACCTGAAGGGAAGCTTCGCCACTCGCATTGCGTACCGACGCACGAAGTCGTTGGAACCCTTGGCAGCCAACGCCGCTGCGACGTCCCCTGGCTCGATGCCGCGCGGCCGGGTGGAGCCGGACAGTGCAGCGGGAAGCACGAAGCCCATTTCGTTCACGCGCCGAGCACGGTCCACGTCCCGGAGTCGCAGTCCATCGCACAGAGGTGTGTCGACCACAGCTTGGAGTGTCCGTTCGAGGTCGGTCAGCGACAAGCTCAACCCTTGCCGTTCTACCACTCTCTCCAGCAGCCCTCGCTGCTCGGCGATCGGCTGGGCAAAATCCAGATGCTCCAACACTGCGTGCAGCCACTCACCGGTCCGTGCACCCGCCGGCAGCGTGCGCCAGAATGCGAGCCGCGGGTCCGGCGGGATTTCTCGATCGGCGATCGCAACCGGAACCGGGTCGTGGTCGAACCCTTCGCGGGCGAGTGGAGGAAGCTCTTCCGCCTTGTGCACCAGAGAGGAAAAACTGGCCACCTGCCAGCGAATTTCGTCGAAGCAACGCACTGCCTCGCGGTGAGAGAGCTGGTCGCCTGAACTGGATGTTACCAGAGGCCGCTCTGTCTTGGCCGGCGACTGCCACCTGCGCGCGCGGATGGCACCTTGCGATCGCTCTTCCAAGCGCTCCAGTGCTCGCTGGATGTCTTCGTCGGTCAAATCGGTCTTCTTTTTTCTGCCACGCGATGCCGTGCCCCTCTCGGCTTCCAGCTCCGGGTGAATGAGACCGAAGAGCGGCGATTTGCGAATGCTCGCAAACGACCCCCAGTAAGCCACGCAATAGTACCGCGCACGCGTGAGCGCCACGTAGAGAAGGCGCCGTGCTTCAGCGCGATCCTCGAGTTCTACTTGCCCCGAGGCTGCTTCGTTTTCGATCGGGGGCACGGCTACACGCAAGTCGTACCGCTGCGGATGGTGATACAACAACAGCTTGCTGCGATTGGATGAGGGTTGGTCCCACACGAAGGGGCAGAACACCACCGGGTACTGCAAGCCTTTGCTTTTGTGAATGGTGACAATCTTCACAGCGCGCTCGTCGCTTTCGAGGCGCAACTGGGCAGCCTCGCCAAGGCCAAGGTCCGACGAACGCAGCTCCTTCTCGCGCCGCATGACGCCGAGCCACTGCAGTAGCTCCTCGGGGGCCAGTCGGTGCTCGGCCGCTGCTTGGTGCAGGAGTTCCCCCAGGTGGCGGATGTTCGTCAGTACGCGCTCGCCATCGATGCGTTCGAGCTCGCGCTGCAACACTTGTTGGTCGTCGAATAGTTGCTGCAAGGCACCCAGGATGCCTGAGCGCCGCCAAATTTCACCCCAGGTGTAAAAACGTTGCGACCATTCGTCCCAAGCAGAATCGTTCTCTTCCACTGCAACCAGCTCCGCGGCATCGAGCCCCATGAGTAACGTGGCAAGCGCTGCTCCCACGCGCCCGTGGCTCGTCGGCTGCAACATCGCCGCCAGCACCAGCTCGAGTTCCATCGCCTCGGGCGTGTCGAACACGCTGAACTCGCTCTCCAGTGCCGACGGAATTCCCAAGCCCCGCAAAGCTCGCTGCATTGCCGCGGCTTGCTGGTTCGAACGGCACAAGACCGCCACGTCGGAGTACTTGACCGGCTGTCCCTCGAACTGCGGGGCACGCGCAACGAACCTGGCAATGTCCGCAGCGACCCTTCGCGGCAGTTCGCGTTCGCCCCAATCTTTGGTGAGGCTACGGTTCCCTTCCAATGGAAGCCACACGATCTCGAGAGCGGCTTCGGGAATCTCAGGCAGCGCGGACTGCACCGGATAGAAATCGATTCCGTCGATGAGGAATGGCTGCGTTTGCTGGCTGAACAGCACATTGATGGCTCGCACTAGATTGGGGGCGGATCGGTAGTTGCGCGCGAGCGTGTAGTGGCACTGTGCGTCGCGTTTGCCCCGCAAGTAAGCGAACACGTCGGCCCCGCGAAACGCGTAAATTGCCTGCTTGGGGTCCCCGATCAGGAACAGGCTGCAGCCGTTTTGCCCGCCGTACACCCGTTGGAAAATTTCGTACTGCACCGGGTCGGTATCCTGAAATTCGTCGATCAGCGCAGCCGGCAGTTGCTGGCGAATAAATCGCGCAAGCTGGTCGCCCGTAGGCGCGCGCAAGGCTTCCCGCAGTTCTTGCACCAAATCATCGAAACTCCGCTGCCTCTGTCGGGCCCGCTCTTTGGCCACGGCAGCGCGCACGCGTTCCACGCCCTCGCGCAAAAACTTCCGCCACGCCCGTACACGAGGATCCTTCCCCTGCGGCCACTCGATGTGCAGCGCCGGATACCGCAGAACCAGGCGCGCTAGGTCTTCCAAACACTTGCGTGCTCCACCATCGAGCAAGCTCGGGATGGATTGTGCACCGTCCTCGTTCGGTTCCAACAGCGGCTCCAGATCAGCGGGCTGCTCGATGCACGAGAGCCAATACGCCTCGACCGCCCGAGCGATCCACCGATCCGCGTCCAAAGCGATGTCGGCCTCGAACACTCTACCGCCCTCGAACGCGTACTGTTGCAGCATCCGCTGGCAAAAGCTGTGAATCGTGTGCACCGGCGCCAAGTCGAAGGCGTACAGCGCCGCTCGCAAGCGGGCGCAATCACGCTGCCGTTGCACGCTGTCAGCGCGCATGTCGGCAAGGGCCGCGACTTCAGGATCAGCGACGTCGTGGCCTTCCAACGCTTTCAGCAACACAGCCACGCGGGCACGCAGCCGATCGCGGAGTTCCGCCGTGGCGGCGTTGGTAAACGTGACCACGAGAACTTGATCCACCGTAAGCTCCCGCTCCAACAACAGCCGCAAGTACAAGGTGGAAATCGTGTGGGTCTTGCCCGTGCCGGCGCTGGCTTCCACGAGGAACGTCCCCACAAGAGGAACCTGCAATGGATCCAGGACCGAAGGTGTTTTTGTCACAGCACCGGTTCCTCTATCGTTCCACGATTTTGCCCGGGGCGAGAAGCGGCTCCAGGATGGCTTCGCTGAGTTCGGCGAACGACGGAACCGCGGCGGGCCGCTCTCCCTCGAGATCGTCGATGCTTGGCTGTGTCGAGCGGTACAGCAGCCAATACGCGAACTGCTGCCGCTCCGGGAGTTGCTGTTGCCAGCCTCCCTGCAATTTCGCCCGAGCCGCTTGGATTTGCTTGGCCCTGTCGTCGGGGTGATGGAGAAATTCCCAACCCGCCTCCACGGCAAACGGCAACGGGTACCGCAGGCCCAACTCGTACAGGTTCACCAAAGAACCTAGAAGAGATTGTGCAGCGCCCTCTTCGGCATACTCCAACACGCGCACGGTCTCCCGTTCTCCCCGCCGGGCTTGCTTCTTCTCACTGCGGCCAATGAGCAGGGTTTTCGTGGGGACCCGCTGTTGGGAGCGCATCGCGAGGGTGCACAGCACCAAGTGCCGGACCCACGCCTGGACGATGTGTTTTGCGCTCAACCGGGAAAAGGTCCACACCACCTGTCCCTCCTTCCATACCCCGCGCAGGGCTCCCGTGATGGTCCAGCCGTTCACCTGAAGGTCGAGGTCGATCGGCGATCGTCGCTCGCCCCGGACGTACGGCTCGATGTGCCCCCAAAGCGGCCGGGCATCCTCGCACGCACGCTGCCACTCTTCCCTGCCAAGGCGCCCTGGCGGCAACTGCCCCATTGCGCGCAACACCTCGTAGGTGTCGTTCATTTCGATCCCTTGTGCGCAAAGTTCCAGGATCGTGTTGCCAATTTTCCACAAGTCCAATCCTTCCAAGTCGACGGGCAAGTCGTCGTCCAGTGCCGCGACGTCGAATCCGAGCGCAAGTCCCAGGCGCTGGCGGAGGAAACCCACCGGAGGATGTTCTACCCACGAGACCAATTGGTCCACGGTCACGACCCGCTCGCTGGGCGGATTGAGCAAGTCGCGAACGAGCCGTTGTGGCGCTCGCCGCTTGCCCAGCGAACGCCGCGCCCCATCGCACAGCGCGGCCGAGAAACTCACCAAATCGGGGTCTCCACGAAAGTAGCGCGCGCTGAACGGCTGCAACGGATGCTGCACGAGCACGGCTTGGCTTGCCCGACCCGGCCCGGGCGGCGCCACGAACGTGCGGTCGATGGTGTCGAGCAGCTCCGCCACGACGACGGCCGGCGGACGTTCAGAGTTGTTGCGGATATCTCTGCCTGCGTACGTCACCACAAACGCATCTCGTGCTGCGAGCAAGGCTTGAAGGAACAAAAATCGATCTTCTTCGCGTGCGTCGGGATCTCCCACTTCGCGCTGGTGCGTCGCCTTGTTCATGGGGAAGGCCACCGCTCCACGGGGAAATGCTCCATCGTTCATGCCCACCAGGCAGACTACCCGCGCGGGCACGCAGCGCGTCGTGCGCAGGGCGCAAAAATTCACACCGCCTCGGAGAAAACCAAACGTCCCGCCCTCGCGTTGGAGCCACGCGGAAAGCCAAGGCAGGAGCGGGTCGACCGGCACCGGCGCATCGAACCCAGCCAACTCGGCTCCGGCTCGGAGTTCTGCAATGCCGCTGGCAAGCTCGCGATGCTCGTGGGCATAGGCATCGCGATCCGAGAGGAGTTCGCGCCGGATGCGGTCGAAAATGGTGCTCCATTCGGCTACCGGTCGCGTCCTTTGCAACAGCGGGTGCCAAGCAAACAGCCGCTCGCACAATTCCGCTAGTTTACCGGCAAATTCTGCACCCTCGCCCTCGACTTCCGGAAACGGGGAGACGCCCCGAAACAACCGAGCTGGGTCGGGGGGCATGGCTGCGCCCAACAGCAAGCGCTGCAAGGCGAACCGCCAACTGTGCTCGGAGAACTCCGGATAACCAAAGGCCCGCCGGTGGCTTCCGTCGATGCCCCAGCGCACGCCCACCTGCCCAAACCATTGCCGGGCAAGTTCTACATCGGCATCGGTGATCCCGAATTGGGCGCGGACCGCGTCGGCCGAGAGTAAGCGAAACACCTCGCCAGCCGAGATTCGGCCGCGAAGCAGGTCCAACGCCAGCAAAAACGCCTCGCTCGCACCCGGACTGGAGCTTTCTGCCGCGTCGGCGATCGAGTAAGGAATGTGACTCGGGTCGTCCCTGTCGCTGCCGAACACTGCATCGATTACCGGAGCGTACGCGCGGACATCCGGACACAACACGAGGATGTCTTCTGGCTTGAGGGTGGGATCGGCTTCCAGCAGCGCTCGCAACTGGTCGCGCAGCACCTCCAGCTCCCGCAGCGGGCTGTGACACGAGTGGATACGAATGGATCGATCTCCCTCGGGCAAAGGCAGCGGTGGAGCCGAGGCGCTCGGGCGGCTGACAAGATCGAACATGTCGCGCTGGAGGACGGCAAGCATGCTCGACCCCTCTGGCCGCTCGTAGGCCCCGACATCTTCGTACTCGAGAGAACTCTCGACGATCGCTTGAAACTCTCGCCCGACGCGGCCCAACGAAGCCAGGAGCGGATTGCCCTCGTACTGCTCCACGGACTCCTCGAGGTCTGGCAACGTGGCCCAGCGCGCTAGCCGCTCCCGCCACAGTTGCCTACGCGAGCGAATTTCCGCCCAGTACTCAGGCGACGGACTGGGCAAGAACAAGTGCACTTCTGTTCGCTGCGACAGTTCCGCCAACAGTTGGACGTACACCGGTGGCAAGTGGGTAATTCCAAACAAGATGCAGTGCGGCGGCAGGTACGAGACGCGCCCCTCGCGCAGCAATTCCACCCAACGCTTCGCGCGCGCACTGAAATGCTGCGGGCCGAACCGGCTCACAATGGCACGCCACAACACCGCTTGCCAATCGTTGCGATCGTAGTGACCCGCCTCCCATCGGTGGAGCCACTGCGGCCGGTACACTCCGTAATGATCGAAGACCTCGGCAAGCCGTGCGCACAACGAAACGTAAGCCGCACCGGTGGCGGACCGCTCGCCAGAAGCCGAGGCAGGGTCGTGAACGGTATCCAAATACAACCGCACCGGCTCGAACTCTGGCCGATCCAGCAATGGGAGCAGTTCCTTCGCGATCGCCCAAACCAGGTTTTGCGGCTCGTACACATTTTGCCCTTCCAGCGGAGGCAACCCGGCAGCCGCAAAGAGCCCTTCGAAAAAATTGCGTGGAAACGGGAAGCGAGCGTTCGCCCAGATCCCGAAGCGTTTCGCCAACTCCAAGCTAAGCCAGTGGTCGAACCCCGACCCTGGAACCACGATGGTCCGCTGCCGCCAAGGTGGATGCGGCGTCGATTCCAAGAGCTCGGCAAGTTTGTCGACCAAACATTCGAGCCGATTGCTGCGGTAAAGCCGTACACCCATGGACGCCCTGCCCCTTAGCACGTCTTCTCGCGCACCGCGCCGCCTGAGGCCGGACGTCCGGGGAAGGGACGTGTTTTGCAGCTCGAGGAATCTCCACGGTGCCTTTTGCAGAAACAGGAGCGGTGACCGGCGAACCGGCGCTTCCGCCGACGCCAACCCCTAGGGCACGGTGGCTGCTTGCACCAAACAACTGTTTGGAGGTGCCTTCCATGACAGCGTTGGACACAGGGATCGTTGTCGCCATTGTCACCACGGTGGTCATGACCCTCATGGTTCTCGCATTCTTCCTTCTACGCGACCAAGAGGAGGGGCCCGACCGCCGCCTCGTGCTCTCGGTGGTTTGCCCTGTGAAGCAAGAGCGCGCGCGAGTGGACGTGGTCGAGCAGCGACGCAGCGGAGTCTGCATCCGCTCGGTGCGCTGGTGCTCCCTCCGCGCAGCCGGGCAAAGCTGCTGCGAGCAGTGCGTTTGGCGTTTGCCTGCGAGCAACGCCGCATGACGAACGACGCCGGCCGGATTCTCCTGCTTCTATAAGAAGCCGCCGGCTTGCGTTGCTCGTTCCCCACGCACGGGCGAGCGAGCCTTTGTCTGGAATCGGCCTCCTGAGGCAGGCTAAGTTCCTAGCCCATGCCCCTCGTTTCCGTTTGCCCATTCACGGGCGAAACACTCCGTCGTTTCGAGCCGCATTCGCGTGCCCACGTGGACCGTGTGCTCTCGCGAGCACACAAACGGGCGGCGGCTTGGCGCCAAGAGCCCTTGCGCCAACGGAGCCAGTTGCTCGAACGGATCGCGCAAGAGCTGCGCCAGCAACGCGAGCGGTTAGCCCGCGAGGTGACTCGCGAGATGGGCAAACCGCTTTCTCAGGCCCGCGCCGAAATCGAGAAATGCGCTTGGGTCTGCGAGTACTACGCGCAACACGGGCCACAATTTCTTGCTCCAGAAGAAGTGCGCACCGAGGCGCGCCGGAGCTACGTGCGCTTCGACCCTTTGGGTGTCGTGCTGGCAATCATGCCGTGGAACTTTCCGTACTGGCAAGTGTTTCGATTCGCGGCCGGAGCGGTGATGGCCGGGAATACGGTCGTACTGAAACACGCCGCCAACGTGAGCATGGCCGCGCTGTCGATCGAGCGCACATGGCGACGAGCTGGGGCGCCTTCCGGATTGTTCCAAGCGGTGTTGGTGGAAACCGAGGAGGTTCCGCGCCTGATTGCCGACCCGCGCATTGCTGCGGTCACGCTCACGGGTAGCGAACAAGCCGGGCGTGCGGTCGCGCGCTTGGCAGGCGAGCACCTGAAAAAGTGCGTCCTGGAACTTGGCGGGTCGGACGCGTTTATCGTCCTTGCCGACGCCGATCTCGACCGCGCCGCTACTGCGGCAGCCGAGGCGCGCACCATCAACTCCGGGCAAAGTTGCATCGCGGCCAAACGCATCATCGTGGAGCGCGCCGCGATGTCCCGCTTTTTGCCGGCGTTTGTCAGCGCCATGCGCGGCATGAAGGTGGGCGACCCGTTTGCACCCGACACGCGGATCGGCCCGCTTGCACGCGCCGATTTGGTGGAAAACCTGCAACGTCAGGTCGAGGAATCCCAACGGCTCGGCGCCCGGGTGGAGCTTGGCGGCCAACCTCTTCCTGGTCCCGGCTTCTTTTACCCGCCCACAGTGCTGACCCGCGTGCGGCCCGGCATGCCTGCATTCGACGAGGAACTGTTCGGTCCCGTGGCCGCAGTCATTTCCGCACGCGACGCAGCTGATGCGATCCGCCTGGCAAACGCGACTCGCTACGGACTCGGCGCCGCGCTCTGGACCCGCAACCTGCGACGCGCCGAGGAGCTGGCGGCACAACTCGATGTGGGCGCGGTTCACATCAATGACGTCGTGCACTCCGATCCGCGCTTACCCTTTGGCGGCGTAAAGGCCTCGGGATACGGGCGTGAACTCGGCAGCTACGGCATCAAGGAGTTCACCAATATCAAAAGCGTGGTCGTCGGTGCCTGAACGGAGCGGGACGAACGCCTAACAGCGGTAGGGGCGAAAAATTTTTCGCCCCTACCGCTGTCTCCAACCAAGGAGAGCGAAAACCCCCGCAGCGCACGCGCGCGGCTGACGCTTCCAGGGCACGCAGATGGGCCGCCAAGCAGCCGAAGACGAACCTCACTGCCCTGCTGCAAGCCGTTTGATGACAGGCACGACTGCTTGCAGCTCTTCGTCGCTCAGTTTTTTTACGGGCTCCTTGTGTTTTTTGTTCTCGCGGATGCCCTTGATCAACTCAGCGGGTGAACCGTCGCGAACTTTGGCGTCGCCGACCATCGACGGAACCTTCATCGATTTTCCCGTCGGGGTGTCGCCCTTGCCCGTTTCCCCGTGGCACTTCGCGCATTTTTCCTTGTACAACGCCTCGCCATCGACCGCGAGGCTCGCTCCTGCCACAAAGCTCAACACCGTTGCCGCCACAGCCAGCCATTTCCACAACATGGATTTGCCCTCCTCGTGGCGCCCCAAGTAAACGGATGCGGATTTACCCGTCAACAGGGCTATGGAGAAATCGATCCGCCGATCCCGCAGGAGACCCGCGAGAAGCGAGCTCCGATGTCTCCACCCCCGGCGATGCAACCATTTGCTGACTGCACCGGTGCGCGCCGAGCGTAGCCTCGGCTCGACGGGGGCCTGAGGCTTGCATCGGGTTGGGGCTGGTGCCAAATGCACCACCGCTGCGGGGACGGCGTGGATGGAGACGTTGGTGGTGAAAGAACACGCGCCGCGGTTTGCCGCGGTGCCGAACGAGCCCGGCGTGTACGTGTTCCGCGACGCACAAGGCGCCGTGCTGTACGTGGGCAAGAGCAAGACTCTCCGCCGGCGACTCCAAACCCACTTCGCCAAACACGCGCCCGAGCGCCGCAAGCGTACGATGCTCCAGCTATTTGCCGCCACGGTTGCGTACGAACGCACGGGTTCTCACTTCGCTGCCTTGTTGCGGGAGGTGGAGCTCGTGCAGGAGTTACGCCCGCGCTTCAATCGCCGTCTGCGCTATCCGGAGCGGTACGCGTACATTGGGTTGGATTTGCGGTCGCGCTTTCCCCGGCTCGTGATGACCACCGAGCCGTGGCCGCTTGGCCGGTTCCTCGGGCCCTTCACGGCGCACAGCCGGATGCGACAGGCACTGGAAGAACTTTGCGATGCCTTTGGGCTGCGCACGTGCGACGACCCGTTACCCGCACCTCACGAAGGGCTGCGCTGCTGGCGGTACCGCGTGCGCACGTGCATGGCCCCGTGCCAGGGCGGCGTTCCCGCGGGGCAGTATGGGCGAGCCCTGCTGCTAGCTGTGCAGACCCTTTGCGGTTCCCGGGTCGCCTTGCGCAAGTGGGAACGAGAGCGCGAAGCCCTGGCCGAAGCGTTGGCCTTCGAACGAGCCGAGCGGCTGCTGGTGAGGGAAACGCGTGTGCGGGCTGCCCAGCGGCTGCTCGCCATTTCCGTGCGTCGGGGAGCAGATGCGGTCGTCGTTCAGCCGGCAGCGCGGGCAAATCACGTGTCTCTCTGGGCCATCTGCGATGGCGATGTGGCGGCCAGGTGCAACGTGCGACACGCGCAGGCAAAAGCGGCGTTCGACTCGCTCTGGCCTCTCTTCCAAAGGCCGGCGGCGCAGGTGCGGTTTGTCGAGCAAGTTGCGTTGGACCGTCGCTGGCTCATCTTCCACTGGTTGCGCACAGAAGAGGGAAAAACCTGGAGTGTCGCAATCAAGCGCGGCCAGAGCGCCAACGCCGTCTGGCCCGAAGTTCAAGCTCGCTTGCAACTTCTTCCCCGCGCGCTGTTTGCCGAGGCGCTTTAGCCAACGCTTGCCCGAGGCCGCGGCTGCCGCGTTGTGGATTTTTTCTTCGGCGCGTGTTCCGTGCGGACCATCCGCGCCTCCAGCGTGCGGAATTCCTTTTCCACCGCCGTGACGAAGTCGTGCAAGTCCGGCATCGCGTCCCAGTCGGAGTTGAACCCCCAGTACAAACCGCCGGCATAACTCATCAAGGCAATGCCCAGCCCTTGGTCCGCGAACAACGGAACCACGGGATAGATGTCCAAGAGCCGCGAGCCGAGCAGGTAAAGCGGGCGTTGCGGACCCGGAACGTTGGTCACGATCAAATTGTACGAGTGCGCGGTCGCCGCCAGTCGCGCAAAGGTCACGAACAACGACGCGACGGTCCGATCGCTCAATGCCTCCAACGCAGCAGCCCCTTCTGCCTGGGCCGAGGTTTTGAGCTTCGTGGTCTCCGCGTGCACGAGTTGCAGTCGGCGTTCCGGGTCGGCTTCGCCCACTGGCAAGTCCACCACCAACAGCGACACCCGGTTGCTCAGAACGTCGCGCTCCCCCGGCGCCCGTACGCTTACCGGCACCAAAACCCGCAACCGGAGGTGGTCCGGGTCCAGGCCACGCCGCAAAAGTAGGCTGCGCATGGCGCCGGCGGTAACGGTGAGGGCGACGTCGTTGACCGTGGCACCCGCGCGCTGCCCCACTGCACGGACCGAGTCCAAGTCCATCCGCAACCAGTCGAACCGGCGGTGCGGACCAATCGGCCGGTTCAATGGTGTGGGGGATGCGGGTTCGAATCCCCGCACCAACGCTTCGATGGTCCCCCGAGCCAAGGCCAAGCCACGTTCCACTGCCTCCGCGGGGTGACTGGTCGCCCAACGAACCGACCGCGCCGCGCGATCGAGCAAGCCCGCACGATAGGCAATTTCATCGAGCACCAATTTCCAATCTGGCGGCAGCGGCCGGGGGCGCCACGGTTTCGGCAACGGTACGGATTTTTGTTTCGGCTCTGGGCTCAATAATCGCTCCATCAGGCTCATGCCCGCCATGCCATCGATCATGCAGTGATGTACCTTGCTCACCGTGGCGAAGCGGCCGCCTTCGAGCCCCTCGACGAACCACAGTTCCCAAAGCGGCTTTCCCCGATCCAGTTGCTGCGACAAGATGCGGCCCACCAATCGTTTCAGTTGCCGTTCATTGCCCGGTCGCGGAAGGGCGGTGTGCCGAACGTGGTAGTGAATGTTGAAGCGGTTGTCGTCGTACCAAACGGGATGTCCGAACCCGGGCACGACGTGGATCTTTTGCCGCAAGCGTGGAACCTCGGAGACGACGCGTTCGGCCAACTGAAGGATGCGCGGCAAGTCCAAAGCACCCGTGGCGTCGACCAAGTCGCCTCCTTCGAAAATCCCTACAGCCCCGACGTGCATGTGGACGTTGCGATCCTCGATTTCGAGGAAAAACCGGTCCATCGCGCTGAGCCGCTCGTAAAACTCCCTTGCCATGGCCTCGAGTCTCCCTTCGCGTTGTTTGTCCTCCGCTGCCGGCACGACCCCGAACGGCGGCAACGCAATCTTCCTGCCACGTTCTGCACCCTCCACTGGCGCAACACGGCAGCACCGTCGTTCCCGCCTACGGGAACACCCCCGCGATCCACGCTGCGCCTCTCTGCCCCATGGTCCTCGCTGTGCCCGCAGCCCCCTTCGGGCGCGGAAGGTGGAAACCGTGCTTCTTCGAAGTGGAGAGCGCGCGTTCTATCCGGCGCCCTTCGACAGACGGTGATCTTACGGGCACACAGATGCGTGTTTGGCCGAATCCCGCGATTCTCGCGAGGCTACGAGCACGGGCTCGGCGCCGCAATATCCGGCGCAATGGGATCTCCCCCGCACCGAGGCGGGATCACCGCTGGCGTGCGCCGGCGTGCCCCTGAGGCTTACTTGTTTCCCAGCGCGGCAGCGAGGGCAGCCTGGTAGACGAGCTTCAAGGGCGTGCGGGTTTGCTCCGCGGCCTTTCGGCAGTCTTCGTACTCGGGAGCGACGTTCCAGTGTCCGTCGGGCATGCGCGCGAGTTTGACCCGAATCTCCCCGTACGGGGTTTGTACGGTTCGGACCTCGCGCACGAGCGTGTGGCGGCGCACTGGATAGACGCGAACGCCCAGCGAGGGCGTTTCATTGAGCATGGTCTCGACAACGCCGGCTTGCGCGCCGGCGTCGGCAAGTGCGTGCACCGTGACCGCCGGCCGATTCTTCTTCATTTGCGCCGGCGTGAGCCAAACGTCGCGAGCACCTGCCGCAAACAGCCGCTCGAAAATCCAGTCGAACCACTCCGGCACCGCATCGTCGACATTGGCTTCGACAACGAACAGGTCGTCCTCGACGCCCGCGACCACAGGTTCCGCCAACAGCAGGCGCAGGACGTTCGGGCGGTCGGTCCACTCGCGCTCGCCCGCGCCGTAGCCAACTCCACACACCGCCAGCGGCGGTGGCGGCCCAGGCTTG